>NZ_CP125295.1:5400000-6000000 GCF_030412785.1 Paraburkholderia sabiae
TCACGACGACGATCACGAAGCTTCGCATCGCTATCGCACGATCTGGCTCTCCGACATTCACCTCGGCTCCAGCGGCTGTCAGGCGAAGTATCTGCTCGACTTCCTGCGGCACAACGAGTCGGAGTACCTGTATCTGGTCGGCGACATCATCGACGGATGGCAACTGAAGAAAGGCTGGTACTGGCCGCAGGCGCACAACGACGTCGTGCAGAAGATCTTGCGCAAGGCGCGCAAGGGCACGCAGGTCGTGTACATCCCCGGCAATCACGACGAAGGCGCGCGCCAGTTCTGCGATCTCGCATTCGGCGACATTCACGTGCGCGGCGAAGCGTTTCATACGACGCTGCAAGGCAAGCGTTTGTGGATCGTGCACGGCGATCTGTTCGACGGTGTGATCCAGCACGCGAAGTGGCTCGCGTATCTCGGCGACACGCTGTACACGATGATTCTCGTGCTGAACCGCTGGTTCAACCGGATCCGCATCAAGCTCGGCTTCCAGTACTGGTCGTTGTCGCAGTACCTGAAGCATCAGGTGAAGAACGCCGTCAACTTCATCTCCGCATTCGAGACTGTGATGACCGACGAAGCGCGCCGCCGCGGCTGCGACGGCGTCGTGTGCGGGCACATTCACAAGGCCGAGATCCGCGAGATCGACGGCGTGCTCTATTGCAACGACGGCGACTGGGTCGAAAGCCTGTCGGCGCTCGTCGAGACGTATGAAGGCGAGCTGAAGGTGGTCTACTGGACCGTGATGCGCTCGCCCGAGGCGAACGCGACGAAGGCTCGCGCAGCAACAGCGTGACACGCACCACCACTACTACGAGAGGGCCAATCGCATGAAGATCATGATCGTCACCGATGCGTGGGAACCGCAGGTCAATGGCGTTGTTCGCACGCTGAAGAACACGACGCGCGAACTGACGGAGATCGGCCACACAGTCGATCTGCTGACGCCGCTCGAGTTCAAGACGATTCCGTGCCCCACGTACCCGGAGATTCGTCTCTCGCTGCTGCCGAAACGCCATCTGCGCAAACGCATCGACGAATTCAAACCCGATGCGCTGCACATCGCGACGGAAGGTCCGCTCGGACTCGCGGCGCGCGCCTATGCGATCGAACACAACTTGCCGTTCACGACGGCGTATCACACGCGCTTTCCTGAATACGTGCAGGCGCGCTTCGGTGTTCCCGTCGCGTGGACGTACCGCTTTTTGCACTGGTTCCACAAGGCGTCGCTGGCCGTGATGGCGCCCACGCCTGTCGTCAAGTCCGACCTCGAAAAGTTCGGCTTCACGAACGTGGTGCTGTGGACGCGCGGCGTCGATCTCGAGATCTTCCGGCAGATGGAATCGAAGGTGCTCAACACCGCGCGGCCGATCTTCCTGTACGTGGGACGCGTGGCTGTCGAGAAGAATGTCGAGGCGTTCCTGAAGCTCGATCTGCCCGGTTCGAAATGGGTATGCGGTGAAGGTCCGGCGCTCGCCGAACTGAAGTCGCGCTATCCGACGGCAAACTATCTCGGCGTGCTGACGCAGGCCGAACTTGCGAAGGTTTATGCGGCCGCCGATGTCTTCGTGTTCCCGAGCAGGACCGACACGTTCGGCCTCGTGTTGCTCGAAGCGCTTGCGTGCGGCACGCCCGTTGCAGCGTATCCCGTGACGGGCCCGATCGACGTGCTCGGCGACGGCGGCGCGGGTGCGATGCACGACGATCTGCGCGAAGCGTGCCTGCAGGCGTTGAAGATCGATCGCAACCATGCGCGCGCGTGGGCCGAGCGATTCTCGTGGACAGCTGCATCCGAACAATTCGCCGCGCATCTGAAGCCGCTTTCGCGCTCCACGTATAGCGAGGAAAGCGCCGCCGCCTGATCCGTCCGACGCGCAAGCGCCCTCACCTCTCGCCAAGCCCATGCAAACGAGACAATCGAACGCATTGCGCGCTCCGCAGGAATCGCTGCGCGACGCGAAGACTGCAGCATCGCAAACGGAGCACTACGGCGAGCCGTTCGACGACGTGCATGACCTGCACGAAGACGGCGCGCCGCGCTCGCGTTATGCTGGACAGTCCAGACCTGTTTCAGCGAATTCATCAGCCATGTCATCCACGACGCGTGCGCGCACATCGGCCGATTCTTCGTCCGACGAAGGTGCGTCCTCTCAGGCCGACGCGCAGGAGCCGCACGAACCGCTCGGCCCCGACGATCCGCTCGCGCCGTTGCCCTTCAATCCGTACAAGGGCAATCGCGGTGTGACGCGTGCGTGGCACGCGATGAAGAATTCGTTTGCCGGCTTTCGTGTTGCGATTCGTGAGGAAAGTGCGTTTCGGCAGGAGCTGACGCTGGCGGCGATTCTCGTGCCGTGTGGGGTTTTTGTGCCCGTCGATGCCGTTTCTCGTGTTTTGCTGCTGGGGTCGGTGTTTCTTGTGCTGATCGTCGAGTTGCTCAACTCTAGCGTTGAGGCTGCTATTGATCGGATTTCTCTTGAGCGACATGAGCTGTCGCGGCGGGCTAAGGATCTTGGCAGCGCTGCTGTGATGGTTGCGCTTTTTATTTGTGTTATGACTTGGGGTTTGTTGGTTGGGCCGATTGTTGTGCGGTGGATTGGTTCTGCTTTGCGTTAGTGGTTTTTTTGTCTGCGACGCAGTCGCCATTCTGGTTTTTGGTTTTGCTTCTTGCTTTTTGCTGCGCTGGCATCCGCGATTTCGTATCCGTACTTCACGCGTTGCCCCTGTGCGGGGCGGCACCTACTTTTCTTTGCCGCGGCAAAGAAAAGTAGGCAAAAGAAAGCCGCTTTTGTACCTCCGGTGCCTGCCAGCATAGCGCTGCGGCGTGCCGCAGTTGAGCCATCGTGCAGCAACGTCCGCACTCTGTAGAAAGCCCGCAGTCAACCGCGCACGGCGCGAAAACCCCACACAGTCTGGAGCACATACCGCCGCAATCAACCGAGGGCAAATTCAAAAAAACGTGCGACCGAATGTGCTCCAGGTGGATGTCATGTTTCGCGCCGCGCGCGCCTGACTGCGGGCTTTCTACGAAGTGTTTGCGTCGCTGCGCGACAGCTCAAAGAACGCGCGCCGTGCCGTTATCCAGGCGGGCACCGGAGGTTTGAAGCGGCTTTCTTTTGCCTACTTTTCTTTGCCGCTGCAAAGAAAAGTAGGTGCCGCCCCGCACAGGGGCAACGCTAGCAAACCGACACGTCAACGCGGACGCCAGCCAAAACCAAAAATCAAAACAAAAAAACTGGCGACTGCGTCGCAGACAAAAACAAGAACCCAGAACAGCGACTGCGTCGCAGACAGCAAAACCTCCCTCCAGAACGCTCGGTTTATAATCGTCGCACGAGCGCAAAAACCTCAAACACAGCCCACCCAAGACCCAGGCCCGGACGACATGGAACCCAAACCTCCCCGCCGCACGCGCGAACGGATTCTCGAACTCTCGTTGAAGCTCTTCAACGAAATCGGCGAGCCGAACGTCACGACGACGACCATCGCCGAGGAAATGGAGATCAGTCCAGGCAACCTGTACTACCACTTCCGCAACAAAGACGACATCATCAACAGCATCTTCAGCCAGTTCGAGCAGGAGATCGAAAAGCGTCTGCGTTTCCCGGAAGACCACCGCGCGACCATCGACGAAATGTGGTCGTATCTGCAATACATGGTCGATTTCACCTGGCGCTATCGTTTCCTGTATCGCGATCTCAACGATCTGCTCGCGCGCAACCGCACGCTCGAAACGCACTTCAAGCAGATCATCAGCCATAAGGTGCGGTTCGCGAGCCAGTTCTGCGAGCAGCTCGTCGCCGATGGCGAAATGGTCGCCACACCCGACGAGATCAAGGTCATCGCGACCAACATCGGCGTGATCGCGACGTACTGGCTGTCGTACCAGTTCGTGATGAACCCGCGCAAGTACAACGAGCAGGAAGCGATTCAGGCGGAACTGCATCAGGTCAGCGTGCAGATCGTGTCGCTGATGGCGCCGTATCTGCGCGGCCGCTCGCGCGAACTGTTCGACGATCTGGTGTCGGGCAAGCATCCGCAGCGCGTGTTCTACGACTATCTGCCGCCGCGCGAACCTCGTAACGAATCGAAGGACAGTTGAAGATGAAGGCAGTCTGCGTCTATTGCGGCTCATCGGACGGAGCCAAACCGCTGTATCGCGAAGCCGCCAAGGCATTCGGCCGCGCACTCGTCGCGGCGAATCTGTCGCTCGTCTACGGCGGCGGCAAGGTCGGCCTGATGGGCGTGATCGCCGATGAAGTCATGGCCGCCGGCGGCCGCGCGATCGGCGTGATCCCCGAGTTGCTCGTCAACAAGGAAGTCGGCCACAACGGTCTGTCGGAACTGCACGTCGTACCCGATATGCATCATCGCAAGAAGATGATGGCCGATCTCTCCGATGCGTTCGTCGCGATGCCCGGCGGCGCAGGCACGCTCGAAGAACTGTTCGAGGTGTTCACGTGGGCGCAGCTCGGCTATCACCAGAAAGCCGTGGCCGTGCTGAACATCGACGGCTTCTACGATCCGCTGATCTCGATGCTCGAACACACGGTGCAGGAAGGCTTCATGCGCCAGACATATTTCGACATCCTGCAGGTCGAGAGCGACCCCGCCCGTCTGATCGAAAAGCTGCAACGCTATCAGCCGCCGTCGCAGGACAAGTGGGCGGTCCAGCGCGAACGCGTCTGACGCACGCCGCATCTCTCGCTACCTGAGCCGGGAGTTCACATGACGAAAGTGGTTCTGATCACGGGCGCGAGCCGCGGCATCGGCCGCGCAACCGCGCACATGCTCGGCGCGCGCGGCTGGTCGGTCGGCGTGAACTACGCGAGCAACGAAGCGGCGGCGAAAGAAGCGGCCGCCGAAGTCGGACGCGCGGGCGGACATGCGCGTCTGATCCCGGGTGACGTCGCCGACGAAACACAAGTCGTCGCGATGTTCGATGCGCTGGAACAGGCCTATGGCCGCATCGACGCGCTCGTGAACAACGCGGGCATCGTCGCGCCTTCAATGCCGCTCGCCGACATGGATGCCGCACGTCTGAAGCGCATGTTCGACGTCAACGTGTACGGCGCGTATCTGTGCGCGCGCGAGGCCGCGCGACGCATGTCGAAGGATCGCGGCGGGCATGGCGGCTCGATCGTGAACGTGTCGTCGGCGGCGTCGCGGCTCGGCTCGCCGAACGAATACGTCGATTACGCGGGCTCGAAAGGCGCCGTCGATACGATGACCATCGGTCTCGCGAAGGAACTCGGCCCGCAGGGCATCCGCGTGAACGCCGTCCGCCCCGGCCTGATCGATACCGACATCCACGCGAGCGGCGGCCGTCCGGATCGCGCAGCGGTGCTCGGCGCGCAAACGCCGCTCGGCCGCCCCGGTACCGCCGACGAAGTCGCCGAAGCGATCGTCTGGTTGCTCAGCGATGCGTCATCGTATGTGAACGGCGCGCTGCTCGATGTCAGCGCCGGCCGCTGACGCACCTCTCCTCCCCTTTCAAGTAGATCGCGCGGCGCTTCGTCACGACGCGCCGTGCGTCGTGGCATTTCGCGCCTTTCCCCACACTCGCTGACCGATTTCGACGCCCCGGGGCATTCTTGTAACCATTCGTAATATTCGATCGATAGAATGCAACCAGCCGCTTCCGAAAGCGGCGGAATGTCGTGCGAACAAAAAGGATCGTGGCCCACGTTGCCGCGCTCCGAGGCCAGAGATCTTTCGTCATGCAGCAGCAGAATCCATCGAAGCGGTGGCGCTGGGGAGCGACCGCCTTGTCAGCGCTGGCCCGCTTCATCGCCGGGCCGGCGGCACCATCCCATCCGGCTCAAGGCACCGGCGCCGATACCGCGACGCCGCTTCCCCCCGCTCCTGCCACACAACGCCTGACCCGCAGGCTCGCCGCTTCGCGCGCGGCGCGGTGGGTGATCGGCATCGCGCTCGTCTGCGCGTGGCTGCTGCCGGGCACGCTCGGTCACGATCCATGGAAGCAGGACGAGACCTACACGTTCGGCATCGTCCAGCACATGCTCGATACGGGCGATCTCGTGGTGCCGACCAACGCGGGCCAACCCTTCGTCGAAAAGCCGCCCATCTACGACTGGGTGGCGGCAGGCACGGCATGGCTCTTCAATCGCTATCTGCCGCTGCACGATGGCGCGCGCATCGCCAGCGCCCTCTTCGGCGCGCTGACGCTGCTGTGTCTTGCGCGCTTCGCGCGGCGTTCGACGGACGCAACGCGCTGGCTCGATCTGCGCGTAATCGGTTCGCTCGCGCTGTTCGCGGGGACGCTCGTCGTCGTCAAGCATGCGCACGACATGATGACGGACGTCGCGCTGATGGCGGGCGCCGCACTGGGCTTTTGCGGACTGTTCGAACTGGTGCTATCGATGCAGAGTACCGACAGCGATGATTCACCTCCCCACGCTGCGCCACGCGACCGACAGGCCGCCGCGATGTTCGGCGCGGGCGTCGGCATCGCGCTGATGTCTAAGGGGCTGTTCGTGCCGCTCGTGTTCGGTGCGACGCTCTGCGCTTCGATCGCGCTGTATCCGGCCTGCCGCAGCGCGCGCTTCGCCCGCGCGCTCGCGTTGGCGGCGCTGGTCTTCGCGCCCTTCGCGCTGATCTGGCCGATCTGCTTCTATCTGCGCTCCGAAGCGCTCTTCAAGGTCTGGCTGTGGGACAACAACGTCGGCCGCTTCTTCGGTTTCTCCGTGCCCGAACTGGGTTCGGAAAACGACGACCGGCTGTTCGTGCTGAAGACGATGCTCACCGTCGGCTTTCCTGTCGTGCCGCTGGCGGTGATCGCGTTCGCCCGATTGGCGCGCAGCGGATGGCGGCAATGGCGCGAGCCGCGCATCGCGCTGCCGCTGATTTTCGCGGGGACGGGTTTCGCGGTGCTGCAAACCTCGGCGACGATCCGCGAGCTGTACATCCTGCCGTTCATCGCGCCGCTTGCGCCGCTCGCGGCGCGTGCAATCGAACGCTTGCCGCAACGTCTGCATACCGTCTGGGACATGACGAGCCGTGCGCTGTTCGGCGTGCTCGTCGCGCTCGCGTGGGCGATCTGGTCGACGATGACCAATCCCGCCAGCAGCCGCGCATGGCTTCACCTGCTCGGCCGCTGGCTGCCGCTCGACTGGACGCTGCCGATCCATCCCGTCGAAGTAGCCGCGGCGCTCGCGCTGACCATCGGCTGGTTGTGGCTGCTGCCGCTCGTCCGGCACGCAGGCAAATGGCGCGGCGCGCTGAGCTGGTGTGCAGGCGCGATCGTCGCGTGGGGTCTCGTCAGCACGCTGCTGCTGCCGTGGCTCGATCTCGCGAAAAGCTATCGCTCTGTGTTCGAAGATCTGCGCACGCACCTCGATGCGCAATGGAACGACAGCGATTGCATGGCGAGCCTCGGGCTCGGCGAATCGGAAGCGCCGATGCTGAAATACTTCGCTCATATCGAGCACGTGCCTGTGCAGTCGGCGGATGCTCAAACCGGTTCGGATGGCAGGGAAGCCTGCACGTGGCTGATCGTGCAGACGCGCCGTCAGAATCCGGCGCAGCCGGGAGACGGCTGGCAACTGTTCTGGTCGGGCGCGCGTCCCGGTGACAACGATGAACTGCTGCGCGTGTTCGTGCGTACGCCGTCGGACATCGGCGGCGACGACTGAACTCGCGTTTTAGAACGACGAACCCGGTTCGCGCAGAAACGCGATCTCTTCGTCGCTCGACTCACGGCCAAGCAGCGCATTGCGATGCGGAAAGCGTCCGAAGCGCTCGATCACCTGCGCGTGCCGCACAGCCGAGCGCGCATACGACGGATCGAGTCCGAGCGCTTCGAGTTGCGTGTACAGACGCACGCCCTCGCGCTGACCTTCGATCGTCTCGTCATGCTCGAACGGGATGTAGGCGAATGCGCGGTGATAGACGGTCGGCAGCAGCACGTCGCTACCCTCTTCTATCATCCGACGCGCGATGCCCAGCGCCTGCGCGTCGCCGTCGTACATGTGCGCCGTTTTCCGTCGACAGTTGCGCGTGAACTGGTCGAGCACGATCACCAGCGCCAGCGCGCCTAGCGGCGTCGTGCGCCACGCATCGAGTTCAAGCGCGAGCGCTGCTTCGATCAGCGCGCCGAAGCGCTCGCGCAGCATCGTGTCGAACGCGTCGCTGCGCTTGAACCAGCGCTTCTGATCCTTGCCGTATTCGTCCGAGCCGGGTGTACCGAACCAGCAGTCGAGCACATCGCGCGCGCGAGGATCGAGCGCGGCGTAGTCCGCGTCAGTCGAATATGCCGCCGTGTCGACGCGTACGGTCATGCAAGCTCCAGCACCAGACGTCGCGTGCGCGCGCTTTTCTTTTCCAGCTTCGCGACGCGCAATGCACCGATTTCCTGTGTGTTGCGCACGTGCGTGCCGCCGCACGGCTGCAGATCGACGCCTTCAATGCGCAACAGACGCACGCGGCCAAGGCCCATCGGCGGCTTCACGCTCATCGTGCGCACGAGTTCGGGGCGGGCTGCCATTTCGTCGTCGGTGATCCATTGCGTCGCGACATCGTGTGCGCCGCCAACCAGTTCGGCAAGCCGTGCTTCGACATCGTCGCGCCCGATCGGCTCGACGGTCGCGAAGTCGAGGCGCGCGTACTCAGCCGTGATGCTGCAGCCGTCGACGGGATACGGCAGCACCGCGCACATCAGATGGCTCGCCGTGTGCAGGCGCATGTGGCGGTAGCGTCTCGACCAGTCGATCTCCGCCGTGAGCGGCTGGCCGGCGGCGAGTTGCACCAGCAGAGCTTCCTGGCCGGGCCCGGGAACGTGGACGGCGTCGTCGGGCGTCGCGCCTTCGAACTTCGCCTTGCGCGTGTCGGCGATCTCGATGCGCGTGCCGTCCGCGAGCGTCAGCACGCCGGCGTCGCCCGCCTGGCCGCCGCCGAGCGGATAGAACACGGTTTGATCGAGATGAATGCCCTGCTCGTCGATCGCGGTGATGGTCGCGTCGCAGCGGGTCAGATAGGCGTCGTCGCGAAAGAGCGCGCGCGTCGTCATGGGGAGTCTCCTTTGCGTTGTACGTGCATCGTGCCAGCGGACATTATGCCGACGCGCGTAACGCCCGCCGCGTTCAGATCGACGCGCTCCCGACCGAACTGTACTGGCCGCTTTGACACGACGGTTTTACCGCGTGCAACACATCGCCCGTCAACCGGGATGATTGCGCATCCAGTCGGCCGTATCGAAGAACGAATGCAGCAGACGCTCGCGCAGCGGCTCGGGCAGGCCGACGTCTTCCATCGCCCACGCCATGCAGCGCAGCCACTGGTCGCGCTCCACCGACGCGATCTGGAACGGCAGATGCCGCGCGCGCAGACGCGGATGACCGAAGCGGCTGATGTAGTGATCGGGGCCGCCGAGCCAGCCGCACAGGAACCAGAACAGCTTGTCGCGCGATCCTTCGAGCGTCGGCGGATGCAGCTTGCGGATGCCGGCGAAATCGGCCTCGAGGTCCATCAGGTCGTAAAAACGGTCGACGAGTTCGCGCACGCGCGTCTCGCCGCCTACGAGTTCGAAGGCCGTCGGCTGCGACGGCGCTTCGTCAATCGGATCAGTCATACGGGCAAAACACAGTCAAAGAGAGTTCAAGGACGGGCCTAACGTCACGCATCGCGCAGCGATTGCAGCGCAGGCCGCATCAACACATGACGCAAGCTAAGCCAGCCGCCGACGGCCGAGCACACGACGCCCGCCGCGATGCCCGCGGGCACGAGCCACGGGTTGAATTCGATCGAAAAATCGAACACGCGCGCCGCGAGAATGAAGCCGATCACCTGCGAGCCGACGGCCGCCATCAGACCCGACAGCGCGCCGACCACGACGAACTCGGCGACCTGCACCGCGCGCACCTGCGCGTGCGACGCGCCGAGCGCGCGCAGCAGCGCGGATTCTCGCATACGCTCGTCGCGCGTGCCCGCCAGCGCGGCGTACAGCACCAGCACGCCCGCGATCAGCGTGAACGCGAACAGGAACTGCACCGCGCCGATCACCTGACCGATCACGCGCTGCACCTGCGCGAGAATCGGCGCGGTATCGATCGCGGTGAGGTTCGGATACTGGCCGATCAGCCCGTCGATCACGGGCCGCTGTTCGGGCGGCACATGGAAGCTCGTGATGAAGGTCGCCGGATAGTCCTTCAGCGCGGCAGGCGGCATCACGACGAAGAAGTTGACCTTGAACGAACCCCAATCGAGCTTGCGCACGCTCGTCACGGGCGCGTCGACCTGCAGGCCCGTCACGTCGAAGCGCATCGTGTCGCCGACCTTCACGTTCAGGATTTTCGCGAGGCCCTGCTCGATCGAAATCTGCGGCTTCGTCGCGTCGCCGTACCAGTCGCCCGATACGATGCGGTTGTCGTCCGGCAGCTGCGTCGTGTACGACAGGTTGAACTCGCGATCGACGAGACGCCGCGCGTCCTCGCTCTTGTAGTCGTCGGGATTGACGGGTTTGCTGTTGATCGCGATCAGCCGGCCGCGCACCATCGGCTCGAGGTCGACGCCCGGAAAGCCGTGCGCCGACAGATAGTTCGTCACGAGATCGCGCTGGTCGGGCTGGATATCGATGATGAATTCGTTGGGCGCGTCGGGCGGCGTCGAGCGATGCCACCCTTCGATCAGATCGTTGCGCGTCATGCCGATCAGCAGCAGGCACATCAGGCCGATCGCGAGCGCGGTGATCTGCAGCGCGCTCGAATTTGCGCGCCGCTCCAGCGACGCCAGCGCGTAACGCCAGCCGATGCCGATATGAAAACGCTCGCTGCGTACGATGCGCGCTGCGCCCCACAACGCGGCGCGCGCGAGCAGCGCGAACAGCAGCAGCCCGCCCGCGAAACCGCCCGCGACGATGCCGCCCAGCTTCAGTTCGCCCGCCGCGAGAATCAGCAAGCCCGCAAAGAGCGCTATGCCAAGCGCATACGCAGCCCACGCCGTACGCCCTTCGTCGCCCCACTCGCGGCGCAGCACGCGCACGGGCGGCACATGCGTCAACGGCAGCAGCGGCGGCAGCGCGAAACCGATCAGCAACACGAGACCCGCCGCGATGCCTTCGAGCGCAGGCCAGATCGACGGATAAGGCAGCGAAACGTCGATCAGACTGCCGAGCCACCAGAACAGCGCCAGATGTCCGCCGAAACCGAGCACGACGCCCGCAATCCCGCCAAGCAGACCGAGGCCCGCGAACTCGAACACGAACAGCGCGCGCAAGGTCCGCTGGCTCGCGCCGAGGCAACGCATCGCCGCGCAACTGTCCAGATGCCGGCGCATATAGCGATGCGCGGCCATCGCGATCGCGACGGCGGCCAGCAGCGCCGTCAGCAACGACACGAGCGTCAGGAAGTGGCTCGCGCGATCGAGCGTCTGTCGCACCTGCGGCTGGCCATCCTGCAGCGATTCCAGCGCGTAGCCGCGCATCTTGCCGTTATCGACGCGTTCATGCGCCCACTTCGCGAACGACGCGACGCCTTCGTCGCCGCCCGCCACCAGCAGCCGGTACGTGACGCGACTGCCGTAGCCGACCAGTCCCGTCGACGCGAGATCGTCGGCGCGCATCATCAGACGCGGCGAGAAATTGACGAACGCGAAGCCGCGGTCCAGTTCGCGCGTGATCAGCGCGCCGATCGTGAATTCGCGCCCGCCCACTTTCACCTTGTCGCCGATGTGCGCCTTCAGCGCGTCGAGCATCTGTTGATCAACCCACACGTCGCCGGGCGGCGGAATGCCGCGCACTTCGCGATCGGGCGCGCCGGGCGTGAGCGCGATCTTCAGCTCGCCGCGCAGCGGATAGCCCGCCGATACGGCTTTCACGGCCGCGAGCCGCGACACCGGTTTCGCCGCCGTCGAGTTGACCATGCTCGGGAAAATCGCCGTCGTCGCGGTTTCGAGGCCGAGGGTTTTGGCTTTATCGACGAATTGGGTATCGACAGGATGATCGGCGCGGACGATGAAATCGGCAGCGATCATGCGCCGCGCATCGCGCTCAAGCCCTTGATGCAGACGGTCAGCGAGAAAGCCGACGCTGGAAAGCGCGGCGACGGCAAGCACGAGCGCGAGCAGCAGCATTGTCAGTTCGCCCGCGCGCCAGTCGCGCGCCGTCATGCGCAGCGACTGATGCAGCAGATGGCCGAGCGACAGCCGATGCGCGGGGGCATGCGGCCTGCGGTGTTCGGGAGGAAGCTCGAGGGGAGCCTCGGTGGTGACGCGTTCGGCTTCGCTCAATCGTGACGGCTCCGCGCGAGTCGCGACACCATATGCGTCGCCATGCCACGGAAACCGCCCTGCACGCCGCGCCACAGACGCGGCAGCGCCCAGCTTGCGAGCACGAGGAAGCCGACCAGCAGCACGAGGAACAGTACGGGAACGAACAGCGCGAGCAACAGGCCACCGAACACGAGCCCGTCCTCAGCCGACGACGTGACGACATTCGACACGGGTTCCGGCGACAGGTTGATCAGCGCGCGGGTGCCCGCCTTCGTCAGATGCGACGCGCCCGCGAGCGTGCCGCCTGCCAGCGCGGCGATCGTCATCATGGCGGGATCGGCGTGGCCGAGCGCGCCGACGGCCAGCACGGCGCCCGCCGGAATGCGGATGAAGGTATGGACGGCGTCCCACAGCGAATCGAACGCGGGGATTTTGTCGGCGAGAAATTCGGCGAGGGTCAGCACCGCCGCCGCACCGATGACCCATGGCGACTGCAGGACGGAGAGCGTATCGGGGAGATGGATGAAGCCGGCGCGTCCGAAGACACCCGCGAGCAGGACGGTCAGATAAAGCCGCAAGCCGCTGCCCCACGACAGGCCCGCCGCAAGCGAAAGAGGTTCAAGCATGGCCGCCTCCGAGGCGCGCGTCGCGTGCCGTCAGTTCCAGCGGCTCGTGCCAGGGACGGGAAGTGCCAGAGGCTCCGCCGTGCCGAAGCCGCCGGATCCGCGCATCAAGGCCGCGCGGAGCAATTTCAGGATGAGTTTGGTCTCATTATAGCTAGCTTCGCGGCGCGGGCGTTGGCGGCGGGTTTTGCGGCTTTTGGTCTGCGACGTTAGTCGCCAATCTGGGTTTTTGCTTTTTGCTGCGCTGGCATCCGCTTTTTGCTGCGCTGGCATCCGCGATTTCGTATCTGTACTTCACGCGTTGCCCCTGTGCGGGGCGGCACCTACTTTTCTTTGCAGCGGCAAAGAAAAGTAGGCAAAAGAAAGCCGCTTTTGTACCTCCGGTGCCGGCCAGGATACCGCCACGGCTCACGGTCTTTGAGCTGTCACGCAGTGACGCAAACACTCCGTAGAAAGCCCGCAGTCAGGCGCGCGCGGCGCGAAGCATGACATCCACCTGGAGCACATTCGGTCAGCACGTTTTTTTGCGTTTTCCCTCGGTTGATTGCGGCGGTATGTGCTCCAGACTGTGTGGGGCTTTCGCGCCGTGCGTGGTTGACTACGGGCTATCTACAGAGTGCGAACGTCGCTGCGCGATAGCTCAACTGCGGTACGCCGCAGCGCCATCCTGGCCGGCACCGGAGGTTTGAAGCGGCTTTCTTTTGCCTACTTTTCTTTGCCGCTGCAAAGAAAAGTAGGTGCCGCCCCGCACAGGGGCAACGCGTGAAGCACCGATACGAAATCGCGGACGCCAGCAAAGAAGAAAAGCGAAAAACGAGAATGGCGACTAGCGTCGCAGACAAAAAAAACCACTAATGCCCGGACGACAACTTAAGCCCAATCAACCCAACAACAATAAGCACCGCACTGCCAACACGCGCAATGGAAAGCGCTTCCCCCATGACCACGATGCCAAAAATAAAAGCACCGACGGCGCCGATGCCAGTCCACACGGCATAAGCAGTTCCGAGCGGCAACTGCCGCATCGCCATAGCGAGCAAAACAAAACTGCCGAGCGCCGTCACGACGGTGAACACCGACGGCCAGAACCGGGTGAAACCTTCGGAGGTTTTAAGACCAGCCGCCCACGCGACTTCCAGCAGACCGGCGATAAAGAGAAGAATCCAGGACATGAGACGAACTCCCATTGATGGATGGGGCCGTCCCCGTTGAAAGCGGATGCAGCAAGGTCGTCCTTGCCGCTGACAATCATATCAAAATGAGGCAGCCATAAGCACCACCACATACGCGAACCGATATAAAACAAAACGCGTCAAACAACCCCGACCAGCCTATAACCAACGCCCGTCTCGGTAACGATATGCTCGGGCTGCGCCGGATCCCGCTCCAGCTTTTGCCGCAAATGCGCCATGTAAATCCGCAGATAGTGATGGCTCTCGACATGCGACGGCCCCCACACGTCGCGCAGCAACTGACGATGCGTCAGCACTCGCCCCGCATGCCGCACAAGCGTCGCGAGCAGCCGATATTCGAGCGGCGTCAGATGCACGGGCTCGCCGTCGCGCGACACCTGCCGCAAGCCCAGATCGACGGTCACGCCGCCGAAATGCACCTGCGGCGTCTCGGCCGGACCGCCCTGATTGCGCCGCCGCAGATGCGCGCGTATCCGCGCCAGCAGTTCCGACACGCCGAAGGGTTTGGTCAGATAGTCGTCGGCGCCTGCGTCGAGCGCGGCAACCTTCTCGCTCTCCTGCGTGCGCGCCGACAGCACGATCACCGGCAACTCGCTCCAGCCGCGCAATTCGCGGATCACGTCGAGACCGTCCGTGTCGGGCAAACCGAGGTCGACGATCACGAGATCGGGCTTGCGCGTCGCCGCTTCGATCAGCCCCTGCTTGCCCGTCGGCGCGTCGTGCACGACGATGCCCTCGCCTTCCAGCGACGCCCGCACGAAGCGGCGGATCTGTTGTTCGTCTTCGATCAGTACGACGGTAATGCTCAGGTCGCTCATGAGTCAGTATGCGGATGCGTATCGGCTTGTTGTGGAAGGCGTTGCGCAGGTTCGGGCTCGCCCGCTGCGTCGTCGGAGACATCGGACACGTCGGGCACGGGCGGCGGCGTTTCGATCGGCAGCGTGAACCAGAAACGCGCGCCCTCGACGCGGCCATCGGCTGCAATGCGATTCGTCGCGCCGATTTTACCGCCATGCGCTTCGGCGATCGCGCGACAGATCGCGAGTCCGAGGCCGATGCCCGGCTTCGCCGACTCCTTCTCGCCGCGCGTGAACTTCTCGAAGATGCGGGCTTCCATGCCGGCCGGCAAGCCCGGTCCCGTATCGTCGACGGTCACACGCACAAACGGCTTGTCGTTCTCGTCGATACATTGCGCGCTGATCGTCAACGGCGTGTCGGGCGGCACGTACTTCGCGGCGTTCTCGAACAGGTTCGCGAAGAGCCGCTCCATCAGCACGGCATCGAGTTGCAGCAGCGGCAGATCGGCGGGCAGCGACACTTTCACCGGATGCCGCGCGAGCGTGCGCCGGCAGTCGCGCAACGCCGAACCGACCGTCTCTTCGAGCAGCGACCACTGACGGTTCAGCTTCAGGCTGCCCGCCTGCAGGCGCGCCATGTCGAGCAGATTCGTGACGATGCCCGTCATCCGCAGCGCTTCTTCGTGGATCGCGTCGACCAGTTCACCCTGTGCCTCGTTGTGCTTGTCGGTCTGCGCATCGCGCTGTGCGGCCAGCATCGACGAAAAACCGACGATCGCCGTGAGCGGCGTGCGCAGATCGTGCGAAATCGCCGACAGCAGCGAGTTGCGCAGCCGCTCCGACTCCATGCTGACAAGCGCATCGCGCGCGATATCGACGTAATGCACGCGTTCCAGCGCGAGCGCGATCTGCGCGGCGAACGCGTCGAGCATCCGCTGCTGTTCGGGCACATCGAGTTCGCGCTCGTCCTGCATCGCGACGGCGAGCACACCGCGCGTGCGCATCGGCGCGCGCAGCGGCAGATACAGCGCCTTTGCGGCGGGCAGCGTGTCCGTGCCGTGGCCCGCGGGCTTCTGCTGGTCGTAGACCCACTGGCCGACATCGACATCGAGCGACGCGCCGTCGAGCATGATGTTGGTGTCGGGATCGTCGATCTTCTGCTTCACCTGATCCGCGCTGTCGGGCAGCAGCACGGCGACGCGTGCGCGAAACACCTCGCTCACATGCCGGCTGCCGATGCCGACGATCTGCTCCGTCGTCAGCGCCGCCGCGAGTTCGCGCGCCATCGCGTACATCGCGCCCGTGCGCTGCTCGCGCCGCCGCGCGACACTCGCCTCGCGCCGCAGACTCGACGTCAGATGGCCGATCACAAGCGAAGTCAGCAGCATGCCCAGGAACGTCAGCAGATATTGCGTATCGCTCACAGAGAGTGACATGCGCGGCGGCACGAAAAAAAAGTCGAACGCGGCGACGGACAGGAACGACAGCATCACGCCAGGCCCGCGTCCCAACCTCACGGCCGTGAAGATCACGCCGAGCAGATACAGCATCACGAGATTCGCGAGATCGATCCGGTCGATCAGCTGACTCGCGATCAGCGTCACGCCCGCGCAGATCGCGACGGCCCACGCGTAGCTGCGCGGCGGCGAGCGCCGGTCGCGTGCAGCGATCAGCGCGTCGCGCCAGGCACGCCCTTCCTCGTCGGCGAGGCGCTCGCGCGTCGTGCCTCCCGTTTCGTCGCTGCTCGCGCGGATCAGCGTGAGATCGAGATCGCTCGCGCGTTCCGCGAGACGCTCGCCGAACGGACGACGCAGCCAGCGCACGAAGCCCGTCGCCGACGAGCCGCCCGCCACCAGCTTCGACACGTTGCGCACGCGCGCATAGCCGATCAACGTCGAGACGGCATCGGCGCCCGCGAGTGTTGCCGTTTCGGCGCCGAGTTCGGCGGCGAGCTTGAGCGCGTCGAGAGTACGTTCGCGGCGCGCGTCTGACAGACGCTGCAGCTTCGGCGTTTCGACATAGACGGCGATCCAGTCGGCCTTCAGGCTCGCCGCGAGGCGCGCGGCCGCGCGCACCAGCAGCGGCGCCTCAGGGCCGGGACCGACGCACACGAGCAGACGTTCGCGCGCCTGCCAGATGCGCTCGATCGAACGATCGGCGCGGTACTCGCGCATCTGCGCATCGACGCGATCCGCAGTGCGCCGCAGCGCCAGTTCGCGTAGCGCGATCAGATTGCCTTTGCGAAAGAAGTTGCGCACCGCGCGCTCGGCTTGCTGCGGCATGTAGACCTTGCCGTCGCGCATCCGGTCGAGCAGTTCTTCGGCGGGAAGATCGACGAGCGTCACTTCGTCGGCGCGATCGAACACACGGTCGGGCACCGTCTCCCACACGCGGATGCCCGTGATCTGACCGACCACGTCGTTGAGGCTTTCCAGGTGCTGGACGTTGACAGTCGTGTAGACGTCGATGCCTGCATCGAGGAGTTCGTAGACGTCCTGCCAGCGTTTGGCATGGCGGGCGCCCTGCACGTTCGAGTGTGCGAGTTCGTCGACGAGGATCAGTTGCGGTTTTCTTTCTAGCGCTTTGTCGAGGTCGAATTCGGCTAGCAGTCTGTTTCTGTATTCGATGCGCGCGAGCGGCAGGACTTCGAGGCCTTCGAGCAATGCCGCCGTTTCGCTGCGACCGTGGGTTTCCGCTATGCCGACGACGACGTCGATACCCTCTTCTTTACGGCGCTTTGCCGCTTGCAGCATTGCATAGGTCTTGCCGACGCCGGCCGATGCGCCAAAGAAAACTTTGAGCTTGCCGCGCTGGCGTTTTTCTTCTTCACGCTGGAGTTTGTCGAGGAGCTCGTCGGGGTCGGGGCGGGGCATGGTCGGTCGGGATGCACTTTCGTGCGGGTATGGTGACAGTTTTTTGTCTGCGACGCAGTCGCCATTCTGGTTTTTTGTTCTTGTTTTTGCTTTTGTCTGCGACGCAGTCGGTGTTTAGGTTTTCTTTGGCATCCGCGAATTCGTATCCGTGCTTCAGGCGTCGCCCCTGTGCGGGGCGGCACCTACTTTTCTTTGCAGCGGCAAAGAAAAGTAGGCAAAAGAAAGCCGCTTCAAACCTCCGGTGCCCCGCCAGGATAACGCCACGGCACACGGTCTTTGAGCTGTCGCGCAACAACGCAAACACTCCGTAGAAAGCCCGCAGTCAACCGTGCGCGGCGCGAAAGATGACATCCACTCGGGGCACATTCGGTCGGCTTGTTTTCGTGTGTTTGCCGTCGCTCTGATTACGGCGGTATGTGCTCCAGACTGTGTGAGGTTTTCGCGCTGTGCGCGGTTGACTGCGGGCTTTCTACAGAGTGCGGACGTCGCAGCGCGATAGTTCAACTACGGCATGCCGCGGCGCTGCCCTGGCGGGCACCGGAGGTACAAAAGCGGCTTTCTTTTGCCTACTTTTCTTTGCCGCTGCAAAGAAAAGTAGGTGCCGCCCCGCACAGGGGCAACGCATGAAGCACAGACATGAAAACGCGGATGCCAGCGACAGCAAAAACCAAAAACCAACCAGCGTCGCAGACATCAACAAACCTTAACCCCGCTGCGCATCATCAAGCGCAAGATTAAGCTCGAGCACATTGACCCGCGCCTCACCGAAGAGCCCAAACTGCCGACCACGCGTATAGCGATCAACAAGCGCAGCAACATCATTAACATTCATCTTCCGCGCAGCAGCAACGCGCTCAACCTGATAAGCCGCCGCAGCAGGCGAAATCTCCGGGTCCAACCCGCTCCCGGAGGAAGTAACAAGATCGACAGGAACGTCAACGCCCGAAGGCAAATGTCCAGCCGCCTGCAAGGCAGAAATACGTCCCTTCACCTCATCGGCAAGAGCAGGATTGATCGGCCCGAGATTCGACCCGCTCGAACCCTGCGCGTTGTACGGCATCGGCGACGTCGCCGACAGACGCCCCCAGAAGTACTGCGGCGCATCGAACTGCTGCCCGATCAGCCGCGAGCCGACAACCTTGCCGTCCTTTTCGATCAGACTGCCATTAACCTGATCGTGAAAAACAGCCTGACCGAAGGCCGTCATCACAGCGGGATACGCCAGCCCCGTCACAGCCGTCAGCACGGCAAATATCACGACCATCGGGCGAAAAAGCGATTTCATGATTCAGCTTCCTTGTTCTCTCATCCAAGCGCGCGCTGCGCTCACACCCAGCCGAACGCGGCCAGCACCATGTCGATCAGCTTGATCCCGATGAACGGCACGATGATGCCGCCCAAACCGTAGACCAGCAGATTGCGCCTCAACAAAATCGCCGCGCCAAGCGGCCGGTACTTCACGCCCTTCAGCGCCAACGGAATCAGCAGCACGATGATCAGCGCGTTGAAAATCACGGCCGACATGATCGCGGACGTCGGCGTCGCCAGATGCATCACGTTCAGCGCGTTCAACGCCGGATACGTCGTCGCGAACGCGGCCGGAATGATCGCGAAGTACTTGGCGACGTCGTTTGCAATCGAGAACGTCGTCAGCGAGCCGCGCGTCATCAGCATCTGCTTGCCGATCTCGACGATCTCGATCAGCTTGGTCGGATTCGAATCGAGATCGACCATGTTGCCCGCTTCCTTCGCGGCCTGCGTGCCCGTGTTCATCGCGACAGCAACGTCGGCCTGCGCGAGCGCGGGGGCATCGTTGGTGCCGTCGCCCGTCATCGCGACCAGCTTCCCTTCCGACTGATGCGCGCGGATCGTCGCGAGCTTCGTCTCCGGCGTGGCTTCGGCGAGGAAATCGTCGACGCCCGCTTCAGCCGCAATCGCCGCCGCCGTCAGACGGTTGTCGCCCGTCACCATCACGGTCTTGATGCCCATCTTGCGCAGTTCGGCAAAGCGCTCCTTGATGCCGCCCTTCACCACGTCCTTCAGTTCGATCACGCCGAGCACGCGCGCCGCGCCTTCCGTCTTCTCTGCGACGACGAGCGGCGTGCTGCCGCGACGCGCGACTTCCGCGACGGCCATCGACAGTTCTGCGGGGAAACGGCCGCCGTGCGCTTCGACGTAATGCTTCACGGCATCCGCCGCGCCTTTGCGGATCTCACGGCCCGGCAGATCGACGCCACTCATGCGCGTCTGCGCGCTGAACGCAAGAAACACAGGATGCAACGCAGCCATGTCGCGCTGACGGATGTTGAAGCGCTGCTTAGCGAGCACGACGATGCTGCGGCCTTCCGGCGTTTCGTCCGACAGCGACGACAGTTGCGCGGCATCGGCGAGCGCTTCTTCCGCGACGCCCGAAGCCGGAATGAACTGCGACGCCTGGCGATTGCCGAGCGTGATCGTGCCCGTCTTGTCGAGCAGCAACACGTCGACGTCGCCCGCCGCTTCGACTGCGCGGCCCGACGTGGCGATCACGTTCGCCTGCATCATGCGGCTCATGCCTGCGACGCCGATCGCGGACAACAAGCCGCCGATCGTCGTCGGAATCAGGCACACGAGCAGCGCGACGAGCGCGGTGATCGTCACCACGTGACCCTCCTTTGCGGCTTCGACGGAGAACATCGAGAACGGCAGCAGCGTCGCCGTGGCGAGCAGCAGCACGATGGTCAGCGCGACGAGCAGAATGGTCAGCGCGATTTCGTTCGGCGTCTTCTGACGCTTCGCGCCTTCGACCATCGCGATCATGCGGTCGAGGAACGCTTCACCGGGGTTCGCCGTCACCTTCACGACGATCCAGTCGGACAGCACGCGCGTGCCGCCCGTCACCGACGAAAAGTCGCCGCCCGACTCGCGGATCACAGGCGCGGATTCACCCGTAATCGCCGACTCGTCGACGGACGCGACACCTTCGATCACTTCGCCGTCGGCGGGAATCACGTCGCCCGTTTCGACGAGCACGACGTCGCCTTTACGAAGATCCGAGGCCGTCATGATGCGGATGGGCGACTTCGGATGCGGCTCGTTGAGCTTCTTCGCCATCACGTCTTTCTTTGCGCTGCGCAGCGATGCCGCCTGCGCTTTCGAGCGCCCTTCCGCGAGCGCTTCGGCAAAGTTCGCGAACAGCACCGTGAACCACAGCCACAGCGTGACCGCGAGAATGAAGCCCGCGGGCGCCTCGGCCTGGCCCATCAGCGCGGCGATCCAGAGGATCGTCGTCAGGATGCTGCCGACGTACACGCAGAACATCACCGGATTGCGGAACTGCGTGTGCGGTTTGAGTTTCTTGAACGAGTCCACGATCGCCGGGCGCACGAGCGCCGGATCGAACATGGACCGGGTGGCGGAATGGTCAGTCATTTCTTCCTCTAATTGCTTCGCCGTTTTTATGTCGCGTGGCGTATCAATGGCCCGCGATCATCATCAGATGTTCGACGCCAGGACCGAGCGCAAGCGCAGGTACGTACGTCAACGCGCCGACCAGCAGCACCGTGCCGAGCAGCAGCACGACGAACAGCGGACCATGCGTCGGCAGCGTGCCGCCCGTCACCGCGATGCGCTTCTTCGCGGCCAGCGAACCGGCAATCGCGAGCACCGGGACGATCGTGCCGAAGCGGCCGAACCACATCGCAATCGCCGTCAGCCAGTTGTAGAACGGTGTGCTCACCGTCAGGCCCGCGAACGCGCTGCCGTTGTTGTTCGCCGCCGAGCTGAACGCGTAGAGAATCTCCGAGAAACCGTGCGCGCCGGGGTTCAGGATGCCTGCCTTGCCCGCATCGGTGAGCACGGCGATCGACGTCGCGACGAGCACCAGCAGCGGCGTCAGCAACACGACGATCGACACCATCTTCATCTCGTACGCTTCGATCTTCTTGCCGACGTATTCAGGCGTGCGGCCGATCATCAGGCCCGCGACGAACACGGCGAGCATCGCGAACACGAGCATCCCGTAGAGACCCGAACCCACGCCGCCGAAGATCACTTCGCCGAGTTGCATCAGCAGCATCGGCACGAGGCCGCCGAGCGGCGTCAGCGAGTCATGCGTGTTGGCCACGGCGCCGCACGAAGCCGCCGTCGTCGCGACCGTGAAGATGCCCGACTGCGCGATGCCGAAGCGCGTTTCCTTGCCTTCCATGTTGCCGCCCGCCTGCAACGCGCTCGCAGTCTGATCGACATGCAGCGACGTGAAGAGCGGATTGCCGCTTTGCTCCGCGCCGATTTCGCCCGCGATGCACACGGCGAACGCGATCGTCATCACGGCGAGCACCGCGACACCTTGCCGGCGATCGCCGATCATGCGGCCGAACACGAGACACAACGCGGCCGGGATGATCAGAATCGAGAAGATCTGCACGAAGTTCGAGAACGGCGTCGGGTTCTCGTACGGATGCGCGGAGTTGCCGTTGAAGAAGCCGCCGCCGTTCGTGCCGAGCATCTTGATCGCTTCCTGCGAAGCGACGGGGCCCATCGCGATCGTCTGCGTTTTCACGGGCGTATCGACCATCACGGGGTTGCCCTTCGCGTCCTTCACGGCGTTGCCCTGCGCATCCGTTTTCGGCGCGGAGTACGTCGTGGTCTGCAGCGTCGGCACGTCCTGATAGGCCTTGAAGTTCTGGATCACGCCCTGGCTCATCAGCAGCGCGGCGATGATCGCCGCCATCGGCAGCAGCACGTAGAGCGTCACGCGCGTGATGTCGACCCAGAAGTTGCCGATGGTCTGCGCCGTGTGGCGCGCGAAGCCGCGCACCAGCGCGATCACGACGACGATGCCCGTCGCCGCCGACAGGAAGTTCTGCACCGTGAGGCCGAGCATCTGCGTCAGATAGCTGACGGCCTGTTCGCCCGAATAGTCCTGCCAGTTCGTGTTGGTGACGAAGCTGACGGCCGTGTTGAATGCGCCGTCGACGGTCATCGCGGCGAACTGCTGCGGATTGGCGGGCAATCCGCCCTGCACGCGCAGCAGCACGTAGAGAAACACGACGCCGAGCAGATTGAACGCGAGCGTGGCGATCGCGTAGTGCTTCCAGCTCATTTCGTGCGAAGGATCGACGCCTGCGAGACGGTACAGCAGACGCTCGATGGGACCGCCCAGTTTGACGACGCGCGAGCTGCCGTCCATCACGCGCGACAGATAGCGCGAGACGGGAATGGCAGCCGCGAGCAGCACGACGATGAAGAGCGCCGGCTGCAGGACATTGTTGAAGTTCATTCAATGTCCTCCGCGCGCAGCAGCGCATAGACGAGATAAGCGAACAGCAGCGCGGTGGCCGCCCCCGAGAGCCAGAGGATCCAGTTCATGAGCGCGCTCCCTGACCACGGCCGACGCGCGTCAACTTCTCGCACCCGGCGATCAATCCAAAGGTCAGCGCAGCGAATAGCGCGATGCCCCCGACGTACAGCACATCCATTTCATGTTCTCCATTTGTTGGGCGATGGATGTCCGGAACGTTATGCCGATCGGCGTAAAGGGCTGGTCAAAGATTTGTTGATGGGTGTAAAAAACGCGTAAACGGAAAAGGCCGCTTCACGTCGCGCGTGAAGCGGCCTTTTTATGAAGGCTGGCAGGCGTTACGGCAACAAAACCGTCGACCCCGTCGTCTTCCGTGCTTCCAGATCCGCATGCGCCTTGCCGACGTCAGCGAGCGCATAGCGCTGGTTGATGCTCGTCTTCACCTTGCCCGTCGCGATCACGTCGAACAGATCCGCCGCCATCGCGTCGTAGTCGCTACGCTTGCCCATGTACGTAAACAGCGTCGGCCGCGTGAAGAACAGCGAACCGCGCCCGGCGAACTCGGACGAATCGATCGGCGGCAGCGGGCCCGACGCATTGCCGAAGCTCACGAACATACCGAGCGGCGCGAGGCAATCGAGCGAAGCCGTAAACGTATCCTTGCCGATCGAGTCGTACACGACGGGCACGCCCGCGCCGTTCGTGATTTCGCGAACGCGCTTCGTGAAGTTTTCGCGCGTGTAGACAATCGGATAGTCGCAGCCGTGCGCCTGCGCAATCTCCGCCTTCTCGTCGGAACCGACCGTGCCGATCACCGTCGCGCCCAGCGCCTTCGCCCACTGGCACGCGAGCAGGCCGACGCCGCCCGCGGCCGCCTGGATCAGGATCGTGTCGCCCGGCTTCACGGGATACGTGCGACGCAGCAGATATTGCGCCGTCAGCCCTTGCAGCATGACGGAAGCCGCTTCTTCATAGCCGATCGCGTCGGGCAGCTTCACGACCTGCGCGGCGGGCAGCACGCGCTCCTGCGCGTAGGCGCCCGGCGGCCGCGCGACATACGCGACGCGGTCGCCCGTCTTCAAGTCCGTCACGTCGGGACCGACTGCGACCACCTCGCCCGCCGCTTCCATGCCGAGACCGCCCGGCAGCGGCAGCGGATAGAGCCCAGTACGGAAATACACATCGATATAGTTCAGACCGACCGCATGCTGTTTGATGCGGATCTCGCCATTGCCTGGCTCGCCCACCTCGACGTCGACCCACTTCATCACTTCGGGGCCGCCTGTCCTGTCGAATCGAATTGCCTTGGTCATGTTGTCTCCAGATTCGTTTGCGCCGCGTGGCGCGCATTGAGTGAATGGAAGCGGACGACGCCGTCAGACCTGCTGCGACAGACGCAGCGTCAGCACATCGAGGATCATCCGCGCCGTCGAGATGTTCGTCGCGCACGGCACGTTGTGGACGTCGCACGCGCGCACGAGCGCGTTGATGTCAGGTTCATGCGGCTGCGGCGTCATCGGGTCGCGCAGGAAAATCACCATGTCGACGCGGCCTTCCGCCAGTTGCGCGCCGATCTGCAGGTCGCCGCCGTGCGGGCCCGACAGCATCCGCTCGACCTTCAGCCCGTGCGCATCGCTGATACGGCCGCCCGTCGTGCCCGTCGCGAGCAGTTCGCAGCGCGCGAGCGTATCCGCGTACTCGCCCGCCAGTTTGACGATGTCGTCCTTCTTGTGATCGTGCGCGATCAGCGCGACGCGTGTTGTCATGTCGTTGTTCCTCTGGGTTGTCGTTGTCGCTTTCGTTTTGACGTTTTGATGTTCGTGGCGTCGCGAAGCGCCGTGCGTCAATACGTGCCCGGATAAGCGCCGCCGTCGATCAGCCAGTTCTGCCCCGTGATATAGCCGGCGTGCACGCTGCACAGGAAGGCGCAGGCGCGGCCGAACTCGTCGGGCGTACCGAAGCGGCGCGCGGGAATCGTCGCCATGCGCTGCTTGCGCGCATCATCGACCGAAATGTTCTGCGATTTCGCCGCGGCATCGAAGGTCACGGCGATGCGGTCCGTATCGAAGATGCCCGGCAGCAGGTTGTTGATCGTCACGCCATCGGGCGCGACCTTGCGCGCGACGCCCGCGACGAAGCCCGTCAGCCCCGAGCGCGCGCCGTTCGACAGGCCGAGCACGTCGATGGGCGCTTTCACCGACGAACTCGTGATGTTCACCACGCGCCCGAAGCCGCGCGCGATCATCCCGTCGATCGTCGCGCGGATCAGTTCGATGGGCGTGAGCATGTTCGCTTCGAGCGCGCGGATCCAGTCGTCGTGCGTGAAGTTGCGGAAGTCGCCGGGCGGCGGACCGCCCGCGTTGTTGACGAGGATATCCGGCTGCGGGCAGACGGCGAGCGCCGCCGTACGGCCTTCGGGCGTGGTGATATCGCAGGCCACGGCCTTCACGTCGACGCCCGTTTTCGCGCGGATCGCCGACGCCGTCGCTTCGAGCGTCTCGGCCGTTCGCGCGACGATCGTCACATTCACGCCTTCGGCCGCCAGCGCCTCGGCGCAGCCGCGCCCCAGTCCCTTGCTTGCCGCGCAGACCAGCGCGGTTTTTCCTGCGATGCCCAGATCCATGTGTTTTGTCCTGTCGTGATGCGCGCAAGCATTCGCGCGTGGTCGGTCAACTGTCCCCTGATTCTAGAAGAATCGACGCGGCGCTGCCTGACCCTGCTGCAATACCTTTCATCAGCGGCCGCCCCTTCCGGTAAACTTGCGGTCACGGCACAGCCGTTCGCTGCCGCCCGTTACCTTACGGGCCGCGCGGACGCCGTGCGAGACCATCATCAGCCAGCACAACTTCGCCGCGAGGCGCCTCGTCATGACTCAGGACAGCCGTTTTCCCAATCTTTTCATCCTCGATCACCCGCTGATCCAGCACAAGCTGTCGCACATGCGCGACCGCGACACGTCCACGCGGACGTTCCGTGAGCTGCTGCGCGAGATCACGCTGCTGATGGGCTACGAAATCACCCGCAATCTACCGATGACGACGCGTCGCGTGAGCACGCCGCTCGTCGATATCGATGCGCCCGTGATCGCCGGCAAGAAGCTCGCGATCGTGCCCGTGCTGCGCGCGGGCATCGGCATGTCGGATGGATTGCTCGAGCTGATTCCGTCGGCGCGCGTCGGCCATATCGGCGTGTATCGCGACGACGATCATCGGCCTGTCGAGTATCTCGTGCGTCTGCCCGATCTCGAGGACCGGATTTTCATTCTGTGCGATCCGATGGTCGCGACGGGCTATTCGGCCGTGCATGCGATCGACGTGCTCAAGCGTCGCGGTGTCGCCGGCGAGAATATTTCGTTCCTCGCGCTGGTGGCGGCGCCTGAGGGTGTGCAGGTGTTCCAGGATGCGCATCCTGATGTGAAGCTTTATGTGGCTTCGCTCGATACCCGGCTCAATGAGCATGCTTACATTATTCCTGGGCTTGGGGATGCGGGGGATCGGTTGTTCGGGACCAAGAATTAGCCTTCGCGGGGGCCTGGTTTTTTTGCTGGTTCGCTGGCATCCGCTTTGTCATGTCGGTTTGCTAGCGTTGCCCCTGTGCGGGGCAGCACCTACTTTTCTTTGCAGCGGCAAAGAAAGTAGGCAAAAGAAAGCCGCTCACACCGCCAGTGCTTGTGATTGCCTGCGGGCCCCCTACGGGTCCCGCACCTCACGTGGCAGCGCGTCAATCGATGCTCGTTGCCAGCGCCTTTAAACAGGCGCATCACCCACTTCAATCACTCGTAGCGCAGACAGCGGCGTCGAACCGTCCGCGCCGCCCAGGTGGCAAACGGTGTGCAGGTTGCCGCGCCTGACGCGTTGGCGCTTCTACGACACCGATCCCGCTTTTCAGTCCGGAGTGGTGCACTTGTGTCGCGACCGCCTACACACAGTTTGCCACCTGGGCGGCCGTGGACTGCCTGGTAACGCGGTAAGTGACGCGGGCGTGCGAAGCGGGTGATGCGTGCAGTTAGCACGCTGGCAACGGGCACGAAAAAGTGTGTTGCCGCCCGAAGGACGGGGATGTTGAGAGCCCCTGGGGCAAACACAAGAATTGGCGGTGTGAGCGGCTTTCTTTTGCCTACTTTTCTTTGCCGCTGCAAAGAAAAGTAGGTGCCGCCCCGCACAGGGGCGACGCTAGCAAACCGATACGACAACGCGGATGCCAGCGCAGCCAAAAAACCGAACCACATCCCGAAACACCAAAAAACCGAACCACGCCGCCAAGGCGCCCCACCCTGCCATGATAAAATTGCGGTCTGCCATGAACCAAGGCAGTTCACCCTTCCCCGGCCGCAGGCCAAGACTGTCACTAGCGGCGACGCTCGCGCGGCAACTATCCCGCAGCGCCGGAACTCCCGGCGCACATCGCCGAAGCGACACAAAAACGCACAGGGTGCGACCAGACTGACGACATTTGCACACTGCGCGCGCCCCGCTGGCGCGCGCCACGGAGAAAGGTATGGCGGGTCATTCGAAATGGGCCAACATCAAGCATAAGAAAGCAGCGGCCGATGCCAAGAAGGGCAAGGTCTGGACGCGGCTCATCAAGGAAATCCAGGTCGCGGCCCGCATGGGCGGCGGCGAAATCGACTCGAACCCGCGTCTGCGGCTCGCTGTCGACAAGGCGTATGACGCCAACATGCCGAAGGACAACATCAACCGCGCGATCCAGCGCGGCGTCGGCGGCGTCGACGGCGCGAACTACGAGGAAATCCGCTACGAAGGCTATGGCATCGGCGGCGCGGCCGTCATCGTCGATACGATGACGGACAACCGCACGCGCACCGTCGCGGAAGTGCGCCACGCGTTCTCGAAGTTCGGCGGCAATATGGGCACGGACGGCTCGGTGTCGTTCATGTTCGATCACGTTGGCCAGTTCCTGTTCGCACCCGGCACGCCCGAAGACAAGCTGATGGAAGCCGCACTCGAAGCAGGCGCCGACGACGTCGTCACGAACGAAGACGGCAGCATCGAAGTGATCTGCCCGCCGAACGATTTCCCGAAGGTCAAGGCCGCGCTCGAAGCTGCAAGCTTCAAGGCGGAACTCGCCGAAGTGACGATGAAGCCCCAGACGGAAGTCGAATTCACGGGCGACGACGCCGTCAAGATGCAAAAGCTGCTCGACGCGCTGGAAAATCTGGACGACGTGCAAGAGGTCTATACGAACGCGGCCATCGCCGACGAGTGAGGCCCGGAGTGAGCGCTCCGCCCGGGTCGACGTTTTCCGCGTACCCGGGCCGTCGCAGCGCTCCTCCCGCTCACCGCGCGGGCGTTTCGTATGAATGTCCGCACGCCGTTGAGCGCGACTATTGAGCGCCGCCGTTGATCGAGTATCCGGCGACGTATTTCGCGGCCTTTTCCGCCACAACGCCCTGCTTTGTGGCCTGCGTCACAGGCAACCCGTTCGCGTTGTGCGAAGGTAGAGATGGACATCCACGGCTTGCGCCGATGCGCGGGCCGTTCACGGTTTTTAGTATTCGGGGAATCACATGAAGTTACTCGTCGTCGGTTCCGGCGGTCGCGAACATGCGCTCGCGTGGAAACTCGCGCAGTCGCCGCGCGTGCAGCTCGTCTATGTCGCGCCGGGCAACGGCGGCACCGCGCAGGACGACCGTCTGCGCAACATCGACATCACCGATCCGAACGCACTCGCCGACTTCGTCGAGAAAGAACAGATCGCGTTCACGCTGGTCGGCCCGGAACAGCCGCTGGCGGCGGGCATCGTCAATATTTTCCGCGCACGCGGCATGAAGATTTTTGGGCCGTCGAAGGAAGCGGCGCAGCTCGAAAGCTCGAAGGACTTTGCGAAGGCGTTCATGAAGCGCCACGCCATTCCCACGGCCGAGTACGAGACTTTCTCCGACGTCGCAGCAGCACACGCGTACATCGATGCAAAAGGCGCGCCCATCGTCATCAAGGCGGACGGCCTCGCAGCCGGCAAGGGCGTGGTCGTCGCGCTGACGCTCGAAGAAGCGCACCACGCCGTCGACATGATGCTGTCGGACAACAAGCTCGGCGATGCCGGCGCGCGCGTCGTGATCGAAGAGTTCCTGGCGGGCGAAGAAGCCAGCTTCATCGTGATGGTCGACGGCAAGAACGTGCTGGCGCTGGCATCGAGCCAGGATCACAAGCGTCTGCTCGACGGCGATCAGGGCCCGAACACGGGCGGCATGGGCGCCTACTCGCCCGCACCTATCGTCACGCCGCAGTTGCACGCACGCGTAATGCGCGAAATCATCCTGCCGACGGTGCGCGGCATGGAGAAAGAAGGCATCCGCTTCACAGGCTTCCTGTACGCCGGTCTGATGATCGACGCGCAAGGCAACCCGAAGACGCTCGAATTCAATTGCCGGATGGGTGACCCCGAAACGCAGCCGATCATGGCTCGCCTGAAGGGCGATTTCTCGAAGGTCGTCGAGCAGGCGATCGCGGGCACGCTGGACACGGTTGAACTGGAATGGGACCGCCGCACCGCGCTCGGCGTGGTGCTGGCCGCGCACAACTATCCCGAAGCGCCGCGCAAGGGCGATTTCATCAGCGGCATTCCGCCCGAAACAGCCGACGCCGTCACGTTCCACGCGGGCACGACGCTCGCGGATGGCAAGCTGACGACGTCGGGCGGACGCGTGCTGTGCGTCGTCGGCCTGGCGGATTCGGTGCGCAGCGCGCAGTCGGTCGCTTACGAGGCGATCAACCACATTTCGTTCGACGGCATGCAGTATCGCCGCGATATCGGTTATCGCGCGGCCAATCGCAAGCACGGCTAAACCGGCCACTTTCTGCGCGAAAGCGCTTCCCGGCGCGGCATCCGGGGCAGTCTGCCCGGATGCACGACACCGCCCTTCGGGGCCATATGGCCGCGCCGGCGCTACACTTGGGTCTGTCGGCAGATGTTTGCCGCAATGGGTGAAACCCGGCTGAGCAGCGCCGGCAATTGCCAGAACGTGTGCCGCGAACGGCGCATAGCGCCCAAACCGTCCCGTTGAGTCTCGACCGCGCCAGTGTTTCCCGCCTGCCGCGCCCCACATACCATGACCGATTCGATTCACGACGCTCACGACACCCAGACCGTCCGCACCTGGATGCAAGGCTTGCAGACGCGGATCGCCGACGCGCTCGGTGCATTCGACGGCACGCCGCTCGCCACCGACAGCTGGCAGCGCAAGCCCGGCGAGAAGCTGCGCGGCGGCGGCTGCACGCGCATTCTGGAAGATGGTGCATTCTTCGAGCGCGCGGGCATCGGCTTCTCGGACGTGCAAGGCGACGCGCTGCCCGGCTCGGCGAGCGCGCTGCGTCCGCAACTGGCGGGGCGCGGGTTCGAAGCGATGGGCGTGTCGCTGGTGCTGCATCCGCGCAACCCGTACTGCCCGACCGTGCACATGAACGTGCGCCTCCTCGTCGCCACGAAAGCGGGCGAAGCGCCCGTGTTCTGGTTCGGTGGCGGCATGGATCTGACGCCCTATTACGGCTTCGAGGAAGACGCGCAGCATTTCCACCGCGTCTGCCGCGACGCGCTGCAACCGTACGGTGACGACCTCTATCCGCGCTTCAAGCGCTGGTGTGACGACTACTTCTTCCTGAAGCATCGGAACGAACCGCGCGGCATCGGCGGGATTTTCTTCGACGATTTCGCCGAGCCCGGCTTCGATAAATCGTTCGCGATGGTCAAGAGCGTCGGCGATTCGTTCCTGGATGCGTATCTGCCCATCATCGAAAAACGCCGCGACATGCCGTACGGCGAAGCCCAGCGTGACTTTCAGGCTTACCGGCGAGGCCGCTACGTCGAATTCAACCTCGTCTTCGACCGTGGCACACTGTTCGGGCTGCAAAGCGGCGGGCGCACGGAATCGATCCTGATGTCGATGCCGCCCGTCGTGAACTGGCGCTACAACTGGCAGCCCGAGCCGGGCACGCCGGAAGCGCGCCTGTACAGCGACTTTCTCGTGCAGCGCGAGTGGGTCTGACGCGCTGCGCCGCGCCAACTCCGCTCTCATCGACAGGCAAAGGAACCGCAACTGAATCCGACCGTTCAATCCGCCGCTGTGAAACAGGCATTGCGCCGCCGTATCGGCATACTCGGCGGCACGTTCGACCCGATCCACGACGGTCATCTCGCGCTCGCGCGGCGTTTCGCCGATGCGCTCGCTCTGACCGAACTCGTGCTGATGCCGGCCGGCCAGCCGTGGCAGAAAGCGGATGTATCGGCGGCCACGCACCGGCTCGCGATGGCCCGCGCCGCCGCTGCGTCGCTGACGCTGCCAGGAGTGACGGTCAGCGTCGCCACGGATGAAATCGAGCACGACGGCCCCACGTACACTGTCGAAACGCTGCGGCGCTGGCGCGAACGCGAAGGTGCGGACGTGTCGATCTCGCTGCTGATCGGCGCGGACCAACTGGTTCGGCTCGGTACCTGGCGCGACTGGCAGCAACTGTTCGACTACGCGCATGTCGCCGCGGCAACGCGTCCGGGCTTCGACGTGTCGGCCGTGCCGCCCGTCGTCGCGGCGACGATCGCGCAACGCGCGGCTGACGCCGACACGCTGCAGGCAACGCCGGCCGGGCATCTGCTGATCGATACGTCGCTCGCATTCGATGTGTCGGCCACCGATATTCGCGCGCATCTGCGCACGTCGCTCGAAAACGCGGCAGCGTCGGGCAACGGTCAAGCTGCACAGAATCATGTCCCCACGGCCGTGTGGGACTATATTGTTCAACATCATCTGTACCATCGGTAATCATGGATATACGCAAGCTGCAACGTGCCATCGTCGACGCACTCGAAGACGTCAAGGCGCAAGACATCCGGGTGTTCAACACCAGCCACCTCACTGAACTGTTCGACCGCGTAGTCGTCGCGAGCGGCACGTCGAACCGCCAGACCAAGGCGCTCGCCTCCAGCGTGCGCGAGAAGGTCAAGGAAGCAGGCGGCGACATCGTCAGCACGGAAGGCGAAGACATCGGCGAATGGGTTCTGGTGGATTGCGGCGACGCCGTCGTGCACATCCTGCAACCGGCGCTGCGCCAGTACTACAACCTCGAAGAGATCTGGGGCGACAAGCCGGTTCGCGTGAAGCTGTCGACGCCGAACCCGTTCGGCGGCGCCCGTCCGTCCGAGCCGCTCGACGACGAAGACGAGGAAGAAGAAGCCCCCGTCGCACGTCCGGCGCGCAAGGCACCGGCTCGCCGCCGCTCGTGATCGCTTTCATGATCGGGCCGACGTCCGGTCGATCCGTTGTCAGTGTTTCCGACGCGGCGCGAGGCTGACGATGAAACTGCATATCCTCGCGGTCGGCCACAAGATGCCGGACTGGATCGCCACGGGCTTCGATGAATACGCGAAGCGCATGCCGCCCGAGCTGCGCATCGAACTGCGTGAAATCAAGCCCGAACAACGGTCGTCGGGCCGTTCCGCCGAAAGCGTGATGGCCGCCGAGCGGCAGAAGATCGAAGCGGCGTTGCCGAAGAACGCGCGCATCGTCGCGCTCGACGAACGCGGCAAGGACTGGACCACGATGCAGCTCGCGAACGCGCTGCCCACGTGGCAACAGGACGGACGCGACGTCGCGTTTCTGATTGGCGGCGCCGATGGACTGGACCCCGATCTGAAAGCGCGTGCCGACATGCTGCTGCGCGTGTCGAGCCTCACGTTGCCGCACGCGATGGTCCGCGTACTGCTTGCCGAACAGCTGTATCGCGCGTGGACCATCACGCAGAACCATCCGTATCATCGGGTCTGAACTCCGTCTGAACTTTCGGATATCTTCAGGTCCCGCGTCCTTGCGTACAACCTGGCCGAACGGCCAGGGTGCGCACCGCTTTCCCCGTCTGTTACGCTCAACACCTGTCGTCGGCTTCATCTTCTGAGGCCGGGCCGCCCTACTTCGCTGGTGATCCATTCATGTCGATTCAGAGTGCCGCTTTTCCGTTCGTCTATCTCGCTTCGCAGAGCCCGCGCCGTCAGGAACTGTTGACGCAGCTGGGCGTGCGCTTCGAACTGCTGTTACCGCGTCCCGATGAAGACGCCGAAGCGCTCGAAGCCGAACTGCCCGGCGAGCGTGCGCACGACTACGTGATGCGCGTGTGCGTCGCGAAGGCCCATGCGGCGCGCGAGCGGCTCGTTGCAGGCGGTCACGCGAATGCGCCCGTTCTGGTTGCCGATACAACCGTCACGATCGACGATGCGATCCTCGGCAAGCCGATCGATGCCGACGACGCCGTCGCGATGCTCACGCGTCTTGCCGGCCGCGATCACGAAGTGCTGACAGCCGTGGCCGTCGTCGATGCACAAGGCGAATTGCTCGCGCCTGTGCTATCGGTTTCACGCGTACGTTTTGCTGCAGCGCAAAGCGATGTGCTGCGTCGTTATGCAGCAAGCGGCGAGCCGCTCGGAAAGGCAGGGGCGTATGGCATTCAGGGGCGCGCGGCGGAGTTCATCGAGCATATCGACGGGTCCTATTCAGGTATCATGGGTTTGCCATTGTTTGAAACCGCTGCCCTTCTACGTGCGGCGCGCATCGACTTCTAAAACAACACCATGAACGAAGAAATCCTGATTAACGTTACGCCGCAGGAGACGCGCGTAGCGTTGGTCCAGCAGGGCGCGGTACAGGAGCTTCACGTCGAACGCACGCTGTCGCGCGGGCGGGTCGGCAATGTCTACCTCGGCAAGGTCGTGCGCGTGCTGCCGGGCATGCAGTCCGCGTTCATCGATATCGGTCTGGAACGTGCTGCGTTTCTGCACGTTGCCGACATCTGGCATCCGCGGCTCGCGGGCGAACCGCAGCAGCAGGTGCCGCATCAGCCCATCGAGAAAATCGTCTTCGAAGGGCAATCCTTGATGGTGCAGGTCGTCAAGGATCCCATCGGCACGAAGGGCGCGCGTCTGTCGACGCAGGTGAGCATTGCCGGGCGCACGCTCGTCTATCTGCCGCAGGAACCGCATATCGGCATTTCGCAGAAGATCGAAAGCGAGGCCGAGCGCGAAGCCGTGCGCGCGCGGCTCACGTCGGTGTTGCCTGTCGACGAGAAAGGCGGCTACATCGTGCGCACCATCGCCGAAGACGCGACGAGCGAAGAACTGGCCGCCGACGTCGCGTATCTGCGCAAAACATGGGCGACGATACTCTCGCAGGCCCAACGCATGCCGCCGACGAGCCTGCTCTATCAGGATCTGAACCTTGCGCAGCGCGTGCTGCGCGACTTCGTCAACGACGAGACCACGCGCATCCAGGTCGATTCGCGCGAGACGTTCCAGATGCTCACGGAGTTCGCCGCCGAGTTCACGCCCGCTGTGTCGTCGAAGCTGCATCACTACACGGGCGAGCGTCCCCTTTTCGATCTGTACAACATCGAGACGGAAATCCAGCGTGCGCTATCGCGGCGCGTCGATCTGAAGTCGGGCGGCTATCTGGTGATCGACCAGACGGAAGCGATGACGACCATCGACGTGAACACGGGCGGCTATGTCGGCGCGCGCAATTTCGACGATACGATCTTCAAGACCAATCTCGAAGCAGCGCATACGATCGCGCGGCAATTGCGGCTGCGCAATCTGGGCGGCGTGATCATCATCGACTTCATCGACATGGAGAACGCTGAGCATCGCGATCAGGTGCTTGGCGAATTGAAGAAAGCCCTGGCGCGCGACCGGACGCGTGTGACGGTCAACGGGTTCTCGCAACTGGGGCTCGTCGAGATGACGAGAAAGCGCACGCGCGAGTCGCTCGCGCATGTGCTGTGCGAGCCCTGCCCGGTTTGTCAGGGCAAGGGTCAGGTGAAGACGGCGCGGACCGTCTGCTATGACGTGCTGCGCGAAATTCTCCGAGAGTCGCGTCAGTTCAATCCGCGCGAGTTTCGCGTAGTCGCTTCGCAGCAGGTCATCGATCTGTTTCTGGAGGAAGAATCCCAGCATCTGGCCATGCTGATCGATTTCATCGGCAAGCCGGTGTCCTTGCAGGTCGAGTCGAATTTGAGCCAGGAGCAATACGATATCGTTCTGATGTAACCGCATCGCCTCAACCTTCGGGCACATCGCTTGCTTTATTGCAGGCGATACCGCACGCGGGAGGCGACATGCGCTCCGAACAATACGACTACAACGACGATCCGACATCTCTACCAAGCCCTTGCTACGACGGGCTTTACAGCCAGGCCGTCCGTGAAAAGGACACCCGACGCAAACGCACGGCAGCCGGCATGCTGACCTTCGGCATCGCCTGGTTATTCGGTCTCGAAGCGCTGCTTTCCGAGGATGAAAACTGATCCGACGATGCAACCTGCATCGGCGCGCGATACGAATTTTCAATCGCTTCCGTGTAGAGGTTACAGAGATCGATCGCGCACGGCATGCGACATGAGAGACGCCGCACGGCCCGTTATGGGCGAGACGCCCTCTTCCGGCAAATCAACTAGACTTTCCGTATGCAGTTGCAATAGACGGAGGCTGCCATGGCTGAATCAATGGTGGGCATCGTGGTCGGCATCGTCGTGCTGGCGGTGATCGTGACGCTGTTGTCGCATCAATTAAAGCGCGAGCATCACTATCGCGAAGGGATGTCGGGGCGCTTCGACGGGCATCGCTGGTGGGAACGCCTGCGGCATCGTCACTGAGTCCCGTCGGCCGGATATTCGCGCGAGTCCTTTGCGACGAACATCGGGCCGATCCGCATACTATCCATTCACACTCACCCGCGCCGCTCTGAGCGGCGCACGACACGCGGCAAGCGTCAGCCCCGCCCGTCATCTTCAGGCCGCTCGACGCGCCGCCCCGCACGGAGGCGATCATGCCCGACGAAGCCGCAACCCTGAGCTGGCAACAAGTCGACTATGAAGGCTTCGAGATCCACGTCGCGCCGTCGCTGAAAGAAGGCACCGCGCGCTACACGTATATCGGCTACGTCTGTCATCCCGGCGCCAATCCCAAACTGCCCGGCCACACGGTTCCGTTTCACGCGGACGGCGAGGAATCGTTCAAGACGCTCGACGATGCTAGCGACGAAGCCGTGCACGTCGGCAAGGCGATCGTCGAAGGCACGCATCCCGATTTGTCGGTGTTGTCGCTGGTGACGAGCGGCGTTTGAAAGAAGTCGGCTCGTCCAGGCAGGCGCTTAGCGAACCGCGCGTTCGTCCGCCTTCGACGGCGTACCTTTGCGGCAACTCAGGAAAATGCCAACGAGGAAAATGAACAGATTGCCCTCGGTAAAGTTCAGCAGCAGCGAATTCGCAAAGCAGCCGATCGCAAAGGCGAACAGATAAGCGAGCACAATCGTGCGCGCCGGCTCGCGCAACTCCAGCGCGGAGCGTCCGATCTGCACGAGGAAGAACACGAACAGCGCAATACCGAGCGCCCCCAGTTGAATCCCCATCAGCAGGAATTCGTTGTGCGGATTACCCGCCGTCGCGGCGGCCGCGCCCGTCGCGTTACGCGCGAACGCATCGAACTCTTCCTGCACGGTGCCTACACCATGACCGATGACGGGACGCTCGGCCATCAGTTCGAGACTGCGCCGGTAGAACACAATGCGCACGCCCATCGACGTGTTCTTGTTCGACGTCTCGTACGCGCTGATTTCCTGATTCGTTTCCGCGAGACGCGAGCCGTGCGAATGCAGCGCCGCGTAGACGAGGCTGCCCGCGACGGCGACCAGCACGACGCCACTCCCCCATCGCACCCAGGGTTTCATGCCGCGCAGCGACACGAAGTACGTCACGACATAGATCACGATAAAGAGAATCGCGATGATCTGCCCCGTACGCCCCTGCATCATCAGCAGAACATTGACGATCGCGAGCAGCGCGACGACATAGAGCGCCGCCTTGGCCGCACGCGAGCGCGCGTGTTTCGCGAAGTTCAGCGCCAGATAGAACAGCAGCGCCGTCATGATGCCCGCCGCAATGTGATCCTTGAAGACCCACGCCCGGCGGATGGGATCGGTATTCGAGTGCCACGGGCCGATCGACGTCCAGCCGAAGTAATTCGAACACGACAGCAGCAGCGCAAACGTCAGTGCCCCGAACAGAGCCCACTTCGCGACGGTCGTCCAGGCCGTCGTACGGCAATCTCTGAACGTCAGCATCAGCAGCGGCAGATAGATCAGCTTGCGGTACTTCGTCAGGAAGTCGAATGCATGCATGCGATCCGCCGACGTCCACGCAAGGCTCAACGTGAGCACGGCGGCAAGCATCAGCGCGGCCACGCTCACGCGGTCCGTGAAAATCGCGCGCCAGTTGCGCCACACTTCAGGCGACAGCAGCGCGCACACTGCAAACAGCGTCGCCGCGATGTTGACACCGGCGGTGGATAGCGGAATGGCAAACAGGGCGACGAGCGCGAAAGTTCGCGCGAGGATCAACGGATACGAATCTGTTCTGGCGTGTTGCATGTGTGCTTCAACTCTCATTGACGATGTGCGCTCGCGTAGCCGTCGACCGTCGGCTCGCTGCGTCAGTGGCCCGGCTTCTTACGGCCGATGCCTTTTTGTCGAACTTATCGATCTTGCCCGCTACCTCTGCCGGTCGCACCCGGGCGACCGGGTCACACCGTCACCATCATCTCACGGCGTGCATGCGTTTTGGTTTCACGTCCGTCAGACGAACAGGCAGCAGTAAGGCCCGGAAATTTATCGCGATGCATCGCGCAGATAGAACGCCGTGCGTGCGTCGAGCGCCTCGCGCGAATACAGTTGCTCGACTGTCCTGCGCGCGGCCGCGCCGATCTGCGCGCGCAGCGCCGGTTGCCCGATCAACTGATCGAGTATCGCCAGCGCTTCTTCGGACGTATCGAACAGATAGCCGTTCTCGCCATGACGAACGACGTCCGCATAGCCGCCATGACGATGACATACCACGGGCAAACCGCAGGCCATCGCTTCGAGCACCACGCGGCCGAACGTCTCGACATGCTCGCCCGTCCGGTAATAAAAAATGTCGAGCTCGTGCAGAAAGTCCGGCGCGGCCATCGCGCCTTCGGGCAAAACCCGGATCGCGTCGCCTTGCGGCAAGGCACCCGCCAGCGTCGTCGCGCCCTGCAGCAGCAGCTTGCAGCCACGCGCGGCGAGCGCCTTGTACACGCCGATGTCGTCGGGATGATGCTTGTCGGCCGTATCGCGGCTCAAGCGGCCGATGACGGGTTGCGCATGCGGTTCACGCACGCGCGGTGCAAAGCGGCTGATATCGATTGGCGAAGGCTGGATCTCGCCCTTCACACCGAGCAGGTGAGCCTGGAACGACGAGATCAGCACGAACTCGGTCGCGGGCCAGCGCAAGAGCGGCGGCTGCGTCGAAGTAAGCGCGAGCAGCTTCGGATGAAACGTGTTGAACACATACACGAGCCGCTCGGGACGGCCCGCAAAATACGGCCACAACCGGTTGCGCCAATGCGCGCCCACGAACACGTAGGTGCCGCCCCTCGGCACGCTCGCCTTTAGCGGCGCGACGCGGCGAATCGGATAGGCAGCCGCCAGTTCCTCCGACGTCCGCGACGACGTGCTCCATAGCTGCACATCGCTCTTGCCGCGCAGCAGTTCGTACAGGCTCAGCGCCTCCCGCTCGCTGCCGCCGTTCGGATTGTGAAACCCGTTGAAGATGTGAATCATGCCTTCTGTCTGAATAGTCACCGGCTGCATCGGATATGTCGCAGCGGCGGACGCACCCGCATGCGGCGCCAGGCCGTGCAGGTGCGCTCTCTATAGGATGCTCACGCAGACGTTCTCATGCCGCGTGCTGCTGAAACTGGATTCGATGCAGATGTGCATACAAGCCGTTCTGCGCCAGCAGTTCGCGGTGGCTGCCGCGTTCGACGATACGTCCCGCGTCCAGCACAAGAATGCGGTCGGCACGCTCGATGGTCGACAGACGATGCGCGATCACTAGAGTCGTGCGACCCTTCATCAGCGTTTCGAGCGCGGCCTGCACGTGGCGCTCGGATTCGGAATCGAGCGCCGACGTGGCTTCGTCGAGAATGAGGATGGGCGCGTCCTTGTAGACCGCGCGAGCAATGGCGAGACGCTGGCGCTGGCCGCCCGACAGCATCATGCCGTTGTCGCCGATCAGCGTTTCGATGCCGTTCGGCATCGCGGCCACGGTGTCCCACAGATTGGCCGCGCGCAGTGCCGCCGTCACGCGCTCCGGGTCCGCCGTCTGCCCGTAGGCGACGTTGTTCGCGATCGTGTCGTTGAACAGCACGACGTCCTGGCTCACCATCGCGATCTGGCTGCGCAGTTCGTGAATGCCGTATTCGGGCAGCGCCACACCGTCGACGAGAATCTGGCCGCCGCTCGGATCGAAGAAGCGCGGCAGCAGGTTCACGAGCGTCGTCTTGCCGCTGCCTGACGGACCCGCCAGCGCGACCATCTCACCAGGCGCAACCTTGAACGACACGGTATCGAGCGTCTGTCGCTGCATCGGACCGCTCGCGCCGTACATGAACGACACGTCGCGGAACTCGACTTCGCCCGTCGAGCGCTCCAGCTTGCGGCCGCCGCCCGGTGGTTCCGAGGGCTCATCGATCAGCCCGAAAATCAGCTCGGCCGCGGTCATGCCGCGCTGCAAAGGCTGATTCACGTCCATCAGATGCTTGAGCGGGGAAATGATCAGCAGCATCGACGTGACGAACGCGACAAAGCCGCCAACCGTCGTCTGGTCGTGCGACGACTGCACGACGGCGATCGTGATCACGACGGCGAGCGCGATCGACGCAAGAAACTGCGTGAGCGGCTGCGCGAGCCCGCCCGACACCGTCATGCGCATCGAGTAGCCGCGCAGGCGCTTGCTCATTTCCGTGAAACGGTCGATCTCGTACTGTTCGCCGTTATGCACCTTGACGACCTTGTAGCCGCCCACGGTCTCCTCGACGATATAGGACAGCTCGTTGGTGAGCGTCTGATGTTCACGGTTCAGGCGACGCAGCCGGCGATTGATCTTGCCGACCAGCCAGCCGATGCCGGGCAGCAGCACGGCCACGATCAGCGTCAGGCGCCAGTTCAGATAGAACAGATAGCCGAGCAGGAACACGACCGTCAGCGAATCGCGCACGAGCGTGACGATCACGCCCGTCAGCACGTTCAGGATCTGGTTCACCTCGAAGACGATCGCGTTGATGACCGTGCTGGCCGTTTCGCGCTGGAAAAAGGCGACGCTGCTGTGGATCATGCGGTTGAACATGGTCAGCCGCAGTTCCAGCAGGATGCGGTTCGACACATAGGACAGCAGGTAGCCCGACGCGTATTGCGCGACACCGCGCACGAGCGCGAGCCCGATCACGGCGAGCGGCACGTACCACTTAGCGGCGTCGCTGCCGTGCGCGCCGAAACCGTGGTCGAGCAGCGGCTTGAGCAGCGCGGGAATCCCTGCCTCGGTGGCGGCCACGACGCCCATCGTGAAAATGCCGGCCAGGACGATCCAGATGAGCGGCTTGACATACGGCCACAGACGCCGCAGGACCACGATGGTCGACGTTGTTTCACCGGAGCCGATGGGCTTGCTTAACGTTGGCTTGGCGCTCAAGAGTTCCTCTGGGAATGCGGGTGCGCTTCACGGCACCCGTGGACCGCCCCCTCGGGCGGATTGCAAATGCGACATTGTAAACCGTCCGGCATGTCATCCCGACCCGGCTAAATGATTGGAAATCCACGCGTTTGCGGATTTCCCCGGGCGCGGCGCGGGCAAGCGCCCGGCTCGAGCGGCCCCGAGCCCGCTCGGCTCCATGCTGAGCGGCCATCTGCATGCCCGCCCGCGCTTTTCGTGGGCGCACGGACGCTGTGTATACTTGCGCAACTTTCGTTGGGCGGCGGCCACGGCAGCAGGCCGTGTGGACCGGACGCCCGTCTCTCCCGGCATCGATTCGCATGACACAACCCACACTCGGCGTCGCCATCATCACGAAGAATGCCGCGCTCCGGCTCGACGAATGCCTGCGCTCAGTCGCGTTCGCCGACGAAATCGTCGTGGTCGACAGCGGCAGCACGGATGCCACCATCGACATCGCCCGATCGCACGGCGCGCGCGTGCTCACGCATACCGACTGGCCGGGCTTTGGTCCGCAGAAGAACCGAGCACTCGACGCGCTCGGCACGACCTGGGTGCTCTCGATCGACGCCGATGAGATCGTCACGCCGGAACTGGCCGTCTCGATTGCGAGTGCGCTCGCCACGCCTGCCGCGGATGTCTATGCGATCGACCGTCTGTCGGCGTTCTGCGGACACTGGGTGCACCACAGCGGCTGGTATCCCGACTGGATTCCGCGTCTGTTCAAACGCGGCTCGGCGCGCTTCTCCGACGACCTCGTGCACGAACGGCTGATGTTCGATTCGCCCGCGAAACGTCTGGAAGGCAAACTGATGCACCACTCGTACGAAGACTTTGAGACGGTGCTGCGCAAGCTCGACGCGTATTCGACGGCAGGCGCGCAGCAGCGCCACGCGGCCGGCCAGCGCGGCAGCTTCGGCAAGGCCATCGCGCGAGGCGCGTGGGCGTTCGTGCGGACCTACCTGCTGCGCCGCGGATTCCTGGACGGACGCGCGGGCTTCATGATCGCGATGTTCAACGCGGAAACCGTCTACTACCGGTTCATGAAGCTGGCGCAATTGGGCCGCAAGGACGTCTCGGCGCGCTGACCGCATTCCGAACCGACGCCCGCCATTCAAGCGGGCTTCGCACGGATCAATACACGATCTCAATCGCGCTGCCGGAAAACTCGTTGCGCAATGCCGCGAGCAATTCATCCGTCGGCTTCACGCGCCACGCGTCGCCGAGGCGCACCTCGCCTTCCGCGTTGTCACTGCGATAGACGATCTGCACGGCGAGCCCGTTCGGCATCGGCGCGGAAGGCCGCTGCGAGCGCCCGCCCGAGTCCCCATTGAAGCCGCCGCGGCCGCCGCTGCGAGCAACGGGCGCCGCCGCCACTTCAGCATCTTCCGGTTTCGCGCGATACGCCTCCAGCACGGAGCGCAGCGCATGCGCGTTCGCGTTGCCGTTCATCTGCACCTTCACAGCCTGCGCGTAACGCGTGCGGGCACGACCGAGATCCATCGGCGTATCGACGGTGAAGCGGATGCCGCCCGTGAACGCGTCGTTGCGCGCCTGGCCTTGCACGACGAGCAGTTCGTCTTCCTTGAACAGCTGCTTGTGCGCTTCGAACTGCTCGTTGAAGACGGTTACTTCGCACTGGCCCGTGCCGTCGTCGAGCAGCGCAATCAGCATCTTGCCGCGCTGAGTCATCTGCGTGCGCAGCGATACGATCACGCCCGCCACCAGCTTATCGCGCCCTTCCTTCAGTTCGCCGATCTTCTGGCGCACGAAGCGACGCACTTCGTCCTTGTACGCGTCGAACAGATGGCCCGACAGATAGAAGCCGAGCGCCGTCTTCTCTTCCTGCAGACGCCGCTTGTCCGGCCACGCGGGTTCGTCGATGAGTTCGTGGCCCTGCGACGGCGCATCGCCCATATCGAAGAGACCTGCCTGCATCGCGTTGGCGCTCGCCTGGTCGGCGGCTTCCATCGCGAGCGAGACAGACGCGATCAACTGCGCGCGGTTCTCGTGCAGAGAGTCAAACGCGCCTGCGCGGATCAGCGCTTCGATCGTGCGACGATTGACGATGCGTCGGTCGATCCGGTTGCAGAAATCGAAGATATCGATGAACGGACTTTCTTCGCGCGCGCGCAGAATTTCTTCGATCGCGTTCTGGCCGCTGCCCTTGATTGCGCCAAGACCGTAGCGAATGGTGCGCGAGCGCTTGCCGTCGCTTTCGGCAACCGGCTCGAAACGGTACGCCGACAGGTTGATATCCGGCGGCAGCACGGCCATCTTGTTCGCGAGGCAATCTTCGAACAGGATCTTGACCTTGTCCGTGTCGTCCATCGCGAGCGACATGTTGGCCGCCATGAATTCGGCGGGATGGTGAGCCTTGAGCCACGCGGTGTGATACGCGAGTAGCGCATAGGCGGCCGCGTGCGACTTGTTGAAGCCGTAGCCCGCGAACTTCTCCATCAGGTCGAATGTTTCGTCGGCCTTCTCGCGCGTCAAACCGTTCTTGGCCGCGCCTTCCGCGAAGATCTCGCGATGCTTCGCCATTTCCTCGGGCTTCTTCTTGCCCATCGCGCGACGCAGCAAGTCGGCGCCGCCCAGCGAATAGCCGCCGATGATCTGCGCCATCTGCATCACCTGCTCCTGATAGACCATGATGCCGTAGGTCTCTTTCAGAACAGGTTCAACGCGCGGATCCGGATACTCGACGGTTTCGCGGCCGTGCTTACGCGCGCAGAAGCTCGGAATCAGATCCATCGGGCCTGGACGATACAACGCCACGAGCGCGATGATGTCCTCGAAGCGGTCGGGCTGCGCGTCCTTCAGCATGCCCTGCATGCCGCGGCTTTCCAGCTGGAACACGGCGACCGTATTCGCTTTCTTGAGGATCGAGAACGAAGCGGGATCGTCGAGCGGCACCTGGGCCAGCGACCAGTTTTCCTTCGACGGATCGAGACGGCGAATATAGCGCTCGGCCCAGTCGAGAATGGTCAGCGTGGTCAGACCCAGAAAGTCGAACTTCACGAGGCCGACGGCTTCGACGTCGTCCTTGTCGTACTGGCTCACGACGCCGCTTTCGTCGCCCTGCGTGTAAAGCGGGCAGAAGTCGGTCAGCTTGCCGGGCGCGATCAGCACGCCGCCCGCGTGCATGCCGACGTTACGCGTCAGGCCTTCCACGCGCTGCGCGAGTTCGAGCAGCTGGTGCACTTCGTCTTCGTTGTCGAAGCGCTCCTGCAGCAGCGGCTCTTCCTTCATCGCGTCGGCGATGGTGACGTGCTTGCCCGGCTTGAACGGAATCAGCTTCGCGACGCCGTCCGTGAACATGTAGCCGAGATCGAGCACGCGGCCGATGTCGCGCACGGCCGCCTTTGCGGCCATCGTGCCGAACGTGGCGATCTGCGACACGGCATCCGCACCGTATTTCTCCTTCACGTACTGGATCACGCGATCGCGGCCGTGCTGGCAGAAGTCGATGTCGAAGTCGGGCATCGACACCCGCTCCGGATTCAGAAAACGTTCGAACAGCAGGTTGTAGCGCAGCGGATCGAGGTCGGTAATGCCGAGCGCGTACGCGACCAGCGAACCGGCACCCGAGCCCCGGCCAGGGCCGACTGGCACGCCGTTGTTCTTTGCCCAGTTGATGAAGTCCGCGACGATCAGGAAGTAGCCGGGAAAGCCCATCTTGATGATCGTGCCGCACTCGAAATCGAGGCGCGCGTAGTAGCTTTCGCGCTGCGCATCGCGTTCGGTCTGCTCGGGGAACAGCTGCTCAAGACGCTTTTCCAGGCCTTCTTTCGACAGCTGCACGAGGTAGTCGTCGAGCGACATGCCGTCCGGCGTCGGGAACAACGGCAGCTTGGGCTTGCCGAGTTCGAGCGTGAGATTGCAGCGTTTCGCGATTTCGACGGTGTTCGCAATCGCGGACGGAATGTCCGCATACAACGCAGCCATTTCGTCTTGCGTGCGGAAATACTGGTCCGTCGTGAAACGCTTCTGACGGCGCGGATTCGCGAGAATATCGCCTTCGGAAATGCACACGCGCGCTTCGTGCGCGGTGAAGTCGTCGGGCGTCATGAACTGCAGCGGATGCGTGGCGACGACAGGCAGCTTCAGCGCCGCTGCGAGCGAGACGGCCTGCTGCACGTAGGCTTCTCCGCCGGGTTGCCCGCCGCGCTGCAATTCGATGTAGAAACCGTTCGGGAAAATCTGCGCCCAGCGCTGTGCGTTGCGCCGTGCGGCTTCATCGTTGCCCGCCGCAAGCGCGAGACCGACGTCGCCATGCTGCGCGCCCGACAACGCCAGTAGCCCCTCGGCGAGACCGCTTTCGAGCCAAGCCGTTTCCACTTCCGCGCGCCCGCGATACTGATTCGTGAGCCACGCCTTCGACAGCAGTTCGCAAAGATTCAGATAGCCGGTCTTGTTTTTGACCAGCAGCAGAAGTCGCGAAGGCTTGTCGCGGTCGTCGGGATTCGTGATCCAGACGTCGCAGCCGGCAATGGGTTTGACCCCTTTGCCACGGGCTTCCTGGTAAAAACGGACGAGACCGAATGCGTTGCCGAGATCGGTGAGCGCGAGCGCGCCCTGACCGTCTTTGGCAGCGGCATCGACGACGTCGTCGATGCGCACGATGCCATCGGCAATCGAGAATTCGGAGTGAACGCGGAGATGGACGAAGCGGGGATCTGACATGGGCGACATTGTAACCCCGCCCTTCCGAAAATTTTCGGCGAAACCGGGCCCAAACTGCGCCGTTGGCCATCCGGCCAGGGATGCTCGGGCTGGCGCGTTTGTCAACGGCGCTTTGCGCGAATCGAGGTCGGCCGAACGGCTATTTCGACGCAGGTCAATATGCCTTACGGCAGATTGCAGGCCGATTCTCAGGATGAGGGATAATACGCGTTCGAATCCATTTTCTGCCGTACGCGTGCTGCGCCCGCCCTCGATGCGCGCGCCGGGCACGGCGCTTTATCGCTGGACCAGCATGAATATCCTGAATCTTTCGGCCTACCAGTTCTCGACCCTCGACAACACCGTTGAATGGCGGCCGCTCGTCACCGCGCGCTGCAACGAACTCGGCCTGCGCGGCACCATCCTGCTCGCGCCGGAAGGCATCAACCTGTTTGTCGCGGGTGAAATTGCGCAGGTGCGCGAATTCATCCACTACGTTCGCCACGATCCGCTGTTCGAAGGCAAGTTCGCCGAGCTTCAGTTCAAGGAAAGCCTGTCGGAGAAGCAGCCGTTCCGCCGCATGCTCGTCAAGCTCAAGCGCGAAATCATCACCATGAAGAAGCCGGCCATCAAGCCGGAACTGGGCCGCGCGCCGTCCGTCGACGCGCGCACGCTGAAAGAATGGCTCGACCGCGGCCACGACGACGCAGGCCGCCCCGTCGTGATGCTCGACACGCGTAATGCATTCGAAGTCGACGTCGGCACGTTCGACAACGCGCTCGACTACCGCATCACCAGGTTCAGCGAGTTCCCCGAGGTCATTGAGCAGAATCGCGCGGACCTGGAAGGCAAGACGGTGGTGTCGTTCTGCACGGGCGGCATCCGTTGCGAAAAAGCGGCCATCCATATGAAGGACGTCGGCATCGACAACGTCTATCAGCTCGAAGGCGGAATCCTGAAGTATTTCGAGGAAGTGGGCGGCGCACACTACAACGGCGAGTGCTTCGTGTTCGACTACCGCACCGCGCTTGATCCGAGCCTGCAGCCGACCGCGACCGTGCAATGCTTCGGTTGTCGCGCCGTCGTCACACCGGAGGAACAGAAGTCGCCGTTTTACGTGCCGGGCAAGACGTGCGCGTCCTGCCATCCGGAAGCGCAGCCGCAGGCCGATGCGGCCCACGCGGCATAAGCAGCGTCATCGTTTCCGCATGAACCCGTTTTGCATGAGCCGCGCCGCTGCGGCTCATGACGTCCTCGCATGACGACCTATCGCGGACGTTTCGCGCCCTCGCCGACGGGCCCGCTGCATATCGGCTCGCTCGTCAGCGCGCTCGCCAGCTGGCTCGATGCGCGAGCGCATTGCGGCACGTGGCTCGTGCGGATCGAAGACATCGACGGTCCGCGCACCGTGCCCGGCGCAGCGGAAGACATACTCGACACGCTCACTCGCTTCGGCATGGTGGCCGATGAACCGCCCGTCTGGCAAAGCCAGCGCATGGCGCTTTACCAGCGGGAATTCGAACGTCTGCAGACCACCGGACTCGTCTATCCATGCGGCTGCACGCGCAAAGAAATCACCGATTCGCTCGTGCAGGCGCACGCCCGCCACACCACACTTGCGTATCCCGGCACCTGCCGCAACGGTCTGCACGGCAAGCCCGCGCGAGCGTGGCGGCTGCGCGTGCCCGACGGCGATGCCGCCATCGTGACGTTCGACGATCGCTGGCAAGGCCGTCAGACCCAGAATCTCGCCACCGACGTCGGTGACTTCGTGCTGCGTCGGGCGGACGATCAGTGGGCTTATCAGCTGGCTGTCGTCGTCGACGATGCGGATCAGGGGATCACCCATATCGTGCGTGGCGCCGATCTGCTCGACTCGACCGCCCGACAGATCTATCTGCAGCGTTGTCTGGGCGTGCCCACGCCCTCTTATCTCCACGTGCCCGTCGTGACGAACGCCGACGGAGACAAGCTCAGCAAGCAGACGGGTGCAGCAGCGCTCGATACCGTCAAGCCGCTCGTCGCGCTGAACGAAGCCGCGCGCCACCTTGGCCTGAAACTGGGCGACGCGGCCACGACATCGCTCGACGCGTTCTACACGGAAGCAACCGCAGCGTGGTCCGAGCGCATAAAGCGCCAATAAAAAATGGCGCCTGAAAAGGCGCCATCTTCAACGAACCAAAACCTACAACCGCCGCGACATCAATTCGACGTCGTCGTCTTGCGCGGCATTCCGAACCCACCCAGCAACGCCGCCAGCGGCTGCTTCGACGCAGGCTTCTGTGGCGCGGCAGGCGCTTCCTCGCGCTTGGCGGCCGACGAGGGCGACGGCTCGTAGGGCTTGAGGAAGAAATCGTCGATGGGCTGCTGACGATGATGCGAGCCGTGCGACGGACGCTCGTGCGCACCCGTCGTCCGACGGCGGCTGCCGCCGCGATCGTCGCGCTCGCGCCGCGAGCCCCGCTCGTCGTGATGATGACGCACGGGTGTATCGACCGTCAGACGCTGAACCTCCAGCGGACGCTTGATCAGCTTTTCGATATCGGCCAGTTGCTTGCGCTCGTTCGGGCTGAACAGCGACAACGCATCGCCTGACGCACCCGCACGGCCCGTCCGGCCGATCCGGTGCACGTAGTCTTCCGCGTTGAACGGCAGATCGAAGTTGATCACGGCGGGCAGTTCGGCGATATCGAGACCGCGCGCGGCCACGTCGGTCGCGACGAGGGCTTCGATCTCGCCGCGCTTGAACGCGTCCAGTGCCTGCATCCGTTCGTTTTGCGAGCGGTCGCCATGAATCGCCGTCGCGACCACGCCGTCGCGTTCCAGCTGACGCGCGAGACGGCTCGCGCCGATCTTGCTGTTGCAGAACACGATCACCTGCTTGAGGCTGCGCTCGCGGATCAATTGAACGACGGCGCCCGTCTTGTCGCCTTCGGCCACTTCGTAGACGATCTGCGTGACGTTCGTTGCCGTCGAGTTGCTGCGCGCCACTTCGATCGTCTGCGGATTGCGCAGGTACGTCGACGCGAGCTTCTTGATTTCGGGCGAGAACGTGGCCGAGAACAGCAGCGTCTGACGCTCGCTCGGCAGCAGGTTCAGGATGCGCTGCAGATCAGGCAGGAAGCCCATGTCGAGCATCCGGTCGGCTTCGTCGAGCACGAGAAGTTGCACCTGGCCGAGATTGGCCGTCTTCTGCTGCACGTGATCGAGCAGGCGCCCCGGCGTCGCGATCAGGATTTCGACGCCGCGGCGCAGTTCCGCCGATTGCGGGTTCATGTCGACGCCGCCGAACACAACGGTGCTGCGCAGCGCCGTGTGCTTCGCGTACGACTGCACGTTCGCGGCGACCTGGTCGGCGAGTTCGCGCGTCGGCGTGAGGATCAGCGCGCGGACGGGGTGACGTGCCGGCGACGCGCTCGTGTTCGCGAGCGGCAGCAGACGCTGGATGATGGGGAGCGAAAAGCTCGCCGTCTTGCCCGTGCCCGTCTGGGCGGCGCCCATCACGTCCCGGCCGCCGAGCACGACGGGAATCGCCTGGGCCTGGATCGGCGTCGGCGTCGTGTAGCCCTGCTCCGCGATGGCTTTGAGAATGTCGCCGTGAAGGCCGAACTGGTCGAAGGTCGCGTTGGTAGGCGTGGTTGCTGTATCGGACATGGTGGCTTTCGCTAAAAATGCGCCTGCGCTCGGACCGCTTGCGCGTTGCCAAAGGCGGGCGCGTGGGCGTCCGCTCAAACAGTTTCTGCAGCTTCTTCTGCAGCGGCCGGGGCCGCGGAGGGCATCAGGATGAAGGTGGAGCCACGGCGTCCCGTATAAGGCCCGCTTGCGTCACTGCCAGTATCGGCAAGCATGCGGACGGCTCCCGCCGGCGGAAACACCCGCCGGAAAGGGCGGTATTGTAGCACTTCGGCATTCCAACCCTTGTCGAGCGCGCAGCGGGCTCGCCGATCACCGCTGCGACACACGTACAACAGCCTGTTTCAAGCGGGGACGGACCACGGCCGACGCGGGCAGCGTAGACGCCGCACAAGGCAATCTGGTGACAGCGGCCCGATGCACACCCTCGGCTTTTCCCGCCCCACTTCTTTCACCACGTTTCGCGCATCACCATCAGCCGCAACTCCGTCATGTCCTCGATCGCGTAGCGGATGCCCTCGCGCCCGAGTCCCGAGTCCTTCACGCCGCCGTACGGCATGTTGTCGACGCGGAACGACGGCACATCGTTGATGACCACGCCGCCGACTTCGAGTTCATCCCACGCCTGGTGCGCGTGCGCGAGCGAATCCGTGAACACGCCCGCCTGGAGGCCGAAATCGCTGTCGTTGACGGTCGCGAGCGCGCTTTTGAAGTCGTCGAATTTTTCGAGGATCGCGACGGGCCCGAACGCTTCCTTGCGATACAGGTCCGTCTCGCGTCCGACGTTCTCCAGCAGCGTCGCCTCGAACATCGCGCCGTCGACCTTGCCGCCCGCGACGATCTTCGCGCCCGCCTTCACCGCGCCGTCCATCCAGCCGGCGAGACGCCGCGATTCCGACTCGGAGATCATCGGCCCGACGAAGGTCTTTTCGTCCTTCGGATCGCCCATTTTCAGCGACTTCGTTTTCGCGATCAGCTTGTCGCGCAGTTCGTCGTAGAGCGACGCGTGCGCGAGAATCCGCTGCACGCCGATACAGCTTTGCCCCGACTGATAAAACGCGCCGAACGCGAGCCGATCGACGACGTAATCGAGCTTGTCGCGCTGATCGCTATCGACGATAGCGGCCGCGTTGCCGCCCAGTTCCAGAATCACCTTTTTCTTGCCCGCCTTCGCCTTCAGGTCCCAGCCTACTGCCGGCGAGCCCGTGAAGGAGAGCAGCTTGAAGCGGTCGTCGGTGGTGAAGAGGTCGGCGCCATCGCGATGCGCGGGCAGAATCGAGAACGCGCCTTTCGGCAGATCCGTCTCCGCGAGCACTTCGCCGATGATCAGCGCGCCAATCGGCGTGCGGCTCGCCGGTTTCAGCACGAACGGCACACCCGCCGCCAGCGCGGGCGCGACCTTGTGTGCGGCGAGGTTCAGCGGAAAGTTGAATGGCGAGATGAACGAGCACGGCCCGATAGGCACGCGCTTCACATACGCGTGATAACCCTTCGCGCGCGGCGAGATTTCCAGATTCACGATGTCGCCGTCGATGCGCACCGACTCTTCCGCCGCAACCTTGAACGTGTCGATCAGACGCGTGGCTTCGCCGCGCGAATCGTTGATCGGCTTGCCGGCTTCGATGCACAGCGCCATCGCCAGTTCGTCGAAACGCTCGCGAAAGCGCTTTACGCAATGTTCGAGCACGGCCTGGCGCTTGAACGGCGGGAACGCGCGCATCGCGGGCATCGCGTCGACGGCGGCGCCGATCGCTTTATCGATCGCCTTCGCGTCGGCCATGGCGACGCGCGTCGCCACTTCGCCGCTGAACTTGTCGGTGACTTCGAGATCGGTGTTCGCCGCGACGGGTTCGTTCGCGAGGTAGTACGGATAACTCTTCTGCAACATGACTCGTTCTCCTTGATCGACCAGCGAGCGCAGCAAGGGCCGTTCCGTGACAGCGCCGCCGCGCGCCGCACACAAAGGCTCAAAGCTGCGCGGACAGGCGCTTGATCTCGCGATTCAGCACGCGCTCGTTATCGGAATAATCGATGGGCACGTCGATCACATGCACGCCCGGCGTCGCGAAGCACTCGCGCAACAGCGGCGCGAGTTCCTCCGCCGATGCCACGCGATGTCCCTGCGCGCCGTAGCTTTCCGCGTAATCGACGAAATCGGGGTTGCTGAGCATCATCCCGTAGTCCGGGAAATTCATGTTTTCCTGCTTCCAGCGGATCATGCCGAACGCATCGTCGCGCAGAATCATCACGACGAGATCGAGCTTCAGCCGCACGGCCGTCTCCAGTTCCTGCGAATTCATCATGAAGCCGCCGTCGCCGCACACGGCCATCACCTTGCGCTCGGGATGCACGATCTTCGTCGCGATCGCCGACGGCAGCCCCGCGCCCATCGACGCCAGCGCGTTGTCGAGCAGCAGCGAATTCGGCTCGTGCGCGCGGTAATACCGCGCGAACCAGATCTTGTACATGCCGTTGTCGAGACAGATGATGCCGTCCACCGGCGTCGTCTCGTACACGTCGTTGACGACGCGCACCGGGTACATCGGGAAGCGGTCGTCGTGCTGGCCCTTCGCCAGATGCGCTTCGAAATGCGCCTTGATCTCCTTGAAGCGCGCGAAGTCCCAGTGTTCGCCCTTGCCCTGCAGCGCTTCCTTCATCTGCCACACGGCGTTCGCGATATCGCCGACCACTTCGATCTGCGGGAAATACACCGTGTCGACTTCCGCGCCGAGGAAGTTCACGTGGATCACGGTCTTCTCGTTGGCGTCCGCGCCGCGCATGAAGAACGGCGGTTTTTCGATCACATCGTGACCGACGTTGATGATGCAGTCGGCGTGATCGATCGCGCGGTGCACGAAGTCGCCGTCCGACAGCGTCGCGTTGCCGAGCCACAGCGGATGCGATTCGTCGATCACGCCCTTGCCCATCTGCGTCGTGAAGAACGGAATGCCGATCTGGTCGACGAATTCGCGCAGCATCTTGCGCGTGGTCTTGCGGTTGCCGCCCGCGCCGATCATCAGCAGCGGATGCTTCGCCTCGACGATCGCTTTCACCGCGTGCTCGACGGCCTTTTCTTCGGCAACGGGACGGCGGCTGTAGCTCTTCGGAATCGGCTTGCCGTCGCCCTCTTCGTGCGCGACGTCTTCGGGCAGCTCAAGGTGGGTGGCGCCCGGGCGTTCTTCTTCGGCCTGGCGGAACGCCTCGCGCACCGACGCCGGAATATTGCCGATCGACACGATCTGCCGCGTGTACTTGGTGAGCGGCTCCATCATCCGCACGACGTCGACGATCTGGAAATGGCCCTGCTTGCTCGACTTGATCGGCTTCTGGCCGGTGACCATCAGCATCGGCATGCCGCCGAGCTGCGCATACGCGGCGGCCGTCACGAAGTTGGTAGCGCCGGGGCCGAGCGTCGCGAGACAGACGCCCGTGCGTCCCGTCAGACGGCCATAGGTCGCGGCCATGAAACCGGCCGCCTGTTCATGGCGCGTGAGCACGAGTTTGATCTTGGAGCGGCGCAGCGATTCGAGGAGATCGAGATTTTCTTCGCCAGGAATGCCGAACACGTACTCGACGCCTTCAGCCTCCAGCGATTTGACGAACAGATCCGATGCTTTCATGGGAAGGTCTCGCTTGACCAACGAACGCAGACCGGGCCGTCACAAGTCGATTCAACGGCACGCGGACAAGGATGATCGAAAACGATGACAGCCGCGCCGATGCATCGATACGGGGCGCGGCCAGTGCGTGGCACACAGCTTACTACCGCAGGCAAAAACGTGTCGCTTTGCGGGCAGGCCGGGCGGCCTGGCGGCTAAAAGATATCAGGAAGGTATTAGCGGACGATGGTCACGCAATCGGACAGCAGCGGCGGCGCGTCCTCGCCGAGCATCGCATCGTAGAGCGTGGCCTGCGGACCCTTGGTCCACCACGTATAGCTGCCCGCCTGATACTTCGCACCCGAGCCGGACATTACGTTGACGAACAGCATCTGCTTGCCTTTCACCGGCAGCACCGCGAAGCTCTGACCGTTGGTTGCGTTCAGATAGGTGACCTGGAGAATGCGGCCCGTTGCGCAGGTGTATTTCTGCGTCACGCGATGCGCGGTCCGGATATCGGGCAACGGCAACAAGTCTGCGGCACTGGCCACGCCCGATGCGGCAACCAACGCCAGCACGCCCAACCCTGCACACCACCGTCTGCTCATCGAATGCCTCGTTTCCTGTCGCGGTCCTGGTATGACTGCACGATTGGGGAGAAGTTTGCGATGACCAGTTACGGATCGATGACGTCGGCGCACGCATCCGTCGGCGCAGCGGCGACGTGGCCGACGACAGGAACGATCTTCAGCCCCGCCGACGCAATCCGGCACGGCGCAGCAGCCAGCCCGCAGCCGCTCAACGACGTCATCATTGCAATCGCGGCTGTGAGCAGCGCGACGCGCCGCACGAATCCGCTGTCCTTCTGTCTGGCTTTCACGCTCACCGCTCCCTGCCGCCTGCTTCGCTGCGCGGCCCTGCTTATTTCGCCGACACCGGCTTGACGGCCGCTGCCGCCTGCTTCGCGCGCTGCAGCGCTTCGCCGATATCGCCCGCCGTCGCCAGCGCCACGCCCATGCGGCGCTTGACGAAGCTCTCCGGCTTGCCGAACAGCCGCAGATCCGCGCCCGGCACGGCGAGCGCCTGCGCGACGCCTTCGAACGCGATGCCCGTTTCGTCGAGCCCGCCGTAGATCACGGCCGAGGCGCCCGGCGCGAGCAAGGTCGTGTCGACGGGGAGACCGAGAATCGCGCGAGCATGCAGTTCGAACTCGGACAGACGCTGCGACGCGAGCGTGACGAGCCCCGTGTCGTGCGGACGCGGGCTCACTTCCGAGAACCATACGTCATCGCCGCGCACGAAAAGTTCCACGCCGAACAGGCCGCGGCCGCCGAGCGCCGTCGTGACCTTGTCGGCGATCTCACGCGACTTTTCGAGCGCGCGCGGGCTCATCGGCTGCGGCTGCCACGACTCGACGTAATCGCCCGCCACCTGCACGTGGCCGATCGGCTCGCAGAAATACGTGGCCGTCTGCTGCGTGGCGGGGTCGATCGCGCGCACGGTCAGCTGCGTGATCTCGTATTCGAAGTTGATGAAGCCCTCGACGATCACGCGTCCGTGATTCACGCGGCCGCCCGCCATCGCGTACTGCCAGGCCGGTTCGACGTCGGAGTCGCTGCGCAGCACCGACTGCCCCTTGCCCGACGACGACATCACCGGCTTCACGACGCACGGATAGCCGACCTTCGCGATGCCCGCCTTCAGTTCGTCGACGGAATCGGCGAATGCGTACGGCGACGTCGGCAGGCCGAGTTCTTCGGCAGCGAGGCGGCGGATGCCTTCACGGTTCATCGTCAGTTGCGTGGCGCGCGCCGTCGGGATCACTTCGGCGACGCCTTCCGTTTCGATCGCGGCGAGCGCGTCGGTGGCGATGGCCTCGATTTCAGGGACGATCAGGTGCGGCTGCTCTTCTTCGACGAGCGCGCGCAGCGCCTTCGGGTCCGTCATGTCGATCACGTGCGCGCGGTGCGCGACCTGATGCCCCGGCGCGTTCGGATAACGGTCGACCGCGATCACTTCGACGCCGAGCCGCTGCAGCGCGATGATCACTTCCTTGCCCAGTTCGCCCGCGCCGAGCAGCATGACGCGCGTAGCCGAGGTCGAAAGCGGTGTGCCGATGCGTTGGCCGATCTGCATGGAAGCTCCAGAGAATTTGTGACAAATGCGGGTGGAATGAATGACTGCGGCGATGTTAACATGCGCGGCCCCTGCGGCTACGCCTGCCGCGTGCCGATAACCCGTGATGGACGTTTGTTGTCGACCATTGTGACCGGCTGCGCTTCGAGGCGGCTGTCGCGGCACCGATGCACATTTGCCTATGCCTTTCGTCACCCGCGTTTGCGCTCGCATGCGGCAAGCGTAGTGCGATACCCTTACGCCTTCGCCAGTTTAGAGAGGAACGACGATATGCAGCCCACGTCTGCCACGCAACGCGACGCGCGTTCGAGCGCCACACCCGATGCATCGTCGAATGCACCTGACGCTGCCGTCCGGGCGTCGCTGCGCCGGCGCGCAGGCGCGGCGCTGGCCGTCGTGTCGATCGCCGCACTCGCCGCCTGCTCGATGCCGAAGCACCTCGATTCGGAAGCGCCGCCGCCCGACCCGTTCAACCCTGCGGCCACCCAACTGCTCGACAACACCGACTGGCAGCTGACGGGCTGGAAGCTCGCGGCGGGCGGCACGCGCGACGTGCCGGGCAACGCGGACGGCGAGCCGGTCACGCTCGTGCTATCGACGGAAACGGGCCAGCGGCGGGCCAGCGGCTTTTCGGGCTGCAACCGCTACACGGGCACTTACGTGCTCCACGACGGCAAGCTGAGCTTCGGCCCGCTGGCGGGCACGCGCATGGCGTGCGCGACGCCGGGCGGCAAGATCGAAGGCGCGTATCTCGACGCACTCGCGCATATCGAACACTCGGGCGTCGACATGCGCAAGCCGCAGCAGCTTGAACTGATTCTCGGTAACGGCGACACGCTGGTGTTCGCGCGGCGCGGCCAATGAGTGCGTGTCCGGCGAGCATCGGCAGCCTCGGCGCACGCCTGCGAAGCGGAATGCTTCGCCCGGTTAAACTCGACGGCTCGCGCGTTTGCGCATCCGTCATTCGTTGATGTCTAGCATGCAAACGGTAGTTTTCGGCTGGTTCGGCGCTTCCGCCGTCTGGTTTCTTCCCTTGTTGTGGCGTCTCGTGAAATCCGCGCTGCCGGGCGGTGCGGGCCTGCGCGGCCCCGGCACGATCCGGCTGTGGCTCGGCTTTCTCTGCGTGCTGATCGCGAGCTGCACGCTGGAGGCGTCGCTCGTCAACGTGCAGGGCGTCGACGGATTGGGGCATGCGCTGTCGACGGGATTCACGCATCTGCTGGGCCGCGTCGCGACGCCGCTCGTGATGCTCGGCCTGTTCCTGATTTCGCTGCCGTGGCTGATCGGATTTCGGTGGACGTCGTTCGTCGGCTGGGCCAACGACGCGTTCGGCCTCGGCTTCGCGCGCCGCAGTCGCGACGAGGAGCCGCGCAGCCACGCACGCGCCGCCGCCGTCGAGTCGACGCCTTCACACAGCAGCGCGCCCATCAACACGATGGCGCCGAAAACTAACGGGCGCTATGCGCGGCCGACCGTCTGGCGGCCGCCTTCGACGACGGCAACGCGCGGTGCGGCTGCCGCGGGCGCAGTGGGCATGGCAGGCGAAGCGATGGGAATGTCGGGCAGCGCAGGCGTGACACGCCATGCTGCGGCCGGCGCACCGTCGGGCGTTGCGGGTAGCCAGACGTCGAATCGCAGCACGAGCCGCCCTACCTCCTGGACACCCTCCGAGCCTGTCGCGCCTGTCGGCTGGCTCGCGCCCGATGCGGCGCGCGCGCATTCACGCGAAAGCGCTCCCGTCACGATGGAAGCCGCGCGTGTCGCGTCCACGCCACCGACCGTGTTCGGCAGCACGGCCGCGCTGCAATCGTCGAAAGCGGCGGCAGCCCAAGCCGCGGCCCGCAGCGTGTCGGTGAATCCTGCCGTGACGTCGGCCCGCTCGGCGTCGTTACGCTCGGCGGGACTCTCGCAGAGCCGTCAGGCGATGTCGTCCGGTTCCACGATGCACACCGCGCACACCGCGCAGACGCGCCTCGGCACGGCATCGTCGGGATCGCCGGCGATGCGTCCGAACACGCCGAATCTCAAGGTGCCCGCTTACACGCGAGCCAATCAGCCCGCACAGCCTGCCGCGCCGGCGGCGAGCGTGCAGGAGACCTTGCGCAGCATCGAGGAAAACGCGGCGCGCTGGACGACGCTGGCGGGCGCGAGCCTCGCCCGCCGCACGGCCAGCGATCCGGCGAAGGTCGCCGGGGTGCGTAACGAGTCGGTATCGGATATGGCTGCGATGGGCGATGCACCGGTTGTGGCGGCTTCGGCGAGCGTCGCTGGTGTGTCGGGCGCGCCTGCGGTTGCGGGCGCAGCAGCCGTTGCCGCCGTCGATCAGGCCGTATCGGCGCTCGAAGCGGCTATCGCTGGCGCGCATGAAGCAGCGGCGACGCCTGCTTCGGATGCGCCGCTGCAAACGCCTGTTGCGACCGTTGCGTTGGCCGATCCCGAGCCGGTTGCAGCGCTACTGCCCTCGAACGTGACGCCGATCGCGGAAGCAGCCGCGCTCGCGTCCACTGTGATGGCTGTCGAGCCAGCCCATGAAGACAATGACACGGATGTCGCGCTCGTAGACGAGCCGGAAGCGCCGGTCGTCGCGAATACATCCGAAACGCAAGCCGAAGAAGTGACGGCCCACGTCGAGGTGCAAGCGCAAACCACTGCCCCGGATCACGACGCCGAGAGCACAGAGTCCGACGTCACTGATGTCATTCCGGCAGCTGTCGTCGCGCCTTCGATAGCTGCGCCGACGGAACCGCAAACATCGACGAGTACAGCGCAAGCCGAGACACCCTCGGTCGAATTCGCACCGGCCGGTTCAACCGCGACCGAATCGCAAGCCGCAACAACGCAGCAGCCCGACGAAGACGCAGCCAGCCAACCGGATTCGCTCGCTGCTGTCATCGCCGATGAAACGACGGCGTCGACAGCAGACGAACCCGCGCCAGTCGCACCGTGGGATGCGATCACGCAATCCGTGACGCAGTTGCGCGCCGCTTCGGCCAGCGCTCCCGTCATGCAGCCGAATCAGGCGCCGGTATCGAACGCGCCTGCGTACAGCGTCGTTCCGCTTCACACTGACGACGAGTCGTCCGACGCCGAGGAAACATCGACGGACAACGAACCCGAAGCGCCTACGAACATCGTGCGTTTCCCGTTCGCAGCGGCACCCGTTGCACCGGCGTCCGAGGAGAACCTCGCGGACAGCCCTGCCGTCCACGAGCAAAACGACGCACAAGAGCCAGTTCCGCAACCGGACGAGCAGGACGTACCGGACGCACAACAAGACACCACGCCGCCCGCCGCACCCCGCCCTGCCGTACGCGGCCATAGCGGACCTGCTTTCGAATTCCACGCGCCTTCGGCCTCGCACATCGAACTGCCGACGCTCGATCTTCTCGCGCCCGCATCGTCGGATGCCGAGCCCGTCAGCGAAGAGAGGCTCGCCGAAACCAGCGCGCTGATCGAGCAGCGCCTGCAGGAATTCAAGGTGCCCGTGACCGTCGTCGGCGCATCGGCGGGCCCGGTGATCACGCGCTTCGAAGTCGAGCCCGCGCTCGGCGTGCGCGGCAGCCAGATCGTCGGGCTGATGAAGGATCTGTCGCGTGGCCTCGGTCTTACTTCGATCCGCGTGGTTGAGACGATTCCTGGCAAGACCTGCATGGGTCTCGAACTGCCGAATGCGAAGCGTCAGACCATCCGCCTTTCCGAGATTCTCCAGGCCGACGTCTATCAGCACTCGAAGTCGAATCTAACGCTCGCGATGGGCAAGGACATCACCGGCCACCCCGTCGTCACCGATCTCGCGAAGGCGCCGCACATGCTCGTCGCGGGCACGACGGGTTCGGGCAAGTCGGTGGCGATCAACGCGATGATCGTCTCGCTGCTGTACAAGGCGACGCCCGAAGAAGTGCGCATGATCATGATCGATCCGAAGATGCTGGAGCTTTCCGTGTACGAAGGCATTCCGCATCTGCTCGCGCCCGTCGTCACGGACATGAAGCTCGCGGCGAACGCGCTCAACTGGTGCGTCGGCGAAATGGAGAAGCGCTACCGGCTGATGTCGGCCGTCGGCGTGCGTAACCTGCAAGGCTTCAACCAGAAAATTCGCGACGCCGCCGCGAAAGAAAAGAAGATCGGCAATCCGTTCTCGCTGACGCCCGACGCGCCCGAGCCGCTGTCGCCGCTGCCGCTGATCGTCGTCGTGATCGACGAGCTGGCCGACCTGATGATGGTCGCGGGCAAGAAGATCGAAGAGCTGATCGCGCGGCTCGCGCAAAAGGCGCGCGCGGCGGGCATCCATCTGATTCTCGCGACGCAGCGCCCTTCCGTCGACGTGATCACGGGTCTCATCAAGGCGAACATTCCGACGCGTGTCGCGTTCCAGGTGTCGTCGAAGATCGACTCGCGCACGATTCTCGACCAGATGGGCGCCGAGTCGCTGCTCGGTCAGGGCGACATGCTGTTCCTGCCGCCCGGCACGGGCTATCCGCAGCGCGTGCACGGCGCGTTCGTCGCCGACGAGGAAGTGCACCGGATCGTCGAGCACCTGAAGCAGTTCGGCGAGCCGGAGTACGTGGAAGGCATTCTCGACGGTCCCGCGACGGACGGCGGCGCCACGCAGGATCTGTTCGGCGAAACGCCCGATGCGGAAGCCGATCCGCTGTACGACGAAGCCGTTGCGTTCGTCGTGCGCACACGGCGCGCGTCGATTTCGGCCGTGCAGCGCCAGTTGCGCATCGGCTATAACCGCGCGGCGCGCCTCGTCGAACAGATGGAGACGGCGGGCCTCGTGTCGGCGATGGGCATCAACGGCAGCCGCGAAGTGCTGGCGCCGGGACCGGCGGAATAAGCCGAGGGCCGCTGCGAGAACGATAAAAAAACCAGCGGCCCGATCAGAACGCGAGAACGCGCGCAAGACGCAAGGCGGGCAACTCGCCCGCCTCGTTCACGCAATAACCGTCATATCACGACGGCGACACCCACTTGAAGTCGACAGGCGACCCGATATCGATGCGCTTCGGATTCGCCTCCAGCAAGCCGCTCTGCGGATCGCGGCGGAACACGTACGCCGTATCGCTCAGCTGATTGCCGACGATCAGCCAGTGCCCCGTCGGATCGATCGAGAATTCGCGCGGCGATTTCCCAAGACTCGACTGACGCCCGACTTCGCGGATATGGCCATTGGTCGGATCGACGGCATAGATGACGATTTCGTTCGCGTCGCCGCGATTGCTCGCGTACAGGAAGCGGCCGTCGGGCGACAGATGGATCGCGGCCGCGCCCACCTTCCCCTTGAATCCGGGCTTCGACATCGGCACGACCTGCAACTGCGTGAGCTTGCCGTCGTCGTAGGCGAACACGGTGACGGTCGCGCTCAGCTCGCTCGTCAGATAAGCGTACTTGCCGTCCGCGCCGAACACGAGATGTCGCGGGCCCGAGCCGGCCTTCACGTCGGTGTAGCGCTTCTCAGTCGGGCCGAACAGGCCGCGGCTTCCGTCGGGCGTATAGCGGTACGAATAGAGCTTGTCGGTGCCGAGATCCTGCGCGAACAGATACTTGCCGTCCGGCGAGAACACCGTCGAATGCACGTGCGCGTTGTCCTGGCGTCCTTTGACGGGACCGCCGCCGTCGTGATGCACGGTCAGCACGGACGGACCGACGTGGCCATCCGGCTGCAACGGAAACACCGCGAAGCTGCCGCCGGGGTTTGCGGCGACCGAATAATTGGCCGTCGTCAGATATTTGCCGTCCGGCGAAATGCTCAGATAGCACGGATCGTTGCCGTCCGACGATACGCGGTTCAGGAACGTTAATTGCCCGCTCTTCGCATCGAAGCTGAACGCGCTGATGCCGCCGCGCTGCTCGGCGGGACCGTTGTCGCCGGGCTGCTCGTTGACGGAGTACACGTAGCGGCCATCGCGCGATGCGATCACGTACGACGGGTTATCCGTTTTCGCCGACGACACCTGCGTCGCGTCGCCCGATTTCGTGTCGAAGCGGTACACGTAGATGCCTTCGCTCTTCGGCCCCGTGTACGTGCCGACGACCAGATCGTAGACGCCGTCGGCGGGCGCGGCAGCCGTGCCTTGCGCGAAGGCCTGCGTAGCGGCAATCGATACCATGAGTGTCAAACCTCTTATGATCCAGCGTAGGGAGTGGCCCGGACGGGAATTGAAAGACTGTGGCACGGCACACGCTAAGGCTCGTGTACGACGCTGCATGACGACCTCCTGGCGAGACGCGAAATTCGCGGGTTGTTCGGATCGTGTATGTCGCTTGTATGTCGCTGGTCTGCCGCGCGGCTCGAGCGAAGCGTGCCGTGGTCGTGACGGATGCATGTCAGCGATGGCCGGTGCGCTGCGCGCCCTCGTGTCCGATCGTCGCCGCTGATCGTCGATGTCGTAAATGTGGGGCAAGTATAAGAGCGTTGTCCGCGATTCGCCCAGTCGTCCGGGCGAACGCAGGCTATCCGACAGGTTGTGCCGGACAGCCGCTGGTCGGAACCCATCGAAGCATCCAGACAATTCGAACAAAAGGAGTCGCCATGAACATTCATCTCACGCTCGGCCCGCTCGTCGCGCTGATCGCCGGCATCCTCATTCTGATCATGCCGCGCCTGCTCAACTACATCGTCGCGCTGTATCTGATCATCATCGGATTGATCGGGCTGTTCGGCATCGGCGGCACGGCGCATTTTTGACGTACGTGCCTGACGCCCGACGGACGCGCGAAAGCGCCCTCGTTCCGCCTCGAAGCGAAACGAAGGTGCGCTCATCGCGTATCGACGAACCGCGTCACACAGACGCGCGCAACCGCGCGGGCCGCTTGTCGCGGTCCGCGAAGGTCATGCGTGTAGTCGCTGCGACGTGCCCGCGAATCCTGATGCGAGTGAAGCCCGCCGGGTCAGCCGTTCGAGAGTTGCTCGAGGCGCCAGCGCCCCTGCAAGGACAGGCCACCGACGGCATAATGACCACCAGCTTCGCTGTACCGCTTGAAGCAGGCGCGTTCGATCAGAAATGCTGCAGCCGTTTCCATCCCGTTGCGCGAGAGGCCGAGCGTGCGGAAGTCGAGTGGGAGAAGCGAGTCGTCAGGTAATTGACTCGCGGCGGAGAGAATCGTGATGCAGTCAGATTTCGACGGGTTCAGCATGGCTTATCCTCGAAAACGACGCCGTGATTGCGAGGTGCAACTCCGGGCGCCGGTGGGCTGCGATTCGTCAGAAGTCATGTTCCAACCGATTGTAAGCATCCATAAACGGGATTGCCAATACCCAGATCGCTCGTTAGCGTGCGGCTTTGTAGCACAGCGCACGAGCCCGGTAACAACGACGCTCGCGCACCGTTTTGGACCGCGCTGAAAGCGCACTAATTACACGTTGACCGACCGCCTTACCATGCCCGCATTGATCGAAGACTATGCACTCATCGGCGACGGCCACACGGCCGCGCTGGTCTCGCGCGATGGTTCCGTCGACTGGCTGTGCTGGCCGCGTTTCGACTCGGGAGCGTGCTTCGCCGCGCTGCTCGGCACGGAAGACAATGGCCGCTGGCTGATCGCGCCCGCCGACGACGTCGAATGCGACGACATCGACGGCGAACCTCCGCCCGACGAATTCAATCACGACCGCACCCGACAGCGCGACGAGCGTGACAACGTCGACAAGAAAGACGACGGACGTCCGAAATCGACCGACAAACCGGTGCCGCGCAAGGCGGACGCGCCGCCGCCCGTTTCGCGCGCAGCACGACGCGAAGGCGCGCCGTCATCCGACGCAAAAGCCGACGCCCAGGGAGACGGCAAGCCGAAGATCAAACCCGGCTACGCCCGCGCGACGCGCCGCCGCTATCGCGGCGAAACGCTGATCCTCGAGACCGACTTCGAAACGCCCGACGGTGCCGTCACGCTGATCGATTTCATGCCGCCCGGCAACGGCTGGTCGGAAATGATCCGCATCGTCGTCGGCAAGCGCGGCACCGTGAAGATGCGCATGGAACTGGTGCTGCGCTTCGACTACGGCTTCTCGATTCCGTGGGTAAGCCGCCTCGCGCACGAGAGCGGCATCAAGGCGATCGCGGGCCCTGACACCGTCGCGCTGCGCACGCCCGTCGATTTGCACGGCGAGAACATGAAGACGGTCGCCGAATTCACCGTGTCGGAAGGCGAACGCGTGCCCTTCTCGCTCACGTATTCGGCATCGCATCTGCGCATTCCGCCCGTCCGCGATCCGCACACGGCGCTCGCACGCACGGAGAACCACTGGCTCGAATGGGCGGCGCGCGGCACCGTCGAGGGCAAATACGCGCCCGCGATCCGCCGCTCGCTGCTGACCCTGAAAGCGCTCGCCTACGAGCCGACAGGCGGCATCGTCGCCGCGCCGACCACGTCGCTGCCCGAGAAACTCGGCGGCACGCGCAACTGGGACTACCGCTACGTGTGGCTGCGTGACGCGACGATCACGCTGCTCGCGATGATGCGCGGCGGCTACTACGACGAAGCGCGCGCGTGGCGTTCGTGGCTGGGTCGCGTGATGGCGGGTTCGCCCGAGCAGTTGCAGATCATGTACGGGCTCGCGGGCGAGCGTCGTTTGCCCGAGTTCGAACTCGACTGGCTGCCCGGCTACGAAAACTCGAAGCCCGTGCGGGTCGGCAACAACGCTGTCGGCCAGTTGCAGCTCGACGTGTATGGCGAAGTGATGAACGCGCTGCATCTCGCGCGCGTCGGCGGCTTGCAGGCCGACGAGACCGCGTGGAACGTGCAGTGCGCGATGCTCCGGCACCTCGAAACGATCTGGCAGGAACGCGACGAAGGCATCTGGGAAACGCGCGGCGGCCGTCAGCACTTCACGTTCTCGAAGGTAATGGCGTGGGTCGCGTTCGATCGCGCGATCAGGTCGGCGGAATCGTTCGATCTGCCCGCGCCGCTCGATCACTGGTACGAAGTTCGCGCGCAGATTCACGCGGACGTCTGCCAGAAAAGCTGGAACGATCGGCTCAACGCGTTCACGCAGTCGTACGGCGCCGACGAACTCGACGCGAGCGTGCTGCTGATGCCGTTGCTCGGCTTCCTGCCGCCGTCGGACCCGCGCATCGTCGGCACCGTCAACGCAATCGAAAAGCACCTGATGCACGACGGCTTCGTGCTGCGCTACCACACGACGGAATTCGACGACGGCCTGCCGCCCGGCGAAGGGACGTTCCTCGCCTGCAGCTTCTGGATGGTCGACAACCTCGCGCTGCAAGGCCGCGTCGACGAGGCGCGCGAGATGTACGAGCGGCTGCTGTCGCTGGCGAACGACGTCGGCCTGCTCGCCGAGGAATACGATCCCGCGGACGGCCGACTTGTCGGGAATTTTCCACAGGGGTTTTCCCATGTGGCCCTGGTTCACACGGGTCTCAATCTGATGAAGCACGAGCAGGAAATGGCGCGCGCCGCCGGCCAGCCGCCTCACAACGGCGAAGGCGGTCAGCCGCCCGCTGGCATGTCAGATGCTGACATTCAATCATCGCCTGTGATCTAAAGAAAACGGGCGAATTGACGATGACGTGGATATGACATCCGATGCGTGCGGCATCGCACTGTTGTTGCATTGCACAAATCGTATGGCTTCTATATCATCAACCGAACCAGACGGCCGATAATCTCGTCGCCAACCCTTCCACACGTAACCAGAAAACGGCCAGCCTCGTCGCCGCGCATCAAAAACGCTGCCCTGCGCGAACCGCTAACGCTGGAGCACCCATGCTCTATCAATTCCACGAATTCCAGCGGGCACTTTTGAGCCCGCTCACCGCCTGGGCTCAGGCCGCCTCGAAATCGTTTGCGAATCCGGCCAGCCCGCTCGCCTATGTTCCGGGCGCCACACGTCTCTCCGCCGGCTACGAACTGCTCTACCGTCTCGGCAAGGACTACGAGAAACCCGAGTTCAACCTGCACCAGATCGTCAAGGACGGCCGCAACATCCCCATCGTCGAGCAGACGATCGTCGAAAAGCCGTTCTGCCGCCTGCTGCGCTTCAAGCGCTATTCGGATGACAGCGACGCTGTTACCCAACTGAAAGAAGAACCCATCGTGCTGGTGTGCGCGCCGCTGTCCGGCCACCACTCCACGCTGCTGCGCGACACCGTCCGCACGCTGCTGCAGGATCACAAGGTGTACATCACCGACTGGATCGACGCGCGCATGGTGCCGCTCGAAGACGGCCCGTTCGACCTCGACGATTACATCGCTTACATCCAGGAATTCATCCGTCACATCGGCGCGAAGAACCTGCACGTGATTTCGGTGTGTCAGCCGACGGTGCCCGTGCTCGCCGCCATTTCGCTGATGGCGAGCCGCGGCGAAGACACGCCGCGCACGATGACGATGATGGGCGGCCCGATCGACGCGCGTAAGAGCCCGACGGCCGTCAACTCGCTCGCGACGCAGCACTCGATCGAATGGTTCGAAAACAACGTGATCTACAACGTGCCTTCGAACTATCCGGGCTTCGGCCGCAAGGTGTATCCGGGCTTCCTGCAGCACACGGGCTTTGTCGCGATGAATCCGGAACGTCACGCGGCGTCGCACTGGGACTTCTATCAAAGCATGCTGCGCGGCGACGAGGAAGATGCGGAAGCGCATCGCCGTTTCTACGACGAATACAACGCAGTGCTCGACATGGCCGCCGAGTACTATCTGCAGACGATCCGCGTCGTGTTCCAGGAATTCAGTCTCGCTGAAGGCACGTGGGAAGTCGCGGGCGAACCCGTGCGCCCGCAGGACATCAAGAAGACTGCCCTCTTCACGATCGAAGGCGAACTCGACGATATCTCCGGCAGCGGTCAGACGCGCGCCGCGCACGAACTGTGCACGGGCATTCCGGAGAAAGACCGACGCCATTTCACTGCGGAAAAGTGCGGGCACTACGGTATCTTCTCGGGCCGCCGCTGGCGCACGATCATCTATCCGCAACTGCGCGACTTCATCCTCGAGCACACGCCGAAGGCGACGCGCAAGGCAGAAGAACGCGTCGAAGCGTAAAGCGGAGACAGGGTGGAACGCGGCGCAAGCCGCGTGCCGCAGGCGCCGCGAAATGTTGCGCCTGCATCCACCAGCGGTATCCGTCGACGTGAAGTCGGATGAATAAAAAACGGCCTCTCTTGAGGCCGTTTTTTATTGCACCGGATCTTATGTCGCTTAACGCCGCATCAGATACGCGAGCAGGATTTCCGTATTCATCTGAATCACTTCGCTGCGCTCCGCAGCCGCGCTGAAATCGCGACCAAGCGTCGCTTCGAGCGTGAAGCGGTTCGATACGATGTAGTAGCCCATCCCCGAGAGCGTCACGTAAAAGCGCAGCGGATCGACATTCGAGCGGAACAGTCCGGCGCGTTGGCCGCGTTCGAGTATCGAGCCCAGCGTGGCAACGATCGGCGAGATCATTTCCCGGATGCGCGTCGACTTCTGCATATAACGCGCCTCGTGCAGATTCTCGTTGTTCACGAGTCTCAGCAGTTCGGGATGATCGCGATAGTAGTCCCACACGAAATGCGCAAGCCGCGTGACGGCCTCGACAGGCGCAACGCCTGCAAGGTCGAGCGTGCGCTCGGCTTCCGTGAGCGCGCTGAACGCATGTTCGAGGACTGCCGTGAAGAGCTGCTCCTTGCTACCGAAGTAGTAATAGAGCATGCGTTCATTGGTCTCCGCGCGGCGGGCAATCTGGTCGACGCGTGCGCCGAACAACCCACCATTCGCAAACTCTTCGGCTGCCGCAAGCAGAATGCGGCGACGGGTGCCTTCAGGATCTCTTTTGATTTTCGGCTGATTCATGGTGGCATGTGCTTCGTGAGCCGCGTTATCCGGATCGCTCGCTGTCCAATTGCATGGCCTTGCAACGGCGGCGCTGCGCGGGCTGGTTGGTGGGAACACCTTCCTGCGGTCTTACAAAAAAGCGCTTCGATTATGGCACATGCTTCGGTAATAACAACTGGGGAAATCGGCGATAATACGCAATTGGCCGCGCATTTGACCGATTGTGAAGGCGTCTGCTCTGCCGCGCTGGCAACTGCTTCGGCAACGGCCTCGCAGCACGGCGCCCCGATGTGCTTTGCACGCTGTCTCCGGGCGCGTCGAGCGCGCCTCGCGCAACGCCAATGGCGCAGTTGAAACCGCATCCATTGAACGCAAAACATTCGCCGCGCCGATAAGCGGCGACCGCACGTCCCCCACGTCCTGATCGTGACAGAGTCCAAAACATTCGCGGATCTCATCGAAGATCTGCTGCCCCAGACGCAATGCACGAAGTGCGGCTACCCCGACTGCCGTGCTTACGCCGAAGCCATCGCCGAGAACGAGGCCAGCTACAACCAGTGCCCGCCCGGCGGCGCCGAGGGCGTCGCGCGTCTCGCGAAACTGCTCGGCAAGCCCGTCATCCCGCTCAATCCGGACAATGGCGTCGAGCGTCCGAGGCCCGTCGCGTTCATCGATGAGAACCTGTGCATCGGCTGCACGCTGTGCATGCAGGCCTGTCCCGTCGACGCCATCGTCGGCGCGCCGAAACAGATGCACACGATGGTCGCCGAACTCTGCACCGGCTGTGACCTCTGCGTGCCGCCCTGCCCCGTCGACTGCATCGCGATGATCCCCGTGACGGGCGACAAGACGGGCTGGGACGCGTGGAGCGAACAGCAGGCGAACGACGCACGCGAGCGCCACGACGCGCGCCGCACGCGGCTCGCAGCGGAGCGCGAGGCGGCGGAAGCGCGCGCGGCCGCACGGCGCGCGGCGGCAGCAGCGACGGGCAGTTCGGCGGCTTCGGAGGCACCCGTCGCAGCCTCGTCGCCGACGGAACAGGCAGCGCCCGTCGCGCCCACGCCCGCCAACGACGCCGAAGCGAAAAAACGCGCGATCATTCAGGCTGCGCTCGAACGCGCACGCCAGAAGAAAGCGGACAACACCGCGCAAGGCCTGGGTCCGAAGAACACGACAAACGTCAGTGCAGACACGCAAGCCAAGATCGACGAAGTCGAAGCGCGCCGTCGCCGGCTAGGCATTGCCAACGACGATTCCGAATCAACGCCCAAGCAGAACAACGATCAACCCGACAAGTCCTGACTTCGCCGCATGAACGCGACCAAACGACGTGCAATCTTCGAGACGCTCCAAAGCCTGAACCCGCATCCTGAGACGGAACTGGAATACTCGACGCCGTTCGAGTTGCTGATCGCCGTGATGTTGTCGGCGCAAGCGACGGACGTCTCCGTGAACAAGGCGATGCGCCGGATGTTCCCCGTCGCGAACACGCCGCAGAAGGTGTTCGCGCTCGGCGAGGAAGGCGTCGCCGATTACATCAAGACGATCGGGTTGTATCGCACGAAAGCGAAGAACGTGATCGCGACGTGCCGCATCCTGCTCGACCAGTATGCGGGCGAAGTGCCTGCCGATCGCGAGGCGCTCGAAAGCCTGCCGGGTGTCGGGCGCAAGACGGCGAACGTCGTGCTGAACATTGCGTTCGGCCAGCCGACCATTGCCGTCGATACGCACATCTTTCGGGTTGCCAACCGAACGGGCCTCGCGCCCGGCAAGGACGTGCGCGCCGTCGAAGTCGCGCTGGAGAAATTCACGCCCAAGGAGTTCCTGCACGACGCGCATCACTGGCTGATCCTGCACGGACGCTACGTGTGCAAGGCGCGACGGCCGGAATGCTGGCATTGCGTGATCGAGCCGCTGTGCGAGTTCAGGCCGAAGACGCCGCCGCCTGATCTCTAAACTCGCTCTGAACCCGCAGCCGCACCATCCGTCTGCGTGTGCGGGGGCCGCGGCGTAAAATGAATCGATCATGCTGCGCGCACAGCGCCACAAGCAGCGCCCCCACTCGCCTTTTACTGTCCGAAGATGTTCAATCCCAGCCGCGACGAAGTCCGACGTTTTTTCACCGACACCTGGCGCAAGCAGCGCGCAGGTGAAATCCTGACGCCGCTCGAAGCGATCGCCGCCGACTGGATCGTCGAGCATCCCGAGTATCACGCCGAACTCGCCGATCCCGACGCCGCCTCGGCGCAGGACTACTCGCCCGAACGCGGCCAGACCAACCCGTTCTTGCATCTGTCGATGCACCTTGCCATCAGCGAGCAGTTGTCGATCGATCAGCCGCCCGGCATCCGCGCCGCGCACGAGCGCCTCGCCGCGCGCCTCGGTTCGACGCACGACGCGCAGCACGCGATCATGGAGTGTCTCGGCGAAACGATCTGGGAAGCACAGCGCACGAACACGCCGCCCGACACGGATGCGTATCTGCAGCGCATCGAGCGGCGCGCGACGCGCAACTGAACGGCCCGAACGTCCGCCGCGCGCACAATCCGTCGCCCAAAAACAAACACCCCGCAGTTGCGGGGTGTTTGTCTTGAGCCATCAGCCGGCGCGGCTTACTTCTTCTGCACCAGATCGCCGTTCAGCGATTCGATATACGCGGCCAGATCCTTCATGTCGCTCTGCGACAGGCTTTGCACCTGCGCCTGCATGATCGCGTTGTTGCGGCCCAGATGCGGGTTGCCCGTGCCCATCTGGTACTGGCGCAGCGCCCAGTAGATATAGTCGGAATGTTGCCCGGCGAGCTTCGGATATTCGGGGCTCACGGGCTTGTTCAGGTTCGGGCCGTGGCAGGCCGCGCAGTTGTGGCTCTCGGAAAGCACCTTGCCGTTGCCGGCATCCGCCGCGTGCGCGTTCGATGCGACGACAAAACCGGCCAGCGCGAGCGTCGCGCATGCAGCCTTGACCACCGTATGAAGTGCGTGGGGATGCTTCTTCATGGATTCTCCTTGTCGACGGGAGCCAGCGCTTTGGCGCTTACCGCCGTCCCATGCAAACTGGTTGCGGCCGCGAAGTGGATCGGCACATGACGCTTGTCATGCGACGTCGATCACTTGTCGGGATTGTTCTTCGAAGAGGCTGTCTGCGCCGAGTAGTACGCGGCGATGTCAGCGATGTCCTGATCGGACAGCGACGAGGCGACCGCGTGCATCGTGTCGAAATGGCGGTCGCCCTTCTTGTAGGCGTGCAACGCGTTTTCGATGTAGGTCTGATTCTGGCCGCCCAGCATCGGCACCCGATACACCTCGGGGTAAGCCGTCCGATAGTCTGGAATACCGTGACAGCCGATACACATCGCGACCTTGCCCTGGCCCGCCTTGGCATTGCCCACGATATCCGCTGCCTGCACGGTTGCCGCCGAAGTTGCCGCAAAACCCGCGAACACCGACATCGCTGCAATCACGACATGTTTGCCGACGAATCTGTTCATAGCTCTTTTAACCTGGCTTGAGGGGGAACGGGCGCCCAAAAAGGCAACGGCCTGCTCCGTTGTACTTGTCGGGGTTGCCACGCAGGCCAAAAAAATCGGCCCAATTGTACCGCGACGCCGCGCCGGGCGTCCACCGGAGGCAGCCCGAGTCCTTTGCCGGCAAAGCGCCGCGCCACAAGGCGCGGCACGCACGCCGGCGCGCGGCCGCCACATCCGCCGCCAGGCCTGGCGCGGCGGATTGCCGCATGCGGAAATCCGTCCCTTGCACGCGCCGCGCGCACCATCCGACGCGGCTGACACCTTACGCGAGCCCGCCAGAGCACAACAGGGCTTCTGACTTATACTGGAATTTTTCCCGAACGGGCGTCCAGTCATGCGTTTCGAAGGCTCATCGCAATACGTCGCCACCGACGACCTCAAGCTCGCGGTCAACGCCGCAATGACGCTGAAGCGGCCGCTGCTCATCAAGGGCGAGCCGGGCACGGGCAAGACGATGCTCGCGGAGGAAGTCGCGGCTGCCCTCGACATGCCGCTGTTGCAGTGGCACATCAAGTCCACCACGAAGGCGCAGCAGGGTCTGTACGAATACGACGCGGTCTCGCGCCTGCGCGATTCGCAGCTCGGCGACGAGCGCGTGAAAGACATTCGCAACTACATCGTCAAGGGCGTGCTGTGGCAGGCGTTCGAGTCGGAGCAGCAGTCGGTGCTGCTGATCGACGAAATCGACAAGGCCGACATCGAATTTCCGAACGACCTGCTGCGCGAACTCGACCGGATGGAGTTCTACGTGTACGAGACGCGCGAGCTCGTGAAGGCGAAACATCGTCCGCTCGTCATCATCACGTCGAACAACGAGAAGGAACTGCCCGACGCGTTCCTGCGCCGCTGCTTCTTCCACTACATCAAGTTCCCCGATCCGTCGACGATGACGCAGATCGTCGAAGTCCACTACCCCGGCATCAAGCAGGATCTGCTGCGCGCCGCGATGGAAAGCTTCTTCGAGTTGCGCAACGTGTCGGGCCTGAAGAAAAAGCCGTCCACGTCCGAACTGCTCGACTGGCTCAAGCTGCTGCTCGCCGAAGACATTCCACCCGAAGCGCTGCGCTCGAAGGACCAGAAGCAGATCGTGCCGCCGCTGCACGGCGCGCTGCTGAAGAACGAACAGGACGTGAGCCTGTTCGAGCGGCTGGTTTTCATGAACCGCAACAACCGCTGAAGCGCGCAGACCGAGGAGACACGGCATGCTGATCGACTTTTTCTACACGCTGCGCGCCGCGAAGCTGCCCGTCTCCGTGAAGGAGTATCTGACGCTGCTCGAAGCGCTGAAGGAAAGCGTGATCCAGCCGTCGCTCGACGACTTCTACTACCTCGCGCGCATGACGCTCGTGAAGGACGAGCAGTATTTCGACAAGTTCGATCAGGCGTTCGGCGCGTATTTCAACGGCGTCGCGCTGAAGACCGACCTCGCGCTCGACGTGCCGCTCGACTGGCTCAAGAAGAAGCTGCAGCGCGATCTGAGCGCGGAAGAAAAAGCGCAGATCGAAAAGATGGGCGGCCTCGACAAGCTGATGGAGCGCCTGAAAGAACTCTTCGACGAACAGAAAGAGCGTCACGAAGGCGGCAGCAAGTGGATCGGCACGGGCGGCACGTCGCCGTTCGGCAATGGCGGCTACAACCCGGAAGGCATCCGCATCGGCGGCGAATCGACGGGTGGCCGCACGGCCGTGAAGGTGTGGGATCAGCGCGCGTATCGCGATTACGACGATCAGGTCGAGATCGGCACGCGCAACATCAAGGTTGCGCTGCGGCGTCTGCGCCGTTTCGCACGCGAAGGCGCCGCCGAAGAACTCGATCTGCCCGACACGATCCGCAGCACGGCCGCGAACGCCGGCTGGCTCGACATCAAGATGGTCCCGGAGCGGCACAACAACGTGAAGGTGCTGATGCTGCTCGACGTCGGCGGATCGATGGACGATCACATCCGGCGCACGGAAGAGCTGTTCTCGGCGGCGAAGGCGGAGTTCAAGCACCTCGAGTTCTACTATTTCCACAACTGCGTCTACGACTTCCTGTGGAAGAACAACCGCCGCCGGCACGTCGAGCGCCTCGCGACGTGGGACATGCTTCACAAGTTCACGCCCGACTACAAGCTGATCTTCGTCGGCGACGCGACGATGAGCCCGTACGAAGTGCTGCAGCCGGGCGGCTCGGTCGAATACAACAACGCCGAGGCGGGCGCCGTGTGGCTGCGCCGTATCGCCGATCATTTCCCGCATCACGTGTGGCTGAACCCCGAGCCGGAAGGCTTGTGGGAATATCGGCAGTCGGTGTCGGTTATACGTGAAGTGCTCGGCCACCGGATGTATCCGCTCACGCTCGCCGGCCTCGAAACGGCGATGCGCATGCTAAGCAAGTAAACTCTCCGGCTTTTCGCCCATCGCATCGAGCCGCGGCGCGCCGCCCGCGGCCGCCCGACGCTGCGCCGCTCGCGTAGCCGGCATATCTCAACTACACCTACAGCAACACAGAGACACGCAGGATGACCTCTTCCTCCCCCGATTTTTCGAGCGCCACGCGCGCGCCGCTGCGCCCGTTCGGCGATACCTCGCTGTCCGCCATCGTCGCCGGCTTCGTCGCAATGATGACGGGCTACACCAGTTCGCTCGTGCTGATGTTCCAGGCGGGCCGCGCCGCGCATCTCACCGATGCGCAGATTTCGTCGTGGATCTGGGCGCTGTCGATGGGCATGGCGCTCTGCACGATCGGTCTGTCACTGCGCTTTCGCGCGCCGATCGTCGTCGCGTGGTCGACGCCGGGCGCGGCGCTGCTAGTCTCGTCGCTGCCGCATGTCGCGTATCCGGAGGCCGTCGGCGCGTTTGTGGTGTGCGCGCTGCTGCTGACGCTGGTCGGCCTGACCGGCTGGTTCGACACGCTGATGAAGCGGATCCCCGCGGGCATCGCAGCGGCGCTGCTGGCGGGGATCCTGTTCGAAATCGGCATCGAGATTTTCCGCGCTGCGCAATTCCAGACGGCGCTCGTGCTGGCGATGTTCTTCACGTATCTCTTCATCAAGCGCCTTGCATCGCGCTATGCGATCGTCGCGACGCTCGTCGTCGGCACGGTCGTTGCGGGCGCGCTCGGTCTGCTCGATTTCAGCCGCTTTCACGTGGCCTTCGCCGTGCCCGTGCTGACGGTGCCCGCGTTTTCGCTGTCGGCGGTGATCAGCATCGGCATTCCGCTGTTCGTGGTGGCAATGGCGTCGCAGAACGTGCCCGGCATCGCCGTGCTGCGCGCCGACGGCTACCAGACGCCGTCCGCGCCGCTGATCTCGACGACGGGCGCCGCGTCCCTGCTGCTCGCGCCGTTCGGCTCGCACGGCGTGAATCTCGCGGCGATCACGGCCGCCATCTGCACCGGTCGCGAGGCGCACGAAGATCACTCAAAGCGCTACATGGCCGCCGTCTGGTGCGGCATGTTCTACCTGATCGCGGGCATTTTTGGCGCGACGATCGCCGCGCTGTTCGGCTCGCTGCCGAAGGCGCTGGTGGTCTCGGTGGCGGCGCTCGCGCTGTTCGGCTCGATCATGAGCGGCCTCACCAACGCGATGCACGACGCACGGCAGCGCGAAGCCGCGCTCGTCACGTTCATGGTGACGGCGTCGGGTCTTACGTTGCTGTCCATCGGCTCGGCGTTCTGGGGCCTCGTCGCCGGACTGGTCACGCATGCCGTGCTGAATGCGCGGCGTGCATGATATTCACGCGAACGTAAGGCTGGGCGAAGCTGTCCAATCTGCCGTGAGCGGCCCCAGCCTAAACCGCCCCTGTCAAACCAGCATCACCCGATCCGCCATAGAATAGAAGTATCGGGCGGCGTTCCACGGTAAGATTTCCTGCTGCAACGTGGACACCGCAGATGACGCGTGCCTGCGGCCAGAGCGGCCCGGCGCCGCGTCATCATTCCCTGGACCTCGGCGCGCGTGCGCCTCGAAGCGAAGGCTCGACATGACTACTGCACTCGATCAACTCAAGCAATACACCACGGTCGTCGCGGACACCGGCGACTTCCAGCAACTCGCGCAGTACAAGCCGCAGGACGCGACGACGAATCCGTCGCTGGTCCTGAAGGCCGTGCAGAAGGACGACTACAAGCCGCTGCTCGAAAAGACCGTGCGCGATCACGCATCGAAGCCCGTCGGCGCGATCATCGACAATCTGCTGATCGCCTTCGGCACCGAAATCCTCAAGATCGTCCCGGGCCGCGTGTCGACGGAAGTCGATGCACGCCTGTCGTTCGACACGAAAGCGTCGATCGCCAAGGGTCATGAACTGATCAAGATGTACGAAGCGCAGGGCATCGGCCGCGAGCGCGTGCTGATCAAGCTCGCGTCGACGTGGGAAGGCATCCGCGCCGCCGAAGTGCTGCAGAAGGACGGCATCAAGTGCAACATGACGCTGCTGTTCTCGCTGGCGCAGGCCGTCGCCGCCGCCGAAGCGGGCGCGCAGCTGATCTCGCCGTTCGTCGGCCGCATCTACGACTGGTACAAGAAGAGCGCGGGCAGCAACTGGGACGAAGCGCGCGACGGCGGCGCGAACGATCCGGGCGTGCAGTCGGTGCGCCGCATTTACGCGTACTACAAGAAGCACGGCTTCAAGACGGAAGTGATGGGCGCGAGCTTCCGTACGACGAGCCAGATTCTCGAACTCGCCGGCTGCGATCTGCTGACGATCAGCCCCGATCTGCTGCAAAAGCTGCATGACAGCACGGACAAGATCGAGCGCAAGCTGTCCCCGGAAGCGAGCAAGAACGCCGACATCGAGCGCGTGCCGACGGACGAAGCATCGTTCCGCTTCCTCGTCAACGACGACGCGATGGCGACCGAAAAGCTCGCCGAAGGTATCCGCACGTTCGCTGCGGACGCGATCAAGCTCGAAAAGGTGATCGAAGGGCTGCGCTAAGCCGCTTCGCATCTTTCGCTGAATTCGCTGGATAAAGCGCGCGCGGCCCGCAAGGCTGCGCGCGCTTTTTGTTTGGCCCGCCCTTCCCCGTTCACCCGTCAACACAGATTCACAATCGACGCTGCAGCGACGACTACAATCGTTGGCACGCGTGCGTTCGGGTTCGCATCGAACGGCGCGCCTATCGAAGGAGACATCGATGCAAGTTCAACCCTATCTGTTCTTCAATGGCCGTTGCGAGGAAGCGCTGAAGTTTTACGGCGAGAAGCTCGGCGCAGAAGTGATCTTCCAGATGCGTTTCAAGGACGCGCCGCCGAATCCGCAGCAACCCATCCGTCCCGGCACCGAAAACAAGATCATGCATTCGACGATCCGGATCGGATCGACGGAACTGATGGCGTCCGACGGCAACTGTGACGAAACGCCGGGCACGCACACCGGCTACGGCCTGTCGATCACCGTCGACGACCCATCGCAAGGCGAAAAAACGTTCAACGCGATGGCGGAAGGCGGCAACGTCATGATGCCGTGGCAGGCCACGTTCTGGAGCACGGGCTTCGGCATGGTCGTCGACAGGTTCGGCGTGATGTGGATGATCACCAATCCGCACGACGGCGAGAAGCATCCGAGCTGACGCTACCGGTTCGCGGCTGGCGCGCCGCCGCCTTCGATGTTCCAGTTCGCTTCCGTGGCCGCCAGCAGCGAGCGCATGCGCTCGACCTGCTCCGCGAAACGCTGCGCTAGCCACAACGGCCCCTGTAAATCAGGGGCCGTTTCTTTTTCGGGCGTCACAGGCTCGAACAACGACGACGCATCCGGCATACGGAAATGCGTCGTGCCCGCAAAGCGTAGCGCGCGTGCGGCGCCCAGCAACGTCATGCGCACCGCATTCGCCTGTTCGCCGCATTGTTGTGCGAACGCGTCGCACATTTCCGGATGCGCGAGCGTACCCGTCGACAGCATTTCGAGCGCGCTAAGCATCGAACGATGCAAGCCCTGAATCTGGTCGAGCTTCGCGATGGGCAGATCGATTTCTTTCGCGACCGACGGCATCAGCGAGCGCAGTTGCACAAGCCGTTTGCCCATGCGAATGAATGCGGCGACCTGCTCGTCGGAGCCGAACGGCACGCCCGTCATCATCCGCGTGTAGATGCGCGCGCATTCGCGCAGATTGTCGGCGAGCAGATAACGCCACGAATACGTCGCGTGCAGCGGCAGCGCGAACGAAAACGCGAGCGCGATCACGATGCCGACCAGCACGTTCAGCGTGCGCCACAGGCCCGTGTCGATCATGTTGTCGCCGTGTCCCGCGACGATGCACATGGTGATGGCCGTCAGCAGCGCGACATAGCCCGCGCTGCCGATCGCGAACCACGCGCAGATCGCCGCGATCACGGACATCAGCACGTAAGTGAGCGTCAGCGAATCGAACAGGTTCTGCTGCAGGATCAACGAGAGCCCGAGCGCGGCGCCGAGCAGCGTGCCCGCCGCGCGCTCGGCCGCCTTCTTGCGGATGTTGCCGTGATGCTGCAAGCCGCCGATCACCACCAGCAGCGTGACCGATGCCCAGATGCCGTGCGGAATGTCGATGCCCGTCGTCGCGAGAATCGACACGATCATCGCGAGGCCGACGCGCAGGCTGTGAAAGAACTTCGCGTGGCGATAGCGGTAGTACGGCGACGTAACGGCACGCACGAGACGGCCGATGCGCGTGCGGCGCGGCGCGAGACGCGCGGCGACGGCATCCTTCGTGCCCGGCGGCGTACCCGCGTGCGGCTTGCGTGGAGGATCGGATTGCGGATCGCTGAGAGCCATCGGTTATGTCACGTAGATTCGGCGCATCAGCGCGAGCGAGCATGCAGAGACGGCCATCCCACGAGCATAAACGAAAAAGCCCGCAGCATCGGCTGCGGGCTTCGTGTGTTACAGGTACATCAGGCGGTGATCAGGCCTCATGCACATCCAGATAATCTTCCGGACGCGTGCGGTCTTCGGCGTGCTTCATGCCGAATGCGCGCACCAGCAGGCTCGCGACGACCGACACCACGAGGTTGACGATCAGCGACCAGACAGCCGCATAACCCGGAATCGCCAGACCGCCGATGTGGATCGTATAGATCGAGCCCGCCAGCTTCAGCGAGATCGCCATCCACGTGCCGACGGCGATGCCCACGGCCCAGCCGAGCAGCAGACCACGGTAGTCGAGCACGCGCGTGTACAGGCCGAGCACGATCGCGGGCAGCGTCTGGATGATCCAGATACCGCCGAGCAATTGCAGCTGGATCGCATACGTCAGCGGCAGGCCGAGAATGAACGCGACAGCGCCGACCTTCACGATCAGCGACACGAGCTTGGCGATGTTCGTCTCCTGCTCGTGCGACATGTTGCGGTTCACGAACTCCTTGTGGATGTTGCGCGTGTACAGGTTGGCGGCTGCAATCGACATGATCGCGGCAGGCACCAGCGCGCCGATGCCGATCGCCGCGAACGCGACGCCGACGAACCACGACGGGAAGAAGTGCAGGAACAGCGCGGGCACCGCGAAGTTCGGACCGAAGGCCTTGAAGTACGGCGCGAACTCCGGCATGTCCTTCACGCCCGCTGCGAGCGCCATGAAGCCGAGCAGCGCGAGCAGACCGAGCACCAGCGAGTACGCGGGCAGCATCGCCATGTTGCGGCGAATCGTGTTGCCCGACGACGACGACAGAATCGCCGTCACCGAGTGCGGGTACAGGAACAGCGCGAGCGCCGATCCCACCGCGAGTGTCGCGTACGCGCTATAGCCGTTCAGACTCGCGACGTCCGGTGCCTTCAGCAGCAGCTTGGCCGGCGGCACGGCGCTGAAGATGTGGCCGAAGCCACCCAGTTGCGGCGGAATCACGATGATCGCGGCGGCGATCGTGATGTAGATCAGCACGTCCTTGACGACCGCGATCATCGCCGGCGCACGCAGGCCCGACGTGTACGTGTACGCGGCGAGAATCGCGAACGCGATGATCAGCGGCAGATCGCCGACGAAGCCCTTCGTATCGAAGCCGAGCGCGCCGATCACCACTTCGATACCGACCAGCTGCAGCGCGATGTACGGCATCGTCGCGACGATACCCGTCACGGCGATGGCGAGCGCGAGCATGCGGCTGCCGTAGCGCGCGCTGACGAAGTCGGCGGACGTCACGTAACCCTGGCGCTTCGCGATACTCCACAGCTTCGGGAACACAACGAACGCGAACGGATAGATCAGGATCGTATAGGGCAGCGCGAAGAAACCCGTTGCGCCCGCACCGAACACGAGCGCGGGAACGGCGACGAAGGTGTACGCGGTGTACAGATCCCCGCCCAGCAGGAACCACGTGACGACCGTGCCGAAACGCCGGCCGCCGAGGCCCCACTCTTCCAGATGCGCGAGATCGCCTTTGCGCCAGTTCGCGGCGATGAAGCCGAGAATCGTGACGCCGATGAAGAACAGAACGAAGACGAAGGTTGCGATGGCGTTCATCGTGCACCTCCGTTCTTGCGCGTCTTCGTCTTGAAGTACACGAGCGCCGTGATCACGGCACTGATCAGCACCCACAGGAGCTGATACCAGTAGAAGAACGGGAAGTCGAACAGTTGGGGTTCGATCTTGTTGTAGGACGGCACCCAGATCATCGCGATCCAGGGTAACAGCAACAGCCATAGCCAGTGCTTGCTGGCCTTGTTGGCGGCGGCGTCGTGAGCCATGACGTCTCCTCTTTCCTTTTATTGAATTGTGTCCCGCGGCTGGCGGGAAGATGGACCCGGCTACGGATAGCAGCGCGGGTGCCCCGAAAGCATCGAAAGAGTATCGGAGTGGCGAACGACCGGTCAAGCAGGGCTGACCCTAGACGCAACGGTGTTGTCAATAGGCGAAAAGTCGCAGAGTGTGAGATCGGGTACGAAAGCAGAAATTTGTGCCGCTTCGTTGTGATGCGCGGCGCAATGCCGGCTGAATGGGAAGCTGAGTGGAGGCCGTTAGCCGCGCTGGCGTTGCACCAGCGCGGGGCTCAATGGGATCGTTGGAACGATGCGATGCGTGTCAGATCGCGAACGTGCCGTTCTGGCCCGTCGATTCCTGCAAGCCCTTGATCCACTTGCGCGCGGGCAGCTTGAGTTGCGTCTCGATCAGCTTGGCGCGCTCGGTCAACTGCTGGAACGACACGTCGATGGCCGGGCCCGAGAACGCAATCGCGATACGGTTGCCGTCATGCACTTCGGGCAGCGCGACGACGCGTCCGTCGAACGCTTCGTTCAGGCGCTTCATGTTGCGCACGAAGCTCGGATGATCGCCGAACAGATTGACCGTGACGATGCCCGCTTGCGTCAGGCACGCACGCGCCGCACGATAGAACGCGACGCTGTCGAGCACCGGGCCGCGCGCCGTCGCGTCGTACAGATCGATCTGCAACGCGCCGACCGTGCCGTGATTCGCGCGGTCGTTGACGAATTCCCACGCGTCGGTTTCGCGCACGGTGAGGCGCGCGTCGTCGGCGGGCAAGCCGAACATCGTGCGCGCGGCGATCACGACGGCGGGATTCAGTTCGACGGCTTCGACGTGCGCGCGCGTCAGGTGGCGATGCGCGAACTTCGTCAGCGAGCCCGTACCGAGGCCGAGCTGCACGATGCGCTTCGGTGTTTCGAGAAACAGCAGCCACGCCATCATCTGCTGCGCGTATTCGAGTTCGATGTGATCGGGCTTCGACAGACGCATCGCGCCTTGCACCCATTCCGTGCCGAAGTGCAGATAGCGCACGCCGCCCTCTTCCGAGAACGTGACGGGCGCAAAGCGCGGCTTGCGCGGCGCTTCGATCACCGATGCTTTGGCGATGTCGCCGAAGTCTTCGTCGTCACGCGACGCACGCGTTTTCGCGCGCGAGATGGTCTGCTTCGGTGCGGCGGACTGCTTGTTACGGAAAGCACGCGCCTCGGCCGAAGCGCGTTTGATCAGTTTCGTCATGTAAGGATGTCGCGCCACAGGCGCAATTTTTGGTCGAACGAGAGCATAGCATTGGCGGGACTGGAGGACGGCAGGACCAGCGTCTCGTAGCCGGCTGCAGCGATCACAGGCGCAAAGCGCCCCGCCGTCTTGCCGTTGAAGCACACCTTCTTCAACGCGGGCGCGTACTCGCGGAACGAAGCGAAGTCGTTCGGCGATGCATTGCGGATTGCCGCATCGAGACTGCCCTCGCGCGTGCAGGCAGCCAGCACATCCCAAACGCCGATGCCATGCTTCAACACACGTTCGAGGCGCGTCGGGTAATCGAGTTCAGGGAGCGGCTCGTCGATCACTGCGCCGAGCAAACGCCAGAACTGGTTTCGCGGATGCGCGTAATACTGCGTCGCTTGCAATGATGCTTCGCCGGGAAAGCTGCCGAGTATCAGCGTATGCGTGCTTTCGGCGACGACGGGTGGAAAGCCGCGCAGCATCAGCGTGCGTCTCCGTGTTTGCCCGCGCCCTTCGCGTCGCGTCGCGCGTTGGCATCGGCACGCGATGCGGTGTGATCGAGCGCCTGGCCGTGATCGCGCGGCACAGGTTGTTGAACATGCACGCGCTCTGCATCGCGCGACGCGAGATGCGACCACAATGCGGGCAGCATCACCTCCGTCACCATCAACGGTTCGCCGTATCGTTCGAACACCGATCGTCGCGCGAACAATGCATGTCGCCGCGCGTCGCCAATCTCACGCAATGCCAGCCGATGCAACGGATGCCGTGCCGTCACACGACGGCTCACCAGCGACGACCGCGACACGCTGCTATCGCTATAGAGCAGTTCGGCGAGCGGCCGCGTGCGCAGACGCCGCATCGCTTGCCAGACGCCCGTGCTCGCCGCGAGCGGCACGATGCTGTGCGCGGCGACGTACGGCGTGCCATCCACCGACAACACCACTTCACGCACCCAGACAGGCGTGCGCGGCGCGATCGCGAGCGCGGCGTATTCGTCGTCGAACGGCAAATCGACGGCCTCGCGCGTCACGCGCACGGCGACCGCGCCGAGCGTGCGCAAGTGTGCCGTCAGCGAACCGCCGCGCGTGAGCCAGTCTTTTTGATCAGGCGAGAAACCCGGAAGGGGCGCGACGCGCCAATGCGCGTCGGCAGCATCGAAACGGATAGGCATGGTCCGCATTATAGGGGGCGCGGAAAACGCGGGCCTTTCAGGCAGACATGTCGCGAACTTTTGCGGAATCGACGACCATGTGTTTCAGCCATGTCCGCATCCGGCGATACACGCCCAACGTGAAGATGAATAGCGAGCGCATGACGCTCGATACTTCATCCATTCGTCAGGGAGCATCCATTGAACGCCAACGACAAATCCACTTCGGACCGCATCGCGCATCTCGCCGCCATCGTTCTACGACGCGACAGCGCGTCCAAAACCGAAAAGGAACTCGCGGGCTCCGCGCTCGCGCAGCATCACACGAGCAAACATACGAGCGCGGCGATCGGCGAGCTCGCTTCACATGTGCTCGCCGATCATCACGCGTGTGCCGAAGCGAAGGAACTGGCGGGTTCGGTGCTCGCGCAGGTGCGGCAGCATGAAGGGGCTTCGCTGGCGCGCTGAGTTCAAATAGCACGCGCACGGGCTGTCGCGCACAAACAAAATGCGCTGCCGAAGCAGCGCATTTTTTCAACAACAACGGATAAAGCTCAAATCAACGGGCGAGCAGCAATGCATTCGTCCGCTTCACGAAGCTCGCCGGATCTTCCAGCGAGCCGCCTTCCGCGAGCAACGCCTGATCGAACAGCAGATGACACCAGTCGTCGAAGTTCGCGTTATCCGTATGCAGGTTTTTCACCAGCGCGTGTTCGGGATTCACTTCGAGAATCGGATTGAACGTCGGTGCATTCTGGCCGGCCGCCTTCAGCATGCGCTGCAGGTAGCCGCTCATATCGCCTTCGTCGGCAACGAGACACGACGGCGAATCCGTCAAACGGAACGTCAGACGCACATCCTTCGCCTTGTCCTTCAACGCTTCTTTCATGCGCTCGACCAAAGGCTTCAGCTCTTCGCTGACCTTCTCCTGCGCCTGCTTTTCCTCGTCGTTCAGCTGACCGAGATCGAGGTCGCCGCGCGCGACGCTTTGCAGCGGCTTGCCGTCGAATTCAGTGAGGAACGACAGCATCCATTCATCGACGCGATCCGTCAGCAGCAGCACTTCGACGCCCTTCTTGCGGAACACTTCGAGATGCGGGCTGTTCTTCGCGGCCTGGTACGTATCCGCCGTGACGTAATAGATCTTCGACTGCTCGGGCTTCATGCGCGCGACGTAATCCGTCAGCGACACGTTCTGCTCCGACGAGTCGTTATGCGTCGACGCGAAACGCGCGAGCTTCGCGATGCGCTCCTTGTTCGAGAAGTCTTCGCCGATGCCTTCCTTCAGCACCTGGCCGAATTCTTTCCAGAACGTCGTGTACTTTTCCTTCTCGGCGGCTTCTTCCGAGTTCGCCAGTTCTTCGAGCATCGACAGCGCGCGCTTGGTCACGCCTTCGCGGATCGCCTTCACGTCGCGGCTTTCCTGCAGCAGTTCGCGCGACACGTTCAGCGGCAGATCGGCGGAATCGACCACGCCCTTCACGAAACGCAGATACGTGGGCAGCAACTGCTCGGCGTCGTCCATGATGAAAACGCGCTTCACGTACAGCTTCAGGCCGCCGCGATGATCGCGGTTCCACATGTCGAACGGTGCGTGCGACGGCACGTACAGCAGTTGCGTGTACTCGCTGCGGCCTTCCACGCGGTTGTGCGTCCACGTCAGCGGATCCTGATGATCGTGCGACAGATGCTGGTAGAACTGCTTGTACTGCTCTTCCGTGATGTCGCTCTTCGCGCGCGTCCACAGCGCGCTCGCCTGGTTGACGGTCTCGTCTTCGTCCTTCGCGACCATCTCGCTCTTTTCGGCGTCCCACTCTTCCTTCTGCATCAGGATGGGCAGCGCGACGTGATCCGAATACTTCTGGATGATCGACTTGAGCTTGTAGGTGGACAGCAGCTCGTCTTCGTCGGCGCGCAGATGCAGCGTGATGGTCGTGCCGCGTTGCGCGCGCTCGATCGTCTCGACCGAGAAATCGCCTTCGCCCGCGCTGACCCAGCGCACGCCTTCCGCTGCGGGCACGCCCGCACGGCGCGTTTCGACCGTGATCTTGTCCGCGACGATGAAGCCCGAATAGAAGCCGACGCCGAACTGGCCGATCAGCGCCGCGTCCTTCTGCTGGTCGCCGGAGAGCTTGCCGAAGAATTCCTTCGTGCCCGAGCGCGCGATCGTGCCGAGGTTCGCGACGGCTTCGTCGCGGTTCATACCGATGCCGTTGTCGTCGATGCTGATGGTGCGGGCGTTCTTGTCGAACGACACGCGGATGCGCAGATTCGGATCGTTCTCATACAGCGCGCTGTTTTCGATGGCTTCGAAGCGGAGTTTGTCCGCCGCGTCCGATGCGTTCGAAATCAGTTCGCGCAGGAAGATTTCCTTGTTGCTGTACAGCGAATGGATCATCAGGTGCAGAAGCTGTTTCACTTCTGCCTGAAAGCTCATGGTTTCTTGTGCCATGGTCAGTTTTCCTCTTCTATTGCAGGTTGATTCGGGGATTCGAAGCTGAATGCATCTGTACGAGCGGCGCGCGCTACAGACGTTGCCCGCACAAATGGGGGCGCGCGCCGCGGATTCAAGAGGCCGGCGGCAAGTCTATGACGCCCGTCGCGCGACGCCGTCCAGATAACGGCACAGGAACGCTGGCAGCGCGGGATCGCCGCAATTTGCGACGTTGAAGCGCATCCACGTGGTCGGCGACTGCTGCGGCGAGAACAGGCTTCCCGGCGTCAGTAGAAACCCTTCCTCGTGCCCGGCCGCTGCGAGCGCATCGGCATCGACGCCCGTATCGGCCCACACGAACATGCCGGCGGCGGGGGTCTGGAACATCCGCAAACCGGTTTTTTCGAGCATCCGTACGGATTTGTCGCGCACCGTGTCGAGCCGCGCGCGCAGCCGCTCCACATGCCGGCGATAGTGCCCTTCCGTCAGGATCTTGTAGAGCACGCGCTCGTTCAGTTCGGGCGTCGTCATGCCGACCAGCATTTTCTGGTCCGTGACGGCCTTCGCCACATCCGGCGACGACGCCATGAAACCGACCCGCAGATTCGCCGCGAGCGTCTTCGAGAAACTGCCGAGATAGATCACGCGCTTGAGCTGATCGAGGCTCGCGAGCCGCGTCGCGGGAAAGCCCGGCGGGCAGAGATCGCCGTAAATATCGTCTTCGACGACGATGAAGTCGTATTCCTCCGCGAGCCGCAAGATGCGGAACGCCTGCGCCGCCGTCAGCGACGTGCCCGTCGGGTTTTGCAACACCGAGTTGATGACGAGCATTTTCGGGCGCCACGTCTGCACGAGCGTTTCGAGCGCGTCGAGATCGGGACCGTCCGGCGTGTATGGCATGCCGACCAGCCGCGCGCCCTGCGACGCGAAGCGCCCGAACATCTGGAACCACGCCGGATCGCCGACGATCACCGAGTCGCCCGGCTGCACGTAGAGCCGCGCGATCAGGTCGATGGCCTGCGTAATGCCCGACACGAGCACGATCTGCTCCGGCGACGCGCCGATCTCCAGTTCTTCGAGCCGCGTCTGCAACTGCTGGCGCAGCGGCAGAAAGCCTTGCGGCGTGCCGAAGCCGAGCATCTGCGCGCCGCTTTGGCGTCCGAGCGTGCGCAGCGCGCCCGTGATCAGCTCGCCGTCGAGCCAGCGCGACGGCAGATAGCCGAGGCCGGGGCCGCGTTCGGGACGCGTCGACGTGTGCAGCATGTTGCGCAGCAGCCAGACGACATCGATCGTGCTGGGCGCGGGCGCGGCGTCGGACACTTCATTGGACGAAAGACGGCGTTCGACGGGCAGTGGGCCGCCCGCCAGCCGCTCGCGCACGTAGAAGCCCGAGCCGCGCCGCGAATCCAGGTAGCCCTGCGCGACCAGCCGCTCGTACGCCTCGACGACCGTGAAGCGCGACACGCCTTTGTCGAGCGCGAGCTTGCGGATCGACGGCATGCGCATGCCGGGACGGAACACGCGCTCCTCGATGCGGCGGCGCGCCCACTGCACGAGCTGATCGACGAGCGTCAGCGCCGAGGCGTCGTGTGGTGCGGGAATCAGGTCGAGCGGGACGGACATGGCGAACTCCAGCGGGTGCTGCAAGGGCAACGTCGAGACTTGGCGGGCAGCCGGATAACTGGAAGAACCGGCCGTACCCCGCATATCCGATGCGCGGACAGAAGTCCATCAGACGGACAGACAACTGTACCGAACAGTATCGCTGGGATTGTACCGTTACTGTGCCGGTCACTGTCGGTACATTTGAATCGACGTTCCGCCGTTTCGTGTTGTAGACCCGCCGCCGTTTAACCCCTTTTTGCCCGCTCCACCCGCCGCGGCGCAAAACCCGCTGATACCGGCCTTGCCGCACTGCGCATGGCCGGGCCGCAAGCCGAACGGTTATTCTTACGGATTGACCCCGGGCTGCCCCGCTCGCGACAGACTTGGTCGCCAGCCACCGCGTCCGCCAGCAGAACGACCGCCCACTTGCCGCCATGACAGCACACACGCTTCGAATCGATCACCTCGTTATCACCGCCCGAACGCTCGACGAAGGCACGCAATACGTCGCCGATACGCTCGGCGTTGCGCCGTCGGGCGGCGGCGCGCATCCGTCGATGCGCACCCATAACCGGCTGCTGAACCTGTGGGGCGGCGCGTATCTGGAAGTGATCGCGATCGATCCCGACGCCGACGAGCCCGCGAACGCCCGGGCCCGCCTCTTCGCGCTCGACGATCCCGCGACGCACGCGCGCCTCGAAAACGGGCCGTATCTGTCGCACTGGGTCGCGCGCGTCGATCGGCCGAAGAATCTGGCACTGTGGCAACAGCAGTATCCCGAGCGCATTTCGACCGTCGTGCCGATGACGCGCGGCGATTTCACCTGGAGCCTGACGGTCGCCGACAACGGCGCGTTCCCGTCGTGGCAAGGCGCGGGCGACGGCGTCGTGCCGTCGCTGATTCAATGGGACACGCCGCGCCATCCGTCCGATGTGCTGCCGGAAACGGGCCTCGCGCTGAAAGCGCTGAAGGGCTGGCATCCGCAGGCGGAAACCATCGCGCAGCAGCTGCACTGGCTCGGCGCGGCGCAGCTGATCGCGCTGGAAAGCACGGACGGCGCACCCGCCCTCGCCGCCGACATCGAAACCCCGGACGGGCTGCGAACGCTCAAGTAACCTGACATAACCCACGGAGACACAGAAGCAATGAAGCGCGAAACCCAAGGCATGCTGCTCGGACTGATCGGCGTGATGATCTTCAGCCTGACGCTGCCGATGACCCGCATCGTCGTCGCCGAATTCAGCCCGCTGCTGAACGGCCTGGGCCGCGCGCTCGCCGCTTCCGTTCCCGCTGCCGTACTGCTCGCCGTGCGCCGCGAAAAACTGCCCACGTGGCCGCAGATCAAGAGCCTCGCCGTCGTGTCGCTCGGCGTGATCGTCGCGTTTCCGGTGTTTTCCGCGTGGGCGATGAAGAGCGTGCCGGCGTCGCACGGCGCCGTCGTCAACGGCTTGCAGCCGCTGTGCGTCGCCATCTATGCCGCGTGGCTGTCGCACGAGCGGCCGTCGAAGGGGTTCTGGGCGAGCGCCATCGCGGGCAGCGCAATTGTCGTCGCGTTCGCGTTGCAGGCGGGCGGCGGCGCGTTCCAGGCGGGCGATCTGCTGATGCTCGTCGCCGTCGGCATCGGCGCGCTCGGTTACGCGGAAGGCGCGCGGCTCGCGCGGCAGATCGGCGGCTGGCAGGTGATCTGCTGGGCGCTCGTCGTGTCCGCGCCGTTCCTGCTCGTGCCCGTCGCGTGGCTCGGCTGGGAACAGCACGTCACGCATCCCGGCCCCGTCGCGCTGAAAACCTGGCTCGCGTTCGGCTACGTGACGCTTTTCTCGCAGTTCGTCGGCTTTTTCGCGTGGTACGCGGGCCTGGCGATGGGCGGCACCGCTCGCGTCGGCCAGGTGCAACTGCTGCAGATTTTCTTCACGATGGCGTTCTCGGCGCTCTTTTTCGGCGAGAACGTCACGCCCATCACATGGATTTTCGCGGCCGCCGTAATCGCCACCGTGATGCTGGGCCGCAAGGCCGCCGTGCATACGGCCGTCCGGCCAGTTCGCGCGGCCTGACCAGTTCGCGCGATAATCCCTCTTTTGACCGACCACCTGTTCCTGCTACACCGACGAGGAGACCATGAATCAAAGCGACCTCAATGCCCCGACCTGGCAACTGTCCGAACGCGCTCGCAAGCTGACCAGCTCGGCGATCCGCGAAATCCTGAAGGTCACCGAGCGGCCCGAGGTCATTTCGTTCGCGGGCGGTCTGCCGTCGCCGGCCACCTTCCCGGCCGAGGAAATGCGCGCCGCCAGCGACCGCATCCTGCGCGATTCGCCCGCCGCCGCGCTCCAGTACAGCGCGACGGAAGGCTATCTGCCGCTGCGCGAATGGGTTGCGCAGCGTTATTCGGTGAACGGCGCGCAAATCCGCGCTTCGCAGGTGCTGATCACGACGGGCTCGCAACAGGCGCTCGATCTGCTCGGCAAGGTGCTGGTCTGCCCGGAAAGCCCGGTGCTCGTCGAAACGCCGACGTATCTCGGCGCGCTGCAGTCGTTCTCGATGTACGAGCCGCACTACGTGCAGGTGCCGACCGACGATAACGGCCTGATCCCCGAAGGCCTCACGCCCGAACTGACGAAGGGCGCGCGCCTGCTGTACGCGCAGCCGAACTTCCAGAATCCGACGGGCCGCCGTCTGCCTATCGAGCGCCGCCGCGCGCTCGCCGAATTCGCGAAAACGGCGCCCTTCCCGGTCATCGAAGACGATCCGTACGGCGCGCTCGACTACAAGGGCGAGCCGCTGCCGACCATGCTGTCGATGGCGCCCGATCACATCGTGCATCTCGGTTCGTTCTCGAAGGTGCTCGCGCCGGGCCTGCGCATCGGCTACATCATTGCGCCCGAAGAGTTGCACTTCAAGCTCGTGCAGGCCAAGCAGGCAACCGACCTTCACACGCCGAGCTTCACGCAGCGCATCGTGCACGAAGTCGTGAAAGACGGCTTCCTCGATACGCACGTGCCGAAGATCCGCGCGCTGTATCGCGACCAGTGCGAAGCGATGCTCGGCTCGCTCGAACGCTACATGCCGGAAGGCGTGACGTGGAATCGTCCCGAAGGCGGCATGTTCATCTGGGTGTCGCTGCCGAAGCACATCGATACGATGAAGCTGCTCGAAGAAGCCGTCGCGCAGAATGTCGCGTTCGTGCCGGGCGGCCCGTTCTTCGCGAACGAAGCGCAGCACAACACGCTGCGTCTGTCGTTCGTCACCGTGCCTCCCGCGAAGATCGACGAAGGCGTCGCGCGCCTCGCGGAACTCATCCGCGCGCGCGTTTGAGACATACCGTAGGATGCGCAAAGCGCATCGCTCATGCTGCGCGTAGCCGACACCTGTTCACCGTCGGCTGCGCGCACGCTGAACGACTCTTTCCATTCATCGACGAGGACACGTCATGGCTAACGTATATGACAAGCTGAAGGAACTGGGCATCGAACTGCCCGTCGCGGGCGCGCCCGCTGCTGCTTACGTGATGAGCGCGCAAAGCGGCAACACGGTCTACCTGTCCGGCCACATCGCGAAGAAAGACGGCAAGGTGTGGGTCGGCAAGCTCGGCGACAACCTGAGCACGGAAGAAGGCAAAGCTGCTGCGCGCTCGATCGCGATCGATCTGCTCGCGACGCTGCACGCACATGTCGGCGACCTGAACCGCGTGACGCGCGTCGTCAAGCTGATGAGCCTCGTGAACTCGACGCTCGATTTCACGGAACAGCACATCGTGACGAACGGCGCATCGGAACTGATCGCCGACGTGTTCGGCGAGCAAGGCAAGCATGCGCGCTCGGCATTCGGCGTCGCGCAGATTCCGCTCGGCGCGTGCGTCGAAATCGAACTGATCGCTGAAGTTCAGTAAGCGTCAGCGATCGTCGCAAAGTGTTCGGCGCGAACACTACGCGTCGGGATCGAACACTGATACGAACACGCCGTCGATGATGTGAACACATCATCGGCGGCGTTTTTCATGTGTGTGCGTGTCATCAAACAGGAAACAGACGATGCAAGAGCAAACCGTTCGCTTCAAACAGGTCGACGTGTTCACGTCGGTGCCGTTCAAGGGCAATCCCCTCGCGGTGATTTTCGACGCGGACGGTCTCGACACCGAACAGATGCAGGCCATCGCACACTGGACGAATCTGTCGGAAACAACGTTTCTGCTACAGCCGACCGACCCGTCGGCCGATTATCGCGTGCGCATCTTCACGACGCACGGCGAGTTGCCCTTCGCGGGTCATCCGACGCTCGGCTCGGCGCACGCATGGCGCGAAGCGGGCAACCAGCCGAAGCAGCCCGGCCGTATGGTGCAGCAATGCGCGGCAGGGTTGATCGAACTGACGCAGGACAATAGCCGCGACGGCGTGTGGGCATTCGCCGCGCCGCCAGCGCGCGTCACGCCGCTCGCCGACAGCGAGTACGCTGCGCTCGCAGAAGCGCTGCGCAGCGATGCAATCGATTTCACCGCTCAGCCATGTGCCGTCGACAACGGTCCGCAATGGCTCGTCGTCCGTATGAATTCGGCGGCGGCATGTCTCGCGCTCGATCCCGATGTGGCGGCGCTCGGGCGTGTCGCGCTGACCGTAGGCGCGCGCGGCCTCGCGGTGTACGGTCCGCATGAGGCTAACGGCCCGGCCACCTTCGAGTTGCGCTGTCTGATGATGGGCGGCGGCCTCGGCATCGGGGAAGACCCTGTGACGGGTAGCGCGAACGCCGCGCTCGCCGGACTGCTGACCGCGCAGAACACGCGGCCCGGCATGCAATACACGGTACGTCAGGGCACAGCGCTCGGCCGCGCCGGCAACGTCTACGTCCGCTATGACGACGCAGCGAACAAGATATGGATCGGCGGCGCTTCCGTGACGATCGTCGACGGCACGTTTCGTCTGCCGTGACCGGCGGGAGCGCATGCTGACATTCGCGCGTCACCTGGATGTTCTAAAAGTCGATCCGATGCGCACACATAGAACGATCCAATTCAACGCCAACGCGGCCATTCATGCAGACTGCATGAATGGCCGCGTTGTCATGATGGCTGTCGAACTTCCATTCCGTCGACGCTGTTCGCCTGCGGGTTTTCGACGACTCCTTTCAAACGCACGGCTGGCGCGCCTGTCCGGGCAGCGCGCGGCGTTCGCGCAAGCATGACACGCATGCCCGCCCGGACGAGCGTATACCCGATGCGCGAGCCCTTCCTTAATTATTGCCCATTCAGTAATATCAAATCATTACCGATGACCAACGGGTGGTCCGGCTCGCCACCACGCCCCTGCTTCCACCCGGCAGTTGCGGCGTATCAATCCGTCGAAACAGCCGGTTGCTTTAACATTCGCGCAGTCAACTGAAACGCACACACCGCAACACAAGCATAGCCGCAAGGCACAGGGTCACGGTCCAGCCGATGAATCAGTTCCGCCTCTCTTCCGCGCGCGACGTCAGGCATCGCCTCGATCCCGCGGGAACCCGCCGACGCGCGCTGCTCGCGATTCCCGCGCTCGGCGTGCTGGTGCTCGTGCTGCTATGGACGGTGATCTTCGCGCGACTGTCGGTTGAGAAGGAAACCACGTATCGCGAGGCCATGGCGTCGGCCGCGATTCTCTCGGCGGCGCTCGAACAGCATACGGTGAAGGCGATTCACCAGGTCGACCAGATCACGCGCTTCGTCAAGTTCGAATTCGAGAAAACGCCTGGCCGTTTCGATCTCGCGAGCACAGTCGAAAAAGGCGTCGTGCAAAGCGAAACGCTCGTGCAGGTGTCGCTGATCGACGAGCATGGCAAGCTGATCGCGAATACGGCAGAGACGAATCCGAAACCGATCGACCTGTCCGATCGCGAGCACTTCAAGGTCCACGAACACGAGAACGACGACCAGCTGTTCATCAGCAAGCCCGTGCTCGGCCGCGTATCCGGCCACTGGACCTTGCAGATGACGCGTCGCCTGAATCATCCCGACGGTTCGTTCGCGGGCGTCGTGGTGGTCTCCGAAGACCCGAGCTACTTCACGAGCGACTTCTACAACAACGCGGCCATCGGTCGCGACGGCGTGATCGCCGTGATCTCGGACAGCGGCTCGGTGCTCGCGCGCCGCACGGGCAACTCGGAGCATGCGCAAGGCGTGTTCACGGCGACGGGTGTCTATCCCACGTCGGAACACGTGTCGGGCACCTATGTCGATTCGATCGACAACGTGACGCGCATCGTGTCGTACCGGCATATCGACGGCTATCCGCTCGGCGTGCTCGTCGGACTGTCACAGGCCGAAGAATTCGCTGACTACAACCACACGCGCAACGTCTATCTGCTGATGGCGAGCTTTATCTCGCTCGCGATGCTCGGCTTCTTCGCCGTCGCCACGGGTCTGATCGGCAAGCTGCTCGGACGCGAGCGCGAGATGACGCATCTCGTCGAATTCGATCTGCTCACAGGGCTGCGCAACCGCTACTCGACCTTGCAGAGCCTGCGTCACGAAGTCGCGCAGCCGGCCAACGTCGGGCGTCTTGCCATCCTCTTCATCGACCTCGACAACTTCAAGACCGTCAACGACACGCTCGGCCACAACGCCGGCGACATCGTGCTGCAAATGACGGCCGCGCGCCTCGCCGATGCCGTCGCCGACTCGGGCGCGCTGTCGCGCATCGGTGGCGACGAGTTCGTCGTCGTGATCAAGGGAGACGATGTCGAGAAGCGCTCGGTCACGCTCGCGGAAGCGATCATCGAAGTCTTCGCGAAGCCGTTCGAAGTACGCGGCAGTTCGTTCGTACTGCATGCGAGCATCGGCATCGCGCTTTACTCGGTCGCGAACGAAAGCGAAATCGACCTGCTGAAAAAAGCCGACCTCGCGATGTACAGCGCGAAGGACGCGGGCAAGAACTGCTATCAGTTCTACTCGCCGCATCTGTCGCATCGCGCGGACCATCTGATGAAGTGGGAGCAGCAGCTACGCGTCGCGCTCGCCGACCAGCAGCTGTTCCTCGCCTATCAGCCGAAGATCGACCTCGCGCGCCGCTGCATCACCGGCTTCGAGGCGCTCGTGCGCTGGAACCATCCGCAGCACGGCCTGATTCCCGCGAACGAATTCATCCCCGTCGCGGAATCGACGGGCCTGATCGTGCCCATCGGCGATTTCGTGATCCGCACCGCGTGCCGGCAGCTCGCGCAGTGGCAGCAACAGGGTTACGACACGCTGTCACTTGCCGTGAATATTTCGGCGGTACAGTTCTGGCGCGGCGACCTGTACGAAACGATCTCGCAAGCCATCGAGGAAACGGGCATCGCTGCGCGCCGCCTCGAACTCGAAATCACCGAGACGGCGATGATGGAGTACCCCGATCTCGTCTCCGAAAAGATCTTCGCGTTGAAGCGGCTCGGCGTGCGCATCGCACTCGATGACTTCGGCACCGGTTATTCGTCGCTGTCCTATCTGAACCGCTTCTCGGTCGATACGCTGAAAGTCGACCGCTCGTTCGTGCAGGCCATTCCCGGCGACCGCAGCGTCTGCGTGATGGTCACGGCCATCGTCAACCTCGCGCGCTCGCTGGGGCTGACGGTCGTGGTGGAAGGCACGGAGACGGAAGAACAGATCGCGTGGCTCGCGGCGCTTGGGCATATCGAGGCGCAAGGTTTCCTGTTTTCGCGGCCCGTGCCCGCCGACGCTATTCCGGCGCTGCTCGAACGCTTCGGCGTCTGTGGCATGCACGGTGCGCATCGTGCGCACGGCAGCGACACGGACAGCACCAGCGATGCCGCGAACACCAGCACGAGCAACGAATCGGCCTGAGCGCGCATCATTCGACGCAACAGGCGATGCGTCGGCCAGAAGGATGAACGGTAGCAACGCAATTCGGGCGACTTTGCTCGACCGCGCATGACCTCAGCGCGCGCTGTCGCGGCCATCGACGGCGCGCGCCGCATAAGAAATCAGCCCAACAGGTGTTCGCATGCGGCCAGCCCGGCAAATGACGGCGCTACACGCGCCCGCAGGAGACGAAACAACGCGATGCAACGAGCGCGAGCCGCTCTGGACGCTGTTTCGCGTCGTGTTTGGATTGTCCGCGCTCTCGTGGGGCGGACTCGCGCTGATGGCGCAACTGGAGAACCACTACGTCGAACGCGAGGAGCGCCTCACGCGCCTCGCTTTCTCCGACATCGTCGCACTCGCGTGGATGGTGCCGGGGCCAGTGGGCTGCAACGTCGCGGTGCAGCTCGGTCATGTGCTGCGCGGACGCGCGGGCGCCTGGGTCGCCGGGCTTGCGAGCGTGCTCCCCTTCTTCATGCTGATGACGGCGTTCGCGATCTTCTACCAGACGCCGATCGTCCGCGAGGTCGCCTCGCAAACCTTGCTCAACCATTTCAGCGTCGTGCTCGCGACGCTGATCGGCGTCACCTGGTACAAGCAGACGCGCTCGCTCGTGCGTGGCCGGCTCGAATGGGCAGCGGCCATACTCGGCAGCATCGCGTTGATTGGCGCGCATACGCCTGCCGCGTACATCGGCATACTCGGCGCGGCGTTCATGTCGGGCTGGGTACGCAGCGACGCGCGCGGCGCGCGTCTGTCGACCACGCTCAGCGCCGGCGACTGGCGGTTGCTGATCGGCCTGTGCGTGCTGCTGCTGATTTTCGCGCTGCCGTTGCCGCATCGCTATGACGTCGCGCTGCTGTGGCCAAGACTTGCAGGCGCGGGACTGACGCTGTTCGGCGGCGGTTTCTCCGCACTGCCCGTGTTGAAGACGCTCTTCGTCACGCCAACTGTCGGCGTCACCGATAACGAGTTCACGCTGGCCTTTTCGCTGTCGCCCCTGTCGCCGGGACCGCTGCTCAACGTGGTGCCGTTCTTCGGCTATCTGGTCGAAGGATGGCGCGGCGCGATCATCGCGACGATCGCGCTGTTCGTGCCGTCGGGCTGCCTTGTCGTGCTCGCGCAGCGCCACCTGCATCAACTGAAGATGAACCCGCGTTTCGAGCACGGCATGCGCGTGCTGCGCGCAGTGACGACGGCCTTTCTCGCCGTCGCCGTGTTGCGGATCGTGCGTAACGTACCGTTCGAGCCGGCCTATCTCGTGACGGCGCTGTTTTCGGGCGTGTGCTTCGCCAAGCTGAAGCTGCCTGTGTATGCGGTATATGGATCGGTCGCCGTTGCGTGCGGTGTGTGGCTGTACTTCGGGCACGTGGGATGACGTAGTGTCGTTTGGCGACCGCCAATGAAAAAGCGCCGCATATGCGGCGCTTTTCGTTTGAAACGCGGCGTGCGTTGCGGCAGCGATCAGAACCCGCGCGACATCACCGCAACGCCGATCGTCACGATGCCCAGCACCAGATTCACGACGACCAGACGTCGGACCGTTCCCACGGCACGCGCGCCATCGGGCCACTTCTGCGCCTGCACTGCGCGACGGATACGCGGAAAGACGGCGAAGCGGATATGCCCGAAGATCAGCATCATCACGATGCCGATGCCCGCCATCGCGTGAAGCTGCCAGGTTGCATGGCCGCCGCCGAATTGCATCAGCAGGAAACCGCCCGTCAGCAGAATGACGAGCACGGACACGCCGACCCAGTTGAAGAAGCGGCCGAACACCGATTCCCACAGCGGAAGACGCAATTGCGGCGAGAGGTCTTCGAGTGCCGGACGCAGGCAGAAATGCGCGAATATCATGCCGCCGATCCACACGGCGACACCCAGCAGATGCAGAAAGAGCGCGACTTCAATCGCCTTGTTCATAGTTGTTTTCCATTCCCGATGTAGCGCGCTGCCGTGATGTCCCGTCGAAAAACGCGGTCATTGACATGCACCAATGACCGCGTTCGACCAGCGACATTATGCGCAGTTCATTCGCTGCGCTGTTTTCTTTTGTCGTAGGGTGTTGCGCCGTGAGAGACCCCGCTCACAGCGCTTGACTTCGCTTGCCGCTTTAGCCCGGCAGCACCGGACGCAGCGACGTCACCTCTTTCAGCTTCGTATCCGGCGAACGGCCCTTGCGCGCGCGCTTGCCGACGTTCGGTTCGAGCGCCTTGCCGGACAGCTCTTCTTCCGTCGGCTTGTTGCGATACACGCCTTGCAGCACGACGCCCGCCTTGCTGATCGCCAGCGCCTGCGTGAGCGCTTCGTTCGGATCGAGCGCCATCAGGATCACGCCGCGTCCGCCGCCCGACAGCGTCTTCATCTCGTCGAGGCCGAACACCAGCAGACGCCCGCCGCCCGACAGACACGCGACCTGCGTCGCGTCGGGCAGCATCGGCATCGGCGCGAGCGGCGTCGCGCCGTCGTCGATCGTCATGAACGCCTTGCCGGCCTTCACGCGGCTCACCATGTCGCCGACCTTCGCGATAAAGCCGAAGCCATTCGACGACGCCAGCAGCAACGCCTGATCCGCCGACGCCGCGTAATAGTGCATCAGATGCGTGCCCGATTCGAGCTCGATCAGCGACGTGACGGGTACACCGTCACCACGTCCGCCCGGCAACTGCGCCACCGCGACGGAATACACGCGCCCCTTGCTGCCCCACGCGATCAACATGTCGGGCGTGCGGCACTGGAACGCCGCGTAGAGACCGTCGCCCGCCTTGAACGTGAAGCCCGCCGGGTCGAGCCCGTGGCCCTTCAGCGCGCGCACCCAGCCCTTCTGCGAGACAACCACGGTAACGGGTTCATCGACCACACGCGCTTCGAAGGTCGCGCGCTTTTCCTGCTGGATCAGCGTGCGGCGGTCGTCGCCGTATTGCTTCGCGTCGGCTTCGATTTCCTTGATGAGCAGCCGCTTCATCGCCGGCTCGCTGCCGAGCAGTTCTTCGAGCTTCGCTTTTTCGTCGCGCAGTTCGGCCAGTTCCTTCTCGATCTTGATCGCTTCGAGACGCGCCAATTGACGCAGCCGGATTTCGAGAATGTCTTCGGCCTGGCGATCGGACAGCTTGAATGCGTCGATCAGCGCGGCCTTCGGCTCGTCCGATTCGCGAATGATGCGGATGACTTCGTCGATATTCAAAAAGACGATCATCCGGCCTTCGAGGATGTGAATCCGGTCGTTGACCTTGTTCAGACGATGTTGCGTACGGCGCGTGACCGTCACGAAGCGGAAGCCGATCCACTCATGCAATATCTCGCCGATGCCCTTCTGACGCGGACGGCCATCCGCGCCAACCATCACGAGGTTCAGCGTCGCGTTCGATTCGAGGCTCGTATGCGCGAGCAGCGTAGTGACGAACTCGGTCTGATCGATACGGCTCGACTTCGGCTCGAACACCAGACGCACGGGCGCGTCCTTGCCCGACTCGTCGCGCACCGCGTCGAGCAGACCGAGAAGCGTCTGTTTCGTCTGCAACTGTTCCGGTGTCAGCGACTTCTTGCCGAGCTTGATCTTCGGATTCGTCTGCTCCTCGATCTCTTCGAGCACCTTCTGACCAGACGTATTCGGCGGCAATTCGGTGATAACGAGTTGCCACTGACCGCGCGCAAGATCTTCGATTTTCCAGCGCGCGCGCACCTTGAGACTGCCACGGCCCGTCTCATACGCCTGCGAGATTTCCGCTTCGCTCGAAATGATCTGGCCGCCACCCGGAAAGTCCGGCCCCGGAACGTGCTGCATCAGATCCGCGTGCGTCATCTTCGGATTGCGGATCATCGCGACGGCGGCCGCCGCGACTTCGCGCAGATTGTGCGACGGGATTTCCGTCGCGAGACCGACCGCGATGCCCGATGCGCCGTTCAGCAACACGAACGGCAGACGCGCGGGCAACAGCTTCGGTTCTTCGAACGAGCCGTCGTAGTTCGGCATGAAATCGACGGTGCCCTGATCGATTTCGTCGAGCAGCAGCTTCGCGATCGGCGTGAGGCGCGCTTCCGTGTATCGCATCGCCGCCGCGCCGTCGCCGTCGCGCGAGCCGAAGTTGCCCTGGCCGTCGATCAGCGGATAGCGCATCGAGAAGTCTTGCGCGAGACGCACGAGCGCGTCGTACGCCGACTGGTCGCCGTGCGGGTGATATTTACCCAGCACGTCGCCGACCACGCGCGCCGACTTCACCGGCTTCGCGTTGTCGCCGAGACCCATCTCGTTCATCGCGTACAGGATGCGGCGCTGCACGGGCTTCTGGCCGTCGCAGACGTCGGGCAGCGCGCGGCCCTTCACCACGCTCACCGCGTAGTCGAGGTACGCGCGTTCCGCGTAGTTGCCGAGCGTCAGCACGTCGCCTTCGGGCGCGGCCGGCTCGGTAAACAGATCGGGAGTGTTGTCGTCCATCTAGATTCCGTGTCCTTGTTGGCGCGCGTGCATCGTTTTTCTAGATGCACGCCTGCGCTCAGATATCCGCTTCGACCTGGTTGCCCTTCTCTTCGAGCCAGCTACGGCGCGACGCCGCTTCGCCCTTGCCCATCAGCATCGTCATGCGCGCGACGGTCGCGTCGAAGTCGAGTTCGCCGAGTGCAACGGGCGACAGGCGCCGTGTGTCCGGGTTCATCGTCGTGTCCCATAGCTGCTCGGCGCTCATTTCGCCGAGACCCTTGAAGCGGCTGATCGACCACTGCGATTCGCGCACGCCGTCCTTGCGCAGCTTGTCGAGAATCGCTTCGAGTTCGCCTTCGTCGAGCGCGTACAGCTTCTGCGCCGGCTTCTTGCCGCGCGCGGGCGCATCGACGCGGAACAGCGGCGGACGCGCGACATGCACGTGACCGCGCTCGATCAGTTGCGGGAAGTGCTTGAAGAACAGCGTCAGCAACAGCACCTGAATGTGAGAACCGTCGACGTCTGCATCGGACAAGATACAGATCTTGCCGTAGCGCAGATTGGACAGATCGACGGTGTCGTCGGGGTTGTGCGGATCGACGCCGATCGCCACGGAAATGTCGTGCACTTCGTTGTTGGCGAACAGACGGTCACGTTCGGTTTCCCAGGTGTTCAGCACCTTGCCGCGCAACGGCAGGATGGCCTGATATTCCTTGTCGCGGCCCATCTTCGCCGAACCGCCCGCCGAATCGCCCTCGACGAGGAACAGTTCGTTGCGGCCGATTTCCGTCGATTCGCAATCCGTCAGCTTGCCCGGCAGCACGGCGACGCCCGAACTCTTGCGCTTCTCGACCTTCTGGCCGGCGCGCGTGCGGGCCTGCGCCTGCTTGATGACGAGATCGGCGAGCTTCTTGCCGTGCTCGACGTGCTGGTTGAGCCACAGTTCGAGCGCGGGCCGCGCGAACGACGACACGAGCTTCACGGCATCACGGCTATTCAGACGTTCCTTGATTTGCCCCTGGAACTGCGGGTCGAGCACCTTCGCGGACAGAACGAACGACACGCGCGCGAACACGTCTTCCGCGAGCAGCTTGACGCCTTTCGGCTGCAGGTTGTGCAGTTCGACGAAGCTCTTTACAGCCTGGAAAAGACCGTCGCGCAGGCCGGCTTCATGCGTGCCGCCCGCCGGCGTCGGAATGAGGTTGACGTAGGATTCGCGCGTGAGCGGCCCTTCTTCGCTCCACGCGACGACCCACGCCGCGCCTTCGCCTTCCGCGAAGGTTTCTTCGTTCGAGCGCGAGCTTTCCGCGTAGCGCTCGCCTTCGAACAGCGGGATCAGCAGATCGCTGCCCGCCATGCCTTCCATCAGATAGCCGCGCAGGCCGTCTTCGTATTTCCAGCTTTGGCGCTCGCCCGTCTTTTCGTTGACGAGGACGACCTCGACGCCCGGCAGCAACACGGCTTTCGAGCGCAGCAGGCGTTGCAGTTCGCCGAGCGGCAGATTCGGCGAATCGAAGTATTTCGGATCGGCCCACGCGGTGACGCGCGTGCCCGACTTCTTGTCGGCCTTCGTCGCGGTGCGCACCTGCAGCGGCTTGACGACGTCGCCGTGCGAGAAGCTCAGTTCGGCGACCTTGCCGTCGCGCCAGACGGTCACGTCGAGGCGCGTGGACAGCGCGTTCGTCACCGACACGCCGACGCCGTGCAGGCCGCCCGAGAACGTGTACGCGCCGCCGGCCGCCTTGTCGAACTTGCCGCCTGCGTGCAGGCGCGTGAAGACGATTTCGACGACGGGGACACCTTCTTCCGGGTGCATGCCGAATGGGATGCCGCGGCCGTCGTCGTCGACGGAAACGGAATGATCGGCGTGCAGCGTGACAGTGATCTGACGGCCGTAGCCGCCGAGCGCTTCGTCGGACGCGTTGTCGATGACTTCCTGAATGATGTGCAGCGGATTTTCGGTGCGCGTGTACATGCCGGGCCGCTGCTTGACCGGCTCCAGGCCTTTGAGCACCTTGATCGATGCTTCGCTATATGCGGCGTTTGGCTTTTTCGTTGACATGGCTTACTCAGGTCCGTCGGTTCATCGTTGTCCACATGTCCTGTGGACAGGTGCGTGGACAATGCGTTGAGTTTTCAAAAAAAGCGAAACGAAACAACGGAGTGTGTGTGCTGCGCGACTTGCGTGCAGCGGTTTTCGGTTTGCCCGATCTGCTTTCCGCGGTTTTCCGGCCAGCCCGGTTTCGGACGATACGCTGGAACGACCGTGGGAAGCAGGTCCGCGGGTATTTTACTGATTTCGATGCGCGGGGCAATTTAGATGAGGGGTGTAGGGCGATTGAGGGGGAATCTGTTGCATCGGGCACAGTGACATCGATATTCGGTATATTCGTGCCAACCAGTTACCTTTTCGGAGTGTCGAGGTGAAACCTTCCGAGGCCATGCGCGGGCATCGCGCTGAAATCCGAAGCATCGTCGCCGACCATCATGCCTGCAATGCGCGCGTGTTCGGCTCGGCCGCCACTGGCGAAGATAGCGAAGACAGCGACCTCGATCTGCTCGTCGATCCGACGCCGGAGACGAGTTTGCTTGATATCGCGCGCATCCAGCGGCGGCTCGAAGCCTTGCTCGGCGTTTCGGTCGACGTTCTAACGCCGTTGGCCTTGCCCGAATCGTTCCGTACGCAAGTTGTCAGCGAGGCGGTGCCGGTGTGAAGAAAAACGATTTGCGTATCGCCGACTACCTCGATCACATGCTCGAAGCGATCGGCAGAATTGAACGTTACACGCGCGGCATGACGTCAGACGCCTTTGCCGCCGAGTCACTCGTGCAGGACGCCCCAATCCGCAATCTGGAGATCATTGGCGAAGCCGCGCGCAACGTGGAACGCCATCACGCGAACTTCGCGGCGAGGCATGCAGATGTACCTTGGGAAGACATGTACCTGATGCGCAATCGGATCTCGCACGGTTACTTTTCGGTGGATCCAGCCGTGGTCTGGCAAACCATCGTGCGTGATCTGCCTGTGCTGAAAGAGCAAATTGCAAGGATTCGCGAGCAGACGCCTTAACGCCTGCCCACGTGCCGCCACTTACTTCTTCTTGCTCTCCAGTTCATCCCACCGCTCGATCGCCACGAGCAGCTCGTCGTCGATGGCCGCATAGCGCTCGGTCAGCCGCGCGCCCTCCTGCGCGTCCTTGACGAAGATCGAACCTTCTTCGATCTGCGCGCCGATCGCCTTCTGCTCCGCTTCGAGCGCCGCGATCTGTCCTGGCAGTGCCTCCAGCTCGCGCTGTTCCTTGAATGAAAGCTTCACGGTTCGCTGGGCGTTGCGACCGGCCGCGCTGTCCTTGGGCGCGGCTTCCTTCGGCTGCTCTTTGGGCGCGTCCTGTTGCGCGATCTGCTCCGAACGGTCGCGCTGGATCTGCCAGTCCGTAAAGCCGCCGACATATTCGCGCCACTTGCCCCCGCCTTCCGAAGCGATCACCGACGTCACCACGTTGTCGAGGAACGCGCGGTCGTGGCTCACCAGCAGCACCGTGCCGTCGTAGTCCGTGAGCAGTTCTTCGAGCAGTTCGAGCGTCGGGATGTCGAGGTCGTTGGTCGGTTCGTCGAGCACCAGCACGTTCGCCGGCCGCGCAAAGAGACGCGCCAGCAGCAGCCGGTTGCGTTCGCCGCCCGACAGCGATTTGACGGGCGACCGCGCACGCTCCGGCGCGAACAGGAAGTCGCCGAGATAGCTCATCACGTGCTTCTTCTGGCCATTGATCTCGACCCAGTCGCTGCCCGGGCTGATCGTGTCGGCGAGACTCTTTTCCAGATCGAGCTGCGCGCGCATCTGGTCGAAGTAGGCGACCTGCAGGTTAGTGCCGACGCGCACGTTGCCTTCGTCCGGCTGCAGTTCGCCGAGAATCAGCTTGAGCAGCGTCGTCTTGCCCGCGCCGTTCGGACCGATGAAACCGATCTTGTCGCCGCGCATGACCGTGGCCGTGAAGCGGTCGACGACCGTGCGCTCGCCATAGCGCTTCGTCACGTCCGTGAGCTCGGCGACGATCTTGCCGGATTTTTCGCCCTGCCCGACGTCGAGTTTCACATTGCCCTGCACGTTGCGGCGTTCCGCGCGTTCGTTGCGCATCTGCACGAGCCGCGCGATCCGCCCGACGCTGCGCGTACGCCGCGCCTCGACGCCCTTGCGAATCCACACTTCTTCCTGCGCGAGCAGCTTGTCGAACTTCTCGTTTTCGACGCGTTCCACTTCGAGCTGCTGCGCCTTGCGCGTCTGGTAAGCCGAGAAATTGCCCGGATACGACAGCAGACGCCCGCGATCTAGTTCGACGATGCGAGTCGCGACGCGATCGAGAAACGCGCGGTCGTGCGTGATGAACAGCAGGCCGGCGCGCTGCGAAACCAGCAATTCTTCGAGCCAGCGGATGCCGTCGAAGTCCAGATGGTTGGTCGGTTCGTCGAGCAGCAGCACGTCCGGCTGCACGACGAGCGCGCGCGCCAACGCCACGCGCTTCTGCATGCCGCCCGACAGCGAACCGACGCGCGCATCGCCGTCGAGACCGATCTGCGCGAGCGTCGTGGCGACGCGCGTGCGCCAGTTCCAGGCGTCCGTTGCATCAAGCGACGATTGCAGCACGTTCATGCGCGCGAGCAACGCGTCGTGCTGCGCGCCTTCCGGCGTTTCCGCCAGCTCGTGCGCGACCGTGTTGTATTCGTCGAGCAACGCGCTTGCCCGCGTGAGACCCGCCGCGACCGTATCGAACACCGACACGTCGCCGTCGAACTCGGGTTCCTGCGGCACATATACGGTGACGAGCTCCTGCTGGCGCGTGATCAGGCCGTCGTCCGGTTTCGCGAGCTCGGCGACGATCTTCAGCAGCGACGACTTGCCCGCGCCGTTGCGGCCGATCAACCCGACGCGCTCGCCGGCTTCGAGAGAGAAATCCGCGTGATCGAGCAGCGCGACGTGGCCGAACGCCAGTTGCGCGCCCGTAATGGTGTAAAGCGACATGGGAAAGTGAGGAAACCAGCGATGAGTCGGAAGCGCTCATTGTACCGGTCGGCGCTGCGGACGCTGACGGGTGACGCGTCGGCAGATGGCATAGGACGAATGACGCGAATGCGTCGTCAGTCTGAAAACGCGAACGCCCGCTGATCACCCGTGCGCGATGGCGGCAGCTTTCCGGCGCGCAACGTCGCGCCAGAAAGCGCCTCGACTCACTTGACGTGAATCGTGATCGTCTTGCTCATGTCGGGACCGTACGAGCGGTGCGCGCCGTCGCCGAAATCGAGCGTCAGCGTGTGATCGCCGGGCGGCAGCGTCAGCTCGGTTTCCGTCTGCCCTTTGCCGAAATGCAGCGACTTGTCGTTGGCTGGAATCACTTCGCCCTTCGGCAGCGGCTGTCCGTCGACGATCAGATGATGGTGCCCCGTGCCTTCCGTCATCGTCCCGGCAGGGGCGATCTTCATGCCTTCGACGGCAAATTTCACATGGATGGGGTTGCTCACCGTCGCGCCATCCTTCGGCTCGACGAAGGAGACGCCCGCGGCCTGCGCCACGCCCGACATGACCAGCATGCCCGCGCACGCTGCGCCGGCCCACCATTTCTTGTTCAGCATCGTTTTCTCCTTGGCTAGAGCGGCTCGACGGGCGCGGCGCGCATCAGCGCATTCGCGCACGGCCACAACCGCATTGAAAGGATACACGCTCGACCTGCGCCCGCCGACGCACGGATCGTCCCGCCCGACGCCGCTTCGCATTGATCTGAAACGGTAAACGGAACGGAAAGCGCTGGGCTTCCGGTGAATTCCGGTAATATTGCGGGTCGCCGCCGGCATGCACAATAAAGGGGCAGATTGGCGGATTTTGCATCGAATCAATGAAGAGCGTGTGTCGTGAGTGAAGTGATCGAATACAAGAGCTGGGTCTGCCTGATTTGCGGCTGGATCTACAACGAAGAGGAAGGTTTGCCCGAGGAAGGCATTGCGGCGGGAACGCGTTTCGCCGACATCCCGGAAGACTGGCGCTGCCCGCTGTGCGACGTGGGCAAGGCGGAATTTGCTGTCGTCGAGTTCTGATCGACGGCGCGCTTCCAGAAGCGCCCTGGTGTTATCGAGCGGTCCGTGGGTCATCTGCCTACGGACCGCTTTGCTTTTGGCGGCGAGCCCTTTGGCGGCGCGCGCGCCGGGATCAGACTCGCGTCGCGACGACGATCAGTTCGCGGCTCGCATCATCGACTGGCGACCTAGCCCAGTCGCCGAACCATTCCATCGCGCCGAAACCTGCTTTGCGCAGCGCGTCGCTGAGTTCGGCCTGCGTGCGGAACCGTAGTTCGCTGACCGAGACGACCGTCTCGTCTCTGCCGATGAACCGAAACCAGGTCTCGAACCGGACGCGGCCCGACTGCACGTCGATGAGTTGCTGCCAGATTTCGACGGTGCCGAGCCGCGTGTCATCGGTCACCCGGCGCGACTGATCCGGCGTCCACGCCAGCCACGGCGAAACCAGAGGATTGCGGCTCTCGAACGCGAGCCTCCCGCCGGGACGCAGCGCTGCGTGCGCAGCGGCCAGCGTGGCGTCGAAACTGGCGTCGTCGAGAAAAATCTGGGCGACGTGCCCTGTCATCATCGCGAGATCGGCGTTCATCGCGCCGAGCTGCACGGCGTCGCCTTCGATCCATTCCACCTGCCCGGCGCCCGGCCTTCGGCGCGCGACATCGAGCATCGCGCGCGACGGATCGACACCCGTCACGGCGTGGCCTCGCAGGGCCAGTTCACACGCGAGCAGGCCCGTGCCGCAGCCGATATCGACGACGCGCGACGCTTGCGTGCGCGCGGCAAGATCGAGGTAGAAGCGGGTGTCGTCGGCGAACGGATTGAGCGCGTCGTAAAGGGCGACGAGGCGCGGATCGGAGTAATGTGAATCGGTCATGCCGGCGATGGTAGCCGCGTCACACACGACACGCCACGATGTGCTTGCCGTCATGCCTGGGCGCGCCGAAAGCCCCTTTGGCGAGCGGTCGATTTGCTATACTCTGCGCTCGTCGGCGGCCCCTCCCCGTAGTTCAATGGATAGAACGAGTGCCTCCTAAGCGCTAGATACAGGTTCGATTCCTGTCGGGGGGACCACATCGGCGACGGACGACGCCAAATGAAAAACCCGCAACAGCTCGCGCTTTGCGGGTTTTTTGTTTGCTACAGCTTGCTACAGCGTCATCCCGACTCGACAGCCGATCAACGCCGGCGCACCACCTGAACCCTGGCCAGTCGCTGGTCCTGCTGATCGAAGAATCGGGCGAGCGCGAACAGCGACGCGGCGGCAAACGGCCAAAGCACAAAGAAGGTAGCGAGCATGATCGACTCCAGAGCGAAACATTTGTAACAAGTCTACCGGCTCGCTCCGCAAAGAAAACTATCGGAATTGCCAAAACACAGTTCCCTTTTTTGATAGTCAAAGCCGAACGGGCCCGCCTGACGCCGCTCGACGGCAGATTCGCGCGTCGGCCGCGTCGCATCGAAGCCGCCCGCCCGTGACAAAATCACGCATTTCGCGTCCCACCAGCCAGTACATCGAAGGACATCTCATGGATATCAACAAGCAACTCGCCGCCCTCACCACTTCCGAACTGCAAACGGCAGGCGCCAGCCAGGCGACGGCCATCGCCGTCAGCGTACTGCTGCGTCACATCAACTCGCCGGAACTGTCGAAGCTGCTGACCTCCGCGTTCGAAAACCACCAGGCCGTCATGCTGCAGACGCCGTGGCCCGACCAGATGCTGCAATCGTTCGAAGCGACGCGCCGCTTTCTCGAAGGTGCCGCGCAGCCGACCAGCGCGAATCCCGATCAGCCGGCGTGAAGCGGCGCGTGCCGCCGCCACGCTGCTAAAAAGCCACACATGAGGACATCCCGCCACGCGCCGGACGTCCTCCGCACAAGACTTCCGCGTGAGCGCCGCGAGCCAGTGTGCGCTCTCCCACCTACTGCGGCATTTGTCTGAGGACGGGCAGCCGGCATCCTCTTATCATTGCGTCACTCCCTGGATACGTCAGGTCGACCGATGCCCTACCCGTACAACCTCGCAGTCGCCGCCGGCCTGATGATCGTCGTGCTGACCTGCAGCATCGCCCTCGCGCTGACGTGAATTGAGCCGTCATCGCGGCCGCCGCCGCGCGATATTCGCCGGATAAAGCGCAAGCCGCGCAAAAATATTTTCGGACCGACCCTAAAGTTTTCTCCGGGCCTGCCGTAGTGCGGGCATGGACACTTACCTCACTTCGTCGGCGGGATCGTTCAAATCGACTCTGATCGATCAGGACATCGCGCACATTGCCCGCGTCATGCGGCCTTCGTTGCATGGCGACCTGGGTGGGGCGATTCTCCCCGCCGATTACTGGCGCCGGCGCCTCTTCGAACTGCTCGAAGCCGAGCATCTGACCAATTCCCAGCTCTGCGCACTCGACGACCTGCTGCTGCAGCTCGACGACCTGTGCACGAAGGAACTGGCGCCGCTGCCCGTGCCGACCGCGCGGCCCGCAGCGTCGCGCGACGCGAATCGCCATCGCGTAGGCCGCAAGCGCTGAAAGCCGAGCCTGACGCGACAGCGGTGGACCACTCCGCCGCAGGTTCGCCGCGCCGTGTGCATTTAACATTCATTGACCCGACGCGCGTCCATCCACGAAGCTGCTGCCAGCAGCGCGAACACCCGGCGACACAGCGACAGTCTCATCTGGCGCGTCGCCGGGGCTGCCTTCCCTCTCCTCATCCGCCGCGTATTCTCGTCCGCCCATCCTTGCAGGAAAATTTGCCCTCAGAACACCTGACGATCGCAAATTGGGGACATTCATAGGTCATAATGTCCGCAAAAATACCCAGCAAGGATTCCTGTGACCCAGGCTTCACCGCTTGAACTGCTGAAGCAGGCGCGCACCCGCTTCACACAAAAAGAAATCGCCGCGCATGTCGGCAAAGACATCAAGACGGTGCGCCGCTGGGAAAAGGGCGAAACGCCGTGCCCCGCCATGCTCGAACCGGCGCTGCACGCGTTGCTGCAGGCGTCGACGGCGCGCAACGGCAATCAGCGCGCGGGCAACGGTTCGCGCGTGAATTTCATCGATCTGTTCGCGGGCATCGGCGGCATCCGCATGGGCTTCGAGGCGCACGGCGGCCAATGCGTGTTCACCAGCGAGTGGAACGATTTCTCGCAGAAAACGTATCGGGAAAACTTCGGCGAGAATTTCGGCGAAAGCTTTCGCGACGGCGCGCAACAGCACACGCTGATCGGCGACATCGTCACGTTTCCCGCCGATGCCGTTCCCGAACACGACATCCTGCTCGGCGGCTTTCCGTGCCAGCCGTTTTCGATCGCGGGCGTCAGCAAGAAGAACGCGCTCGGCCGTCCGCACGGTTTCGAATGCACGACGCAAGGCACGCTCTTCTTCGATGTGGCGCGCATCATCGCCACGCGCCGTCCCGCTGCATTTCTGCTCGAAAACGTGAAGAACCTGCTGTCGCACGACAAAGGGCGCACGTTCGACGTGATCCTCCAGACCCTGCGCGACGAACTCGGCTACGAGGTGCATTACCGGGTGATCGACGGCGCGCATTTCACGCCGCAGCATCGCGAGCGGATCATCATCGTCGGCTTTCGCGGCAAGACGTCGTTTTCGTGGGACGACCTGCGTCTGCCCGAAAACGGCCCGCGGCTCGTGTCGATCCTGCATCGGACGGACGGCAGCGAACCCGTGCTGCCGTGGGACGGCGACCGTTTCTTCGATCACGCCGCGCGCCACGTGCAACCGAAATACACGCTAACGCCCAAGCTCTGGACCTATCTGCAGAACTACGCGGACAAGCATCGCGCGGCGGGCAACGGCTTCGGCTATGGCATGGCGTATCCGCAGAGCGTGACGCGCACGCTGTCGGCGCGTTATCACAAGGACGGCAGCGAGATCCTCGTGTATCAGGGAGAGAAGCAGCGCCCGCGCCGCCTGACGCCGCGCGAATGCGCACGGCTGATGGGCTTTCCTGACACATACCGCATTCCCGTCAGCGATACCCAGGCGTATCGCCAGTTCGGCAACAGCGTCGTCGTGCCTGTGATGCGCGAAGTCGCGCGCATCATGCTGCCGCACGTGCTCGCGCTCACCCGCGCGGCGCATCAAGAAAGCGCCATGCTGGCGGCCTGATGGTCGACATCGTCGACGCGGCCACGCGCAGCCGGATGATGTCCGGCATTCGCGGACGCAACACGAAGCCCGAAATCCTGATCCGCAGCCTGCTGCATCGGCGCGGCTTCCGCTTCCGGCTCGATGCACGCGATCTGCCCGGCCGTCCCGACATCGTGTTGCCGCGCTATCGCGCTGTCATCTTCGTGCACGGCTGCTTCTGGCATGGTCACGACTGTCATCTCTTCAAATGGCCTCAGACGCGGCCCGAGTTCTGGCGCGACAAGATCGGCCGCAATCGCGCGAACGACGCCCGCGCGCAGGCCGCGCTCGTCGACGGCGGCTGGCGCGTCGCGACGGTGTGGGAATGCGCCTTGCGCGGTGCGAACAGAGATATCGACGGCGTGTTGCAACGGCTGGTCGACTGGCTGCACGGCGACGCGCCGCTGCACGAAGAACGCGCCTGACATCGCGCTGGGCAAATGCGGACTGAAAGCGAGCACTATCGACACTCTTCCGCGCAACGAACTTTGCAAGGCGCCGGTGCTACACTCGATTGGCTCACTGGAGCTTCGAACGCAGTCTTCTGGCGGTCTCATATCTGCGGTCTCTCAGCGGCTCCCGTCCATCTGGAACCACCCACCGAAGGAGGCACATGATGGCTGATTTCCGAATCTGGTCCGACGACTTCCCTGCTAACGGCTTCATGTCGAAGGCGCAGGAGATGAACGACAAATCGTTCGGTGTCGCCGGCGACGGCGAGAACGTTTCGCCCGCACTGCAATGGGACGCGCCGCCCGCCGACACGGAAAGTCTCGCGCTCACCGTCTTCGATCCCGATGCGCCGACGGGCAGCGGCTTCTGGCACTGGGTCGTCGTCAACATTCCCGCCGATGCCCGCTCTCTGCCGCTCAACGCGGGCAAAGCGGACGGCAGCCTGCTGCCGCCCGGCGCGCTGCAGTTTCGCAACGACTACGGCACGGTGGGCTTCGGCGGCGCGGCGCCGACGCGCGGCGACAAGCCGCATCGCTTCATCTTCCGCATTCACGCGCTGAAGGTGGCGAACCTCCCGCTCACCGCCGATGCGACGAACGCCGTCGCCCGCTATATGACGCATCTGAACGAGATCGATTCGGCGACGTACACGGGACTGTACGAACTCAAGTAACGGCGACGCTTCATCGCTCCATATGCATGGCCGGGCTCGCGCGCAACGCGCCGCCTGCCTGGCCGACACGATCGCCCGTCTTCACGACAAGGCTGCCGACCGGACGCGACGCCCCGCCGCTCATCACAACAACACAATGCAAGCCTCTTCGTCGACGGACAATCGCGCTTCTTCCTCCGCAACCGCTTCTCCCGCGTCTTCACCGGACGCCGAACCGGGACTTCCCATCCCGCAGCGCTACTGGGCGATTCTCGTCGTTGCGCTCGGCATCACGCTCGCCGTCCTCGATAGCGCGATCGCCAACGTCGCGCTGCCGACCATCGCGCGCAATCTGAATGCGAGCGCCGCGAGTTCGATCTGGATCGTCAATGCCTACCAGCTGTCAGTGACGATCTCGCTGCTGCCGCTGTCGTCGCTGGGCGACCGGATCGGCTACCGGCGCGTGTATCTGAGCGGCCTCGTGCTGTTCACGGTCGCGTCGCTCGGCTGCGCGCTCGCCACATCGCTGCCGACGCTCGCGCTCGCCCGCGTGATCCAGGGCTTCGGCGCGGCGGGCATCATGAGCGTGAACACGGCGCTCGTGCGCATGATCTATCCGAAGTCGCGTCTCGGACGCGGCATCGCGATCAACGCGATGGTCGTGGCGGTGTCATCGGCCGTCGGACCGACGGTCGCGTCGGGTGTCCTCGCCGTCGCGCAGTGGCCGTGGCTGTTCGCGATCAACGTGCCGATCGGCGTCGCGGCCGTCGCCGTCGGTCTGCGCGCGCTGCCGCGCAACGAACCCCATCCGTCGCCGTACGACTATCCGAGCGCCGTGATGAACGCGTTCGTGTTCGGCCTGCTGATCTTCGCCGTCGACGGCCTCGGTCACGGCGAGCGCTACGGCTTCGTCGCCGTCGAGCTGATCTGCGCGGTCGTGATCGGCTATTTCTTCGTGCGACGTCAGCTCACGCAGTCCGCGCCGCTATTGCCCGTCGATCTGCTGCGTATTCCCGTCTTCGCGCTGTCGGTGGGCACGTCGATCTGTTCGTTCAGCGCGCAGATGCTCGCGTTCGTGTCGCTGCCGTTCCTGCTGCAGATCCATCTCGGCATGTCGCAGGTCGAGACGGGGCTGCTGATGACGCCGTGGCCGCTCGTGATCGTCGGTGCGGCGCCGCTGTCGGGCGTGCTGTCGGACCGGCTTTCGGCGGGCTGGCTCGGCGGCCTCGGACTCGCGACGCTGGCCGTCGGTCTGCTGCTGCTCGCCACACTCGGCGCGCACCCCACGGCGTTCGACATCGTGTGGCGCATGGCGCTGTGCGGGCTGGGCTTCGGCATCTTCCAGTCGCCGAACAACCGGACGATGCTCTCAGCAGCGCCGCGTCATCGCAGCGGCGGCGCGAGCGGCATGCTCGGCACCGCGCGCCTGACGGGCCAGACGCTCGGCTCGGCGCTCGTCGCGCTGATCTTCGGCATCGCGCCGCAGCATGGTCCCGTGATCACGCTGTACGTGGCGGCGTGCTTCGCTGCCGCAGGCGCTTTCGTCAGCATGCTGCGCGTCGCACACAGCCCGCCAGTGGGCGCGTGACGCGCGGCTTCCGTCCGCGCGCTTTCCGCCTATTCTTGTAGACGAAGCCTTCGACGTCCGTCGTCTGTCGCGTCGCCCGGCGAAGGTTTCATTCCGGCCTTTGATCCTCTGTTTTGCACGCCAGGGGGCGCCATGTCACTCATCGTCGCTGGACGTTTCACCACCTTCCCTGCCGCCGAAGACGCCGCGCAAACGCTCTTCGATCACGGTTTCCTCGGGGAAGACGTCACGCTGTTTTTCGTCAATCCGCGCGGTCAGCACGCGCGCCATCCGCTCGACGAACACGCAGCCACACCCACGATTTCGCCCGCGCCGACGCCGGCGATGCGCCGTCATCACCACGCGGTGACGATCGGCGCCGTCGCGGGCGCCGTGATCGGCGTCGCGGTGTTTGCGGCGTTCGCGGCGTCGGTGCCCGCCGTGGTGATCGCTGCGGGTGTCGGCGCGTATCTGGGTTTGCTCGTCGGCAAGATGACGCACACGCGCAACCAGCCGCACGAACATCACGACGTCGTGCATCGCGAGATGCGCAACTCGGGTGTGCTGGTCGCCGTGCACGTGAGTCCCGAGAACCAGATCGAAGCGGCGCGGCTGCTGCGCGAAGCGGGCGGCGCCGACATCGAGCGCGCGACGGGCCACTGGCAGCGCGGCAAGTGGGCGGATTTCGATCCGCGTCAGACGCCCGTGCCGCTCGGCGAACTGAACCAGCAGCAGGCCTGAAGCATCGCGCTTGTGGCTGAGCGGGAAATGAAAACGGCAGCCTTCACAGGCTGCCGTCTGGAAATGCGCGCGCTCTGGAAGGCGCGTTATCTCAAGCCGTCACGTCCGCACGCTTGACGGCCTTCTCCGTCACCGACGAAGCCGTCGCGACATGGCGCAAGTCCGCGAGGAACGTATCGCGCCACACCGACAGATTGTTCTCGCGCAGCGGCGCCATCATGTCCGCATGACGCGCCTGGCGCTCGGCGAGCGGCATCGACAGCGCGCGCTCCAGCGCCTCGGCCATCTGCGACAGATCGAACGGATTCACGACCAGCGCACCGGGCAATTGCTCGGCGGCGCCCGCGAACTGCGACAGCACCAGCACGCCGGGATCGGCGGGATCCTGCGACGCGACGTATTCCTTCGCGACGAGGTTCATCCCGTCGCGCAGCGGCGTCACATAACCGACCTGCGACTGACGGAACAGCGCCATCAGCAGATTGCGCTCGTATTTGCGGTTCAGATACTGGATCGGCGTCCAGTCGAGCTGCGCGAAGCGGCCATTGATTCGTCCCGCCTCGCCTTCGAGATTCTGACGGATGCGCTGATACGTCTGGACGTCGGAGCGCGTCGGCGGCGCGATCTGCACGAGCGACACGCGGCCATGCCAGCCGGGCGCGTTCTGCAATAGTCGCTCGAACGCCTGGAAACGCTCGACGAGTCCCTTCGAATAATCCAGCCGGTCGACGCTCATGATCAGCTTGCGACCGCGCATTGCGTCGCGCAGGCTCTTGACCTGCTTGCGGTCGGTGAACTGCTCGGCGGCTTTCGCGATCGCGTCCGGATAGATGCCGATCGGGTACGCGGCGACCTTCAGGAAGCGGCCATACGCGTGAATCATGTTCTCGTCGCTGAGCGTGCCGTGGCCGCCGCGCTCGATGTAATCGACGAACGACTGCCGGTCCGCATCCGTCTGAAAACCGACGACGTCATAGCTGCACATGCACTTCACGAGTTCTTCGTGCGGCGGCACCGTGCGCATCACTTCCGGCACGGGAAACGGAATATGCAGGAAAAAGCCGATCGGATTCTTCACGCCGAGATCGCGCAGGCAGCGCGCGAACGGCAGCAGGTGATAGTCGTGGACCCAGATGATGTCGTCGGGCTTGAGCATTTCCTTGAGCTGCCTGGCGAGTGTCACGTTCACCCGCAGATAGCCCGCGTATTCCTGCCGGTCGTAGCGCGACAGGTCGTTGCGATAGTGGAAGGTCGGCCACAGCGTCGCATTCGAGAAACCGCGGTAGTACTGGTCGTAGTCGCGCTTGGTCAGTCCTACGGTCGCGTAGGTCACGTTGCCCTGCTTCTCGATGACGGGCGTCGACGGCTCGGTGGCGATCTCGCCGCTCCACCCGAACCACACACCTCCCGTTTCCTTCAGGGCGTCCAGCACTCCGATTGCGAGACCGCCCGCTGCGGGGCGTCCTTCCTGAGTCGGCGCGACGCGGTTTGAAACGACGATCAATCTGCTCATTGCGGCTCCACCTCATTCAGTTGACTGTACATGCGGTGATACTTTCCTTACGGCACGCAAGTCCTATGCCGTTTTGTCGAAAGCCACAGAATAAAAATGTATGTAAATGTGACGGACGAGCAGAAACCCGCTGTCCGCGGGCATGCGCGCAGCAGATTTTTCGCTCGACGATCCGGTCGGAATCGGCCGGAAAAGTGGAGTCAGGCGTCCTGTTCGGAGCCCAGGTCGCGCTGGTAATCCAGCCCTTCCTGGCGCGTGCCGCCCTGGTTGTGATCCCCGTCTGGCGGGGCGTCGGGCGCGGCGCGGTTCTCGTGCGCCGGGTCCGGCGCGGCTGGCGAATTGCCCGTGTCGCCGGCTGGGCGCTGGTCGCGCTTCGAATGGCGCGCGGAGCGCCGCAATGCGGGATGTCTCATGATGGACGCCTCCAGGGGAAGGCCAGTGCCCGGACGGGGTTTGCCCGGGCCGCATCACATAAGTCTAGGCCGATGAACGTAATTTGCCGGTAAAAAGTTCGGCGGTTTTGTAACGGGTACAGGACACAGGCGCGCCATTTGCACTGGCCGCCGCTACGCCCGAAAACGGCGCGTCAAAGCTCCGGCAGCAGCGTCATGCGGCCATTCGTATGAGGTGTCTGCGAAGGTTGCTGCGGCGGATCGCCGATGGACGGCGTGTCGGGTTCGACGGGTTCGCGCGTCGGATCGGGCACGGTGTCGGGCTGATCAGGCTGAGCCGGCTGGCTAGGCTCGGGCGGTGTTTCAGGCGTGACGGGTTCGGGACTGTGCGCGTGGATATCGAAGACGGCGTCGTGGTCCGGCATGATGGGCTCCCTGTTTTCGTTCGATGTGGTCGTCGCTTGCGCTTTCGACTGCATGAACTGAATTCAGCAAGGCCTGTGCCGTTCTGACGCCGTCCGCAGGACGGACGGCGTCGTTGCCACGGGTTTAATAGCGCGCTCAGGCGTCCGCTTTGCCGAGCGCCTGCGGCTCGTCGCTGACGTCGTCGCCGTCTCGGCCCGTGTCGTTGCCGTACTCGACGAGCCGGTTGTACAGCGTCTTCAGACTGATGCCGAGAATCTCCGCGGCGCGCGTCTTGACGCCGCCGCATTGCTCGAGCGTCGCGAGAATCAGCTGACGATCGGCCTCGGCGAGCGACGTGCCGAACGGAATCGTGATCGCCGTACCCGCCGTCGGCTTCGACAGCGAGATCTGCAGCGGCACCGTGGCCGTGCTGTCCGAATCCGTACCCGACATGATGTGCGCGCGCTGCACGTAGTTCTTCAGCTCGCGAACGTTGCCGGGCCACGGGTACGACAGCAGCATCTCGCGGACGGCGGGCGGGAAGTGCTTCTTCGTGGCGTGCTGCTCGTTCAGTTCGTCGAGGAACGACTGCGCGAGCAGTTCGACGTCCTTGCCCCGTTCGCGCAGCGGCGGCAGGCTGATCGGAAACACGTTGAGCCGGTGATACAGGTCGAGGCGCAGCTTGCCTTCGAGCACAGCCTGTTCGGGATCGCGGTTGGTCGCGGCGATCAGGCGGACGTCGGTTTCGATTTCCTTCGTCGTGCCGACGCGCATGAACATGCCCGTCTCCAGCACGCGCAGCAGTTTCACCTGCAACTCGATCGGCATTTCGGTGATTTCGTCGAGGAACAGCGTGCCGCCGTTCGCGCGTTCGAAATAGCCCTTGTGCTGACGGTCCGCGCCCGTGAACGCGCCGCGCTCGTGGCCGAACATCTCGGATTCGATCAGGTTCGGCGAGATCGCGCCGCAATTGACGGCGAGGAACGCGTGCTTGCGACGCAGGCTCAGCTGATGCAGCGTCTGCGCGGCGACTTCCTTGCCCGTGCCCGATTCGCCGACCAGCATCACCGACGCGGCCGTCGGCGCGACGCGGCTGATCTGGTCGTACACCTGCTGCATCACGCCCGAGTTGCCGAGCATCAGCCCGAAGCGGCCCATGCGCCGCAGTTCGCCGCGCAGCGTGCCGATTTCGGCCTTCAGGTCGCCCGCACGCGGCAGACGCGCGAGGATCGACTTCACGCGCTGCATGTTGATGGGCTTCACGAGGTAGTCGGCGGCGCCCATCTTGAGCGCGCTCACGGCCGATTCGACCGTCGCGTGACCGGTGATCACGACAAACTCGACGCCCGAGCGCGGATCGAGATCTTCGAACAGGTCGACACCCGTGCCGTCTGGCAGCTTCAGATCGGTAAACACGACGTCCGGCATCTGCCGCACGAGCTGGATGCGGGCTTCGCGCAGATCGCCTGCCGTCGCCGTCGTCAGCCCGTCTTCCGCGATGATCGCCGCAAGCGCTTCGCGGGTACTCGGATCGTCATCGACAATCAATACATGTGGCATCGCGTATGGAAAGCTCGTAAGTGCTGATAATGAATACGCGCAGCATGCGTTCCGCCGGAAAGCCGCCAACGACGAAAGCGCCCACGCGCCGCGAATTCAAGCATACGCCTGCCTCGCGCCGCCGAACGCCTCGATCGGAAACACTTTCCGAATAAACGCATCCACGCAACAATTGCCGTAAATTTTGCTAGTACGGGCGCGTATTGTTGTGGTTTTTGCTCATTATACGGCCTCGTCTCGAAAAAACATCAAGTCCGCATACGGCACGGCGCGGGAACGTCCTGCCGCCGCGCGACGCCCGCTGCTTCAGCTGCGGGGAAACGGCCAGGCGTCGCTATGATCGGCGCCGTTGCCGTTGCGGAGGTGCGTCGCGGGTGCCATCTGTGCGCCTGGCGCGGGTTGCGCGGGATCCGTCACGGAGCCGCCCTCGCCTTCCCAGCGCGTCAGATCGCGGGCGAGCGGTTGTTGTGCGGCGCGCTGGTTCTGCACCCAGCGCCATGCCAGCAAGCTGCCCACAGCGAACAGAGCGCCGAATATGCCGATTCTGGGTCGTGCCATCTTGAACTCCTTGTCGTGAATGGGGATGAACGGTCGAAATGTTGTCGCGGCGCCATATCGGCACCACATCGGTGTCGTTCAGCGCGCGGCGAGCAAGCCAAGCGCGAAACCGATGCCAGCCGCGATACCCAGCGATTGCCACGGATTCTGGCGCACGTAGCGCTCAGTCTGGACGGTCGCGCTGCGGTAACGGCGCTGTGCCGACGTCTGTGCGTCGGCGAGCGCGTGCTGCACCGAATCGACATGCGTGCGCAGCCGCTCGCGCAGCGCCTCGAGACCTTCGCCCGGCACGGCCGCCGCAAGCCGCAGCATTTCTTCCGAATCGGTCAACAGCACGCTCAGATCCTGGACGATCTTTTGTCGGCCAAGGGCGAGCTGTTCAGTGGTTTCCGTCATCGCAATCTCCTTTTCTGGCGCGGGGACGGGATTTGTCCTGTTCCGACGGCGGACGGTTCCGGCGTCGTGCGGCATCCCTCGTACCTCAAACGTGCCTTGCAACGGTCGTTCCCGGCATCCTTATGCGATCGATGCGCGCCGGCCGAGTTCCGCGCCATACCGCGCTCATTGCGAAGCGTCCAGGCACGCAACGTGCGGGCAAACTTGCCGACACCCTTATGACTCGTGCAAGTTTTGCCGGCATCGCGTGCCGATCGTACGCGAACATTTGCGAACTACCAGCGAACGCCAAACCTGCATGCGTCTTGCCGGAAATGGCGCGCCAGTGGTTAAATTGCCTTTTGTGAGATAGTGGACCACTCTACAAGGCAATCCACGCACTCGATACTGGCCTGCGCCATTCACGACACCCACCCGAAATTGCACAGGACACCCTTCGCTATGTCGTCAACCGATCTGGACTCGCCCGCCACCGAAGCCGATGGCGGCGGTGCGTCGCAGACGAGGCAACGCGCGGTCGACAACGTCCCGGGACTGAAGTCTTACGGCACGCTGTTCGGCTCGTCGCCCGTCATGCTGGATCTTTATGAACAGATCGACCGCGTGGCCGCGACGGACGCGACCGCGCTCATCATCGGCGAATCGGGCACGGGCAAGGAACTGATCGCCCGCACGATTCACGAACACAGCGCGCGCAAGGACGGCGCGTTCGTCGCCGTCAATTGCGGCGCGATTCCCGACGAACTGATCGAGGCCGAACTGTTCGGCCATGAAAAAGGCAGCTTCACGGGCGCGGTCCAGGGCCGCGTCGGCTATTTCGAGCACGCGAACGGCGGCACGCTGTTTCTCGACGAAGTCACCGAAATGGCGCCCGTGCGTCAGGTCAAACTCCTGCGCGCGCTGGAGACGGGCACGTTCTATCGCGTCGGCGGCACCGAGCTGATTCGCGGCGACGTGCGCGTGATCGCCGCGACCAATCGCGACCCGGCCGTCGCCGTGAAGGAAAACGGCCTGCGCGAAGACCTGATGTACCGGCTCGCCGTGTTCCCGCTGCGCGCGCCGCCGCTGCGCGAACGCGAAGGCGACCGCGAACTGCTCGCGCTGCATTTTCTCGACGAACTCAATCGTCAGGAAGGCACGAACAAGGTCTTCAGCAAGCGCTCGATGGAAACGCTGCGGACGTGGTCGTGGCCCGGCAACGTGCGCGAACTGAAGAACGCGGTGTATCGCGCGTTCATTCTCGCGGAGAAGGCGGTCGAGCTGCCGCATCCGCATCTGATGTCGCGCGTGAAGAAGCCCGTCACGGTCGGCGATTCGATGAGCGTGTGGATCGGCACGCCGCTCGCCGATGCGCAGAAGCAGATCATCCTCGGCACGTTGAAGTATTGCGGCGGCGACAAGCGGCGTGCGGCCAAAGCGCTCGGCGTGAGCCTCAAGACGCTGTACAACCGGCTCAGCGCGTACGGCGACGAAGAGTCGAATCCCGACGACAACTGACGTGCATCGGCACGCGCGGCATTGTCGTGCGCGCCGGTTTTGCGCTGACTTTCTCGCGCCGTTTTTTCTCGATTCCCTGCGCGGCTTCCCGTGAAGCCGCTTCCCCTCTCCCGTCGAAACGCACCCCCGCGCACGCCCCTCGCACGCTTCGTTCAGGCATGCGAACTGCTCATTGCCCAACCAGAAAGACCACGGCCTCGCAGCATGTTTTGCAATTGCTTGCATTTTCCTATGCCAATTACAAAACGCATCCTGCACAATGCCGCAGCGAAAAGATCAGACGTAGCTGCCTTCGCGCAGGCGCGCTCCAGGCGCCGAAGGCACGAGCAGGAGCAATGACGAACAAATGCAAAAAGCCACGCACCGCGACAAGCACTTCGCGCAGCCCACACTCTTGCGGCGCGCAAAATTTCCGAGCGTCCTGCCGATTGCAGCACTGGCTGTCGCCCTCTCCGCGGCATTGAGCGGTTGCGGCTCGCTCTACTCGGAAGGCGCGACGGCAGGCGCAGGTATCGCGGGCGCGGCCATCGCCGCGAAGGTGACCAACAATGCCGCCGTCGCGACGGGTATCGGCCTTGGCGCAGTCGCAGCGGCACGCGCGGGCGTGCAGTACTCGGAACGCGTGATCCATCGCAACACTCAGGACAGCATCGCCGTGGCGGCGGGGCCGCTTGCGGTGGGCGCAATCGCGCCGTGGAGCATCACGCATTCGGTACCGCTCGAAGAAGACGAGCATGGCCGCGTGACCGTCAGCCGCACGATCAGCGCGGGCGAACTCGACTGCAAGGAGATCGTGTTCTCCGTCGACAAGTCCGCGACCAAGAACGTGCAGGCGTCGAGCGCGTTCTATGTGGCGTCGATCTGCCGTGACGGCAGCGCGTGGAAGTGGGCGTCGGCCGAACCCGCGACCGAGCGCTGGGGCTCGCTGCAATGAACGCGCGCGACGCACTCGCAATCGGACGCGTGAGCGGCGCAACAGCCGCGCGGCTCGCGCTGGTCGGCGCGCTGTGCATTGGCGCAGGGGCGATCGTCAGCGGCTGCAGTTCGGCTTCCGTCGGCGCGGCGGCAGGTGCTGGCGCGGGCGCGGCGACGGGCATCGTCACGGCCAATCCCGCTGTCGGCATTGGCGTCGGCATCGCCGTCCAGGCGGCCACCGACGAAGCCGTCGCGCACTATCTGCGCGTGATGCACACGGATCAACAGGACGTGATCGCCGCGCTTGCGGGCGCGATGCCCGTCGGCGAAACGCGCGACTGGAGCGTCAAGCACACGCTGCCCATCGAAAACGGTCACGGCCAGGTGCGCGTGACGCGTGCCTTCGCGTCGTCGCTGGCGATCTGCAAGGAGTTCGTGTTCTCGGTCGTCGACGGCGACAAGCCCGACTCGAAGGTCTACTGGTACACGGCGAGCGCCTGCCAGGGCGACAACAAGGGCTACTGGAAGTGGGCATCGGCGGAACCGGCGGTCGACCGCTGGGGCAATCTGCAGTAACGCCTTCGAATCACACCATTCGAATCGCCAGAAAAAAGGGGAGCCGCGGCTCTAATGCCGTTCAGTTAAGGTCTCTTTTGAGGAACCGAACGGTATAGCGAAACGGTCTGGATTTGACGGCCCGAGCGCAACTGCGCCCGGGCCGTTTGTCGTTGGGAAGTTGCTTGAGCCGCTCGCGCAGGCGCCTGAGCAGCGCTGGCAGTTTGCCGTACGAGCGCGTCACGGCCGCCCACGTCATTTCGTACTGAATGGTGTGAAACGCGCGGATGAAGCTCAGCTCGTCGGGTGCGTGCCGGGCGTCGAGTGCCGCCCTGGCCATCTCCAGGCGAATCAGGTTATAGGCGATCAGAGCCCCCCAGAACTCCTGATAGACACCTTGTACGGTCTGGCTGCGAAGGGTCAGTTCCATGCCCAGCATCGACTGCTTCAGTTCATGGTAGCTGGTCTCGATCTGCCAGCGACGCTCGTAGCACGACACAATGTCAGCCGCCTTGAAACGCCTTCGATCAGTCAGGGACGTGAGCAATGTCCGTTGCCGGCCACGTGCATCGACGGCCAGCACGGCGCGCGCCTGCCAGAATTCGGGCAGCTCGGGGCATTTCGTGCGGGCCTGCGGCGACACACGCATGCGCACGATCTGGTCACCGTCGCACCCGCTCACGACCTCCCAGCGCAGGTTCGATCTGGCCGGGATGATGAAATGCCGGTTCTCGCCGCCTGAAGCCAGATTGCACAGGATCTGGGCCGACAGGAACCCCTTATCAAAAACGGTAATGGAGTTGTCTGGCACACGAGGGATGAGCTCACGCGCCCAGATCATCTCATTGATATCGTAAGGGCCGAACCCGGCATCACACACCAGATGCGTCGCCAGGGCGGTGAGCGTGACCGCGCGCAGTTGGGGATAGCTGCCCACCCGACCGTGAGCGGCAGCCGAGGCGCCGAAATGCCTGCGGTTGGCGACACTGTCGGTGGTTCGCAGCGTCGTGCCATCCATCGCGAATAGCGAGAATCCCTTGAACAGGTACTTCGCCTGATCCTGCGCGATCCAGTTCCGGGCCGATTCATGAAACAGCCACGCCAGGGGGGCGGCGCCGATACGCTGCCGCGCCTGGGCGATGGCGCTCTTGCTGACAAATGACGCATCGGGTGCGGGTAGCGCAAGGTCCAGTTCATCGACGACCTCGCTGATCGACTGGTGCCGATACAACGCCAGCGCAATCACTAGCCACACGACCTGCTGTGCGGGTAGCCGACGCCGACGCACGCTGGCACTGCCACTGGCCTGCACCGCATACTCGATCCATTTGTACGGCAGATGCTGGCCCAGCCGGTCCCAATCGAGCGGCGGCTGTGATTCAACAAGGAGGCGCAAATCATCGACCAGCATGGCGATGAAAGTTAACATCGCCACGCCGCGTTTACAACCAATTCGAGCTACCAATAAAAATGCCGTTCAGTCGCTTAACTGAACGGCATTAGAGCCGCGGCTCCCCTTTTTCATAGCACTACCCTGCTGGAAACCAGGCAATCAGGCAACCAGGCAATCAGGACTCGACGTCCTCGAGACTGAAGATTTCCGTCTGGTCGTTATACGAGAAAATTTCCGCGTAACGGCCCCAGTTGATGACGGCGTCGAGCGTCTCTTCGGCGGCGCTGTCCGACAGGAAGTCTTCCAGCTCCTGCTCGAAGCGCACGCGCGGCGCGCGATGCCCCGGGCGCTCGTTCAGCACCTTCTTGATCCGCGCCGCGAGCGGCACGTGCTTCAGCAGGTGATCCGCGAACATCAGCTTTCGCTCCTGCGTACCGAACTCGGCGAACACGCGCGCGGGCGGCGTCAGGAAAATGTCGCCCTCGCGGACGTCGGCGAAACCCAGGTGCTGCAGCACTTCGGCGATAGGGAACAGATCGTCCACTTCCAGATGCAGCGAGCGCGCGATTTCCGGCATGTCCGCGCGGCCGTGATACGGCGCGGCAGCGAGCGTTTCGATCAGACCCGCCATCAGGTTGGTCGACACATGCGGCAGCCAGCTATGCAGCTCCAGGCCCTTCTTGGTCTTTTCGTCCGTCTGACGCGCCGTCATCTTCGCGTAGATGTCGTCGACGAGACGCCGGAACGCCGGGTCCAGACGGTTGCGCGGATGCTTGAACGGCACCTTGATCTCGGCGATCACGCGGCCCGGATTCGACGACAGCACGAGAATCCGGTCGCACATGAACACGGCTTCCTCGATGTTGTGCGTGACGATCAGCACCGACTTGATCGGCATGCGGCCTTGCGTCCACAGATCGAGCAGGTCGGTACGCAGCGTTTCGGCCGTGAGTACGTCGAGCGCGGAGAACGGCTCGTCCATCAGCAGCAGCGTCGGATCGACAACGAGTGCGCGCGCAAAGCCCACACGCTGGCGCATGCCGCCCGACAGCTCGCGCGGATACGCGTTCTCGAAGCCGTCGAGACCGATCAGGTCGATCGCAGCGAGCGCGCGTTCGCGGCGCTCGCGCGCGCCCACGCCGAGCGCTTCGAGACCCGCTTCCACGTTCTGCAGCACGGTCAGCCACGGAAACAGCGCGAAGGTCTGGAACACCATCGCGACGCCTTCGGCGGGACCTTTGAGCGGCTTGCCCATGTAGGTCACTTCGCCATCCGTCGGTTCGATCAGCCCGGCGATGATGCGCAACAGCGTCGACTTGCCCGAGCCCGAACGGCCCAGCAGACCGACGATCTCGCCTTCGCGCAGCGACAGATTGGCATCGTCGAGAACGAGCAGTTCGCCCTGCGTCTTGTTGAACCCGCGGCACACGTCCTTGACGCGCAGGATTTCTTCGCCGAGGCGCGGCGGCATCGGCGGTGTCTGGACGGGCGTGGCCGCCGTTACGGTTTTCGGATTTTGCATCGCGTTATGCCTTCAATGAATCTCAATCGAGCCGCAGACGGCTTTCGGCGTAGGCGTACAGCGGACGCCACAACACGCGATTGAAGAGGGACACGAACAGGGACATCACCGCGATGCCCAGAATGATCTTCGGATAGTCGCCCGCGGCCGTGTACTCGGCGATATACGCGCCGAGTCCGTGCGCGGCGAGCTTCGTGTTGCCCCACTGCACGGCCTCCGCGACGATGCTCGCGTTCCACGCGCCGCCCGAAGCCGTGATTGCGCCCGTCACGTAGTACGGGAACACGCCCGGCAGCATCGCCTGACGCCACCATTGCCAGCCGCGGATACGGAAATTCTTCGCGGCTTCCTTGTAGTCGTTCGGATAGGCGCTCGCGCCCGCAATCACGTTGAACAGGATATACCACTGCGTCCCGAGCACGATCAGCGGCGAGAGCCAGACGTCCGGGTTCAGATCGAACTTGACGATCACGATCACGAAGACCGGGAACAGCAGGTTCGCCGGGAACGCGGCGAGGAACTGCGCGACGGGCTGAACCTTCTCGGCCAGCGACGGCCGCAAGCCGATCAGCACGCCGACAGGCAGCCACACCACCGATGCCAGCGCGATCAGCAGCGTCACGCGCAGCAGCGTGAAGAGACCCAGCACGAACACGTGACCGACTTCATCGAGCGTGACGCCCGTGCGCACATAGGCGATCACGCGATACACGACGAACGCCGTCACCAGCACGACGATCACAGCCCACACGATGTCGCCCGTCTTCGACGGCTTGTGGTCGACGGGCTTCGCGAACTTCACCGCGCTCATGCTCGGCCAGCGGATGGGCACGCGCGCAGCCTTCGCGAACATCCAGCCGATGGGCACGAGCAGACGGTGAATCAGGCGCGTGCGGCGGATCAGGTCGAGCAGCCACGACTCGGGCGCGTCGCCGGAACTCGTGTTCTCCATGCGGAACTTGTCCGTCCACGCGACGAGCGGACGGAACAGGAACTGGTCGTACGCGAGGATCACGACGGTCATCGTCAGGATCACCCAGCCGATCGCGTGCAGGTTCTTGTCGGCGATCGCCTGAGCCAGATACGCGCCGACGCCCGGCAGCGTGATCGTGTGATTGCCGACCGTGATTGCTTCCGACGCCACCACGAAGAACCAGCCGCCCGACATCGACATCATCATGTTCCAGATGAGGCCGGGCATCGAGAACGGCACTTCGAGCTTCCAGAAACGCTGCCACGATGTGAGGTGGAAACCCTTCGACACTTCGTCCAGATCGCGCGGCACCGTGCGCAGCGACTGGTAGAAGCTGAAGGTCATGTTCCACGCCTGGCTCGTGAAGATCGCGAAGATCGCGGCCAGTTCGGCGCCCAGCACGCGCGACGGAAACAGCGCGAGGAAGAACGTCACCGTGAACGAGATGTAGCCGAGCACGGGCACGGACTGCAGGATGTCGAGAATCGGCACGAGCACCTGCCCCGCGCGACGGCTCTTCGCGGCGAGCGTGCCGTAGACCAGCGTGAACACCAGCGACGCCACCATCGCGGCCAGCATGCGCAGCGTGGTACGTAGCGCGTACTCGGGCAGGTTCGCGGGGTCGAGCGAAATGGGCGCGCTCTGCAACGTCGAGATGGGCGCCATCGTCTCGTGGAAGCCGACGACGGCCATCGCGATCAGGCAGATGATCAGCGGGAACGCGATGAAGTCCCAACGGTTGGGCAGCACCCGCCACGCCGACGCATTGGCGGTCCGGTTCAGGGTGAAGCTGAAGAAATCCATCAGGCGGCCCTCCCGTCGCGGCGGGACGCGCCCATGCCGCAAGCCATGATGGTCACGCTCGCGCCGTCATGAATGGCGGCCGCGCGACGGTCCGAGGATCGATCCGGAAAGCTGAATTCAGGCATGGCAAAACGCAAATGCGCGGTAAATCGTTGGCGTTGAATACGCATTGGCCGGCGACGAATACGTTGCGCGGCGCCCCGTGCGGGCCTGCACTCACGGCCGGCGCAATCGTGTTGCGCGGGCCGCCGCCAGCAGGCCGGCGAGCTTTCCTCATTTTGGACGGCACGACACTACTACAACCTGTGTGACAGAAACAACCGTTGACATTCAAATGTCACGCTGAATGGTTCCACAAAGGCTTCTGTAAGCAGCAGGCCGCGTGGCGCAAGGCGACAGGCTTGCCACCCGCTTGCAGCGAACCGTCGCGTGCGAGCCACATCCCGAGCCACATCCGATTGGCCGCGCCGCTATTCAGAAAGTCACGCCAGAGGCCGTTAATACCCCACACGGGACTTTCTCGCGCGCAAATCCCGACTGGCGTTGGGCCGCGCGGCGGTTAAAATCGGGAAGCGGCGAACACCTGCTGGCCGCCGGCGACGAGGACGGCGGCGCGGCGCATTATCCTGGCTCCGTGCGGTGCGCGGCAAGAATCGACAGGAGCGGCCCAGCGCCGGCGCGTTGCAACGAGACACGTTGTTGCATGAATCAGTCAGACGGATCAGAGGGTCGATGAAAAGGACAACCTTGCGCCAGGCATTGGGACCGGCCAGTTTCGTACTGGTCGTGCTCGCATGCTGGTTCGCATCCGGCCTGGTCGCGGACCGGATGGTACAGCAAGAACTGGATACCGCACTGCGCCAGCAGCGGCAGATGTCCGCCTCGATCGTCTACAACATGGCCGAAGTGATCGCGAGCGACCTGGCGATGTCGCGTGCCATACCCGCCACCATGGCCGAGCTCGGCGTGATCCAGCAGGCCCTGACGCATTCGCAGAATTATGCCGCTTCAGGCGTCGACCTGGAACCCGCGCACCGCGAAGAGCTGTTGAAATCGCCGGAACTGGCGGGCATCGACGGCTTTTTGCGCGACGCCCAGGGCTTCTCGGGCCTCGACATCATCTGGCTCGTCAACGCCAACGGACTGTGCGTCGCGGCGAGCAACGCACAGAACACGCATTCGTTCGTCGGCCTCGACATGCGCTCGCGCAGCTACCTCACCAACGCGCTGCTCGGCGCATTCGGCGAAGCATACGGCGTCGGCCGCATGAGTGGCGAGCCGGGCATCTTCATTTCGGCGCCCGTCTACGACGACGGGCTGCTGGTCGGCGCGATCGTCGCCAAGGTCGGCATCGCGCGGCTGCGTCACTGGGTGGCGCACGCGGGCACCTTCGTCACCGACGACAACGGCGTGATCATCATGGCGCACAACGCGACGCTCGAAGGCCAGGCGATGCCGGCCTCGCGCGTCACGCAGATGAGCGCGACCGAGCGCATGAGCACCTATCATCGCGACCGCTTCCCCGCCGTCCAGATCCGGCCCGTGAAGAGCCAGGTGCGCGGCGATGCGCCGTGGGTGCCCACCGAGATCGCCGATCAGCTGTTCGACATGCCCGGCCAGCCGATCCCGACGCTCTATCAGTCGCGCAGCGGCCTGAACTCCGGGCTGTCCGCGCATCTCGTCGATCCGCTCGTCGCGTGGCCCGAACTGATGCGCAATCACAAGCGCGATCATCTGCTCGTGTTCCTGACGCTCGCGGGCACGGTGGCGCTCGCGTGGGTGATCACCGTGTCCTATCTGCGCGAGCGGCGCCATCACCGCGCGACGCGCGTGCTCGCCGAGCAGTTGCAGTCGGCGAACACGCTGCTGTCGGCGGAAGCCCGTCACGACGCGCTGACAGGCGCGCTGTCGCGCCGCTATTTCCTCGACCTGCTGCGCCATGAAATAGACCGGGCTCGCGCGACGGGCGAGCCGCTGTGCATGGCGATCGCCGACCTCGATCACTTCAAGCAGATCAACGACCGCTTCGGGCACGCAGCCGGCGACCGGGCGCTCGAGCATTTCGTCGATACCTGCCGCACCGAGCTGCGCGGCAGCGATGCGATCGGACGGCTGGGCGGCGAAGAGTTCGGCATTCTGCTGCCCACTACGCCGCTCGGCACCGGGCTCGAAGTCGTCGAACGGCTGCGCGTGCGGCTGAAGGCGACGCCGTCGTCGAAGCTGCCGCAGTCGGTGGGCTTGAGCGTGAGCATCGGCATTACGGAACTGTCGGCGGAAGACCTGCCCGAGCGCATCATCAGCCGCGCGGACCAGGCGCTCTACGCCGCCAAACAGGGCGGCCGCGACCGCAGCGAAGCCGTGCCGCCCGACGACACCGCGCCGCCCACGCGCGCGCCCGTCAACGCCTGGTAATTGTCATTCCCAGCGGGAGTCGAAGACTGGCCAGCGATGCACACTGCATCGCGCGTGTCGAAGCCGACGGGCAAGCGGAGCACAAGCAGGTATCATCGACTTTCATACGAAAGTTGTGATCACCGCTTTACGCTCCCCCGGAGGTTCGCATGAAGGGAAATCTGGTCATCGTCTGCCGCGATCAGGACGCTGACGCTTTCGATCATCTGCTCGCAGAATACGGCGCGTTTCAGACGCGCCTGTCGTCGACCACGTGGTATCTGAAGCTGGACGTGGCACCCGAAGTGATACAGGACGAGATCCTCGCGCGTCTTGGCAAGTACACGACGCACTACATCTTCGAGGCCGACACGGTGACGTGGAACACGGTGGACAGCGAAGCCGCCGCCGCGCTCAACACGCTCTTCACCGAGTAAAGCGCATCAATCTCTGCGCGGGGTTTCGCGGGGCCTCTCGCGTTACACGCCCCGCCCTTCTCGAATCTTGAAACGCCGCGCAGTCAATCCGCGCGGCGCATCGCACTCATCCCCAGACGCTTTCCGACGCGGTTGCCGTGCGCGACACCATCTCAAGCGGGAACGTCATCAGCACGCGCAAGCCGCGCCCACCGCTCGCCGCGTCGTTGTTGCCGATCTGCCATTCGCCGCCCGCACGCCGCACGAGCCGCTCGACGATCGCAAGGCCGAGACCGCTGTGGCCGTTGCCGCCGCGCGCCGGATCGAGCCGCACGAACGGACGGCTCGCGTTGATCAGATCCTGCGCGGCAATGCCGTTGCCGTTGTCGGTGACCGTCAGCGTGAAGCCTTGCGGCGTGCGCGCCGTCGCCACGACGACGGGCGGCGCACCGTACGCATGCGCGTTGTCGAGCAGATTGGACAGGATGCGATCGAGCGTCGCGGCAGGCAGCTTGAAGCCGGGGCCCGCGCGCAGATCGGTCTGCACGGTCGGCGCACCGCCCGAGACGGCACGGTAGCTGCGCACCACGCGCTCGCACTGGCCGTCGACATCTACGGGTTCGCTACGATCCGCGCCGTCGTGCGCAAACACGAGAAACTGCTCGACGATGTGCGTCATCGAATCCACATCGCGCACGACACCGTCGCGCATCTTCGCTTCTTCCATCATCTCGGCACGCAGCCGCAGACGCGCGAGCGGCGTCTTCAGGTCATGCGCGACGCCTGCCAGCATCACCGCGCGATCATTCTCGGTGCGCGCCACTTCCTGCACCATCTGGTTGAAGCCGTGCGTCAGTTGCCGCAACTCGCGCGGACCGCGTTCGCGCACAGGCGGCACGGGCAGCCCGCGCCCGAAACGCGTCACGGCCTGCGCGAGCGAGCGCAGCGGCTGCTGTAGCTGCCACGCGGCGAACAGCGCCGCCATCACGCCCGCCGAGAAGATGATGCCGAGCCACAGCACCATCCGGTCGAGCGAGCGCGGCGGCCGCAGCGGCTGCACGGGCACGACGATCCAGCTGGCGTCGCTGGCTGCGCGCACCCACAGCGTGGGCGGCTTGCCGGGCGTGCCGACGCGCACCTGCGTCGAAGTAGGCAGACGGTCGCGCACGTCGTCGACGAAACGGTCGAGCGGCGGCGGCAGATTGGGTACTTCGGCGGGCACGTCCGCGCTCGCGGGATCGACGAGGCGCACGCGCGACGGCAGCGGCTGATCCGGCTCGCGTCTTACGTGATCGCGCACGGCGTCGACGAGGAACACGGCCTCTTCGACGGCATAACGCGTCTGCGACTGGTTGCGCTCGAAGCGAACCAGCAGGTACCACGCGAAATGCGACACCAGCAACACGCACACCACGAGCAGCGCCAGCCGCCCGAACAGCGAATCAATTGGACGCCGCATGTTGCTCGCCGTCGGGGACGAACACGTATCCGCGTCCGCGCACTGTCTGAATGAAGCGCGGCACGGACGGATCGGTTTCGAGAATGCGGCGCAGGCGCCACACCTGCACGTCGATGCCGCGGTCGGTGCCGTCGTATTCGGGACCGTGCAGCAGTTCGAGCAGGCGCTCGCGCGTGAGCGTGCGCATCGGGTGATTGACGAAAATCTTCAGGAGCGCGAATTCGCTGCCCGACAACGTGAGCGGCTTGCCTTCCTGATGCAGCGTGCGCGACTGGAAGTCGAGCGTGAAACGGCCGAAGGAGAACGGCTCGCGCTGTTCGGGCGCGGCCGCCGACGGCAGCGTCTTGCGGCGGCGCAATACCGCCTGCACGCGCGCCAGCAGTTCGCGCGGATTGAACGGCTTGCCGAGGTAGTCGTCCGCACCGAGTTCCAGCCCGACGATGCGGTCCACGTCGTCCGCGCGTGCCGTGAGCATGATGACGGGAATGTCGTCGCCCGAGGCGCGCAGCTTGCGCAGCGCCGTGAGGCCGTCGACACCCGGCATCATCAGATCGAGCACGATCAGGTCGGGCCGTTCGCGCTCGATACGGCGTTCCAGGGAACTGGCGTCGTGCAGCACCGAAACCTCGATGCCTTGACGGGCCAGGTAGTCGCGCAGCAGGTCGCGCAGTTCGACGTCGTCGTCGACGACAAGAATTTGAGTAGCCATGGTTTGAAGTGTAACGCGCGCCCCGATGCGTTTCCGACCCATCCGACCCGCCAAAGGGTTACCGGGTGTTACCGCGAAAGGCGCACGTAATGTCGCGTAACTTCCGCAAGGATACGCGTAACACGGCCCTCGTTCGATGCCTCTACGCTGTGCCTTACCGAATGCACGCCAGTTCACCTTCGAGACGGGCGGCATCGTCGGCTAGTTGATCAAGGAGCACAGTAATGTCCAAAAAAACATCACGCTTTCTCGCCGTTGCCGCTGCATCGCTCGCACTGAGTCTCGGGTCCGCCTTCGCCGCGCAGCCGTCGGACGGCCCCGGCGGCCCGGGCATGGGCCACGGCGGTCCGGGCTGGCATCATGGCGGCTTCATGAAGGAACTGAACCAGTTGCACGGGCAACTGAAGCTGAACGCGGACCAGGAAAAGTCGTGGCAGGCCGCGCTCGACACGATGAAGCAAAGCCATGACGCCGAACGCGCGAATCACGAGCAGATGCGCCAGCAGTTCAAGCAGATGCAGCAGCAGCCCATTCTCGATCTGAACGCGATGCACGCCGCGCATCAGCAGATCGAGCAGAAGGATGCGCAACTGCGCGAACAGACGTCGACGGCATGGCTCAACTTCTACAACGGTCTGAACGACCAGCAAAAGACCACCGTCAGCACCGCGCTCAAGCAGCACTTCGCGAAGATGGAGCAGCGTCATCAAAAGATGCGCGAGCGTTGGGAAAAGCATCGCGGCGGCGACGCGGCGGCTTCCGCTGTGAAGCCGTAAGCGGCAAACCCGATCGCACAATAGAAAACGCCACGGAAGGCAACTTCCGTGGCGTTTTTTATGACCCGCTCGAACGTCTGTGCTTAGCGCAACTGTCCCAGATCGAACAGCAGCACTTCCGCGCCTTCGCCGTTCTCGACGGTGATGCTGGTGGCGTCCGTGACCATCGCGGCATCGCCGGCCTTCAGCGCTTCGCCGTTGACCGTCACCGCGCCGCGCGCGACATGCACATACGCCTGACGCCCCGCCGCGAGCGCGTATTCGGCGCGCTCCGCACCATCGAAGAGACCCGCGTGGATCGACGCATCGGCGTGAATCGTCACCGAGCCGTCGCGCCCTTCCGGCGACGCCACCACGCGCAGGCGCCCGCGCTTGTCCGCGTCTTCGAAGCGCTTTTCCTCGTAGCCCGGCTGATCGCCCGCGCGCTTCGGAATGATCCAGATCTGCAGCAGGTGCAGCGGGTCGTCTTGCGAGCCATTGAACTCGCTGTGCATCACGCCCGTGCCCGCGCTCATACGTTGCACGTCGCCCGGACGGATTGTCGAGCCGTTGCCGAGACTGTCGCGGTGCGACAACGCGCCGTCGAGCACATAGGTGACGATTTCCATGTCCCGATGCCCGTGCGTACCGAAGCCCTGCCCCGCGGCGATCCGGTCCTCGTTGATCACGCGCAGCGGACCGAAGTGCATGTGCTCGGGATCGTGGTAGTCGGCAAACGAGAAGCTGTGCTTCGCGTTCAGCCAGCCGTGGTTGGCGTGGCCACGCTCGTCGGAACGGCGGATCCTGATCATCTGACTCTCTCGTGAAAATTGGCGATGACGGAAATGTATGGGCTGCGCGCACGCGAAACAATCCGCGCCACCGCACCGGATCGTTTCAGAAATCACGGCAATGGCGCGAGGCCGCGCGACGCGCCGCGCATCGGCCGTCCCGCCGCCGTGGGAACGGGCGGCAGCGTGCCGCTGCGACGTGACGCACACGCATGTCTCTGGCGGCAAAGGGCTTTTTCCCTATTGAGATTACTGGCACCGCTCGCCGGTTCGGGTAAAATACCGCGCTTTTTGGAATGGGTCGGCGCGCCCCGGGGAACGGACGCCTGCGGACGGCCTCAGACCAGAACAGCATCGAAACAATCCGCCGCCAGTTCGGGCAGCGCATTTTTGTCCGCCTAGAATGGCGACGGCCGGCCGCAAGCGGCTGTCGTCGCCGCGCAGGCGCCGCGGCGATGGAAGTCAGGAGAAACATGAAGAAGTACGCACTGTGCGTGGCGCTCGCCGTCATGGCTTCGGGAGTCATGGCAAAAGAATGGAAAACCGTGCGCATCGGGGTCGACGCCAGTTATCCGCCGTTCGAATCGATGGCGCCGAGCGGCCAGATGGTCGGTTTCGACGTCGATCTGACCAAGGCGCTGTGCGCGAAGATGAACGTGAAGTGCGTGTGGATTCCGCAGGATTTCGACGGCATCATCCCGGCGCTCAAGGGCAAGAAGTACGACATCATCGTGTCGTCGCTGACCGTCACCGACAAGCGCCGCGAGCAGATCGACTTCTCCGACAAGCTGTTCGACGCGCCCGCGCGCATGATCGCGAAGAAGGGCTCGCCGCTGCTGCCGACGGCGCAATCGCTGAAGGGCAAGCAGGTCGGCGTCGAACAGGGCACGACGCAGGAAGCGTACGCGAAGGCGTACTGGGAACCCAAGGGCGTGACGATCGTGCCTTACCAGAACCAGGATCAGGTGTACGCGGATCTGACGACGGGGCGTCTCGACGCCGCGTTGCAGGACGAGTTGCAGGCCGATTCCGGCTTCCTGAAAACGCCGCGCGGCAAGGCGTTCGCGTGGGCCGGCCCGGAAGTGAAGGACGCGAAGACGATCGGCGAAGGTACGGCCATCGGCGTGCGCAAGGAAGACGGCGATCTGAAGGCGATGCTGAACAAGGCGCTCGCCGAAGTTCACCAGGACGGCACGTTCACGAAGCTCGAGAAGCAGTATTTCGACGTCGACATCTATCAGAGCCGCTAAACGAATCACCAGCGGCGCTAACAAAAGCTCGGGGCTGGCCCGGATGGGCCCGCCCATGAGCTTCGTAATACAGTCGGACCCAGCAGTAGATCAGGCAACAAACGCAACAACAACGGAAGCAAAATACGCGCTGCCGGCCGCCCAAGCTTCACAGGCCAGGCAGTCAGATTCGCACAGCGGCATGCTGTGCGCCGCACGGGAGACATCGAAGGCAAGCGGCATCCGCCTTCGCACGAACCGCCGCAGCGTACGCATTGCCGCGTCTTTCGCGGCGCGCGGGAGCGTCGTCAAGGACTCGCTATGTTCTTTCAAGGCTACGGCCCGATCATCTTTGCCGGCACGGTGCAGACCGTCAAGCTGGCTATCCTGTCGCTCGCGCTCGCATTCCTGCTCGGCCTGCTGGGCGCGGCAGCGAAGCTGTCGAAGAACCGGGTGACGTACAGCATCGGCACGATCTACACGACGCTGATTCGCGGCGTCCCCGATCTCGTGCTGATGCTGCTGCTCTTCTACAGCATCCAGATCTGGCTGAACAACCTGACCGACATGCTCGGCTGGGATCAGATCGACATCGATCCGTTCGTCGCCGGCGTCGCCGTGCTCGGCTTCATCTACGGCGCGTACTTCACGGAAACCTTCCGCGGCGCCTTCCTCGCCGTGCCGCGCGGCCAGCTCGAAGCGGGCGCCGCGTACGGCATGACGGGCTGGCAGGTGTTCGCCCGGATCATGTTCCCGCAGATGATGCGTTTCGCGCTGCCCGGCATCGGCAATAACTGGCAGGTGATGGTCAAGGCGACGGCGCTTGTCTCGATCATCGGTCTCGCCGATGTCGTCAAGGCTTCGCAGGATGCCGGCAAAGGCACGCTGCGATTCTTCTTCTTCACGCTGATGGCAGGCGCCATCTATCTGCTCATCACGACGGCGTCGAACTTCGTGCTGATGTACCTCGAAAAACGCTACTCGACTGGCGTGCGCAAGGCGGAACTATGATCGAGCTGATCCAGGAATACTGGCGCAACTATCTGTATACGGACGGCTACCGCTTCACGGGCGTCGCCATCACGCTGTGGCTGCTGGTCATCTCGATCGGCCTCGGCTTCTGTCTCTCCGTGCCGCTCGCGGTCGCGCGCGTGTCGAAGAAGAAGTGGCTGTCGACCCTGGTGTGGCTGTATACGTATATCTTCCGTGGCACGCCGTTGTACGTGCAACTGCTGCTCTGCTACACCGGTTTGTACAGCCTGGAAATCATCCGCTCGAACGCGCTGACCAATGCGTTCTTCCGCGACGGCATGCACTGCACGCTGCTCGCCTTCACGCTGAACACCTGCGCGTACACGACGGAAATTTTCGCCGGCGCGATCAAGGCGACGCCGTACGGCGAGATCGAAGCGGCGCGTGCGTACGGCATGTCGCAGTTCACGCTGTATCGCCGCGTGATCCTGCCGTCGGCGCTGCGCCGCGCGCTGCCGTACTACAGCAACGAAGTGATCCTCATGCTGCACGCCACCACGGTCGCCTTCACTGCGACGGTGCCGGACATCCTGAAGATCGCGCGCGACGTCAATTCGGCCACCTACCGTTCGTTCGATGCGTTCGGTATCGCCGCCCTGCTCTATCTGATCATCTCTTTTGCGCTCGTCTGGCTGTTCCGCCGCGCCGAGCGCCGCTGGCTCGCTTATCTGCGCCCGCAAGGCAAGTAACGACGGCGTACAAGCAAGTCAAGGAACCCGATGAACACTCCAGCAACACCGCAAATGCTTTTCGTCGACAACCTGCACAAGCAGTACGGCGACAATGAAGTTCTCAAGGGCGTCACGCTGCGCGCGAACCGCGGCGACGTGATCAGCGTGATCGGCTCGTCCGGTTCGGGCAAGAGCACGATGCTTCGCTGCATCAACTTTCTCGAGCAGCCGAACGCCGGACGCATCTTCGTCGAAGGACAGGAGATCCGCACGCAGAAGGACAAGCACGGCGCGCTGCGCGTGTCGGACGCAAAGCAGCTGCAGAAGATGCGCACCAAGCTGTCGATGGTGTTCCAGCACTTCAATCTGTGGACGCACATGACGGTGCTCGAGAACATCATCGAAGCGCCGCTACATGTGCTCGGCATTCCGCGCAAGGAAGCCGAAGAGCGCGCGCGTACCTATCTCGAGAAAGTGGGTCTCGCGCCGCGCCTCGAGAAGCAGTATCCGTCGCATCTGTCGGGCGGCCAGCAGCAACGCGTGGCCATCGCCCGCGCGCTGACGATGAACCCCGACGTGATGCTGTTCGACGAACCGACTTCGGCACTCGATCCCGAACTGGTCGGCGAAGTGCTGAAGGTGATGCAGACGCTGGCTGAAGAAGGCCGCACGATGATCGTCGTCACGCACGAAATGGCGTTCGCCCGTAACGTGTCGAATCACGTGATGTTCCTGCATCAGGGACGCGTCGAGGAAGAAGGTCATCCGGACGAAGTGTTCAGGAACACGAAGAGTGAGCGTCTGAAGCAGTTCCTCTCGGGCAGCCTGAAATAACGCTGAAATGTAGTTTATGTAGTATTACAGGGCGCTTACCGGCGCCCTTTTTTATTTCCGCGCGGCCTCGCTCTTCCTCTCCTGCGGGCCCAAAAGCTTCGGCGTCCCAACATCTGCGCGAACGACAGTTCAAAACCCGCCTACTCCCGACTTTTTTCCTCGTCAATAGTGGCAATCCTTGACCCAAGTCATTAACAACGGTGTGTCCTTTACCTGACAAGGCCAGAAGCCCGTTCTGCGGCCCTCTGGACCCCACTTGTCTCATATTGGTATTGCAATTTAGAGACATCTTTACCGAGCATCACTAATTTATTCGCCAACCGGGGGGTATTTTGCTAAATTAGTAACGAAAGTAGCAAAACAAAGTTCAAGAAAAGTAGTTTCACTTCAAAACGAACGAACAGGAGATACCGGTCGCGAGGGATCGGAAAGACGATCAGACAGCCAGCAAGGCTGCGCGTCGACAACACCACCGATCACCGCGCCACTCCCTGAAGAAAGATTCCTGCTCGGCGCTGCTGGCGTCCGGGCACCACTCGCAGTACTGGCTTTACTTTTTTGACAGGGTATGGAGGAGAAGATGAAGAAAGCTTTAGCTGCCGCAGCGCTGCTGACTTTCGGCGTTGCAGCACATGCACAGAGCAGCGTGACGCTGTATGGGCGCCTGGACGCTGGTCTGGAGTACATGACGGGTGTGCCGACGAGCGCAACGGGTAGCGGCACGGCGACGGGTAGCACGCACCGCTTCCGCGCAGAGTCCGGCGACTGGGGTACCAGCCTGTGGGGCTTGAAGGGTGCTGAAGACCTGGGTGGCGGCTACAAGGCTGTGTTCCAGTTGGAAGGCTCGTTCAACACGATGACGGGCGCAGGCCCGGGCGGCGGCGGCCTCTTCAATCGCTGGGCGACGGTCGGTTTCGCAAGCGATCAATACGGTACGTTCACGATGGGCCGCATGCTGTTCATCTCGAACGGCGTGTGGGACTTCGATCCGTTCGGTCAGTCGAACTGGTCGTCGGCATCGCTGGTTCGTGGCCGCAACTGGCCGCAATCGAGCAACAACGTTGCTTACCAGTCGCCGAAGATCGCTGGCTTTGACTTCTACGGCCAGTACGCTCTGTCGAACACGACGAACTGGAACGGTAACAACCCGCTCGACGCCAACGGCAACCCGACGGGCCAGGGCCGCGAGGCAGGTGCACAGGTCACCTACACGTCGTCGCTGTTCCAGGTTCGCGGTATCTATGACGAAATCCGCAACCCGTCGACGGGCCAGCTGACGAACTCGTACAACTACTCGCGTGAGTACTCGGCTCTCGTGAACGTGTTCCTCGGTCAGTTCAAGATCCAGGGCGCGTACCAGGCAGTTCGCACGTCGGGTATCACGGCTGCTGCAGTTGGCACGCCGACGACGCTCGATCACGAATGGGGCGGTGTCACGTGGCAAGCAACGCCGGCAGCTGCTCTGATCGCAGCCGTCTACCACGTGAACGGCAACAACGGTGCAGGCAACGCGACGATCTACACGGTCGGCGGCTCGTACAACCTGTCCAAGCGCACGCTGCTCGACCTGCAAGTCGCAACGGTCCAGAACAGCAAGACGGCTAACTACGGTCTGAACGCAAACGCGGCAGGCACGACGGTCGGCACGGACAACCCGCTGCCGGGCCACAGCCAGACGGGCGTGTACGCAGGTATCCAGCACTCGTTCTAATCGGACGGTGCTAACAGAACAGATGTAACAGAAACGGTTTTCACGCTGCTGCGAGAGGCGCGTATCGGTGCGATGTCCGAAAGGGTGTCGCACCTTTTTTTATTTCCGCGCGCGGCGAAGCTCTCTTCACACGAGCAACGCACCGGCGCGGTGCAACGCCGGCGCTTTTTCACTTCACGTCACGTCAACATCGAGCCGCGACAGCGCGCGGCATAAGCGGCACAACTCAAACAGCCGCTTCGTTCTCCTCACCCGTACGAATGCGGATCACGCGCTCCACCTCCGCGACGAAAATCTTGCCGTCGCCGATCTTGCCCGTGCGCGCCGCGCCGATGATGGCATCGATCACCTGGTCGCACTGATCGTTCGACACAACGACTTCGATCTTCACCTTCGGCAGAAAATCGACGACGTATTCGGCGCCGCGATACAGCTCGGTATGTCCTTTCTGGCGGCCGAAGCCTTTGACCTCGGTAACCGTCAGCCCCGTCAGGCCGACTTCGGCGAGCGCTTCGCGCACTTCGTCGAGCTTGAACGGTTTGATGATGGCGGTGATGCGTTTCATGGCAGGCCTCGTCTCGGTTCTAAAAAGGAAAGTACGGATGCGTCGATTCTACGCCGCACTGCACACGTTGCCAGCCTCGGGCATGACAACGCGTGCGGCGACACGCGTGCAACGGCAGATAAAGACTGGTTTCAGGCGGCTTTGTCCGGAACCGTTGCAAGATCATCGGTCCAGACGACGGCTTCCGAATCGCTCGGCGCGCGCCAGTCGCCGCGCGGCGACAGTGAGCCGCCCGAGCCGACCTTCGGTGAATTCGGCACGCAGGTGCGCTTGAACTGGCTCGTCTTGAAGAAGCGCCACAGGAAGATGCCGAGATTGCGCTTGATCGCCGCGAGATCGTATTCGTTGCGCGCGACGTGCGCGCCTTCCGGCCAGCCGCCCTGCTCCTTGTCGCGCCATGCGTGCAGCGCGAGGAACGCGACCTTCGACGGCGCGAAGCCATAGCGCAGGATGTAGAACAGATTGAAGTCCTGCAATTCGTACGGGCCGATGAACGATTCCGTCTTCTGTTCGATCGCACCCGCCGATTTGCCCGGCACCAGTTCCGGGCTGATCTCGGTGGAAAGGATGTTGAGCAGCGTGTCCGAGCCGCTCTTGCCGACCGTGCCCGTCTCTGCGACCCAGCGCACCAGATGCGTGATCAGCGTCTTCGGCACGCTCGCGTTCACGCTGTAATGCGACATGTGATCGCCGACGCCATACGTGCACCAGCCGAGTGCGAGTTCGCTCAGATCGCCTGTGCCGATCACGATGCCGTTGTGGAAATTGGCGAGACGGAACAGATGATTCGTGCGCTCGCCGGCCTGCACGTTTTCGAACGTGATGTCGTACTTCGCCTCGCCCGCCGAATATGGATGACCAAGATCTTTCAGCATCTGTTCGCAGCTCGGCCGGATATCGATTTCCATCGACGTACAACCGACCACGCTCATCAATTCGCGCGCCTGCTTGAGCGTGCGGTCGCTGGTCGCGAAGCCCGGCATCGTCACGCCGATGATGTTCGTGCGCGGCAGCGCGAGCCGGTCCATCGCCTTCGCGCAGACGAGCAGCGCGTGCGTCGAATCGAGTCCGCCCGACACGCCGATCACGACCTTCTGGATATTCGACGCCGACAGCCGCTGCACCAGCGCCTGCACCTGAATGTTGTAGACCTCGTTGCAACGCTCGTCACGACGGCGTGTGTCGGCGGGCACGTACGGGAAGCGCTCGACCTTGCGCGCGAGCGGCAGCGCATGCGAAGCATCATGCCCGATCTCGAAGCGCACGATCTGGAACTTCGCGGCTTCGTCCTTGTGACGCTGCACCGACATGCCGAACGTCGTCTGCCGCATGCGTTCGTGCGACAAACGTTCGAGATCGACGTCGGCGAAGATCATGTGCGAGTCGTCGAGAAAACGCTCGGACTCGGCGAGCATCTCGCCGTTTTCGTAGATCAGCGCCTGGCCGTCCCAGGCCATGTCCGTCGACGACTCGCCGCGCCCCGCCGACGTGTACAGATACGCGGCGAGACAGCGCGCCGACTGCTGGCCGACCAGTTGATGCCGGTAACCCGACTTGCCGACCACGACATTCGACGCCGACAGATTGACGAGCACGTTCGCGCCCGCGAGCGCCGCGAACGACGACGGCGGAATCGGCACCCACACGTCCTCGCAAATCTCGACGTGAAAACGGAAATCGGGCACGTCCGTCAGTTCGAAGAGCAGCGAAGCACCGAACGGCACCTGCTGGCCGAGCAGTTCGATGTCGCGCGCGACGGCGCAATCGGCGGGCGTGTACTGGCGAGCCTCGTAGAACTCGCCGTAGTTCGGCAGATAGGTTTTCGGCACCGCGCCCAGCACGGCGCCGCGCGCGACGACGATCGCGCAGTTGTACAGGCTGTGATCCACCTGCAGCGGCATGCCGACGATCATCGCGACGGGCAACGTCTTCGACGCATCGACGATCTTTGCCAGCGCTGTCTTGCATGCATCGAGCAGCGCGCGCTGATGAAAGAGGTCGTCGCAGGTGTAGGCCGGCAAGCCGAGCTCGGGAAACGCGACGAGCGCCGCGCCTTTTGCGGCGGCTTCATGCGCGAGCTTGAGCGTCTCGTCGGCGTTGAACGACGGGTCCGCGACGCGGCAGCGCGGCACGCCGACCGCGACGCGCGCAAAGCGGTGCGAATACAGGTTGAAGAAGTTGCCTTTCATGTCAGAGATTCCTAAGGCGCGCACCGGGCGACGGTCACGCGCGAAACGGCGGCTATCGAACAGCGTAAATGATAAGCCGTAAGCGCATTCAAGGTCTCGATCATCTGCGCCTGCACGCCATGCCGCGCGCCTCGCGCGCGCATTTGCTTTAACATGGCCGTTCGCCGCGCCGCGGCCAGCCTGACGCCCGGGTTGCCTTGCAGCCGGGCGCGAGCCAGCCGGCAGGCGCGCAAGCCGCCAGCCCGCTTCACCCGATCCCGCCGCAATGCGAGCCAACGCGAGCGCACGGCATCAAGAATCGCCAACGGTCGAACAGATTGAACCAGGAACGTTTTGATTACCGCGCGGGCATCCTCGCTTCGCCGCTCGAAGTCGATGCCGCCGAATGGAACGCGTTGTTGAGCCGCCAGGCGCAACCCACGCCGTTCTTGCGCCATGAATTCCTGAGCGCGCTGCATGCGACGCGCTGCGCCGTCGCCGACACGGGCTGGGGGCCGCAATTCGTCACGCTGACGGACCCGCGCACGGACAAGCTGGCGGCCGCCGCGCCCGTGTATGCGAAAGGGCACTCGTACGGCGAGTATGTGTTCGATTGGGCCTGGGCCGATGCCTACAAGCGCAACGGCCTGCCCTACTATCCGAAGCTCTTGTGCGCGGTGCCTTTCACGCCCGTTCAGGGCACGCGCCTGCTCGCCGCCGACGGTCACGCGCTGCGCCATCTCGCCGCCACGCTCGTTGCCTTTGCCGAACAGGCCGACGTGTCGTCGCTGCACGTGCTGTTTCCCACCGAACAGGAAGCACAGACGCTAACCGATCTCGGCATGATGCAGCGAGAAGGCGTGCAGTTTCACTGGCTCAACGACGGCTATCGCGACTTCGACGAGTTCCTGTCGACGCTCGAACAGAAGAAGCGCAAGAACATCCGCGCCGAGCGCCGCAAGGTGCGCGATGCGGGCGTCACGTTCCGCCGCATGCTCGGCGAAGACATCAGCGACGCCGACTGGCGGTTCTTCAGCAAGTGCTATCGGCAGACGTACCGTGAGCACTTTTCGAGTCCGTATCTGAACCTCGACTTCTTCCGGATGATCGGCGAATCGATGCCCGAGAATCTGATGATGGTCATCGCCGAATACGAGGGCAAACCGATCGCCAGTTCGCTCGTCGTCTATCAGCGCGACGGGGCGAACGCGGGCGGCACGCTCTACGGCCGCTACTGGGGCGCGCTCGAACACGTGCCCTGCCTGCACTTCGAGACCGCGTACTATCAGCCGCTCGAGTTCTGCATCGAACAGAAGCTCGGCGTCTTCGAAGGCGGTGCGCAGGGCGAGCACAAGATGGCGCGCGGCTTCATGCCGACCGTCACGCGCTCGACGCACTGGCTCGCGCATCCTGCTTTTTCGGACGCCGTTGCGCATTTTCTCGACAACGAGAAGAATCACATTCACTCGTACGTCGACGAACTGCGCGAACACAATCCGTTCAAGGAATAACAGGGAAAAGCGCGTGCCATGCCGTGGTTTCTGTATCTGATCGAATGCTCGGACGGCAGCGTCTACACGGGCATCGCCACCGACGTGCAAGCCCGCTACGACAAGCATACGAGCGGCACGGGCGCGCGTTATACGCGCTCGCGCAAGCCGGTGCGTCTGCTGGCGTCGTTCGAACTCGCCGACCGGTCGAGCGCGTCGCGCGCCGAGTATCGGGTCAAGCAGCTGACGCCGGCGCAGAAATGGGAGCTGGCGTCGGGTGTTCGAACGCTGGAATCGGTGCTGCCCGTGGTTGAATTCGTTGAAGAAGCGCCAGAAAAGGATATTGCCGACGCCTGATGCGTTGCGCTGCATCATCGGCATCGTTCACACTGGCAGCAACAGTGTTTTCACGAATCGCCTCTCGACGCGCTTCCGGCGCAATCGGATACTTCCCCCACATCAACGCAACACCCGCAACTTTCAACGGCAAGCGTCTCAAGGGGAAGCAAAATGGACGAACGAAAGCGCGACAGCATGATTGCGTATCTGCGCCGCCGCATGGCTCAAGTCGGCATCAAGGTGACCGATCTGGCCACCGCACTCGCCGACGAACGACGCGCGAAAAAAGCCGTGCGCTTCCGTAGCGCATTCGGCGAAACGTGGGACGGCAAGGGCGCGATGCCGCAATGGCTGAGCAACGCCGTGAGCGCCGGACAATCGATGGAACACTTCGCAACGGGCAAGCCGGCGAAGGCAGTGAAAGCGGCGAAAGAAGAACGCGGCGGTGTCGACTGGCGCAACGATCCGTTCGCCGGCACGCGGCTGGCAACGGTGCCTGCGCAGTAAATTTGTGACGACCCGATGCCGCTTCCCAATGGAGTCGATCCTGCGGGTGTGATTCATCCCGTGTGTCCGTCGGCGGGATGGATGGGCAATCGAGGTTTGCTGCATGACAGCGACGCGCACATCGTGCGTGCGTGGCGGCTCAAGGCGTGGATCACCTGCCGCCTGTCCTACAAGGGCTGGAGCCGCCAGCCGCTGATGAAGCCCGGCCGATACACCGAGCTTTTCTTTCTCGACGAAGCGACCGCGCTGAGCGCCGGCCACCGCGCATGCGCGATGTGCCGACGATCGGATTACCTCGCGTTCAAGTCGCAATGGCTCACGGCTAACGGGTTCGAAACGAACATGCTCGCTGACGAACTCGACGGCAGGCTGCATGAAGAGCGGACTCATCGCGGCGCATCGGATGCATGGCGGCAGCCGCTAGCCGGGTTGCCCGCAGGCGTGATCGTGTTGTCGAATGACGTCGCGAGCCTGTGGGACGGCACGGCGTTGCGCCCGTGGTCGAACACAGGCTATGGCAACAAGCGCGTTCCCGACGACCTTCTAATGACCGTCAACCTGCTCACCCCGCCCTCGATCGTCGACACGATCCGACACGGCTACAGCGTTCAGCTACACGCGAGCGCGACGAACAGCTAGCCCCAAAAGCAAAGACGCTCCCGAAGGAGCGTCCTGTCAGCAATCCGGCCTGAGCGTGCGATTACTTCTTGAAGTTCGCGACGCCGTCCGTGATTTCCTTGTGCGCGGCGTCGATGCCCGCCCAGCCTTCGACCTTCACCCACTTGCCCTTTTCGAGCGCCTTGTATTGCTCGAAGAAGTGCTTGATCTGGTCCTTCAGGTATTGCGGCACGTCGTCGACCGACTTCAGGTCCGCCGTCATCGGGCAGATCTTGTCGTGCGGCACGGCGATCAGCTTTGCGTCGACGCCCGATTCATCCGTCATCTGCAGCATGCCCAGCGCGCGTGCGCGGACCACGGAACCAGCCAGCAGCGGGAACGGCGTGATCACGAGCACGTCGACGGGGTCGCCGTCGCCCGACAGCGTCTGCGGAATGAAGCCGTAGTTGGCGGGATAGCGCATGCCCGTGCCGATGAAGCGATCGACGACGAGCAGGCCCAGATCCTTGTCGGCCTCGTACTTCACGGGGTCGCTTTGCGCCGGGATCTCGATGATGACGTTGAAGTCTTGCGGAAGGTCTTTACCAGCGGGAACGTGATTGAAGCTCATGGCGCTCTCTGATCAGGATGAAATGGGAACATGGCGCGCGGCGCGCGCTGCGCCACCGATACGGGACGCGGCGCCGGATCTCCGACACCGCGGCCGGATACTGCGGCCAGACACCGCGCGAACCTGCGCGAAGACTGCGGAATGCGCCATTATAGCCAATCGGCCGATGACACCCGCGTGGCGATCGGCGCGATAATCGTTTCATGCGGCTCGCTGCTTCGCGCCGCCCGCCGCCGTCGCCTGTCCTTTTCGTTGTCTGGTTTGTTGCCGGTCTAACGCCCAACAAGGCAAGGAGCATGTGTGGAAGATGCGAAACATTTCATCGGCGGTGAATGGACCGCGTCGTCGGGCGGGGACACGATCCCCGTGGTCGATCCTTCCGACGGCCAGCCGTTCACCACGCTAGCACGCGGAACGGCCGCCGACATCGATCACGCCGTCCAGTGCGCGCGCCGCGCCTACGAAGGCGCATGGGGCGCCGTCAGCGCCGCCGAACGCGGGCGCCTGCTGTACCGCCTGTCGATGCTGGTCACTGCGTGTCACGAAGAACTGGCACAACTCGAAGCGCGCGACACGGGCAAGCCGCTCAAGCAGGCGCGCGGCGACGCCGCCGCCCTCGCCCGCTATTTCGAGTTCTATGCAGGCGCCGCCGATAAACTCCACGGCGAAACGCTGCCCTACCAGAACGGCTACACCGTCTTCACGATCCGCGAGCCGCATGGCGTCACAGGACACATCGTGCCGTGGAACTACCCGATGCAGATCTTCGGTCGCAGCGTCGGCGCGGCGCTTGCCACGGGCAACGCGTGCGTCGTGAAACCCGCAGAAGACGCGTGTCTGTCCGTCTTGCGCGTCGCCGAACTCGCTGCCGAAGCGGGTCTGCCAGCAGGCGCGCTTAACATCGTCACCGGCTACGGACACGAAGCGGGCGCGGCGCTCGCGCGCCACGCGGGCATCGATCACATCTCGTTCACCGGTTCGCCTGAAACGGGCAAGCTCGTCACGCAGATGGCCTCCGAAAACCACGTGCCCGTCACGCTCGAACTCGGCGGCAAGTCGCCGCAAATCGTCTTCGCCGACGCCGATCTCGACGCCGCGCTGCCCACGCTCGTGAACGCAATCGTGCAGAACGCCGGGCAGACCTGTTCGGCGGGCAGCCGCGTGCTGATCGAGCGCAGCATCTACGAGCCGCTGCTCGATCGCCTCGCCGGCGCGTTCAATGCGCTGCGCGTCGGACCGGCACATGCCGATCTCGATTGCGGGCCGCTGATCAGCGCGAAGCAGCAGCGCCGCGTGTGGGATTTTCTCTCCGACGCGCAACACGACGGCATCGCGATGGCGGCCCATGGCGAAGTGATCGCGGAAGCGCCGGAATCCGGCTTCTATCAGGCGCCCACATTGCTGCGCGACGTGCCGCCCACACACCGTCTGGCACAGGAAGAAGTGTTCGGCCCCGTGCTCGCCGCGTTGCCATTCGCCGACGAAGACGAGGCGCTCGCGCTTGCCAACGGCACGGCCTACGGACTCGTCGCAGGCGTCTGGACGCGCGACGGCGGCCGCCAGATGCGCATTGCTCGTCGCGTGCGTTCGGGCCAGGTTTTCGTCAACAACTATGGTGCGGGCGGCGGCGTCGAATTGCCGTTTGGCGGCGTCAAGCATTCCGGCCACGGCCGCGAGAAAGGCTTCGAAGCGCTGTACGGCTTCACGGTGCTGAAAACCGTCGCGATCCGGCACGGCTGACGCACGAGAACTCGAAGCGTTCTGGCGCACACAGCGGCGCTCACTCTAACGACAAGGAGACATCATGCGGTTGACGGGCAAAACGGCCATCGTCACGGGCGGCGGCTCGGGCTTCGGCGAAGGCATCGCGAAGACTTATGCGCGCGAAGGCGCGAACGTCGTGGTCAACGATCTGAACGGCGCAGCGGCCGAACGCGTCGCGAGCGAGATCGCGCTGGCGGGCGGCAAGGCGATCGCGGTCGCGGGCGACGTGACCAGTGCAGGCGACTGGCGCTCACTGCGCGCCGCCGCGATCGAGGACTTCGGCAGCGTGCAGATCGTGGTCAACAACGCGGGCACCACGCATCGCAACAAGCCCGTGCTCGACGTGACGGAAGACGAATTCGACCGCGTGTACGCCGTCAATGTGAAGAGCATCTACTGGAGCGTGCACGAGTTCGTGCCGTACTTCCGCGAGCAAGGCGGCGGTGTATTCGTCAATATCGCATCGACGGCAGGCGTGCGGCCGCGGCCTGGCCTCGTCTGGTACAACGGCAGCAAGGGTGCGGTGATCGTCGCGAGCAAGGCGCTCGCCGTCGAACTCGGACCGGACCGCATCCGCGTGAACTGCGTGAATCCCGTGATCGGCGAAACGGGGTTGTTGACCGAGTTCATGGGCGTCGAGGACACGCCGGAGAACCGCAAGAAGTTTCTGGCGGGCATTCCGCTCGGCCGCTTCTCGACGCCGCAGGACATCGCGAACGCCGCGCTCTATCTCGCGTCCGACGAAGCGGAGTTCATCACGGGCGTGTGTCTCGAAGTGGATGGGGGACGCTGCGTGTAGCCGCGCACGATCTGGAGCATGCGGCGCGCCTTGCCATTCCGCGCGCGCCGCATGGCAAAAGTCGCCTTAATCGTTGAAATATCAGTGTTTTCACTGACGCCGCGTGGCTTTTCAGCGCGCGTTGAAAGTTTAGAATCGCGAACGGCGGTACGACATTTCCACAAAAACGAGATTCACATAGGACCAGCCTAAAAGCGCTAGCGCGCCGACGCTGGTCAATAGGAGACAAGCGTGTCCAGTCCTGCGAATCCGCTCCACCATCCCGGCGCAGGGGCGCCGCCTTCCACCTTCGAAGAGGCGACGTACAGAAAAGTCGCCTGGCGTCTGACGCCACTTCTGATGCTCAGCTATGTCGTTGCATATCTGGACCGCGTCAATGTCGGCTTCGCGAAGCTCGGCATGAGTACGGACCTGGGTCTGTCCGATGCCGTCTATGGCTTCGGCGCGGGGATTTTCTTCATCGGCTATTTCATCTTCGAGGTGCCGAGCAACATCATTCTGCATCGGGTCGGTGCGCGGGTCTGGATCGCGCGGATCATGGTGACGTGGGGCATCGTCTCGATGCTGACGATGTTCGTCACCACGCCGACGATGTTCTACGTGATGCGCTTCCTGCTCGGTCTTGCCGAAGCGGGCTTCTTCCCTGGCATCATCCTGTACCTGACGTACTGGTATCCGGCGCAGCGGCGCGGCCGCATGACGACGTGGTTCATGACGGCGATCGCGATTTCGGGCGTGGTCGGCGGGCCGATTTCGGGCTACATCCTGAAGTCGTTCGATGGTACGAATGGCTGGCACGGCTGGCAGTGGCTGTTCCTGCTCGAAGGCGTGCCGTCCATCATCGTCGGCATTCTGGTGTTCATCGTGCTCGACGACCGCATTTCGAAGGCGACGTGGCTCACGAAGGAAGAGCGCGAACTGCTCGAACGCAACATAGCCGCTGAAGACGCAACGAAGGAAGATCATGCGATCGGCAAGGTGATGCTGAGCCCGCGTGTGCTGATGATGAGCCTGATCTACTTCTCGTTCGTGATGGGTCTGTACGGTGTGAGCTTCTGGCTGCCGACGATCATCAAATCGACGGGTGTCACCGATGCGTTCATGATCGGGTTGCTGTCGGCGATTCCGTTCGCGGCTGCCGTGATTGCGATGGTGTTTGTTGCGCGCAGCGCCGATCGGACGCGTGAGCGGCGGTGGCACGTTGCTGTGCCTGGTTTCGCTGGGGCGCTGGGGCTGGTGCTTTCTGTTGTCTGGGCTAAGGACACGACGCTGGCTATGGCTGCTCTCACGCTGGCTACTATGGGCATCCTGACCACGCTGCCGTTGTTCTGGAGTTTGCCTACGTCATTTCTTGCCGGTACGGGCGCTGCCGCTGGGATCGCCTTGATTAATTCCATCGGGAATCTGGCTGGGTTTCTCAGCCCCTATGCCGTGGGCTGGCTTAAGCAGGCTACTTCGGCTAATGCCGCCGGCATGTATATGCTTGCCGCGTTTATGATTCTTGGCGGGTTGTTGGCTCTTTGCGTGCCGGCGCGGTTAGTTAATCGATAGCGGCGGTTTCTGGATTCTGGTTCTGGCTTCTGGCTTCTGCGCTGGCATCCGCGTTTTCGTATCGGTCTATTAGCGTCGCCCCTGTGCGGGGCGGCAGTTACTTTCTTTGCCGCCGCAAAGAAAGTAACCAAAGAAAGCGGCTTCTAACCTCCAGTGCCTGCCAGGATAACGCTGCGACCCACGTTCCTTGAGCCGTCGCACAGCGACGCAATACTCCGTAGAAAGCCCGCAGTCAGGCGCGCGCGGTGCGAAAGATGACACCCGCTTGGGGCACATCCGGTCGGCTTGTTTTTTTGCGTTTGCCGTCGATTTGCGGCGGCATGTGTTCCAAACTGTGTGGGATTTTCGCGCCGTGCGCGGTTGACTGCGGGCTTTATACGGAGTGGGGAGGTCGCTGCGCGACAGCTCAACTGCGGCATGCCGCGGCGGTGTCCTGGCGGGCACCGGAGGTTTGAAGCGGCTTTCTTTGGTTACTTTCTTTGCCGCGGCAAAGAAAGTAACTGCCGCCCCGCACAGGGGCGACGCTAATAGACCGATACGAAACCGCGGATGCCAGCGCACCCAAAGAACGAAAAACAAAAAGCAAAAACCAGAATGGCGACTAGCGTCGCAGACAAAAAAACTTAAACGATATTCATCGCCAGCGCACTCTCCCGATAATGCGCGCCAGCCTTATCAGCATCCCCGAGTTGCTCATGCAACCGGGCAAGTGCCCGATGAGACCGAATCTTCAACGTCTCGTTATCAGCGAGCTTAAGAGCCTGCTCAAGGAAAGACTGCGCCTTCCCCCACAACTGCTGATGCAGACACAAACGCCCCAGCGCGAACATCAGATCGGCGTCTTCGGGACGTTCCTTCCTCCAAGCTTCCGCCTTCTGAATGAGCGGCAACGCATCGCCGCCCGTGGTATCGGGATACCGCCGCAACAACCTCGCATCCCAGTTCTGCGCGAGCGCTTCCTCGACGATCTTGCGCGCCTCATGCGGACGGTTCAGCGCGACGAGCAACTCGGCCGCGAGATCCGCGAGACGCGGCGAATGCCGCTCGGTCGGCGTCAGTGAATGCCACAGTTCGAGCAGCGCATCAGCATTGTGACGACGGTCGCGCAGCAGGTTCTCAGCCGCCAGTTGTCGCAGGCGCACAGCCACCGCGGGATGAATCGCCTCGCGCTTCTCCAGCGTCTTCACGAGCTTCAGCACTTCGCCCCAGTTCTTCAACTGCTGCTGCGCCCGCAACGCAATCTGCTGCGCGTGAATGCGTCGGCCGCCCTGCGATTGCATCTCCGTCAGCGCGAGCAGCGCACCGTCGGCATCGCGGCCATCGGCGCGCATGTCGGCCGTCGCCATCAGACGCGCGTCCTGCCAGTCGGACGAATCGATCTGCGCGAGATACTCGTCGCGGCGCGCGTACTCGTGCATCCGGTGCGCGGCGTTCGCGGCGATCAGCCCCGCCGCGCCCTTGTTGTCGGGATTGATCAGCGAATCGCGCGCAGCCTTCTCGGCGCGCGAGAAACGGCCTGCATACAGATTGCCGATTGCATCGCGCAACGCCGCATGCGCCTTCGCGACACGCTGACGCGCGCGATACGCGGCGACCCGCTGCGGCATACGCCAGATGTTGCGCACGATACGCAGCACCATATACATCACGATGAACGCAACGATGATGCCGACGATGAACAGGTTCAGCGAAATGTCGACGCGGTACGGCGGATAGACGAGCAGCACCTGTCCGGTATCGAAGCGTCCAACGATCGCGAGTACGACGGCAATCGCGAACAGGAATGCGAGCCAGAGGAGTCCACGCAGCGCCATGATTAACCCCGGTTCCGGTATTGATGCACGGCCTGCAGGCTCGTATTCAGGTTCGGCACATCGACGGCGCCCGAGCCCTCGTCGACCTGCTTGATGAGGTCGCGCACCGTCTGCACGTTCCTCGACGACGCGTCGAAATAGCGCCCAAGCGTGCTGTCGGCGGAATGAAGATCGGACTTCAGCGTCGTCTGGTTGCGCGCGAGCAGCGCAAGCCGCGCGGACAGCAGACGCAGCTTCAGATTCTCACGCACGAAATAGCCCTGATCCGGCGCGACGAGCATCGCGTCGGCGTGATCGATGCGGCGCACCTGCACGAGGCTGGTCAGCTGCTCGCCGATGCCCGCGACGAACTGGTTCCACCACACCTTCCACTTCGGCTCGCCCGTCGCCGCGGCGACGCGGTCGACGTCCTTCGGCGTCGATGCATGCGGCGTGGCGTGCGCAATCGGCGCCTCGCCCGACAGCGGCAGCTGGTCGATCTGCTCGATCGCGTTATCGAGCTTGATCGCAAGGCCCGTCAGGTCGGTGGACGGCGCGGACTTCAGCTTGTCGATGTCCTCGGCGATCGCCTTGCGTACGGCCAGCACCTGCGCGCCATCCGATGCGGCGAGACGCGTGTCGGCGCTTTGCAGCGCGAAGAGCGCGAGTTGCGTGTTGCCCGTCAGCTGCAATTGCTCGCTCGCCGCCGACAGCATCTGGCCAACTTCGGCCATCGTCCAGTCGTCGCGGTTGCGCGCGAGGTCGGCGTATTGCTGCTGCAACGCCTGCTGCGAATTCTGCGCATCGGCGAGCTTGCCTTCGAGTTGCGCGATCTGCGCGTCGGCCTGGCGCACGGTCGCGACGGCCTGATCCGTCTTCACGCGCAACTCGGCCGTCTGGGCGTCATTGGTCTGCTGGCGATGCGACAACTGCTGATCGAGCTTGATGATTCGGCGGTTCAGCGCAATGCCGCCCGCCACCGCCGCGAACAACACCAGCGCAATGACAACCCACAGCAGCCCATTGCCCTTGGGTTTGGGCTGCTGCATTTCGTAAGGCGTAAAGGGTTGATTCGGCGGCAGCGTGTTGGCGGGCCGCGGCGCGGGGTTAGGCGTGGGAGTCGTGGATGCGTTGGTATCAGACATGCGTTCTTGTGCCGGGTTGGACTGGACCGGTGGAACTTCGGACGGTGCCGCGAGAGACAACAGCGTGCGGGCAATGCGTTCATCGCCTGCACCGGACACCGTAATGCTATCAAAACCCAATGCCCGCGCGGTTTCCGCGATGCGCGGATGGGGCGCGACGAACGTCGCGCGCTTCAGATGCGTCTGCTCGCTGGCCGTCAGGTGGTCTTGCGCGAGTTCGGCGAGATTGCGCACGCCTTCGGAACTCGTGATGAGCCACGCGTGCGGCGCCGTCGATTCGTCCGACAGCAGCGCGTGAATGCGCGACCACGCGCCGATCGACGGCTCGGGCACGAGGCGCCGGTAGGCGGCGACGGTCTCGACTTCGGCGCCCGCTTCGCGCAGACGGTCGGCGAGCCACTCGCGCCCGCCGTCGCCGCGCACGATCAGCACGCGCCTGCCTTCGAACGCGTTCTCGCCGAGCGACGCTTCGAGCGCGGAATACAACGCCTCGGAATCGAAGCGCGCGCCGTCGCCGTTGTCGTCGGCGGCATGGCCGGGGCTGATCACCTGGTACGCGGGCGCCTCGACGCCGTGCTTCGCGAGCGCGGCGACGCTGCCCGGACCGACGACGCCGACGGGCAGCGCATGCGGCCAGATCGCGTCGTGATTCGCGAACGCATGGTCGACGGCGTTCGGCGACACGAACACGACGAGCGCGTATTTTTCCAGCGACGCGAGCGCCGCGCGCAGCGGCGCTGGGTCGTCCGTGGCGGCGATGTCGATGAGAGGAAATTCGACGGTTGCGACACCGGCATCGTGCAGTGTCCGGGCCAACGCCTCGGACTGCCCCGCCGGGCGCGTCAGCACGACCGTCAGGCGCGAGCCCGGCGGATGCGACGAGCCTGCGCCGTCCTTGGACGGGAATGCGTCGGGTGTCGGATTCGAGCCGGCCGCCATCACGCGGAAGCGGCCGGGCCGCTCGCGGTGGACAGCGCGCGGACGATCTCGAGTGCGCCTTGCGCTTCGAGCTGGCTCGCGACGTCGCGGCCCAGTTCGAGCGCGGCACCCGTGGTCGGTGCAGGCGACGATGCCTGCGCGCTCAACACGCGCTGGCCGTCCGGCGTCGCGACGACGCCACGCAGATGCAGCGCGCCGTCATGCCACGTCGCGTACGCCGCGAGCGGCACTTCGCAGCTGCCGCCCAGCGCGCGCGACACCATGCGCTCCGCCTCGACGGCAGCCGCCGTGTGCTCGTGATGCAGCGGCGCGAGCCATGCGGCAAGATCGGCGCGGTCCGCGCGAATCTCGATGCCGAGCGCGCCCTGGCCTGCGGCAGGGAGACTATCCGCGGGATCGAGCAGCGAACGGATGCGGTCGCCGAGGCCCAGGCGCTTCAAACCGGCCGCAGCGAGAATGATGGCCGCGTAATCGCCGCGATCGAGCTTGCCGAGCCGCGTGTCGAGATTGCCGCGCAGCGGCTTCACGACCAGTTCGGGATAACGCGCGCGCAGCATCGCTTCGCGGCGCAGGCTCGACGTGCCGACCACGCTGCCGGGCGGCAGCGCGGCGAGCGAGTCGTATTGATTCGAGACGAACGCGTCGCGCGGATCTTCGCGCTCCATGATGGTCGACAGCGCGAAGCCCTCGGGCAGTTCCATCGGCACGTCTTTCAGCGAATGAACGGCGAGATCGGCGCGGCCGTCGGCGAGCGCGTTCTCCAGTTCCTTCACGAACAGCCCCTTGCCGCCGACCTTCGACAGCGTACGATCGAGAATCTGATCGCCGCGTGTCGTCATTCCGAGGATTTTTACGTCACAAGATGGATATAATTTGTGCAGCGCACACCGCACATGCTCGGCCTGCCACATTGCAAGCCGGCTCTCACGCGACGCGATCACAAGCGTGGCGGGCGGCGTGGGCGCAAGCGTCTCGGAATTCATTGTTTGAGTCATTGAACGACGGGATGTAATAACAAACAATGTTAGCACGCGCTTCGGCAACCTCTCGCTGGCCGCACGGCCATGCCGAAGCAAGTTAGACGGAGGAGACAGGCCTGCCGCTTCCCTGCGCGCGAGCCCGTCCACCAGCCGCATCGATCGTGACTTGCGTGGCCGCCAGAAGCCCCAGCACGGTCGTGCGCGCGTCGATGCGCCGCATGCGCGATGATTTGATGCGGCACAGCACGCGCCACCGGCCTTTCCTCCGCCGCGCGCGCCATCGTTGACAGGCTTTGAACGCAGTTCCCCGCAGTAATCGCAGTTGCAGTTCACCATTCTTTAGACCCTGGCTTTCCTGAGGAAACATCGTGACGTCTTCCGGATCGGCGCGCCCTGCCCGCCGCACTACTGCCTCGCCCGATGCCGCCCCCGCATCGGCCGCTTCCGCTGCCAAGGCTTCCAAGGCCGCCAAGGCCCTGAAAGCAACGCAAGCCCTCGACTCCGGCAAAACCGGCAAATCCACGAAGACCAAGGCTGTGACGGCCAAGGCGCCCGTCAACGGCACATCGAAACGCATCAAGGCGGACGGCAAGCAGGCAGCCGCGCGCAAGCCCAAAGCGGGCAAGAACGGCGGGGCGCCCGCCCTGAAGGACAACGCCCGCACGCGTGAAGACAAGGACCAGCCGCTCTTCGAAGACATCCGCTATCTGGGGCGGCTGCTCGGCGACGTGGTGCGCGAGCAGGAAGGCGACGAAGTGTTCGACGTCGTCGAAACGATTCGTCAGACGGCTGTGCGTTTTCGTCGCGAGGACGACAGCGTCGCCGCGCAGGCGCTCGACAAGAAGCTGCGCGCGCTTTCGCCCGAACAGACGGTGAGCGTCGTGCGTGCGTTCAGCTACTTCTCGCATCTGGCGAACATCGCGGAAGATCGCCATCGCAACCGTCGCCACCGCATTCACGATCTGGCCGGCTCGACGTCGCAACCGGGCACGATCGCGCATGCGCTCGACCGGCTCGTCGAAGCGAATGCCGCCGCCACGCCCGTGCTGCAGCAGTTCTTCAACGACGCGCTGATCGTCCCCGTGCTGACGGCGCACCCGACGGAAGTGCAGCGCAAGAGCATTCTCGACGCGCAGCACGACATCGCGCGTCTGCTTGCCGAACGCGACCAGCCGCTGACGGCGCGCGAGCATCTGCAGAACGACTCGCTGCTGCGCGCGCGCGTGACGTCGCTGTGGCAGACGCGCATGCTGCGCGATTCGCGTCTGACGGTCGCCGATGAAATCGAGAACGCGCTGTCGTACTACCGCGCAACGTTCCTCGAAGAAATTCCGCAGCTTTACGCCGATATCGAAGAAGCGCTCGTCGAGCACGGTCTCGATGCGCGTCTGCCGCCCTTCTTCCAGATGGGCAGCTGGATCGGCGGCGACCGCGACGGCAATCCGAACGTGACGGGCGAAACGCTCGAAAACGCGATCACGCGCCAGGCGGCAGTGATTTTCGAACACTACCTGGAGCAGGTGCACAAGCTCGGCGCGGAACTGTCGGTGTCGAACCTGCTGGCGGGCGCGAGCGACGAGCTGAAGGCGCTTGCCCAAGCATCGCCCGATCACTCGCCGCACCGCACCGACGAGCCCTATCGCCGCGCGCTGATCCACATGTACACGCGCCTCGCCGCGAGCGCACGCGTGCGTCTCGGCGAAGGCGTCGTGCCCGTGCGCAGCGCTGGCCCCGGCATCCCGCCGATCCGTGCCGTGCCCTACGACGATTCGTCCGAGTTCGTGCGCGATCTGCACGTGCTGATCGATTCGCTCGCCGAGCATCATGGCGCGTCGCTCGCGACGCCGCGTCTGTCGCCGTTGACGCGCGCCGCCGAAGTGTTCGGCTTCCATCTGGCGAGCATCGATCTGCGTCAAAGCTCCGACATTCACGAAGCAGTGATCGCCGAGCTGCTGCGCTGCGCGGGCGTCGAAAGCGACTACGCGGCGCTCACGGAAGCGGAAAAGCTGCGCGTGCTGCTGGCGGAACTCGCGCAGCCGCGTCTGCTGCGCTCGCCGTATGTCGAGTACTCGAACCTCGTGAAGAGCGAACTCGGCGTGCTCGAACAGGCGCGCGTGACGCGCGAGAAGTTCGGCGCGCGCGCGGTGCGCAACTACATCATTTCGCACACGGAGACGGTCAGCGATCTCGTCGAAGTGATGCTGCTGCAAAAGGAAACGGGCCTGCTGCAAGGCACGCTCGGCCATCCCGTCGAAGCGGCGCGCGCGGGCGTGATGGTGATTCCCCTCTTCGAGACGATTCCCGACTTGCGCAACGCGCCGCACATCATGCGCGATCTGCTCGCGCTGCCGGGCATCGATGCCATCATCGAGAACCAGGGCAACGAGCAGGAAGTGATGCTCGGCTATTCGGACAGCAACAAGGACGGCGGCTTCCTGACGTCGAACTGGGAGCTGTATCGCGCGGAACTGGCGCTGGTGTCGCTCTTCAACGAGCGCGGCATCACGATGCGTCTGTTCCATGGACGCGGCGGCACCGTCGGACGCGGCGGCGGCCCGACGTATCAGGCGATCCTGTCGCAGCCGCCGGGCACCGTCGACGGTCAGATCCGTTTGACGGAACAGGGCGAAGTGATTGCGAGCAAGTTCGGCAATCCGGAAATCGGCCGACGCAATCTGGAGACGGTCGTCGCCGCGACGCTCGAAGCTTCGCTGCTGCCGCACGGCAATTCGCCCGCGCAGTTGCCCGAGTTCGAGGACGTGATGCAGACGCTGTCGGATGCGGCGATGGCGTCGTATCGTGCGTTGGTCTACGAAACGCCCGGCTTCACCGACTACTTCTTCTCGTCGACGCCGATTGCGGAGATCGCCGAGCTGAACATCGGCAGCCGTCCGGCTTCGCGCAAGCTGCAGGATCCGAAGCAACGCAAGATCGAAGACTTGCGCGCGATTCCTTGGGGTTTCTCATGGGGGCAATGCCGGTTGCTGCTGACGGGCTGGTATGGGTTCGGCAGCGCCGTGGCCGGCTGGCTCGATGCGGCGGATACGAATGTCGAGCGTGAGCGTCGTCTGAATCAGCTGCGCAAGATGCACAAGGTGTGGCCGTTCTTTTCGAATCTGCTCTCCAACATGGACATGGTGCTGGCGAAGACCGATCTCGCGGTGGCGTCGCGTTATGCCGCGCTCGTCACTGACAAGAAGCTGCGCAAGCATGTGTTTGAGCGGATCGTGGCTGAGTGGGAACGCACTTCCAATGTGCTTTCCGAAATCACTGGCCGCAAGGAGCGGCTTTCCGATAATCCGTTGCTCGCGCGGTCGATCAAGAATCGGTTTCCGTATCTCGATCCTTTGAATCACCTGCAGGTTGAACTCTTGAAGCGGCATCGCGGTGGGGATACGAATGTGCGCGTGCGGCGCGGGATTCATCTCACTATTAATGGGATTGCTGCTGGGTTGAGGAATACTGGTTGATTTTTTTGCCCTGCGGGCGGCTTGTGCTTTTTTTGGCGCTTGTCGCCCGTTTTGTTTTTTTTCTTCGCTGGCATCCGCGGTTTCATATCGGTCTATTAGCGTTGCCCCTGTGCGGGGCGGCAGTTACTTTCTTTGCCGCGGCAAAGAAAGTAACCAAAGAAAGCCGCTTTTGAACCTCCGGTGCCCGCCAGGTTCGCGCTGCGGCATGCCGTAGTTGAGCCGTCGCGCAGCGACATCCGCACTCCGTAGAAAGCCCACAGTCAATCGCGCGCGGCGCGATAGCCCCGCGCATAGTCTGGAGCACATACAGCCGCAATCAAACCGACGGCACAAAAAACACTCCGGCCGAATTTGCCCTAACTGGGCGTAACCCTTCACGCTGCGCATACCGGACTGCGGGCTTTCTACGGAGTGTTTGCGTCGCTGCGCGACGGCTCAACTGCGGCATACCGTAGTGCGAACCTGGCAGGCACCGGAGGTTTAAAAGCGGCTTTCTTTGGTTACTTTCTTTGCCGCGGCAAAGAAAGTAACTGCCGCCCCGCACAAGGGCAACGCTAATAGACCAATACGAAAACGCGGATGCCACCGCAGCAAAAAACAAAGAATGGCGACTGGTGCCGCAGACAAAAAAATCACCAGGCCTCGATCATCAGAGCATCGAGCTTAAAAGACCCATCATCTTTAACATCAAAGTAATCGCGGACTTCATCCGGCGCAGACCCCCACAAAGCCCGAATAGCAAGAACCCGCGCCTCAGGCGTCCTCATCCTGGCGACCCACGACCCAAACTCAATATCAAGCCGCCACCGTTGGCGAACATCAACTTCAAAACCGGCGGCAGCAAAAAACGAAACCCACTCATCCGCGCGATAGTCACGAATATGCGAGCCATCGCGCAACACCTCGACGGCCTGCAAATGCGTATCGAGCAACGGATGCTCGCTCCCGGCAATATCGATGAACAGCACGCGCCCGCCCGGCTTCAACACTCGCCGCACCTCGGCAAGCGCCAACGGCACGTCGTGCCAGTGATGCGCACTCATCCGGCTGACGACCCAGTCGAACGATGCATCCGCGAACGGCAACTTCTCGGCCGCGCCCTGCTGCGTGCGGATATTACTGAACCCGCGCTCGGCGGCGGCAGAAGCAACGGTAGCGAGCATCTGCGGCGCGATGTCGTACGCAACGACAGATCCAGCATGCGCCGCCACCGCAAAACTCGCATGCCCCGCGCCGCAACCCATATCGAGCACCGCCGCGCCCGGCGTCGCGGCCACGGATGCCGCCAGCGTCTGCAAGTCCGCCCCCGTCGCGTGAACCTGGCTCGTCAAATATGCGGCCGCCGTCGAGCCGAACGCATCGGCCACCTGATCGTGATGCTTCATCGTGTGCTCCCGTTTGTGAGGTCGTGTCGAACTTCGGAAGCGGCCCGCCTGTTCGCACCGGCCGTTCCAGTCGCTACAATAGAGCCCGCCCTGTACCGGTACAAGTCAACCAATTATTCTGGTATCGAGATTACCAGCCATCGCAGTCGCCCCATGACCACGCCGTCTCCTGCCGATTCCGTCCCGCCGCTCGATGCGTCGCCCGCCCGCGCGCTCGGCGAATTCATCCGCGCGCATCGCGAGCGTCTGTCGCCGCAAGCCGTCGGGCTGCCGCCCGGTCCGCGCCGCCGCACGCCCGGTCTGCGTCGCGAGGAAGTCGCGCAGTTGTGCGGCGTGAGTCCGACCTGGTACACGTGGATCGAACAGGGTCGGCCCGTGTCCGCTTCCGCCGATGCCCTCGCGCGTATCGCCGTCGCGCTGCAGTTGTCGCGCGCGGAACGCGCGTATCTGTTCGAACTGGCCGCGCAGCGCGATCCCGCCGAGCCGGACCCCGCCGCCGCCGATGCCCCCACGATGCTGCTCAAGACCGTCCAGCTCGTGAACGCGCCTGCGTACGTGCTCGACCGTCAGTTCACCGCGCTCGCGTGGAACGCGCCGGCGTCGGATCTGTTCGTCGGCTGGCTGGACGACGATCACGACCGCAACCTGCTGCGCTACACGTTTCTGTCGCCGGCAGCCCGCACGCTGATCGTCGACTGGGAAATCCGCGCGCGGCGCCTCGCCGCCGAATATCGCGCGGATTCGATCCGTCACCAGAACGACGCGCCCACGCGCTCGCTGATCGATTCGCTCGCCGCCGCCAGCGACGCCTTCTCGCGCTTCTGGGCGTCGCAGGACGTCAACGAGCGCGAAGGCGGCCAGCGCCAGTTCAATCATCCGCGCGACGGCCTCGTCGTCTACAACCAGATCACCTTCAAGCCCGCGCACCGCGAAGACCTGAAGCTCGTCGTGCTGCTGGCCGAATGATCGCGTCCGTCGGCGGAAAAGCCGCCCGCGCCGCGGGTGTTAAAATCGTTGTCTCCTTCAAGGCGACGCAGCAGGCAGCACGCATGCCGCGCCGTTCGCGTCTTCACCTCGCACACTGCCCATCACCATGACGTCCCAACTGCATAAAAAAGGCGAAGCCTGGTCGGCTCGCTTCTCCGAGCCGATGTCGGAACTCGTCAAGCGCTACACGTCGTCGGTTTTCTTCGACAAGCGTCTCGCGTTCGTCGACATCGAAGGCTCGCTCGCGCACGCGTCGATGCTGGCCGCGCAAAAGATCATCGGCGCCGACGACCTCGCGGCGATCCAGCGCGGCATGGCGCAGATCAAGGGTGAAATCGAGCGCGGCGAGTTCGAATGGCAACTCGACCTCGAAGACGTGCACCTGAACATCGAAGCGCGCCTGACCGCGCTGATCGGCGATGCCGGCAAGCGCCTGCACACGGGCCGCTCGCGCAACGACCAGGTCGCGACCGATATCCGCCTGTGGCTGCGCGGCGAGATCGACCGGATCGGCGATCTGCTGAAGGATCTGCGCGTCGCGCTGCTGGACCTCGCGGAAAAGAACGCCGACACGATCATGCCGGGCTTCACGCACCTGCAGGTCGCGCAACCTGTGACGTTCGGCCATCATCTGCTCGCCTACGTCGAAATGTTCTCGCGCGACGCCGAGCGCATGCTCGACACCCGCAAGCGCGTGAACCGTCTGCCGCTCGGCGCAGCGGCGCTCGCGGGCACCAGCTATCCGATCGACCGTCATGCCGTCGCGAAGACGCTCAGCTTCGACGGCATCTGCGCGAACTCGCTGGATGCCGTCTCCGACCGCGACTTCGCGATCGAATTCACGGCCGCGTCGGCGCTCGTGATGACACACGTGTCGCGCTTCTCGGAAGAACTCGTGCTGTGGATGAGCCCGCGCGTCGGCTTCATCGATATCGCCGACCGCTTCTGCACTGGCTCGTCGATCATGCCGCAGAAGAAGAACCCCGACGTGCCCGAACTGGCGCGCGGCAAGACGGGCCGTGTGAACGGCCACCTGATGGCGCTGCTCACGCTGATGAAGGGCCAGCCGCTCGCGTACAACAAGGACAATCAGGAAGACAAGGAACCGCTGTTCGATACCGTCGATACCGTCGCCGACACGCTGCGCATCTTCGCGGAAATGGTCGCGGGCATCACGGTCAAGCCGGACGCGATGCGCTCGGCCGCGCTGCAAGGCTTCTCGACGGCAACCGATCTCGCCGATTACCTCGTCAAGCGCGGCCTGCCCTTCCGCGACGCGCACGAAGCCGTCGCGCATGCCGTGAAGGTTTGCGACGACCGTGGATGCGACCTGGCCGATCTGACGCTCGACGAGATGAAGGCCGAGTTGCCGAACGTCGCCGCGCTGCTCGGCGACGATGTGTTCGGCTATCTGACGCTCGAAGGCTCGGTGGCGAGCCGGAACCATCCGGGCGGCACTGCGCCGGATCAGGTGCGTGCTGCGATTGCTGCTGTGCGGGCTACGCTCGGCTGATAACGCTTTCGTTCGAATGCTGAAAGGCGGACTCTCTTGCGAGAGCCCGCCTTTTTTGTTTGTGCCATGTTTGCGCCGCGAAGACGCAGAGACAATCGGTCGCTCCCGTCTTTCCCTTGCTTTGCGCCTCGTCGGCTAACATCACGGCAACCCTCGGCTTTACGAATCACGGTCATGATCATCCGCCCACAACTCCACTGGTTCCGCATGCTGCTCGCGTGGCGCGGTTCCGTGCTGCCCGAACTGCTGCCGCGACTTTGCCTGATCTTCGCGATCTCACTGGTCGCGCTCGGCGTGCACCTTCACGTGCTCCGGATCACGGTCAACGTCAGTACGACGCCGTTCTCGCTGATCGGCATTGCGCTTGCTATCTTCCTCGGCTTTCGCAACAGCGCGTCGTACGACCGCTACTGGGAAGCGCGCAAGCTGTGGGGACGGCTGCTGAATGAAACGCGCTCGCTGACGCGTCAGGTGCTGACGATGCCGACGGGAGACATTCCCGCCAGCGATACGCAAGCCTTCGTGCACGCGTTGGGCGCATTCGCGCATGCGCTGCGGCATCAGTTGCGCGGCACGGATCCGGCGCACGATCTGTCGACGCGGCTCGACAAGCCGCTCTTCGAGCGCGTGATGGCATCGCGCTACCGGCCCGCGACGATCATGCTCTGGCTCGGCGAATGGACGCAGCGGCAGGCGCGCGCCGGCAAGCTCGACGCATGGACCGTGCAGGCCATCGACCGCAATCTGAACGGACTATCGGATGTGCTCGGCGGTTGCGAGCGGATCGTATCGACGCCGCTGCCGTTCGCGTATTCGGTGATGATTCACCGCACTGTGTATTTCTTCTGCGCGGCGTTGCCGTTCGGACTCGTGGAAAGCGTCGGGGCGTTCACGCCGCTGTTTTCGGTGTTCGTCGCGTACACCTTTATGGCGCTCGACGCGATCGCGTCGCAGATCGAAGAGCCGTTCGGCACCGACGACAACGACCTCGCGCTCGACGCGCTGTCCGCGTTCATCGAAGATGCGGCGCGCGATCTGCTCGCACAGCCGTGCCTCACGAAGATCGCGCCGAAGGACGGCTATCTGCTCAGCTAGAGTGAGCATGAGGCACGACGCGCGCCGCCGATCCAACCGGCGCGCGCGTCGTCAGAGCATCAGTCCGTGCCGTACTTCGGCGAACGCGGACCGTACATCAGACCGTTCGGGCCGCCGCTCGACAGCAGCCTGTTGCTCGTCAGTCCCGCTACGTCGTGCGACTCGTCGCTCAGCGTATGCGCGACCTGCTTCACGGCCGCCTGCACGAGCGCGCCGATCAGCCCGCCGCCGACGTTGACATTGGTGCCCAGCTCCTTGCCCGTCGCGCTCGCGGAACCGGACCACAGCGTATCGCCTGAACTCAGATCGACGAGCTTCGCATTCGCCGACACCACCGTCGTGCTGTCGACGATCATGTACTTCGAACCGTACTGCGAGATCTTCGTGTACACGGCGGCGTCCGCGCCGAAGATGCTGCGCAGTTTCTCGGGCGACACATTCTGGATGTCGGTCGGCGTGGTCAGGCCGTTGTGCTTGAACGTCTCTTCCATCTCGACGACGGGCACAACGTAGTAGCCGCCTTCGGCGAGCGGCAGCGTCATTTGCGACAGCATGCCGTACGTCGCGTTCACGTCCGCCGTGTTGTTGACGGGCGGCAGGACGAGAATCGATTTGGGCTTGCTGTTGCGGAACGCGGTGTAGTCGGCCTGACGCGGTGCGTGCGCCACGCACGCCGTCAACGACACGAGAACGGATAACGCGGCGATCAGTTTCAATGAGAAAAAGCGGGTGATGGTCATTGGAATTTGCTCAGGAGAAAGTCCATGTAGGTCGACGATTCAGGAAACGACTGCTTTTCTGCGAGCAGTTCCTGCTTCGCTTCCTGGTCCTTGCCGACGCTCGCGTACAGCATGCCGAGATGCGCATGGAATCCCGGCGGCGCCGAGGCATTCTTCGCGAGCATCTGCTGGCGAGCCTTTTCGAGCGCGTCGATCTGTTCGAGCGGACTCTTTTGCCCCTTGAAGTATTCGTAGACCTGCGGCTGATAGCCGTCCCATTGATACAGCGAAGCCGTCTTGGTGTTCGCGCATCCCGACAGCAGCGCGCACACTGCCGCGACGGGCAGCGCGAGGCCCGTCAGCCTGTTCTTGATATTCGACATGGTCTCGTGGTTTCGAAGTGTTGTCGTTCTTGGTTCTTAGTTCGCCGCCTGCAACGCACCCGCGTCGACCTGTTCGACGAGATGGTTGACGGCTTCCTTGATGGCGAGGTCGAGCACCTTGCCGTTGAGCGTGGAGTCGTACGAAGCAGTGCCGCCGAAGCCGATGATCTCGCGGTTCGACAGGCTGTATTCGCCCGCGCCCTGGCTCGACGCGATCACTTCGGACGTCGTCGTATCGACGATGTTCAGGCTGACCTTCGCGTACGCGACCTGGCTCTTGCCGCGGCCCAGAATGCCGAACAGCTGCTGGTCGCCGACTTCCTTGCGGCCGAACTCGGTCACGTCGCCCGTGATCACGTAGTTCGCACCCTTCAGCTTTTGCGTCTTGTTGGCGATCGCAGCTTCCTGTTTGATCTCGCCGAGATTGTCGCGTTCGAGCACGGAGAAGCGACGGCTCTGCTGCAGCGTGGTGACGAGGATGGTCTTCGCCTGGCTGCCGACGCGGTCGATGCCGTCAGAGAAGATGCCGCGCATATAGCTCGAACGGTTGTCGAACTTGCCGACGGCGACGGGGACAGGTTTGCCGGCATACGGCACAGATGCGCTACTGACTACAGGCGTCGGCAGCGCGCGCGACGCTTCCGTCGCGCACCCGCTCAGTGCCGCAGCAACGGCCGCGGCGACGAGCAGTACGCAAGGTGATTTTGCTCTCAAGATTGTTCATCCCGTTCAAAGATTGGCCCATGTCCCGGAAGCCTTTTGAATCGGGCGTGCTATGTGCGCGCATCCATCCGGCGTTCCGGTAACGGAACGTAAGATAACGGCACATATCGACGCGACTTTAAAAAACTGTCACGCGAAGCACGACATTATGCTGCGCGCATGAGATGGCCGTGCGGCTCTGAAGGTTCGAACGGGATTGAAGAACGCACGGCTCAGTCGTTGCCGGCCGTGTCGCCCATGCGTTTGAGTTGCGCGACGCGCGCACCGACGATATCGACTTGCGAGTGCGCATCCATCAAGGGCACGGTCGCATCGCGGTAAGCGGTCCACGCACGTTCCGCGCGCGAGAGCACAGGACGCGAATGCGCAGGCAGTTTCGCGTGCAATCGACGGTAGTAGCGGTTCAGATCGAACATCGCGTGCTCGCATTGCGCGTCGAACGAACACGCGCGCGGGCGCTTCTTCGGATCCTGATTGCCCGCCTGCGCCGCCGCGGCACGCAGCGCGAGCGCTCGGTCGCGCACCGGCTGCAGCTGCAGGTCGGCACCGGCCAGCTGATAGGACGTGCCGTGCGTCGTCGCGAGCACGGCGGCAAGCAGCTTGCCGTCGGCTTCGCGCCAGGCCTTCCAGCGCTTCTGGCTCTCGTCCCACTTCTTGCGCTGGGCGTCGGTCACATTCGACTGCAGCTGCTGGAAGGACTGATCCATCGACGTCTGCCACGCGAGCCGCGCCGTGTCCATGCACTGCACCTGGCCGACCGTCGACGACATGTCCGCGCGCGCGAGGCACGTGCGCATCGATGCGTCGATGGGATCGGCGGCGGCGACTTCGGCATGCGCTGCGACGGGCGCGGCCAGCAGCGCAATCGACAGCGTCAACCCCGACGCGAGCGTGTGCAACGCCGTGCGCATCATCACGAATCGCGCACGCAATCGACGAAGTACTCGATGCGTCCGTTGATCGTTTCGCCGACGAGCCCGTGGATATCCGTATGGAAACCCGGGAAGCGCTCGTTGAATTCACGCGCGAACTTCAGGTAGTTCACGATGGTCCGGTTGAAGCGCTCGCCCGGAATCAGCAGCGGAATGCCCGGCGGATACGGCGTCAGCAGGATCGACGTGACACGGCCTTCGAGTTCGTCGATAGGCACGCGGTCGATCTCGCGGTGCGCGAGCTTCGCGAACGCGTCGGACGGCTTCATCGCCGGTTCCATGCTCGACAGGTACATCTCCGTCGTCAGACGCGCGATGTCGTTCGCGCGGTAGACGCTGTGGATCTGCTCGCACAGATCGCGCAGGCCGATGCGCTCGTACGCCGGATGCTGCGCGACGAACTCGGGCAGCACGCGCCACAGCGGCTGGTTGTTGTCGTAGTCGTCCTTGAACTGCTGGAGTTCCGTGACCATCGAGTTCCAGCGGCCCTTCGTGATGCCGATCGTGAACATGATGAAGAACGAGTACAGACCCGTCTTCTCGACGATGATGCCGTGCTCGGCCAGATACTTCGTGACGATCGCAGCGGGAATGCCCGTTTCGCCGAATTCGCCGTCCACGTCGAGGCCCGGCGTGATGATCGTCGCCTTGATCGGGTCGAGCATGTTGAAGCCGTCCGCGAGCGGGCCGAAGCCGTGCCAGCGGTCGTTCGGACGCAGCATCCAGTCTTCGCGCGAGCCGATGCCTTCTTCCGCCAGCTCTTCCGGGCCCCAGACCTTGAAGAACCAGTCGTCGCCGTATTCGGCGTCGACCTTGCGCATCGCGCGGCGGAAATCCAGCGCTTCGGCGATCGATTCCTCGACCAGCGCCGTGCCGCCCGGCGGCTCCATCATTGCGGCCGCCACGTCGCACGACGCGATGATCGCGTATTGCGGCGACGTCGACGTGTGCATCAGATACGCCTCGTTGAAGCGGTGTTTGTCGAACGTGCTGTTCTCCGAGTCCTGCACGACGATCTGCGACGCCTGCGAAATGCCCGCCAGCAGCTTGTGCGTGGAGTGCGTCGCGAACACCAGCGCGCCCGTACGCGGACGGCCCGCGCCGATCGCGTGCATGTCCTGATAGAACTCGTGGAACTCGGCGTGCGGCAGCCACGCTTCGTCGAAGTGCAGCGTATCGAGCAGATCGCCGAGCAGATCCTTGATCATTTCGACGTTGTAGATCACGCCGTCGTACGTGCTCTGCGTGATCGTCAGAATACGCGGCTTGACCTTCGGATTCTTCGCCAGCGCCTCGCGCGCGAACGGATTCGCCTCGATCTTCTTGCGGATGTTTTCCGGCTTGAACTCGTCGCGCGGAATCGGCCCGATGATGCCGAAGTGATTGCGCGTCGGCGTGAGGAACACGGGAATTGCGTGCGTCATCGTGATCGCGTGCAGGATCGACTTGTGGCAGTTGCGGTCGACCAGCACGATGTCACCCGGCGCAACGGTGGCGTGCCAGACGATCTTGTTCGAAGTCGACGTGCCGTTCGTCACGAAGAACAGGTGATCCGCGCTGAAGATGCGCGCCGCGTTGCGCTCCGACGCGGCAACCGGGCCCGTGTGATCGAGCAGCTGGCCGAGTTCGTCGACGGCATTGCAGACGTCCGCGCGCAGCATGTTCTCGCCGAAGAACTGGTGGAACATCTGGCCGAGCGGGTTCTTCAGGAACGCGACGCCGCCCGAGTGGCCCGGGCAGTGCCACGAGTACGAGCCTTCGTCCGCGTACTGCACCAGTTCCTTGAAGAACGGCGGCGCAAGCGAATCCAGATACACCTTCGCCTCGCGGATGATGTGGCGCGCGACGAACTCCGGCGTGTCCTCGAACATGTGGATGAAGCCGTGCAGCTCGCGCAGGATGTCGTTCGGCAGGTGGCGCGACGTGCGCGTTTCGCCGTACAGGAAGATCGGGATGTCCGCGTTGCGCTTGCGCACCGCTTCGACGAATGCGCGCAGATCGATGATCGCGGGCGCGATGTCGGGCGCTTCGCCGTCGTTGTTCTCGACGTAGGGCAGCAGTTCATCGTCGTCGATCGACAGGATGAAGCACGACGCGCGGCTCGACTGCTGCGCGAACGACGTCAGATCGCCATAGCTCGTGAGACCCAGCACTTCCGCGCCTTCTTTTTCGATGGCCTCGGCAAGCGCCCGGATGCCTGAACCCGAGATGTTCTCGGAGCGGAAATCTTCGTCGATGATGACGACGGGGAAACGGAACTTCATGGGCGATTCTCCAAAAAGAACGACCGCTGCTCAGTGAAGCGCAGCGGTCACCCGGAACTGGTGATTCAATGCGCGTTGTTTGTCAGGTCTTCGGCAACGTCACGCCGTGCTGACCTTGATACTTGCCGCCGCGATCCGCATAGGACACATCGCAGATCTCGTCGCTTTCGAAGAACAGCACTTGCGCGACGCCTTCGTTCGCGTAGATTTTCGCAGGCAAAGGTGTCGTATTTGAGAATTCGAGCGTAACGTGCCCTTCCCATTCCGGCTCGAACGGCGTCACGTTGACGATGATGCCGCAACGCGCATACGTCGACTTGCCGAGGCACACCGTCAGCACGCTGCGCGGAATGCGGAAATATTCGACCGTGCGCGCGAGCGCGAACGAGTTCGGCGGGATGATGCAGACGTCGCCCTTGAAATCGACAAACGATTTCTCGTCAAAGTTCTTCGGATCGACGATCGTCGAGTTGATGTTCGTGAAGATCTTGAATTCGTCGGCACAGCGGATGTCGTAGCCGTAGCTCGACGTGCCGTAGCTGACGATCTTGCGACCGTCTTCCGTCGCGCGCACCTGATTCGGCGCGAACGGCTCGATCATCTTGTGCTCTGCGGCCATGCGCCGGATCCACTTGTCGGATTTGATGCTCATAGGTGAACGCTGCTGACGGGAGGTGAAATCAGGCCGGCTGACGCTTGCGCGCCGCTTTCGCAGCACGTGCCGCCGGACGAAAGGCGCTTATTTTACGCGAACACGGCGGCCGTGCCCGATGCGAGCTGAATCGTGTTCGCTGATACGCCGCACGAGTCCTGGAAACGCGGAAGCAACGCTCGATGATGCAAAGCGAATGAGCACGGATCTGGAAGCGGAAACAGGTGGAAAAACTGACTTTTGCGCGGCGCGCAAACGATTGGCAAGACGGAGTTGAGCTGCAGAGAAGCCGCAGAGCGCGAGCGGACGCGCTTATTGACGGATCAACCCGCAAGCGAGCGCAGGACCGGCGCCATGTTGCGGATACGCGTAGGGATCGGAGGCTTCGCGATGCAGCAGCACGGCGCGCTGCAGCACCGAGCGCACGCCGTCGAGCGACACGTCCGGCGCGACGATGAAGCCCGCCGCGACACCCGCTGCGTCAGCGTGAATATTGCCGAGGTCGCCTTCGACGCGCGTACCCGACTTCAACCGCTCCGCAGCCGGCGCGAACACGGCGCCCGCACCCGAACCATCGGCGGAATTGCAGTCGCCGCGCTCGTGAACCTGCAGCGCGTGATCGCTGTTCGGCGGAAGGCCCGTGAGGTTGTAGGTGACCTGAACGCCGTCCGCGCGCTCGATGAACGTGACCATGCCGCGCGTCTGGTTGCCCAGCGTCGGCAGCAGTTGCGCATCCGCGCGTTTCTCCTGTGGCTTCAGGAAGCCCATGCACCCTGACAGCAGGGCGCTGGTCGCAGCCAGGACGACGATGGTCTTGATCGCCTCGCCGCCGATTCGTTTTCTCATGCGATCCTCTTGTCGAGCGCCGGCCGTCCCCGCGACCGCGTTGCCGGACCTGATGAAGCCGACATGATACCGCGAGCAGGGCCGCATTCAGACCCCTTTCTACCCGCCCCCTGAAGACTTGTTCGGTTACCGCAAGCGGCGCTGCGCGGACGCTTCGAGGTCCGCACAGCGTCGCCGGATGACGCGCGTTACGTGTTCTGCACGACGATGGTCGGGAACTTCGAGCTCATGTCGCGCGAGCGCTCGGCGATATGAATCGCGACCTTGCGCGCAATCGTCCGATAGATCTCCGCGACGCGGCCGTCCGGGTCCGCGGCGACCGTTGGATGGCCCGAGTCGGCCTGTTCACGGATCGCGATATCGAGCGGCAGACTGCCCAGCACGTCGACGCCATATTCCTTCGACATGCGCTCCGCCCCGCCCGTACCGAAGATGTGCTCCTCGTGGCCGCAGTTCGAGCAGATATGCAGACCCATGTTTTCGACGATGCCGAGGATCGGAATGCCGACCTTCTCGAACATCTTCAAGCCCTTCTTCGCGTCGAGCAGCGCGATGTCCTGCGGCGTCGTGACGATCACCGCGCCCGTCACGGGCACGCGCTGCGACAGCGTGAGCTGGATGTCGCCCGTGCCCGGCGGCATGTCGACGATCAGATAGTCGAGGTCTTTCCAGTTGGTCTGGCGCAGCAACTGTTCGAGCGCCGACGTTGCCATCGGACCGCGCCACACCATCGGATTGTCCTGCTCGACCAGAAAGCCGATCGAGTTCGCCTGCACGCCGTGACCCGCCATCGGGTTCATCGACTGCCCGTCGGGCGACTCGGGGCGGCCTTCGATGCCGAGCATCATCGGCAGCGACGGACCGTAGATGTCCGCGTCGAGAATGCCCACCGACGCGCCTTCGCTCGCGAGCGCGAGCGCCAGGTTCACGGCCGTCGTGCTCTTGCCGACGCCGCCCTTGCCCGACGCGACGGCAACGATGTTCTTCACGTTCGGCAACAGTTTGACGCCGCGCTGCACCGTGTGCGCAGCAATGTCCTGCGAGACCTGCACGCGGGTATCGGCGACACCGGGCACCGCGCGCAGCGCATTCTCGACAAGCGCGCGGATTGCGTCGAACTGACGCTTGGCCGGATAGCCGAGTACCACGTCGACGCCGACCGTGGCACCATCGACATTCACGTTCCTGAAGTTCTTCGCTGCTGCGAAGGGCCGTTGGGTGTTGGGGTCGGTCACAGCCGCGAGGGCCGCGTCGACCAAAGCCCGATCGATGCTCATTGAGTCTCCGTGGGAACGCTTGACGCGGTGCGCGATCGAAGTCTGCGCCACGCGCGTGAAATATTGAAAGAAATTGTTAGCCGGCATTGCCTAAAACCTGTCTCATTGGCACGCTTTGCCGCGCAAGTTTTGCAATAGGGCCGAATCGCCGCCTGCCCAGTCGTCATTGTAGTGGCTGATGCCGGGGCCTGCCGGAAGACCCTTTCCGGCTGTCGGCGCGCTTCGCGAGCCCTTGCATCCGTCGACCGTTTATTCAAGAGAGGATCCATATGAATGCAAAAATCATGACCCGCCTGTCGGCACTGGCTGTCGTCGGAGCACTGCTCGGCGGCTGCGCGACCCAGCAAGGCACGAACACGGCTGTCGGCACGGGCGTCGGCGCGGGCACGGGCGCCGCACTCGGCGCGATCTTCGGTGGCGGCAAGGGCGCGGCCATCGGTGCGGGCGTCGGCGCGGCAGTCGGCGGCGTGACCGGCTACAACTGGCAGAACATCAAGAACAAGCTCGGCGGCGCGACCAAGGGCACGGGCACGCAGATCACCGAGCAGCCGGACGGCTCGCTCAAGCTGAACATCCCCAGCTCGGTCACGTTCGACACCAACAGCTACGCGATCAAGCCGTCGTTCGCGCCGGTGCTGACGCAGGTTGCGCAAACGCTGAACCAGAACCCGGAAGTGGTCGCGCAAGTCGTGGGCCACACGGATAGCACCGGTCAGCCGGCGTACAACCAGACGCTTTCCGTCAACCGCGCGCAGAGCGTGGCGCAGCAACTCGCCACGGACGGCGTCGCGGCGCAACGCCTGTCGGCTACGGGCATGGGTGCGACCCAGCCGATCGCCGACAACAACACGGAAACGGGCCGCGCGCAGAACCGTCGCGTCGAGATCTACCTGCGCGCAATGGCGCAGCACGCGCAGTAAGTTTTTCGGGGAAGGACGCAGCTTCGCGGTCTGCTCGCGAGGTTGCGTCTGACAGATGCGGTGCCTTGCAAACTGCCGCGTGGCGAACATCACAAGCCAATCGAAAAAATTTTCGAACTCTCGTGAAAATCCGCGGTCTGTCTCTACGGTACGTGTGCGGCGATGCCGCCGCGTCACCATTCTCCTCTTGTCGTTGTTGCTCCGGGGCCCATAGCCCCGGTTTTTTTTGCCTGCTGTTCTGGCGTGTTTCCAGGGCTCGCAGCGCATCTTTCCCAAGCAGCGAATCCCCTTCCGCTTCTACCGTACGACAACTGTGAACGCAACGTGACACGCGTCGCGCCGTCACACGCATCGCATACGCGCTGCCTTCGCGGGATCACGCTGGTAAAATCGACGGTTCGGGCCGGTTTCCCGCGACGAAAGTCCGCGCCGCCGCGTTCGATAACCCGAGCTGCATGAGCGCAACCCGCCCGTGCGGTCCTGGGCGCAGCGCCGTCCACCGACGTCGAACGTCGAGACGGCCGCCCGTACTTCCGCCAGTCCATAGAACCCACATGTCAGCAACCGACGCCACCGCGGTTCAATCCGCGGACCTCACCGCCGCCGGCGCGCCGCAGGGCCGCCGCCAGATCCTCGTCACGTCTGCCCTGCCGTACGCGAACGGGCAAATCCATATCGGCCATCTGGTCGAATATATCCAGACGGACATCTGGGTCCGCGCGCTGCGAATGCACGGGCACGAGGTCTACTACGTCGGCGCCGACGACACGCACGGCACCCCGATCATGCTGAAGGCGGAGCAGGAAGGCATCACGCCCAAGCAGCTGATCGACCGCGTGTGGCAGGAGCACAAGCGCGACTTCGACGCGTTCGGCATTTCGTTCGACAACTACTACTCGACCGATTCCGAAGAAAACCGCGTGCTGTCCGAATCGATCTACACGTCGCTGCAGGCGGCCGGACTGATCGAAGCGCGCGACATCGAGCAGGCGTACGACCCCGTCAAGGAAATGTTCCTGCCGGACCGCTTCATCAAGGGCGAGTGCCCGAAGTGCCACGCGAAGGACCAGTACGGCGACAACTGCGAAGTGTGCGGCTCGACCTATCAGCCGACTGAGCTGATCAATCCGTACTCCGTCGTGTCGGGCGCGACGCCCATCAAGAAGACATCGACGCACTACTTCTTCAAGCTGTCCGATCCGCGCTGCGAGAATTTTCTGCGCGGCTGGGTCGGCGGTCTCGCGCAGCAGGAAGCGACCAACAAGATGCGCGAGTGGCTCGGCGACGCCGGCGAAGCCAAGCTCGCCGACTGGGACATCTCGCGCGACGCGCCCTATTTCGGCTTCGAAATTCCGGGTGCGCCGGGCAAGTACTTCTACGTGTGGCTGGACGCGCCCGTCGGCTACTACGCGAGCTTCAGGAGTCTTGCGGAAAAGCGCGGCCTCGATTTCGACGCGTGGACGAAAAAAGGCGCGACGACCGAGCAGTATCACTTCATCGGCAAGGACATCCTGTACTTCCACACGCTGTTCTGGCCGGCGATGCTCGAGTTCTCGGGTCATCGCACGCCGACCAACGTGTTCGCGCACGGCTTCCTGACCGTCGACGGCGCGAAGATGTCGAAGTCGCGCGGCACCTTCATCACGGCGAACAGCGTGATCGAAACGGGCATGAACCCGGAATGGCTGCGCTACTACTTCGCGGCCAAGCTGAACAGCACGATGGAAGACATCGACCTGAACCTGGAAGACTTCCAGGCGCGCGTGAACAGCGACCTCGTCGGCAAGTACGTGAACATCGCGAGCCGCGCGGCGGGTTTCCTGATCAAGCGCTTCGACGGCCGCGTGCAGGACAGCGCGATGCAGCATCCGCTGCTCGCGTCGCTGCGCAACGCGATTCCGCAGATCGCCGCGCACTACGAGGCACGCGACTACGGCCGCGCGCTGCGTCTGACGATGGAACTCGCGGACTCCGTCAACGCTTACGTCGACACGGCCAAGCCGTGGGATCAGGCGAAGGATCCCGCGAACTCGGTTGCGCTGCATGAAACGTGCAGCGTGTCGCTGGAAGCGTTCCGTCTGTTGTCGCTGGCGCTCAAGCCGGTGCTGCCGAAGGTCATCGAAGCCGCCGAGTCGTTCCTCGGCATCCAGCCGCTCAAGTGGACAGACGCCGACACGCCGCTGACGTCGACGCGCGCGATCAACGCGTACAAGCATCTGATGACGCGCGTCGATCCGAAGCAGATCGAAGCGCTGCTGACCGCGAACCGCGGCTCGCTGCAGCCGGCAGCTGGCGCCGAAACGCAAACGGCCGACGCCAAGGCGAAAGCCAAGGCGCACGCGAAAGCGACGGCCCACGCGCACGGCGACGCGCCCGCGAAGGCCGACGACAGCGGCATCATCACGATCGACGACTTCGCGAAGATCGATCTGCGCATCGCGAAGATCGTCGATTGCAAAGCGGTCGAAGGCTCGGACAAGCTGCTGCAACTGACGCTCGACGTCGGCGAAGAGAAGACGCGCAACGTGTTCTCGGGCATCAAGTCGGCGTATCAGCCGGAGCAGCTGGTCGGCAAGCTGACCGTGATGGTCGCGAACCTCGCGCCGCGCAAGATGAAGTTCGGCTTGTCGGAAGGCATGGTGCTCGCGGCATCGGCTGCGGATGAGAAAGCCGAACCGGGCATCTATGTGCTCGAACCGGACAGCGGCGCGAAGCCGGGCATGCGCGTGAAGTAACGCAGGCTCACGGCTCCCCTGGCACCCTCGTCGCGCCAACCAGAAAAGCACGTCTTCGGACGTAATGCCGTTCAGTTAAGGTCTCTTTTGAGGAACCGAACGGTATAGCGAAACGGTCTGGATTTGACGGCCCGAGCGCAACTGCGCCCGGGCCGTTTGTCGTTGGGAAGTTGCTTGAGCCGCTCGCGCAGGCGCCTGAGCAGCGCTGGCAGTTTGCCGTACGAGCGCGTCACGGCCGCCCACGTCATTTCGTACTGAATGGTGTGAAACGCGCGGATGAAGCTCAGCTCGTCGGGTGCGTGCCGGGCGTCGAGTGCCGCCCTGGCCATCTCCAGGCGACTCAGGTTATAGGCGATCAGAGCCCCCCAGAACTCCTGATAGACACCTTGTACGGTCTGGCTGCGAAGGGTCAGTTCCATGCCCAGCATCGACTGCTTCAGTTCATGGTAGCTGGTCTCGATCTGCCAGCGACGCTCGTAGCACGACACAATGTCAGCCGCCTTGAAACGCCTTCGATCAGTCAGGGACGTGAGCAATGTCCGTTGCCGGCCACGTGCATCGACGGCCAGCACGGCGCGCGCCTGCCAGAATTCGGGCAGCTCGGGGCATTTCGTGCGGGCCTGCGGCGACACACGCATGCGCACGATCTGGTCACCGTCGCACCCGCTCACGACCTCCCAGCGCAGGTTCGATCTGGCCGGGATGATGAAATGCCGGTTCTCGCCGCCTGAAGCCAGATTGCACAGGATCTGGGCCGACAGGAACCCCTTATCAAAAACGGTAATGGAGTTGTCTGGCACACGAGGGATGAGCTCACGCGCCCAGATCATCTCATTGATATCGTAAGGGCCGAACCCGGCATCACACACCAGATGCGTCGCCAGGGCGGTGAGCGTGACCGCGCGCAGTTGGGGATAGCTGCCCACCCGACCGTGAGCGGCAGCCGAGGCGCCGAAATGCCTGCGGTTGGCGACACTGTCGGTGGTTCGCAGCGTCGTGCCATCCATCGCGAATAGCGAGAATCCCTTGAACAGGTACTTCGCCTGATCCTGCGCGATCCAGTTCCGGGCCGATTCATGAAACAGCCACGCCAGGGGGGCGGCGCCGATACGCTGCCGCGCCTGGGCGATGGCGCTCTTGCTGACAAATGACGCATCGGGTGCGGGTAGCGCAAGGTCCAGTTCATCGACGACCTCGCTGATCGACTGGTGCCGATACAACGCCAGCGCAATCACTAGCCACACGACCTGCTGTGCGGGTAGCCGACGCCGACGCACGCTGGCACTGCCACTGGCCTGCACCGCATACTCGATCCATTTGTACGGCAGATGCTGGCCCAGCCGGTCCCAATCGAGCGGCGGCTGTGATTCAACAAGGAGGCGCAAATCATCGACCAGCATGGCGATGAAAGTTAACATCGCCACGCCGCGTTTACAACCAATTCGAGCTACCAATAAAAATGCCGTTCAGTCGCTTAACTGAACGGCATTACGTCTTCGGACGTGCTTTTTTTTCGCCTGTTCGCCTGCTGACGCGGCCGGCGCCTTTCTCAAAATAAGACTGCTCCTAGATTCATTCATCGGTAATTCTTCGAAAATTGAGACCAGTTTGTGACACGCACGTCAGCGACCCAGTCCGCCGACGACACGCGCATCACGGCGGATGGTTCGGCGGCGCCCACACGCCGCCAGGTCTCGCGCGGCGATCCGCCCACTTCCCCTGTTCACACGACGCGCTCGACGAGACTCGAGCCGCGTTCACTCGATGAATGACATGAGCACTGAATTTTCCCTCGATCAGTTCGAAACCCTCGTCGCCTCGCGCGATTACGACGCCGCGCACGAGGCGCTCGTCGTGCTGATCAACACGTTCATTTCGAATCGCAGCCGTCTGCCGGGCGTCGATCTGGCCTTCGCCGATCCCACCCGGCCCGCGAGTGAAGAAGCTGCGTTGACGCTCCAGCGCATCGCCGACGCGATCACGGTTCTCCTCGCCGATCCGCACTTCCGGTTGACGGACGTGCAGTTCAATCAGCTTTTCTCTGCCCGTCACTGGCTCAACATGCTGTTCGTCGCGTCCTCGTACGGCAGCATGGATCACATCCTGCGCGCACTGCTCGCGCACTCCGCCCAATCGAACGATCCCGAAGAAGCGAAGGCGCTGATCCGCAAACAGATCGTGTTGTACACCGTCGAATCCGAATACGACATCGACCTCGCCGATCTCGCCCAAAGCGAGCCCGTGCTGGCGACGAGCCTCGGCATGTCGGTTGTCGGTTCCGCCGTGGTGATCTCGCCGGCCGCGCATGCGAAACGTGAGCGCATGATCGAATGGCTGCCGCGCGCGCTCGAATCCATCGAAGATCTCGACGAACTGCCGGGCTCCGCCGTCTGCGGCGCCTACATGCATTGCAGCTACTCGGACCTGCCGAACCGGCACGCGATGAAGCGCGGCATCAGCCAGCTCGTGCGCAGAAAGCTCGACTCGCTCGGCTTGCTCGCACATGAGGCAGAACCTGGTCGCGCCGTCGCGCTGGAAGCGCGGGGAAAGCGCGAAAACCACAAGCCGCTGATGATCGTCGTGCTCGAATGGTTCAACGGCGGCCATTCGATCTATCGCACGCATTCGCGCACGATGCTCGCGGCGCGCGAACGCTTCGAAGTCGTCGCGTTCGGCGAAGAGCAGCACGTGGATGCCGCGGGACGCGAGGTGTTCGACCGCTTCATTCCGTTCGAACATCCCGAGTATGTCGGCGAGATCGTGCGTCAGGTCGAGGACTTCGCGCGCGAGAACCGGCCTGCCGTGCTCTACATGCCGAGCGTCGGCATGTTCCCGCATACCATTTTCATGACCAACGTGCGCGTCGCGCCGCTGCAGATCGCCGCGCTCGGCCATCCCGCGACGATGCATGCCGAGTGCATCGACTACGTGAGCGTCGAAGAAGATTTTGTCGGCGATCCGATGTGCTTCAGCGAAAAGCTGATGCGTCTGCCGAAGGACGGCCAGCCCTACGTGCCGTCGAAGCTGCTGACCGACATCACGCCGAGCGTTCCCGAGCGCGGCATGTACGTGAACATCGCCGTGACCGCGAGCGCGATGAAGCTCAATCCGCGCTTTCTCGACGCGTGCCGGCAGATCATCGAAACGGCCGGCGTTCCTGTGTGCTTCCACTTCATGACGTCGTGGGCCGAAGGTCTCGACATCGCGTATGTGCGCAAGCTGGTGGAGTCCGCGCTGCCGCGCAGCAACGTGCTCGTGTACGGCGGACTGTCGTATAGCACGTATCTGAAGGTCATCAACGTGATGGACATGTTCGTGAGCCCGTTCCCGTTCGGCAACACGAATGGCATCGTCGATGCATTCACGCTCGGCTTGCCCGGCGTGAACCTGTGCGGCCGCGAGGTATTCGAGCACATCGACAGCGGTCTGTTCGAACGCGCCGGCATGCCCGCGTGGCTGACGGCGCATTCGATCGACGAATACGTGCGCGCCGCCGTGCGCCTCGCCACGCAGCATGACGAACGCGAGGCGTTGCGCCGTCAGATGATCGAGAAGAAAGCCGTCGAGCGGATTTTCGAAGGACGTCCGGAAGCATTCGGCCGGAATGTGCTCGCGCTGGTTAATGCGCAAGCACAGAACCATGTGAAGTCGCAGACCAGCGGCAAATCGAAGACGAAGCGCAAGTAACACGCTCTCGTATCCGCCAAAGAAAAAACCGGCCAGGCGCTCGCGCCCGCCGGTTTTTTTACGTCAGTTCTAAGTCAAGCTCACGTCACCACCGCAGCCGGTCGAAACGCCGCGTGTATTGCAGGTCCATCCCCTGGAACGTCCCGCCGTACGCGGCCACCGACCAGTAGCGCGTCAGGTTCACGGTCGCCTTGACCGCGTTGCTCGCCGACTGCAAGCCCTGTTCGTAGCCGATCACGAGCCACTCGCTGATCGCCTTCGACACCATCACCACCTGCGGGTCGGTCAGACCCACTTCGCTGCGCCCGATCGAGAATTCGTCGAGTCCGAATTCCTGCGCGATCCGCTTGCCGCTCGCACTGCCGAGCAGCGCCAGCGCCGTCGTCATCGTACTTTGCTGACCGACGTTGTTGCCCTGATCGGTGCCGTGACCGAACAGCAGCCATGACAGCTTTTCGTTGTCCGGCACGTTCGGCTCCGACACCAGCTTCGCGACGGGCGACTGGATCGTGCCCGTCACCTGCACGCCCGCTTCGACCTGCTGGTTGCGCCGCATCGCGAGAATATTGATGCCCGGATTCGCGACCGGCCCGTTGAACGTGAAGAAGCCGTTCTCGATGCCGAGCTTCCGGCCAAACGCCGTATAGGTCGAGCCTTCCGTCACGCGCACGTTGCCGACCGCACGCAGCGGCATATTCGGCGCGCTCAGCGCGGTAATCGTGCCGCGCAGGCCGACATCCGCGCCCTGCCCGCGGAAACGGAATTTCTGGCCGAGATCGATATCGATATTGGCGCGCGGCGCGAACGGCCCAACCGGCTTGTTCGAATTGCCGACTTCCTGCGGCTTGCCGCTCGCCACCGATCCATCCGGGCGCACCACCACGATATCGTCGCCCAGACGCGGCTCGGATTTGTCGGGCATATCGAAGAGCGCGTGATCGATCACGAACTTGCCATTGATCGCGAGACCGCCCTGCGTGCCCGCGTTCGCGACGCTCGCGCTGCCCGACATCGTCAGTTGCCGGTCAGGCGACGCGAACAGTTCGAGCTTGTCGGCGACGATGCTCGCCGTCAGATCAGGCTCGGCGTTATCGAGCCGCACGCGGCCCGACGCGCGCAGCGTGCCCGTCGCGCCGTGGAACTCGACCTGCTGGAAATCGACGAGGTTTTCGGACAGCGCAATCCGCACGATGCCGTCCTTCAGCTGCACGCCAAGATCGACGAGGGTCGCGGAAATGCCGTCGCCGACCAGCGATCCCGACAGATTCGGTTTCGCGACCGTGCCGCCGAGCGCGAGCTTGAGCGCGAGATGCCCGTCGAGCAGATAACTCGGCCCGAACAGGCCGCCCGTCGTTTTCAGCGACGGCACGTTCGCGTTGATCGAGCCCGTCAGCGGACCTTCCTCGTTGACGGTCAGCACGCCATCGCGCGGCACGAGCGTCGTGTGTGCCGACGCATCGATCACGCCGATGCGGCTCGCCTGCGCGTGCACGGTCGCGTTCAGCTGGTTGCCGCCGCTGAAATCCGCGCGCGCGGCGATGTCGGTGATGCCGAGCGGCGCGAAGCCGCGCCCCACTTCGATCGTGATGTCGCCGCCGCGCCGTTTCAGCTCGATATGGCCCGTCGCCGTGTCGGCGAGCGCGAAGTCCCAGTTGCCGTCGAACACGAGGTCGGTCTTGAGCGTCGACGGCACGCCCGTGAACTCCTGGCGCAGTTCGAGCATGCGCGCCACCGATACGCCCGTCAGCGTGCCCGCCGAACGGATGCGCCCACGATCGAGCGCGAACGACTTCAGATCGAGCACGGCGCCTTCGAGCGTGAAGCGCGTCGCCCCGAGCGTGACGCGGCCGCCGCCAGCGCTGACCGTAAGCGGCGACTCCATGTTCAGCGCGGGCGTACCCTTGTTCGACAGGCGCGTGACCGTGCCGTCCCAGTGCGTGCCGTCGCGGGCGTCGGTGAGCTTGCCGTTCGCGGCCACGGCCAGGTCGAGCGGCCGGCCCTGCAGCGTGCCCGTCGCGGCGGCATCGAGCGTGTGCTTCGCGCGCGTGCCGTTCAGGCGCGCGGTGAGCGCGTTCAGTTCGACGCCCGCCGCGCTGACGTTGCGCGCGTCCGTCGTGAAGTTCATCGCGCCGTTGGCGCCGTCGCGCAACTCGGCGTGTCCTTCCGCATGACCGACCTTGTTCGAGCCGAAGACGACGCTGTCCGCCTTGTAGTCGAGCGCGACGTTCGGATGTTCGAACGTGCCCGTCACGTCGCCCTGCGCCGCGACGAGGCCGGCGAGGCCGAAGCCGAGCCGCTCCAGTTCCGGCGCGTCGACATGAAAACGCAGACGATCGCCGCGCGCGCCGAAGCTGCCTTGCAGATCGACCTGATTGCCCGCCACCGACAGGTTCGCGCGGCTCGGCAGAATGCGCGAGCCGGCCAGCTGGATGGTGCCGCTGCCCGTCATCGGCAGGCCGTCGTAGACGCTTTCGCCGAGCTTGAATTCAGCCTTCGTCGTGAAGGTCGGCGCGAGCAGGCCGGTTGCCGTCAGCGTGCCGTTCACGCGCGCTTCGATCTTGCGCGAAGCGGGCGCTTTCGCTGCCGTTTTTACTTTCGGTGATGTTTTCGGCGCGTTTGTCTGCGTGCGCTTGCCTTTGCCTTTTGCCGCGCCGGCGCTGGAAGGCGCTGCGGTATGCGAAGGCGTCTGTGTCGTCAGCAACAACGGATCGAAGTCCTTCAACGTCGCCTTCAGGTTGTACGTCGAGCTGGCGTCGCGCTTGATTGCGCCGCTGAGATCGATGCGTCCCTTGCCGGCGCTCACACGCACGTCGTTGAAGCTCGTGCGCGCGCGGTCGAGCGTGATCTTGCCCTGCGCACGCAGCGACGCCTTCGGATCGTTCAGATCGAGCGTGACGCTCTGCACGTCGTCGTTCAGACGAATCGAGACGGGACCGGCGAACTGCGTCGGCCGCACACTCGACTGCAGCGCGTTCAGATCGAGCTTCGCGACGTTCAGATCGAACTGGCCGCGCTTGCCCATCAGCGCGCCGCCGCCCGTAATCGTCGCTTCCTTGACGAGTCGAACGTTGAGATTCGAAATGCGCTGCGCTTTCGCGTCGAGTTGCACGTCGGCGTGCGCGTCGATCAGCGGCAGCAGATGCTGGTCGATCGAGCCGGGCTTCGCGTTCACGATCGATACCTGACCGCGTACCGCAAAACCCTGCGGGCGGTGTTCGGCGTTGGCTTCTGCTTGCGATGCGGCAGCGGGCGCGCTGGCGAGCGTTGAAGCGCTGGCGAGGATGGCGCCGCTTGCTGCGCTTGCTGACTTCGCTGAACTGGCTGAACGCGCCGGTTTCACACCACTCGCCGCGCTCGCCGCCGAACTTGCCGAACTGGCGGCAACCGCCGCGCTCGCAATACTTGCTGCATCCTCCCCCTGCACCGGCTGCAACTCCGCGCGCACGGCGAGATCCGCCAGCGGCGCGCCCGGCGCGAATGCCTGCGGATTGACGTGGTCGAACGTCAGCGTCGCGCGCTGCAGCGGCACCTCCGCGAACGGCGTCGCTTCGACGCGCGCGTGGCCCGTCAGCTTCATCCCCGTCGCGTCGAGTTCGGCGATCAGCGTTTCGAGCGAGCCCGACAGATGCGCGCGCACCTGCACCGCCTCGTCGTTGACCTTGCCGGAATATCCGGCGTCGCCCGTCAGCGGAAACGGGTGCATGCCGTCGAGCTTCGCCGCCGCCGTCACCGCGCCGAACGGCGTATCGAGGCGGTCGACGGAAGCCTCGTGATGACGGCCGTCGCTGCGTCCGTGGAACAGCAGACGCCCATATTCGGACGTCGACGCGCCCTCGTGCAGCACGAGTTTCCCGACGCTCAGATCGCGCACGGCCAGTTGCAGCGGCAGGCGCAGATCCTTCGGCAGGCTCATCGGCTCGGACTTCGACGTGGACGGCGCGATGCGCGCGTCGACGGTGCCGATGTGCAGATAATCGACGATGAAACGCCAGGGCTTGTCGTCGAGCGCCCAGCGTCCGTCGATACGATCGATGCGGATATCCGTGCCGCTGCCGTCGAGACTGCGCCAGCGCACATCGCGCATGTGCAGCCCCGTCGCAATCGAGCCGCCGTCGAGCTTGCCTTCGAGCTGTCCGTGCAGCAGCTTCACGGCCGCCTGCCACGCGTACGCGGTGCCGCGCTCGGTCACGACGACGCCATACAGCAAGCCGCCGACGATCGCGACGATCATCAACGGCGCGAAGATCGCCCACGCGATCACCTTCCACAGCCTGCGCCGCGGCTTGCGCGGAGGCGGCGGCGCGTCCGAACCCTCCGGCCCGCGCGGCGGCTCGCCGGGCGGCATACCGGACGGGTTTTCGGATGAATTCGCGGATGGGTCCGTCGTCATGCTCAAAGTTGTGATGTCAGAACGCGATGCCGAGCGTCAGATACGGCCGCACGCTGCGGTTGCGCGTGCCGTACGCGATGTCGATATTCACCGGGCCGACCGGGCTGCGCCAGCGCGCGCCCACGCCGACGCCCGGATAGAAGACCTTTTCGCCCCATGCGTCGGTGGCCGTGCCGATGTCGAAGAACGCGGCCGCGCCCCAGTCGCGGTTGAACCAGTGCTGATATTCGGAAGTGGCCGTCACGAGGTACTTGGTCGGCAGAATCGAACCGCCGACGTTGTTACCGATACTCTGATAGCCGTAACCGCGCACCGAATTCGACCCGCCCGCACGAAACAGCAGCGAGGCAGGGACGCCACTCGACGGCCCGCTCGTGAACACGCCGCCCAGCTCCGCTCGAAACAGGACGAGGTCGCGCGCGCCGACGGGCAGGTACTGCTGGCCGCGCGCATAGCCGCGGATGAAAGTCTGGTCGGTGAGCGCACCCTTCACGGCAAAGCCTGCCTCGACGTGAATCAGGTTGCCCGAGCGCGGGAACAGCGGATCGTCGGTATTGCGGCGCGTCCACGACCACGCGGGCACGAGCGCGCGGCTCGTGGTCGGCGCCTGGGTGTTCTGGTCCAGCCTGTCCTGGTAGTACAGGATCGAATACGCGTAGTCGATGTACTGCGAGGTCCGGGTTCGCTGCAAGCCCGCGCGCAAGCTGTAGATACGCGTATCGGACACGTTCGTGCTGGTGTACGACACCAGCGCGCTGTTGGTCCAGCCGCGCTGGCCGGGCGGCATCGCGAGCGTCACCTGGCCGTACTGCTGGATCTGGTCGAGCCGGCCCGCGACGGTGAACGGCCACGCCGCGCCGAACGTGTCGAGATACGAATACGAGCCCTGCACATGCGCGCCCGTGTCCGTCGAATAGCCGACGCCGCCGCGGATGCTGTTGTACGGATACTCGCTGACCTTCACGTGGACGGGCGTTTCGAGCGGCTTTTCGGTGTCGTTGCCGACGTCGATCGCGACGCTCGCGTAGTACGGCGTGTTCTGCAACTGGCGCTGCAGTTCGGTCACGCGCTGCACGTCGTAGACTTCGCCCGGCGAGATCGGATTCACGTTTTCGATGATGCGCTCCGGGTAGCGCCGCGGACCCGATACATCGAGCCCGCCCATCGTGAAAGTCGGACCGCTGTCGAAGGTGACGGACAGCTTCGCGTCGTGCGTGCGCGGATCGATCCGCGCTTCCGAACGGTAGATCTTCGCGCCCAGATAGCGGCGAGATTGCAGCGCCTTGAGCGCCGCGTCCTTCGCATCGTCCCAGTCGCCCTGCGTGAACGGATCGCCTTCGTGCAGCGAGAACGCGAAGCGGGTCTTGTTCTCCTGCTCGGGATCTTCCGTCAGCACGGGGCCGCGAAACGACAGCGAAATCGAAGAAATGGTCGTGCGCGGGCCGGGATCGACGGATACGCGCACGACCTTTTTATCGTCGATGGTGCGCACGTCGGTTCGCACGACGGGTGTGAAATAGCCTTCCGTCGACGCGAGATCGCGCACCTGCTGCGGCGTCGCCGTCACGAGGAAATCGAACTGCTCGGGGCTGATGTCCTCGCGTTTCGCGAAACGGGAAATGTCCAGGTGCTCTTCGAGCAGCTTGCGCAGCGCGCGCGGCTCGGCCTCGACATCGACCTTGTACGTCGGCTTCACGCGCGCGGCCCAGGCGTGCGTCGTCACGAGCAGCAGCGCGCAGAATCCGCACGACAGACAGGCGCGCAGCAGCGTCGCGCCAAACGATGCGCGCCGCATCGCGCGTCCGTCCGTCACTGTGCTTTCGCTGCGGCGCCTGAACGACCGCTCGATGGCCCACCCCGCCAAACAAGACCTCCGGCTCTTTTGACGCCTGGTTGAAGAATGCCGACACCCGGCGCCGCCAGGACAGACGTGGCGCGGGGGAACGAGCGCTATTTGAACACATCGGCGGCGACGCGCACCCGACAGGCACGCGCCGCGCCGTGCCCGCCAGCAAGGCAAAACGCGCGCCCGCCTTTGACGCCGCCCGCCGGACGCGGTTCCGCCGACTTTTCACTTGACTGGCACGGGCTTGCGGTAAAATCCTGTTCTGCACCAACGGCCCCGCTCCAGACGCACATTCCGGGCGCCGTCATCTCCATTCACGGACGTCGAGCCATGTATCAATCGGATATCACGCAGTTCCTGAATCAACTGAAGCAGCAAAAGCCCACTCTCGAAGACGAGCAGCGCCGCGGCCGCGCCCTGCTGTGGGACAAGCAGCCGATCGACCTCGACGAACGCGCGTCCAATCAGGCTGCACGCGTGCAGCAGACCTCGTACGTCTACTACCAGAACTTTTAAGTGACCACTGCCGACGAGGCCCGCGCCGCATCGGAACAATCCGACGCAGCGCTCGCCACGCCCGCCACCGATTCGACGACCAACACCGTCGACGGCATCGCTTTCGCTCGCCTGTACGGCGAGCCGCTCTTCAAGCTGCCGCAGGATCTGTACATCCCGCCCGACGCGCTCGAAGTCTTTCTCGAGACTTTCGAAGGCCCGCTGGACCTGTTGCTGTACCTGATCCGCAAGCAGAACTTCAACGTGCTCGACATTCCGATGGCCGATGTGACGGCCCAGTATCTCGGCTATGTCGAACAGCTGCGCAAGACCAATCTCGAACTCGCCGCCGAATATCTGCTGATGGCGGCCATGCTCATCGAGATCAAATCGCGCATGCTGCTGCCCGTGAAGAAGGCGGATACGGGCGAGGAAGCGGAAGACCCGCGCGCCGAGCTGGTGCGCCGCCTGCTCGAATACGAGCAGATGAAGCTCGCCGCGCAGCGCCTCGACCACCTGCCGCAGCTCGGGCGCGACTTCCTGCGCGCCGACGTGTACATCGAGCAGAGCATCTCGCCGCGCTTTCCCGACGTCGACACGGACGACCTGCGTTCCGCGTGGGCCGACGTGATCAAGCGCGCGAAGCTCGTCCAGCATCACAAGATTTCGCGCGAGGAACTGTCCGTGCGCGAACACATGAGCGTGATCCTGCGCCGCCTGCAGAACGCGCGCTTCATGGAGTTCTCCGAGCTGTTCGACACGACGCGCGGCGTGCCCGTCGTGGTCGTGAACTTCATCGCGATGCTCGAACTGTCGCGTGAATCGTTGATCGAGATCACGCAGGCCGAGCCGTTCGCGCCGATTTACGTGCGGCTCGCCTATCTGCCCGCCTGACAGGCTGCCGGGCGTGCGGGCGAACCGTTGCACGACGCCATGGCCGCGCCCTGACGCACCGGCAATTCGCCCCACTATCCAGGATTCCAGGCGTTTACCCGGCTGCCCGGAATCGGTGCAGCGCGACAATAAATCCACTACAATCCGGCGCTTTGAAGCCGTCCCCGGACGGCCCGTCCAGCGGCTGGCCTCTCCCGGCCTCGTGTGGACTTTCCCGCAACCGCGCGCATCGTCGCGTGAACGAGACAACCGCGAGCCACGCTGCCGCCCGTCGGCGCTCCGCGTGACTCCCAACATCGCCCGATCATGAAAGTCATCAGTTCGATCCAGGAATTGCGCGACCAGTTGCGCGGCCAGAACCGCACCGCCTTCGTGCCGACGATGGGCAACCTGCATGAGGGCCATCTGTCGCTGATGCGCCTCGCGCGCCAGCACGGCGACCCGGTCGTGGCGAGCATCTTCGTGAACCGGCTGCAGTTCGGCCCGAACGAGGACTTCGACAAATACCCGCGCACGCTTCAGGACGACATCGAGAAGCTGCAGAAAGAAAACGTCTACGTGCTGTTCGCGCCGACGGAGCGCGACATGTATCCGCAGCCGCAGGAATACCGCGTGCATCCGCCGCATAACCTCGGCGACATCCTGGAAGGCGAGTTCCGCCCCGGCTTCTTCACGGGCGTGTGCACGGTCGTGATGAAGCTGATGTCGTGCGTGCAGCCGCGCGTCGCCGTGTTCGGCAAGAAGGATTACCAGCAATTGATGATCGTGCGCGCGATGACCGAGCAGTTCGCGCTGCCGACCGACATCATCGCTGCCGAAACCATCCGCGATAACGACGGCCTCGCGCTGAGTTCGCGCAATCGCTTTCTTTCAGAAGCCGAGCGCGCCGAAGCGCCGATGCTCGCGGCCACGCTGCAAGGCATGCGTCAGGCCGTGCTGTCGGGCAACCGCGACTTCGCGAAGCTCGAACAGGAAGCGATGGCGTCGCTCGCCGCGCGCGGCTGGAAGCCGGACTACATCGCGATTCGCAAGCGCGCGAACCTGATCGCGCCCGCCGCGGACGAACTGGATGCGCCGCTCGTCGTGGTGGCGGCGGCGAAGCTCGGCGCGACGCGCCTGATCGACAACCTCGAAATCTGACGGCCGGAAGGACTAGCCATGCAACGCAATATGCTGAAGTCGAAGATCCACCGCGCGGTGGTGACGCACTGTGAACTGCACTACGAAGGATCGTGCGCGATCGACGAAAACCTGCTCGAAGCGGCGAATATCGTCGAGAACGAGCGCATCGACATCTGGAACATCAACAACGGCGAGCGCTTTTCGACGTACGCGATCAAGGGCGAGCGCGGCAGCGGCATGATTTCGCTGAACGGCTCGGCGGCGCGGCGCGCGCAACTGGGCGATCTGGTGATCATCGCGGCGTTCGCGAACGTCGACGAGGAAGAACTCAAGGCAGGCTGGAAGCCGGATCTGGTGTTCGTCGACGAGAACAACGCGATCAAGGGCAGCCGCGACCACGTGCCGACGCAAAGCTGGACCTGAACGCCGCGGCTGTCTGGCCGCCGGAACAGAAAAAGGGCTGAAGCTGCGCGAGAACCGCGCGCCTTCAGCCCTTTTTGTTGCCGCCCTTCCCGTTCGCGGGCTTGCCGTTCTCAGCCTTGGCGCTCTCGGCTTTAATGCCGTGGCCTTTCCCGTCGACCCACGCGGTGATCGACTCCCACTGCTCCAGATCCTTCTCGACACGGCTCTTCGCGACGTCCCACAGCGTCAGGCCGTGCGCCGCCAGCTGCACGTAATTCTGTGTGTCGCGCAGATAGCCGAGCACGGGCAGATCGAGCCCTTCGACGAAGCGATGCAACTGGTCCGCCGACTTCGTGCGCGCATCCACCCGCATGCCGACCACGCCGATCTCGATCGCGCCTTTGCGGACGGCCTTTTCCTTCGCGAGGCGTTCGAGAAATTCCTTGGTCGCGAGGATATCGAAGATGGACGGCTGGAGCGGCACGATCACCTTGTCGGCCAGCGACAGCGCGACGTTCAGCCGGTTGCCGTGCAGCCCGGCGGGCGTATCGATCACGGCCTGCTCGAGGCCCTTGGGCGGCTTCACGGGCGAGTCGGGATCGACCTGCCATGTTTCGATGGCCGGCAAGGTTTCCGGACGCAGATCGAGCCACGCGTGCGCGGACTGCTGCCGGTCGAGATCGGCGAGCGCGACCCATTGGCCTTCCGCCGCAAAGTAGCCAGCCAGATTGGTCGACAGCGTGCTCTTGCCCACGCCGCCCTTTGGATTCGCTATCACGATCACCGTCATGAATTCTCCCGGGAAGAAGGCTGGCGCTGGCCAGCCGGTTTGCCGCTCGACTTCCGGCCCGCCCGCGCGCGGCGGCTCGCAGTGACGGCTGATCCTGCTTGCGAGCGCCCGTGCACGCGGCGTGGCCCATTCGTTCCAGGCGTTGATAATATCGGCAAAACCCGTCCGGCCGAAGTCCCTACGCACCTGAGGGACGCTTCCAGCCCCTTTTTCCGAGAATCATGACCATGAGCAAACTGCGCAGCGACTACACGATCGACCGTCTTCACGAACGCCAGAAGGGCTCGCTGCCCGGCCTGCTGGGCGTGCGCGTCCTCGCGCTCGACGAAGGCACGCTGACGGCCGAACTGACCGTGCGCAGCGACCTTCTCGCGCCGAACGGCTACCTTCACGCGGCAACCGTCGTGGCGCTCGCCGATACGGCATGCGGCTATGCGTGCCTCGCGCACCTGCCCGACAACGCAACCAATTTCACGACCATCGAGCTAAAGAGCAACTTCCTCGGCACGTCGCGGGACGGAACGATCCGCGCCGTCGCCAAAGCCGTGCATCTGGGACGCAGCACGCAGGTGTGGGACGCGACCGTCACCGATGCCAACGGCAAGACGATGGCCCTGTTCCGCTGCACGCAGATCGTGCTGTACTGAGTTCACGCGGGCGGCGACGGCGCTCGCGAAAAGTGACGATTTACGACAAATCTCGCGAGCACTCCGGAACATCGGGCGATTATGATCGGGAGCATCATTGCCGTCCCCGCAGCGTCCCTGCTGCGCCCGCACCATGCCTCCTGAACCAGCGAACTTCCAGGCCGCCTTCGAAGCCCATCTCGCCGGCCGGCTCGACGAAGCCGAACGCGGCTATCGCGCCGTGCTCGAACACGACCCGCATCACGCCGACGCGCTGCATCTGCTCGGCGTCGTACTGTCGGCGCGCGGCGTATGGATCGAAGGCGAAGCGCTGCTGCACCGCGCGATCGCGTTGCGCGACGACGCGCATTTCCACGCCAATCTCGCCGAACTGCTGCTGCGCCGTGGGCGACTGCAAGAGGCCGAAGCAAGCGGCCGTCGAGCCATCGACGTCGATCCGCGCTGCGGGCTCGCCCATTTCTACCTTGCCGAAACACTGACGCGAACGGCGCGTCCGCGCGAAGCCGAAGCGGCGTATCGCAGGTCAATCGAACTCGAGCCGAAGATGCTCGCTGTCCGCAACAATCTCGGCAACCTGCTGCTGCACGAGAACCGCTTCGACGACGCCATCGCCACGTTTGGCGAGGCGCTCGACATCGACGGCACGTATATCCACGCGCTGTACAACCTCGGCATGGCGCTCTTGCGCAGCGTGCGTCCCGCCGAGGCCGAGATGGCGTTCCGGCGGGCGCTCGCCGTTCAGCCCGATCATCGCGACGCGCTGCACAACCTTGGCACGGCGCTCAAGCTCACGGGCCGATACGACGAAGCGGAAGCCGTCTACCGGCAGACCCTCGCGCTAGCGCCGGATTTCGCCGACGCTCACTGGAACCTCGCCGTGCTGCTGCTCACTCAGGGCCGTCTGGCGGAAGGCTGGCCGCACGCTGAGGCCCGTTACGCGCCGCAGCGCGCGCCGAAGGACATTCCGCCGCCCGCCGGGACGCCGCAGTGGCAAGGCGAGTCACTCGACGGAAAGACGCTCGTGCTGTGGCACGAGCAAGGCTACGGCGACTGCGTGCAGTTCGCGCGCTACGCGCCGCTTCTGAAGGCACTCGGCGTGCGGCACTTGACGCTGATGTGCCCGGCGCCGCTCAAACCGTTGATGGAAACGCTCGACAGCATCGACGCCGTCACGACGCACAGCGGCCAGATCGGGCAGCACGACTTCTGGGCGTATCCGCTGAGCCTGCCATTGCGGTTCGGCACGACGCTCGACACCATTCCCGCCGCGCTGCCTTATCTGCGTGCATTGCCGGAGCGCGTCGAGCGATGGCGTGTCCATCTGTCGAAGGCGCCGGGGCTAAAAATCGGGCTCGTCTGGAAGGGCTTCGCCGGCAACCAGCACGACGCGACGCGCTCGCTTCCCGATCTCACGCCGCTCGCGCCGCTGTGGACCGTGGCAGGCGTGACGTTTTTCAGCCTGCAAAAAGGCCAGGGCGAGGACGAAGCGGCCGCGCCGCCTGACGGGCAGCCCATCGTGAGTCTTGGCTCGGGTATCGAGGATTTCGCGGATACGGCCGCGATCATCGCGCAACTGGATTTGCTGATCGCCGTCGATACGGCGGCCGCGCATGTGGCGGGCGCGCTCGGCAAACCGTGCTGGCTGATGCTGCCGCACGACTGGACCGACTGGCGCTGGCTGCTCGAACGCGACGATACGCCGTGGTATCCGGGCGTGATGCGCCTGTTCAGGCAGTCGGCTGCGGACGACTGGCGGGAAGTCGCCGAACGCATGGCGGATGCGCTCCGGCATCTGGAAAAATGACCAGACGGGCATGCCGGCATGCCCGTCTCACATCAAGTTCAGGCCGCGTTGCGCACCTGCCCGACCGACGCCGCCTTCACGCCGCCGACAGCAAACAGCCCATTGCCGAGCAGCGACTGCACGACGAGCGTCACCGCCCAGAACGCCGGATATTCCCAGCCGCCGTGCGGCGACGCAAAGCCCCAGCCGTTCGGCAGATGCACGGACAGCGCGCCGAGCATGAACGGCACCAGCACCAGCGCGACCCAGCGGACCTGCACGCCGAGCAGCAGCGCAATCCCGCCGAACAGTTCGACGAACGCGGTCAGATAGCCGAGCCAGCCCGGATAGCCGATCGACTGGAAGAATTGCGCCGTGCCCGGCAGCGTGAAGACGAAGATTTTCTGCAGGCTGTGCGCCAGATACATCACGCCCAGCGCGACGCGCAGGATCGTGGCGGCCAGATCGGCTTTGTTGCTTGCGGTCGGGTTCATGTCGGTTCCTCGGGATCGGGTTTGACGGCGCGGACTGCGCCGTCGATGGAACGGACTTTATTCGAACCGCTGGGCGGGAAAAATCACCTTGGCGGCTTAGATTAATTCCTGATGAGAAGGAATCAGCCGACCGCCGCCCACAGACGTTTCAGATCGAGATGCCCGGCGAGCGTGTCGGCGAGCCGTTCCAGCGAAGCTTCGCGCAATGCCGGATAGTCGATTGCATCGGCATTTTTCAGCCCGGCCCATTCGAGCAGCGACGCGCAGGCGGCGGGCGTGTCGAACAGACCGTGCACGTAGGTCGCGAGAATCTGGTTGTCGGCGGAACGCGCGCCATCGGGACGCACACCGCCCGCTTCGTCGGCGAGCAGCAGTGCGGGCGCATCGAGTGCGGGCCCTTGCGTCTCGCCCATGTGGATCTCGTAGCCCGCGACATCGGCGGTGCTCGTCGCGAGCCGACCCGTTACGTTCTTCAGTGTCTTCTCGCGCGTGAGCGTCGTCGAGAAATCGAGCCAGCCGAGCCCGGCGACCGTCGCGGGCGGCCCTTCCACGCCATACGGATCCGCCACCTCGCGACCGAGCATCTGCATGCCGCCGCAAATGCCGATCACGCGTCCGCCGTAACGCAGATGCTTTTGCAACACGGCGTCCCAGCCTTGCGCGCGCAAAAACGCGAGATCGCCCTGCACGTTCTTCGAACCCGGCAGAATGATCAGGTCAGCGGGCGGCGGCGTGGTGCCCGAACGCACGTAGTGAAAGTCGACCTGAGGATGCGCACGCAGTGCGTCGAAATCCGTGTGATTGCTGATATGCGGCAACGCGGGCACGACGACGCGCAACGCCTCCGCACTCGCCTGCGCGGCGCGCAGCTCGCGCGGCAGCATGTCTTCGGCATCGAGCGTGAGGCCATGCAGATACGGCACGACGCCGAGCACGGGCTTGCCCGTCTTCGCTTCGAGCCAGTCGAGCCCCGGTTGCAGCAAGCTCACGTCGCCGCGAAAACGGTTGATCACGAAGCCGCGCACGCGCGCCTGCTCGCTTTCCGACAAACACGCGAGCGTGCCCGTCAGATGCGCGAACACGCCGCCGCGATCGATGTCGGCGACGAGCACGACGGGACAATCGACGGCTTCAGCAAAACCCATGTTCGCGATGTCGCGCTCGCGCAGATTGATTTCGGCGGGACTGCCCGCGCCTTCGACGAAGATCGCGTCGTAAGACGCCTTCAGCCGCGCATACGATTCCAGCACCGCTTCGAACGCGACGGGCTTGTAGTCGTGATACGCGCGCGCATCGAGGTTCATGCGCGCCTTGCCGTGGATGATCACCTGCGCGCCGCGATCGCTGGTCGGCTTGAGCAGCACGGGGTTCAGATCGGTGTGCGCGTCGATGCCCGCCGCAACCGCCTGCAACGCCTGCGCGCGGCCGATCTCGCCGCCGTCGACGGTCACTGCGCTGTTGAGCGCCATGTTCTGCGGCTTGAACGGCGCGACCCGCACGCCCGCGCGCCGCGCGAGCCGGCACAGACCGGCGACGAGCGTGCTCTTGCCGGCATCGGAAGTCGTGCCTTGAATCATCAGCGTGCCGCGCGGCACGTCCTGCGAATCGGGAGAGAGGTCGAGTTGAGCGGACACTGTGGCCACGTGCGCGAAGCAGCAAAAGGGAAGCCCGCATTATCCCACCGGCACAGTCGGTACAATCACGCGATGATTTCCCGCGACCTCACCTTCGTTCTCGGCGGCGCACGCTCGGGCAAGAGCCTGCATGCCGAACAACTCGCGAGCGCGAGCACATGGCCTGTCACCTATGTCGCGACCGCGCGCATCGGCGACGAGGAATTCGCTGCACGCGTCGCACGTCATCGCGAGCGGCGGCCCGCGCATTGGGCGCTGCTCGAAGCGCCGCTCGATTTGCCGCAAGCCATCGCGTCCATCGACAAGGCAGACCACTGCATCCTGATCGACTGCCTGACGCTGTGGCTCGCGAATCTGCTCTGCCCCGCCGATGGTTCTCCTCCGCTCGCCAATTATCTCGACCGATTCGCCGCGCTCGAAACGGCGCTCGCGCAGGCGCATTCGAAGATCATCGTCGTCAGCAACGAGATCGGTCTTGGCGTGATCCCGCTCGGCGCAGCGACGCGTCTTTACGTCGACGAACTCGGACGGCTGAATCAGCGCATCGCGGCCATCAGCACGCAGGCCACGATGATGGTCGCGGGTTTGCCGCTGTCGCTCAAGCAAGCGGGCCGCGCATGATGCTGCTGTCGTTGCCGCTCGTCGCGACGCTCGCCACGGCCTCCGTCGCGGTCGACCGATGGTTCGGCGAACCGGAGCGCACGCATCCTCTCGTCGGTTTCGGCAAGCTCGCGGCGAAAATCGAAGCCGCGCTGAACACGGGGCGACGCGGACGGCTGCTGGGCATACTCGCGTGGCTGCTCGCCGTCGCGCCGCCCGTGCTGATCGCGACATGGCTCGTGCTCGCGCTGCCGTTCATCTGGGCGTGCGTGGTGCATGTCGCGTTGCTCTACTTCGCGCTCGGCGCGCGCAGTCTGCACGATCACATCGAACCGATCGGCCGCGCGCTCGCAAAGCGCGATCTCGCGCAGGCGCGCGTGCTGACGGCGCGCATCGTATCGCGCGAAACGTCGGATGCCGATGAAGGCGCGCTGTCGCGCGCCGCGGTGGAATCCGCATTGGAAAACGGCAACGATGCGATCTTCGGCGCGCTGTTCTGGTTCGTGATTTTCGGCGGGCCGGGCGCGCTCGCCTTTCGTCTCGCGAATACGCTCGATGCGATGTGGGGTTATCGCACGCCGCGCTATCTGCGCTTCGGCTGGGCGGCCGCGCGTTTTGACGACGCGTTCAACTACGTGCCCGCGCGTTTGACGGCGCTGAGCTACGCGCTGCTCGGCGACACGCGCACCGCCCTGCAATGCTGGCGCGAACAGGCGCCGCGCTGGGACAGCCCGAACGCGGGGCCCGTGATGGCCTCGGGTGCGGGCAGCCTCAACGTGCTGCTCGGCGGCGCGGCTGTGTATCACGGCGTGATAGAACAGCGTCCCGTGCTCGGCGCCGGTCACACGGCCAGCGCGCGGCATGTCGAGTCGGCGCTGATACTCGTCGAACGAACGGTGATTCTGTGGCTCGCCGCGTTCATTGCGCTCGCGCTGCTGAGCGTGCCGTTCCAGAGCTAACCGATGACACAGACCATTCAGCACGGCGGCAATCTGCACGAAGCGGCGCAACGCTACGGCATTCCGTACGACGCGTGGCTCGATCTGTCGACGGGCATCAATCCGCATGGCTATCCCGTGCCGCCCGTTCCCGCCGATGCCTGGCGTCGTCTGCCCGACAGCGGCGACGGTTTCGCGGAACGCGCGGCGCGCTATTACGGCGCGCCGGATGCATCGCATGTGTTGCCCGTCGCGGGGAGCCAGGCGGCGATACGGGCGCTGCCGATGTTGCTCGAACGCGGCACGGTAGGCATTGCGCGGTTGACGTATGGCGAATATGCGCCTGCGTTCGCGCGTGCCGGGCATCGTGTGATGACGCTCGATGTCACGCGCGCTGCGCTGCCCGATAACCTCAAGCATGTTGTCGTCGTCAATCCGAACAACCCGACGGCCGAGCATCTAAACGCGTCGACGCTGCTGCAATGGCACGCTGCATTGAATGAACGCGGCGGCACGCTGATCGTCGACGAAGCGTTCGCCGATGCGCTGCCGTCTCAATCGATCGCTGCGCACACGCATCGCGAAGGGGTCGTCGTGCTGCGTTCTCCGGGCAAGTTTTTCGGACTCGCGGGCGTGCGTGCGGGCTTCGTGCTGGCGTGTCCGCGGCTGCTCGAAGCGCTCGATGAAACGCTCGGCGCGTGGACCGTCAGCGGTCCTGCGCGTCATGCCGTCAGCGCAGCCTTCGCCGATACAGCCTGGCAAGAGAACATGCGCGCGCAACTCGAACACGAAAGCTCGCGTCTCGTCGCGCTGTTGAACGCGCATCGCTTCACCGTTCATTCGACGCCGCTGTTCGCATGGATCGCCGACACGCGCGCCGCTCAACTGCATCACGCGCTCGCGGCACAAGGCGTATGGACACGCTTCTTCGCCGCCCCCGCGAGCGTGCGTTTCGGTCTGCCTGCAACGGAAAGCGAATGGACGCGCCTCGAAGCCGCGCTGCATCACGCAATGACAACGCTCTAAAAACGATGCGACTCCGCCGATCATTTCGCGCACTGGCCACGTCATGCGCACTCGCGTTCACGTCGCACGCTCACGCGGCAATCACCGTCACCGACGACACCGGCGCGCAAGTCACGCTCGCGCAACCCGCGCAACGCGTGATCAGCCTCGCGCCGCACGTGACGGAAATGATCTACGCGGCGGGCGGCGGCGCGAAGCTCGTCGGCGCGGTGACGTACAGCGACTATCCGCCCGAAGCAAAACAGCTGCCGCGCGTCGGCGATAACAAGGCGCTCGATCTCGAACGCATCGTCGCGTTGAAGCCCGATCTGATCGTCGTGTGGCGGCATGGCAATGCGCAGCGGCAGACCGATCGCCTGCGCGAACTGCACATACCGTTGTACTTCAGCGAGCCGCATCGTCTCGACGATATCGCTGTGTCGCTGACGAAGCTCGGCACATTGCTCGGCACGTCGACTTCCGCCGATGCAGCGGCGCGCAGTTATCGCCAGCAGATTGCCGCGCTGCGCGAACGATACGCGAAGCAACCCGTGGTCAGCGTGTTCTATCAGGTATGGGACGAGCCGCTGATGACGCTCAACGGCGAGCACATGATCAGCGACGTGATCGCGCTGTGCGGCGGACGCAATGTGTTTGCGAAGCTCGAACCGCTGGTGCCGACGATATCGACGGAAGCGGTGCTGGCGGCGAACCCCGACGCCATCGTGACTGCCGCGCCCGGCGCCACGCAACCGGACCGACCGCTGCCATCGCTCGATAAATGGAAGGCGTGGCCCGGCATGACAGCCGTGGCGCACAACAACCTGTTCGCGATCGACGGCGATCTGATCAATCGTCCTGCGCCGCGTATCGCGCAAGGCGCGGCGCAACTGTGCGAAGACCTCGATATCGCGCGCTCACATCGCGCGGGCCATTGAACGTCCACCAGGACATCAAGCGTTCCAGCGCACGATCGACCATTCCTGGCTCGTGTCGTCGCGTCGCAACCAGACGCAACCCGCCATATCGACCGACCATTTCAGACAGCGCTCGACAGGCAGGCCGAGCACCGTCGCAGCGATCACGCGTATCACGCCCGCATGCGTGACGACATACGCGGGTGTGAGTTCGCGCGTCTGCTGGAATACGTCGAACCACGCGCGCACGCGGGCCACGAACTGCTCGACGCTTTCGCCGCCATGCGCACGTGCGCCCTCGAAATCTTCGGCCCATGCATCGATCAACGCGCGATCGATACCGTCCCAGCGTTGCAGTTCCCACGTGCCGAAGTCCATTTCCTTCAGGCTGTCGTCGGTGCTATAGGCGCAACCGAAGTTCGCCGCCAGTGCGCCCGCAACGCTGGCGCAGCGTGTGAGCGGACTCGACAGCAGCACGCGCGGCGCGGGCACCTGCAACGTGGCGAGACGCACGGCAAGCGCAGCCGCCGAGGTTTCGGGCGCATCGGCGAGCGCCACGTCGCTTTGCCCGTAGCACACGCCTTCATCGACGGACACAGCCGGATGACGGATCAGAACGATATCCATGCGAGCCCCACCAGATAGATGGCCAGTTCGAAAATCTGCTGTGCAAAACCGAGACAGTCACCCGTATATCCGCCGATGCGTCTGACGAAATAGCGGCCCAGCATGTAGCGCAACGCGATCAGCACGACCAGCGTGATGCAAGCAGCGCGCCACTGTGGCCAGAAGAGCCACGGCATACCCAGAACGATAGCGCAGCCGAACGCATTGCGTGACATGCGCTGCGCGACGGGCTTCGCCTTGCCTTCGGCGCGCACGTAATCGAGCGTGACGAGGTAACTGATCGCGCAGGTGCGGCTCGCCGCGTGCGCGGCGATCATCAGCCATGCGGCGCGCATCGGCGGCAACGCGGCGAGCGTCTGCCACTTCAGCGCGAGTGCGATCATCAGCGCAATCGCGCCGAATGCGCCGATGCGCGAGTCATGCATGATGCGCAGCGTGTCCTCGCGCGTATAGGCGCCGCCGAACGCATCGACGCAATCGGCGAGACCGTCTTCGTGGAATGCGCCTGTGATGAGCAGCGTCGTCGCCATCGACAGCAGCACGGCAACGCCCGCCGGAAAGATGCGCAACGCGGCCATATATACGATCGCGCCCGCCGCGCCGACCAATGCGCCGACCAATGGGAAGTAACGCGCCGCCGCATTCAGATAATGCGGCTCGTAGCCGACCCAGCGCGGCACGGGCACACGCGTGAAGTAGCCGAGCGCCGTGAAGAAATAACGCAGTTCATTCATCGCTGTTCATTCACCGCATCTTGTCTGCGCTGTTCTACCACGGTCAAACGCCTGTTTTGATGCATGCCGGAAGCATCATCGAAGGATCATGCATCGCGTTGCGCGACGCCCGCCGACTCGAAGCTCGCCATCTCGTTGACGAACGCGACGGCCGCGCGCAGCAGCGGCATAGCAAGCGCCGCGCCCGTACCTTCGCCGAGCCGCAGATCGAGCGCGAGCAGCGGCACTGCGCCGAAGTGATCGAGCATGCGCCGGTGCCCCGTCTCGTTCGATGCATGCGCGAACACGCAGTAGTCGCGCACGGCGGGCGCGAACGCATCGGCAACCAGCAGCGCGGACGTCGCGATGAATCCGTCGACGACGATCGTCATGCGCGCTTCCGCCGCCGCGAGATACGCGCCCGTCATCATCGCGATTTCGAAGCCGCCGAAGGTTGCAAGTACATCGAGCGGATCGTTCGATACGGGATGATGCGCGAGCGCAGCAGCCAGCACGTTGCGCTTCTTCACGAGGCCCGCGTTGTCGAGACCCGTGCCGCGTCCGACGCAATCGTCAATGGGCACGCCGCACAGACGGCTCATCAGGCACGCAGCCGACGACGTGTTCGCAATGCCCATCTCGCCGAAGCCGATCACGTTGGTGCCGAGCGCCGCGTGATGTCGCACGCGCTCAGCGCCCGCGCGCATCGCGGCGAGCGCTTCGTCGCGCGTCATCGCGGGCTCTTGCGCGAAGTTGCGCGTGCCCTTGCCGAGCGGAATATCGACGAGCCTTTCATGCGATTCGAACGCGTGCGCGACGCCCGCATTCACCACTTCGAGTTCGAGGCCCGCGACGCGGCTGAACGCATTGATCGCCGCGCCGCCCGCAAGAAAGTTGAGCACCATCTGCGCCGTCACCGCTTGCGGATAAGGACTCACGCCCGCGTTCGCGATGCCGTGATCGGCGGCGAAGACGATCATCGCGGGACGCGTGATGGACGGCTGCGTCGTGCGCTGGATCATGCCCATCTGACGCGCGAGCGTTTCGAGCTGGCCGAGGCTGCCGGGCGGTTTCGTCTTCAGATCGATGATACGTTGCAGGTCGGCGCGCATCGACTGTTCGAGCGGTTCGACGTGAGGCAGTGAATGCGAAGTGATCATATTTGTATTGGCGTGATGGATTCGGTTCATGCGAGTTCAGGTGCGAGTGGGCACGCGCAACGCGGGAATCAGCGCTTCCTCGTCGCCGTCGCGGATCAGCACGAGCGGATAGCCGAATGCGCGGCTCGCGAGTTCCGGCGTCAGCACGTCGCGCGCGCGTCCCGCATGCGCAATGCCGTTGCCTTCGAGCAGCAGCGCATGCGTCGCGAAACGTCGCGCGAGATTCAGATCGTGACACGAGAACATCACTGTACGCCCGGCGTCGCGCGTCCAGCGAATCAACGCTTCCAGGCAATCGATCTGGTGATGCAGATCCAGATGCGCGAGCGGCTCGTCGAGCAACAGCAGCGGTGCGTCCTGACACAGCGCCGCCGCGAGCGCGACACGCTGCCGTTCGCCGCCCGACAGCGACAGCACGTCGCGAGCCGCGAAGTCCGCGAGTCCAAGCGTGTCGAGCGCGGCATACGCAGCCGTGCGGTCTTCGTCACGCTCCCAACCCCAGCCGGCCAGATGCGGAAAGCGGTTCAGCAGCACGATATCGAGCACGCTCGCGCTGAATGCGTCGTGCGACGCTTGGGGCATCAATGCGCGACGTTGCGCGAGGCGCGCGAGCGGCCATTCGCTCACGCGCTTGCCGTCGAGTTCGATATGTCCATGCGCAGGACGCAACAGACCCGCTAGCGTCGAAATGAGCGTCGTCTTGCCCGCGCCGTTCGGTCCTGCGATGCACCAGACTTCGCCCGGATAGAACGTGTGCGTGAAGTTGTCGAGCAACGTGCGCGAACCGGCGCGCAATGTGAGTTGGTTGGCATGCAGCGCGGCATCGGTGGAAGCGCGGGCGTTCATGCGTGCCTCCTTCGCAGCAGCATCCACAGAAACACGGGCACGCCGATCAGCGCCGTGATCACGCCGACAGGCAACTGCGCGGGCGCGATCACAGTCCGCGCGATCAGATCGGCGCCCATCACGGCGACGCCGCCGCCGAGCGCCGACGCGGGCAGCAGCATCCGCTGATCGTTGCCGAACGCGAGTCGCAACATGTGCGGCACCACGAGTCCGACGAAGCCGATCGTGCCGCCCGTCGTCACGGCAGCAGCCGCTGCGAGCGACGCGACGAGATAGACGCGCAGACGCATGCGCGTCACGTGCACGCCGAGCGCCTGCGCCGCGGCATCGCCACGCAGCAGCACGTTGAGTTGCGGCGCGATGGGCACGATCCCGATCAACGCCACGCACAACGCGCCGAGCGCGAGCCACGGCATGCCGCCGCCGTTCAGATCGCCCGTCAGCCAGAACAGCATGCCGCGCAAGCGGCTCTCGGGCGCGACGGTCAGCAGCAACGTGATGATGGCGCCCCAACCCGCCGCGATCACGGCGCCTGTCAGCAGCAGACGCGGCGATGCATCCTGCGGCTCGCCGCGCCACAACGCACCGCGCGCGAGACCGAGCACCAGCAGGATCGACACGAACGCGCCGGCGAACGCCGAAGCATCGACGATCCACCACGCGCAGCCCGCGATCATCGCGACGAGCGCGAAGCTCGCCGCGCCGCCCGATACGCCGAGCACATACGGCTCGGCCAGCGGATTGCGCAGCAACACCTGCAACAGCGCGCCCGCGAGTGCGAGCAGCGCGCCGCATCCGAAGCCCGCGAGCGCGCGCGGCAGACGCAGCGTGCGGACGATCTGCACGGCGAGATCGGACGATGCCTCGTGCGACGGGAGCAGCGCATCGAGCACATGGAGCGGCGCGACACTCACGCTGCCCAACGCCAGAGACGCGATGAACACGACGAGCGCGGCCAGCGCGAGCGCAGCCCAGATCGCGAACGCGCGCTTCGGGCTCATGCCGCGCGCGAGCCGCATTGGCTGACGTTGCACGACGCCGTTCATCGGCCGTTATTGCTGCTGCCAGCCGAGCGTGAGGTACGCACCGCGTCGCGGCGTGTTGTACGTGTAGGCGAGTTCATGGTCCTTGTCGAAGAGATTCTGGATTTGCGCGGCCACGTACCACGCCTTCGTGATGTTGTAGCGCGCGGACAGATTCACGATGCCATAACCGCCGAGCGCCGTGCCGCTGTCGTCGCGCTCGCCGCTCACGAGCCACTCGCCGCCCACGCGCCAGCCGCCGATATTGCGGTTCGCCGCGAACGACGCAAAATGACGCGCGCGACGGTTCAGATCGGTATGCGTGTCTTCATCGACGGGATTCTGGAACGTCACGGCCGCGCGCACGTCCGTCCTGCCGACATGACCTTGCCACGATCCCTCGATGCCCTGCACTTTCGCATGCCCGACGTTCTCCGCGACATAGATGCCCGGCGTGGTCTGCACATAGTCGATCAGGTTCGTATAGCGCGTCTGGAACGCGGTGAGCTTCAGCAGACCGAGCGCATCCGATGCGTACTGCAACGCGGCTTCGATCGAATGGCTGTGCTCCGGCTGGATCAGCGGATTGCCGCTATACGGGTAGTACAGATCGTTGAAGCTCGGTGCGCGAAACGCATCGGACCAGCTTGCTGTCACCTTCCAGTGCTCGGTCAGATCGTAGCCATAGCCCAGATAGTAACTGTTGGCTCCGCCGAAATCCGAGTACTGGTCGCGCCGCAGATTCGCCTGAATCTGGTTGTTGCCGAAGCGCCCCGTGTAGCCCGCGAACACCGAATTCACGTGACGGTCGGGCGCGCTGTACTGGTTCGAATCGAGCGTCTGGTCGAGATGCTCGTAGCCGAGTTGCAGCTTCTGGTCCTTCGCGAATGTGAAATCGTTCTGCCACGTGTACTGCCGGTTGTCCGAATCGTAGCGGTACAGATAGTCGCCATTGAGCGACGTGTTGCTGCGATCGTTGCCCGTCGCGACGACGAAGCGCGTGGTCCACCAGTCGGTCACCTTGCCGTTCGCGAACGCCGACGCGGTTTGAACCTTGCTGTGCAGGTTGTTGAGATCGGTGGGCAGGCCGAACGGATTGTCGAAGCTGTCGTTGCCGTTCGACTGGAAATAGCGCAGGCCGATGTCCCATCGGTCGTTGAGCTTGTGACGCAGCGACGCGCTCACGCTCTCGTTGAAGTAGCCGTTCGCGTTCGGATTGACGGGCGCGAGCGCGGGATCGATCGACGAGAAACCATCCGTCTTCGCGCGCGCGACCTCGAAGCTGAAGGTCGTGCGGCCGTCCTTGTCGAGCGCGCCATCGACGCCCGCCGCCTGTCGCTGCGTGTGATAGCTGCCGTATTCGACGTCGAAATGAAAACGCGGCGGATGATTGCCACCGTCCTTCGTGAACACCTGCACCACGCCGCCAATGGCACCCGACCCGTATAACGCCGACACATTGCCGTTCACCACTTCGACGTGATCGATCTGATCGAGCGGAATCTGTTCGAGCTGCGCATTGCCCTGACTCACTGAATCGACACGCACGCCGTCGATCAGCACCAGCGATTGCGTCGACGACGCGCCTCGCAGAAAGAGACTCGACGTCGAACCCGGGCCACCGTTGCGAACAATCTGTGCGCCCGGTGCGAACTGCAGCAGACCGGGCAGGTCGCGTGCTGTCGTGTCGGCGATGTCCTGCGCATCGAACAGCGTGGTCTGCGGGATCGCGTCCGCGAGACGCTGCGCGCTGCGGTCCGCCGTCACGACGATGGGCGACAGCGTCGCTTCCTTCTGCGGACGATTCGCAGCGCTGTCGGATGGATCCGTGGATGTGGCGGATGGGTTCGTGGTGTCGTCCGTCTGTGCATGCGCCGCGAGCGGGACGCAGGCGAAGGCCATGACGGCAAGTGCAGCGAGCGGCGCATGCGGGCGCGAAAAAACCGGACGCGAAAACGCCGGATGGACAAACAGCGGGGTCAGCATCGAATGAGTCCTGTGGGCCTGTGCGCGGCCCGCTCCTCGTGGGCCGATGCCTGTTCAGGAAGCACCTTGCCTCCTGGCTCTGGCCGGTATCCGGGCTGACGACTGGCCGACCCGCCTTCCCACGCATCGCGCGCAGTGGCGTTTCGCACGGCATCGGCCGATAGAGTCGGCTCGATGTGTGCATGGATCGGCTTGCAGGAACTGCAGTCGTTGTACCGTTGCGAGGACAGCGCAGGTTGGCTCGTCCGGGCGGACTTCGCTCCCTGCTTCCCGTTTAACTGCGCGCGGTGCGATACCGTGCGCGGGCACCAAAGTGCCGCCAGTGTAGAAGTGACGAACAGACGCGTCAAGAAACGAGGACCGACGTCCGCACTCCGGCGGGACGACTGTTAAAAAAGCCCCTTTTTAAAGGGTAAAAATGCGTGATTCGTGGTCGCGCATCGGCGCAACACACTGGATAATGCCGCGCTAAAGCGCTACTGTTACGTCTCGAAACGAGACAAATGTCCGAGCGTGCGACATTCCGCGCTAGAATGCCATGTCTTTAGAGGACGCAGCACATGCTCACCGAACTCGAAACACTGTCACAGAACATCGGCCGGCTGATCGAGATCAGCCAGCGCTATAACGAAGCCCGGATCGCACTCGAAGAACAGCTCGCCCAGGCGCGCGCCGAATGCGAAGCCACCCGCGTCGAACTCGAACAGACCCGCGAAGAACGCAATGCGTTGCAGGCGGAACGCGATGCGTTGTCCGCGAAAATCGACGACGCTCAGGTCCGCCTCAACGCGATCCTCGAGAAACTGCCGCGCGCTCGCGGTCAGGAAGCCGACAACCAGCTCGATCTCCTCGCGCCCGAACAGCAGGCGCAGGCCAATCACGACGCGAACAACGACGCGACCCGCCACGGAGAAAACGTATGACCACGAAGCAGATCGAAGTGTCGATCCTTGGCCAGCCCTATCGTCTCGCCTGCTCGCCGGAAACGGAAGCGGCGCTGCTCGAAGCGGTGGCGCGTGTCGACGCCGAGATGAACCGGATCCGCTCGAACAGCAACGTGCGCGGCCAGGACCGTATCGCGGTGATGGCGGCCTTGTCGCTGGCATCGGAACTGCTTAGGCTGCAAGCCAGCGTGCGACACGGAGAATCATTTCCCGCCGAAGAAATCCGGCGTACAATGCATCAAATGAACGAGCAGCTGGGCACTGTGATTCAACAGTACAGCGTGCAGTAAAAAGAATTCGATGGGCTTGATTGTTGTTCGATCAGGCCCATGTTGTAGAGCAAACGTTTTTAAGCTTCCCTGCCTGGTTCGCCAAGGTCATATATTCCTTGAACCAATGCTATATGCACGGTTGCGGAAATTTGTAGCACGGGCGTGCGCGTCACTCAGTCTGATGTACCCGAAGTGCTGCTAACTGCGACCAATTCTGAACCTCAGGTTCAGGATGCCGGCCTAGCGGCTAAGGCGGGGACCCATACGAACGGCATCGGACTTTGTCCGATGCCGTTTTTCTTTGTGCGTTCGACGAACACTTCTCCCCTTCAAGTTCATTCACGCTCAATCCGACTCATGCGCTACTGGCTGATGAAGTCCGAACCGGACGAAGCAAGCATCGACGACCTCGCGAAAGCGCCGCAGCACACGCTGCCATGGACAGGCGTGCGCAACTATCAGGCGCGCAACTTCATGCGCGACATCATGAAGATCGGCGACGGCGTGCTGTTCTATCACTCCAGTTGCCCGGAGCCAGGCATTGCGGGCATCGCCGAGGTATCGTCGACGCCCTACCCCGACCCGACGCAGTTCGATTCGAAGAGCCCGTACTACGATGAGAAGTCGTCGCAGGAGACGCCGCGCTGGACGCTCGTCGACGTCGTGTTCAAGAAGAAGATCAAGCTGATTCCGCTGGCCGAGTTGCGCGAGCATCCCGAACTCGCCGACATGCGTGTGCTCGCGAAGGGCAACCGTCTGTCGATCACGCCCGTCACGGAAGCCGAGTGGGCTTTCATCACGAAGCAGCTTGCGAAGCGCGCGGCCTGAGCACCTGAAGAACGCATACGTTCATGCGGCATCGCGTCGCGCGTGTGCGTGCCGATTCGTTTGAAACGACATTCGAAGAGAAACTCGGGGAACCAGACGACCCTTTCAGGCGCCTAACCGCCTCGCAAGCGTCATGCCACGCGCGCCGCTCAATTGGATGCGGCCACGCGTGCGCCGATGATGCATGCATGCACAACCTGCTCAACGAAGGAGTCGAACAATGATGAAGAAATCCGCGCTCGTGTGGGCGCTCGCGGCGCCGCTCGCTCTCGCGTTCATGTCCACCGCGGCCAATGCGCAAACCGTTGTGCAGCAGTATCAACCGGCTGGCGTGCTGTCGCTGAACGCGCAGGCGAGCGCCGAGGTACCGCAGGATGTCGTCGATATCACGCTGTTCTACGAGCAGGAAGCGAACGATCCGTCGTCGTTGACGGGCACGTTGAACCAGCATGCCGACCAGGCGCTGCAAAAGGCCAAGGGTGTCAGCGGCGTGACGGCGCGCACGGGTTCGTTCTCGATCTATCCGTCGACGGATCGTGATGGACGCATCTCCGCATGGCGCGGCCGCACGGAGATCGTGCTGGAGTCGCATGACTTCGCGGCGGCGTCGAAGCTCGCGGGACAACTGTCGTCGATCATGCAGGTTGGGAATGTGCAGTTTTCGCTGTCGCCGGAAGCTCAGCGTGCCGCCGAACAGAAGCTGACGGGGCAGGCGATTGCTTCCTTCAAGCAGCAGGCTAGTGCTTCTTCACAGGCTTTTGGGTACAGCGGATATACGATCCGCGAAGTGAATGTCGGGCATAGTGGCGGCGTTTCGCCGCGGCCTGTGATGATGATGAGCATGCGGTCGGATGTTAGTGCCAAGGCGGCTGCGCCTGTGCCTGTTGAAGGTGGCACTTCTACTGTGACCGTTAACGTTTCTGGGTCTGTGCAGATGAAGTGATTTTTTTGTCTGCGACGCAGTCGCCATTCTGGTTTTTTGCTTTTTGCTTTTTGCTTTTTGCTTTTTGCTGCGCTGGCATCCGCGGTTTCGTAGCGGTTTGCTAGCGTCGCCCCTGTGCGGGGCGGCACCTACTTTTCTTTGCAGCGGCAAAGAAAAGTAGGCAAAAGAAAGCCGCTCACACCGCTAATTCTGGTGTTTGCCTGCGGGCCCCCGAAGGGTCCCGTACTCCACACGGCATCGCATCTTTCCACGCGTGTTGCCAGCGCCTTGAACAGGCGCATCACCCACTTCAATCACCCGTTGCGCAGCCAGTGGCAGCGACTCGTCCGCGCCGCCCAGGTGGCAAACTGTGTGTAGGTTGCCGCGCCTGATGCGTTGGCGCTTCTACGACACCGATCCCGCTTTTCAGTCCGGAGTGGTGCACTTGCGGCGCGACCGCCTGCACACAGTTTGCCACCTGGGCGGCCGTGGACTGCCTGGTAACGCGGTAAGTGGCGCGGGCGTGCGAAGCGGGTGATGCGTGCAGTTAGCACGCTGGCAACGGGCACGAAAAAGTGTGTTGCCGCACGAAGGACGGGGACGTTGAGAGCCCCTGGGCAAACACAAGAATTGGCGGTGTGAGCGGCTTTCTTTTGCCTACTTTTCTTTGCCGCTGCAAAGAAAAGTAGGTGCCGCCCCGCACAGGGGCAACGCTAGCAAACCGCTACGAAACCGCGGATGCCAGCGAAGAAGAAAAGCGAAAAGCAAAAACCAGAATAGCGACTAGCGTCGCAGACAAAAAAAAGCGGATTAACTCGCGCCCACAGTACGAGCCGCCTCACGCCCATTCCGCCGATAAGCCCACAACAACATAACAACACCAGCGATGATCATAGGCAACGACAACCACTGCCCCATGGACAACCCAAGCGCGAGCAGCCCAAGAAAATCATCCGGCTCGCGAGCAAACTCGACGGTAAACCGCGCCAGGCCGTAGCCAATGAGAAACACAGCAGAAGCAGCCCCAACAGGCCGCGGCTTCCGCGAAAAGAACCAAAGCACGAGAAACAGCACGACACCTTCGAGAGCAATCTCATACAACTGCGACGGATGCCGCGGCAGCATGTGATATTGCGCGAACACATCGGCGAGATGCCATTGCGCAGCCTGCGCCGGATGCGCAGCAAGCCAACCCGCGTCTTCGTTCGCGGCACCCGGGAACAGCATCGCCCAAGGCGCATCGGGCGACGTCACGCGCCCCCACAACTCGCCATTGATGAAGTTCCCAAGCCGCCCCGCCGCGAGACCCGTCGGCACCATCGGCGCGACGAAGTCCGTCACCTGCAGCCACGTACGCTTGCGCTGCCACGCGAACAGGATCATCGCGAGCGTCACGCCGAGAAAGCCGCCGTGGAACGACATGCCGCCTTCCCAGACCTTGAAGACATCGAGAGGATGCGCGAAGTACCAGCTCGCCTTGTAGAACAGCACGTAGCCAAGACGACCGCCGAGGATCGTGCCGAGCACGCCGTAGAACAGCATGTCGTCGATGTCCTTCGGGGTCCAGCCTTGCGCGGCGACATGCGGCAGACGCAGCCGCAGTCGGCCCACGACGATCGCCATGACGAAGGCGACCAGATACATCAGGCCGTACCAGCGGACGGCGAGCGGCCCCAGATGGATGGCGACGGGATCGAAATTCGGGTGGATGTGCATCGTATCGTTATAGGGGTTCGGGGATTCTGAAGCTCAAGCGCATTGGACGCGCGTAACGGCAAAGCGTTCGCTAGCCGGCAAGCATATCGGCGTGCGCGCGCACGATGTCGATGAAACCGGCCAGCACGGGACTCACCTCAGCCGTGCGCCACACGAGCCCCGTGACGACAGCAGGCACCGCCTCGCGCAACGGACGATACACCACGCCCGTGCGCCGCAGGTTACGCAGCGATTGCGGCACGAGTGCGACGCCCATGCCCGCCGACACGAGGCTTACGATCGTCTGCATCTGGATCGCTTCCTGGCCGATGCGCGGCGTGAGTCCCGCTGCGCCGTAGCAATCCATAATGATGTCATAAAAGCCTGGCGCCAGACGCCTTGGAAAAACGACCAGCGGTGCATCGCCCGCTTGCGCGAGGCTCAAGGGCTCATCGCGCCATTCGGCGGCAGCCTGCTCGCGGCTTTCGATCCGCGCCGCCATTTCCGTCGACATCGCAATCACCAGCGGCTCGCGCGCGAGCGGCAGCCACGACAGCTGCGATGCGTAACGCGGCGGCGGCGGTCCGATCACGAGGCCCGCGTCGATGCGCCCCGCCACCAGTTCGTCGATCTGCACGTCGCTCGTCGCTTCGAGCAGTTCGAGCCGCACGCGCGCATGCCGCGTGCCGAACTCGCGCAACAGCGGCGGCAAGAGACCGTAATCAGCCGTCGACACGAATGCCAGCGACAGCACGCCCGCCTCGCCCCGCGCGAGACTCTGCGCCAGCGGCCGCAGCCCTTCCGCGCTCGCGAGCAATCTGCGAACCTCCGGCAGCAGGTCTGCGCCGACGGGCGTCAGCTCGACCGAGCGCTTCGTGCGCGCGAACAGTTCGACGCCGAGCGTGTCTTCGAGCGCGCGAATGGCCTGCGACAGCGGCGGCTGCGTCATCGACAGCCGCGCCGCCGCGCGTCCGAAGTGCTTCTCTTCGGCGACGGTCACGAAGTAGCGCAGCTGGCGCAGATCGGGTATCGAAGGCAGACTCATTGATACATTTTACGACCTAATAGGCCATGAATAATATATTGGACATTCGTTTGCACAAACTCCATTCTTGTCCCACGCGCCGCCCGACCTAGACTAAAGAACTGCGCCGGAAGCCACGAGCAAGGCGGCGCATACCAAAACAACTGATGGAGCTCCCCATGCCGTACAACCGTCGTTCGAAGAACATCACGCAAGGCGTCGCGCGTTCGCCGAACCGCTCGATGTATTACGCGCTCGGCTATCAGAAGGCAGACTTCGACAAGCCTATGATCGGCATCGCCAACGGCCACTCGACCATCACGCCGTGCAACGCGGGCCTGCAACGCCTCGCCGACGCCGCCGTCGAAGCCGTCAAGCGCAGCGACGCGAATCCGCAGACCTTCGGTACGCCGACCATTTCGGACGGCATGTCAATGGGCACGGAAGGCATGAAGTACTCGCTCGTGTCGCGCGAAGTGATCGCCGACTGTATCGAGACCTGCGTGCAGGGCCAGTGGATGGACGGCGTCGTCGTGATCGGCGGCTGCGACAAGAACATGCCGGGCGGCATGATCGGCCTCGCGCGCATGAATGTCCCCGGCATCTACATTTATGGAGGGACGATCAGGCCGGGCAACTGGAAAGGCATCGACCTGACCATCGTGTCGTCGTTCGAAGCGGTGGGCGAATTCACAGCGGGCCGCATGTCGCAGGAAGACTTCGAAGGTGTCGAACAGAACGCCTGCCCGACCACGGGCTCGTGCGGCGGCATGTACACGGCCAACACGATGAGTTCTTCGTTCGAGGCGCTCGGCATGTCGCTGATGTATTCGTCGACGATGGCGAACCCCGACCAGGAGAAAGTGGATTCGGCCGCCGAGTCTGCGCGCGTGCTGGTCGAGGCTGTCAAGATAGATCTCAAGCCGCGCGACATCATCACGAAGAAGTCGATCGAAAACGCCGTCGCGCTGATCATGGCGACGGGCGGCTCGACGAATGCCGTGCTCCACTATCTGGCGATCGCGCATGCGGCGGAAGTCGCATGGACGATCGAGGACTTCGAGCGCATGCGCAAGAAAGTGCCCGTCATCTGCGATCTGAAGCCCTCGGGCAAGTACGTTGCGACCGATTTGCACAAGGCAGGCGGCATCCCGCAGGTGCTCAAGCTGCTGCTCGACGCGGGCATGCTGCATGGCGACTGCATGACGATCACGGGCAAGACGATCGCCGAGGAACTGAAGGACGTGCCCAGCAAACCGCGCGCGGACCAGAAGGTCATCTATCCGATCGACAAGGCGCTCTACAGCGAAGGCCATCTCGCGATCCTCAAGGGCAACCTCGCGGAAGACGGCGCGGTCGCGAAGATCACCGGCCTGAAGAACCCGGTCATCACCGGCCCGGCGCGCGTGTTCGACGACGAACAAAGCGCGATGGAAGCGATTCTCGCCGACAAGATCAAGGCGGGCGACGTCGTCGTGTTGCGCTATCTCGGCCCGCAAGGCGGTCCGGGGATGCCGGAAATGCTCGCGCCGACGTCGGCGATCATCGGCAAGGGATTGGGGGAATCCGTCGGCCTCATCACCGATGGCCGCTTCTCGGGCGGCACGTGGGGCATGGTCGTGGGACACGTTGCGCCGGAAGCGTTCGTCGGCGGCACGATCGCGCTCGTTCAGGAAGGCGACTCGATCACCATCGACGCGCACAAGCTGCTCTTGCAACTGAACGTCGACGACGGCGAACTGCAGCGCCGACGCGGCGCGTGGAAGCAACCTGCGCCGCGCTACACGCGGGGCGTGCTGGCCAAGTTCGCGGCGCTCGCGAAACCGGCCAACAAGGGCGCCGTCACGGGTTGATCCTGCTGCGTTCGGTGCGCGCCGCGACTGACGCGGCGCAGCATCGTCATGCTGCAGGCAACGCTTCGATCGACAAAGGGGCACACGGATCGCCGTGTGCCCCTTTGCTCTTATAATGCGTCCACCACGAGCCGGGCACAGTCACCGGCGGAGACCATAATGAAATCGAAGTCGTATGCGGCATTCCTGCTGGCAGGCACTTTGGCATTCACCGGCGCAGCGAGCGCGGAACCGGCTCAAGGGCTTGCGCTCGCACAGAAACAGAACTGCATGAGCTGCCATTCGGTGACGCGGCAATTCATGGGACCGTCGCTGCACGATGTCGCCGCGAAATACGCGTCCCGCAGCGACGCCGTCCACTACCTCACGCGCAAGATCCTCGATGGCAGCGCGGGCGTCTGGGGCACCGTACCGATGCCCGCGAACACCCAGCTCACACCCGACGAAGCCACCTCGCTGGCAAGCTGGATCCTCACGCTCAAATAATCTCCCGCGACGCCCGGCCTACTTCTTTGTCGTCGAGTTGCCGAGTTCTTCGCGGATCGCCTCGCGCACCCAGCTGAGCATCTCCGTTTCCAGCGCGAGCGCCACTTCCCGGGTGATCTGATTGACGAGCCAGGTCGTGTGATCCTGGAACGCGTCGCGGCAGCGCGCCTCGATCAGATTCCGCCCATCCCCTTTCAGATACGTCGCAAAACGGCCGCGCAGACGCTCGGCCAGGACGTCGGCATCGTAGTCGGAATTGACGGCGGGCGCGCCCGCGTGCTCCGGCTGCGTCGAAGTCGAACTCAGATCGGGCGGCGCGACATAGCGCTCTGCCGTCGAGCCCGAGGTGAACTCCGCTTCACCCGGCACGAATTGCGCGGGTTCGCGTGCGGGTGCATGCGACGCTTCGGGCGCGTGCTGCGCGGCGGATTCCTCAGGCTGAAGCGCGTGCTGGCTCAGATCGTCCGGCGATTCGTAGATGGAATCGAGCAGCGGCACGTCGTCATCGTCGGCGTGAGGCGCTGCCGGTTCGGCTTGCGCCGATGGCTGTGGTGCGGCCTCGTGCTCGTCGTGACGTGCTTCATGTTCCGAGGCATGTTCCACTTCATGCTCGCCCCCATGCGCCGACCGATGCTTGCGTGCATGCGAACCGTCATGCTCATGCGAACCGCCACGCTTGCCGCGCCTGCTCTTCGCATGCGGGTCGTGACCCGTCTCCATCACGTCGGTCAGAAGGGGGATGTCTTGATCGGAAGAGTCGGAAGAATGGGACACGAAAACACTCCCTTTTTAGATCGGACGCGCCAATTCTGCGCCTATCGCACGCGACCGCGGGACAAGACCGCGCATCGAGCGGACAGAAACCGGTCAGGCGTCCTGCTTGTAGTTGTTCAAAGCATAGCCGCGATCGCGATAGAAGCGATAGCGGTCGCGCCCCGCAGCCAGTTCGTCGGGTGCGTTGCCGACGATTTCCAGCAGACGCTCAAAGCGCGCGAACTGCGCCGGCACGGTCGCGCCCAGATTTAACAGTATCTGATGATGCGGCACGTCGTCGAGCGACGACGTCAGCACGACGGGCGTTTGCGCCGCGATCGGGCTCGCCGCGAGGCAGTGCGGGATGAAATCGAGTGCGGAGAAGGTCCACAACTGCTCGTCGAACGCGCGCAGACGGGGCGGCTCGGCCAGCACGATGAGCGGCTGGCCGGCCTGATACGCCTTGCGCACGAGACGGCACGCGTACAGCAGCGAATCGCCGACGTTCGAATGAAAGTCGATTCGGGTCATCGGCGATCCTGCTTCACTGCGTTGCGCGTGATCCAACTGCTATACGTCATTGTGCAGCGCGATCGATCAGGAACTGCGCGAGCAGCGGCACGGGACGACCCGTCGCGCCCTTAGCCGCACCGCTCTTCCACGCGGTGCCCGCGATGTCGAGGTGCGCCCACGGATACGCTTCCGTGAAACGCGACAGGAAGCACGCCGCCGTCACGCTGCCCGCCGGACGTCCGCCGATGTTCGCGATGTCCGCGAAATTCGACTTGAGCTGATCCTGATACTCGTCGTCGAGGGGCAGACGCCATGCCGGGTCAGACGCTTCCTTCGAGGCGTCGAGCAGTTCGCCCGCGAGCGCGTCGTCCTTCGAGAACAGGCCGCTGTTGTGATGACCGAGCGCGATGATGCAGGCGCCCGTCAGCGTCGCGATGTCGATCACTGCAGCCGGCTTGAAGCGCTCGGCGTACGTCAGCGCGTCGCACAGGATGAGGCGCCCTTCCGCGTCCGTGTTCAGCACTTCGATCGTCAGGCCCTTCATGCTGGTGACGATGTCGCCCGGCTTGGTCGCGTTGCCGGCGGGCATGTTCTCGCAGGTCGGAATGATGCCGACCACGTTCAGCTTCAGGCCCATTTCGGCGACCGCGCGCAGCGTGCCGAGCACTGAGCCCGCGCCGCACATGTCGTACTTCATCTCGTCCATGCTGTCGCCGGGTTTCAGCGAAATGCCGCCCGTGTCGAACGTGATGCCCTTGCCGACCAGCACGACGGGCGCAGCCTTCGCGCCGCCGCCCTGATATTGCAGAACGATGAACTGCGGCGGCTCGACGGAACCCTGTGTGACCGCGAGGAACGAGCCCATCTTCAGCGCTTCGATCTGCTTCTGGCCGAGCACCTCGACCTTCAGCTTCCAGTCCTTCGCGAGCTTCTTGGCGGTGTTGCCCAGATAGGTCGGCGTGCAGACGTTGCCCGGCAGGTTGCCGAGATCCTTCGTCAGGTCCATGCCGTTCGCGAGCGCGACGCCCTGCTTGGCGGCGACCTTCGCGAGCTTCTCGTCCGCCGCGTCGACGCTGAACACGATGCGCTTCAGCGCGCGCGTGCTCGTGTCGGGCTTGCTCTTCATCTGCGTGAACCTGTACGTCAGCTCGCGCAGCGCGAGGATCGCGGCGCGCACTGCCCAGTCCGACGAGCGCTCCTTGACGGGCGCCTGCGCCAGCGTAAACGTGACCTGAGCGACCTTCGTGCCGAGGATCGCGCGCCACGCGGTGCGTACGGCGTCGCCGTAGACCTTCTGCGTGAACGCATCCTGCTTGCCGAGGCCGACGAGCAGCACGCGCGACGCGCCGATGCCCTGCACTTCATGCAGGAACACCGTGCTGCCGATCTTGCCGTCCATGTCGCCCGCCTTGACGATGCGGGTCAGCAGGCCCTTGGTCGCGGCGTCGATTTCCAGCGCTGCGCCCGACAGCGTCTGCGACTCGAAGACGCCGATCACGATGCAATCCGATTTTCCGGTAAGGAACCCGTTGGTCGAGCCTTTGCTCCAATCACAGGCTTTTATGCTAAAGTCCATCGCGCTTGTCCTCGGATAAAATCTGGGCTTAGGATGAAAGCCGCAATTATCCGCTATTTTTCCCGCGGCGGCTGCACCGAGGCGTGATGGGGCTGAACCCCGCCGTCTACCGGAGCGCGCCCTCTCATCATCAACCATGATTTTTGAACGCTCTCTCCAGCGCGAACTGGCGTATACGGCTGGTGCCGTGTTCATGGTCCTGCTCACGCTGGTTCTGACGACGATGATGATCCGCATCGTCGGCTTCGCGGCGTCCGGTGAAATCGACCCGCGCGACGTGCTCGTGCTGATCGGCCTGACCGTCATCGGCTATCTCGCGATCATGCTGGTCGCCACATTGTTCGTGTCGATCCTGTTCGTGCTCACGCGCTGGTACAAGGATTCCGAAATGGTCGTGTGGCTCGCCTCGGGCGTGAGCCTCGCGCGCTTCATCAAGCCGATCGGTCTGTTCGCGACGCCCATCATCATCCTGATTGCATTCTTCGTGTTCGTCGGCTGGCCGTGGTCCAACCAGCAGAGCAAGCTGATCCGCGCGCGCTTCCAGCAGCGCGACGAGGTCTCGCTGCTCGCGCCCGGCCAGTTCCGCGAATCGGCTACGAGCCATCGCGTGTTCTTCATCGAGAAGATGTCGCCCGATCAGGGTCACGTCGAAAACGTGTTCGTCACGAGCACGGAGAACGGCAAGGTGAACGTGGTCGTGTCGAAGAACGGCCACACGGAAACGCACAAGAACGGCGACCGCTTCGTCGTGCTCGAAAACGGCCGGCGCTACGACGGCGAACCGGGCCACCCCGACTTTCGCATCATGGAGTTCGAGCGCTACGGCGTGAAGATCCAGAGCCAGCCCGTAGTCAACACGCCGACCACGACAGGCACGCCGACGCTCGACCTGTTCCGCGACCCGACCCGCCAGAATCTCGCCGAATTCGCGTGGCGCGCGGGCTTGCCGCTGATCGCGATCAACCTGATGCTGCTCGCCATTCCCCTCGCGCATCAGAATCCGCGCCGCAGCCGCACGATCAACCTCGTGATGGCCGTGCTGATCTATCTGACGTATTCGAACCTGCTGAACGTCGTGCAGTCGTGGATCGAGCAGGGCAAGATGTCGTTCGGCGTGGGGCTCGTCGGGCTGCACATCCTCGTTGCGCTGATCGTCGTGTTCATATTCTGGCTGCGCGTGCGCAACCGGCCGCTCTTCACACGAGCCATGTTCAGCCGCTCGGCTGGCCGCTCGACGCAGGGGGCGTAACCGATGCGCATCTATGAAAGGTATTTCGCGCGTCAGATCTACCTCACGTTCATCTTCATTCTGTTCGCGTTTTCGGGTCTCTTCTTCTTCTTCGACCTGATCAACGAACTGAACTCGGTCGGCCACGGCAACTACAAGTTCCAGTACGCAGTGCTGCGCGTCGCGCTGCAAACGCCGTCGCGCTTCTACGAAATCATCCCCGTGGCCGCGCTGATCAGCGCGATCTACGTGTTCGCGCAGATGGCGGCGAATTCCGAGTACACGATCTTCCGCGTGTCCGGTCTCGCGACGAACCGCGCGCTGCGTTCGCTGCTGAAGATCGGCATTCCGCTCGTGTTCCTCACATACCTGATCGGCGAAGTGGTCGGGCCGTACACGGACCAGTTGTCGGAGCGCGTGCGTCTCGAAGCGCTCGGTTCGTCGGTGTCGAGCAACTTCGAGTCGGGCGTCTGGGTGAAGGACACGCTGACGGCGCGCGCCGACGGCGAGCAGGTGACGCGCTTCGTCAACGTCGGACAGTTGCAGCCCGACGCGACGATTTCGAACGTGCGGATCTACGAATTTGATTCGAAGTTCCGGCTGTCGAACGTGCGGATCGCGAAGACGGGCAAATTTCAGCCGCCCGGCCACTGGCTGTTGACGGACGTCACGGACACGCAGCTGATCGATGTCGCGCCTGACGCCGGCAAGCCCGCGGATGCGTTAAACCCGGTGTATCGCGCGAAGCAGGTGACGTTGCCCGAGTATTCGCTGCGCTCGGAACTGACGCCGCAGATTCTGTCGGTGCTGCTGGTCGCGCCGGAACGGATGTCGATGTTCAACCTGTTCCGCTATATCCAGCACTTGACCGAGAATCATCAGGACACGCAACGCTACGAGATCGCGCTGTGGCGCAAGCTGCTGTATCCGTTTGCTGTGTTCGTGATGCTGGTGCTGTCGCTGCCGTTTGCGTATCTGCATACGCGTGCGGGCGTGGTCGGCGTGAAGGTGTTCGGCGGGATCATGCTGGGGATGAGCTTTCAGCTGTTCAATACGCTGTTCTCGCATATCGGGAATCTGAATACCTGGCCTGCGCCGTTGACGGCTGCGACGCCCGCGCTGGTTTATCTGGTGCTTGGGTTGGTCGGGCTGAAGTGGGTTGATCGGCATTAGGTTTTTTTGTCTGCTTTCTCTGCTTTCTCTGCTCTGCGAGGCGGCTCGTTATGGGATCTCATGGGATTGTGCTGTTTGCGCACGGCGCTCGAGATGCTCGATGGGCTGAGCCTTTTCAACGGTTGTCCGCGCGGTTGAAGGATTTGCGCGGGGTGTCCGCGGGCCCCGTTTCTTTGGCGTTTCTCGAACTCATGACGCCTGATCTGCCTGCTGCTGTTGCCCAGCAAGTCGCCGATGGGGCTTCTGTTGTTACCGTCGTGCCTGTTTTCTTCGGGCAAGGTGGGCATATTCGGCGAGACCTGCCTTTGATCCTTGATCAGTGCCGGGCGGCGCATCCCTCTGTCGAGATTCGCTGTTCCACCGCCGTCGGTGAGGATGCCGATGTCATCGAGGCGATTGCTGGGTATTGCCTGCGGCAAGCTGTTTGATTTTTTGTTTTTTGCTTTTGGTTGTTTTTCGCTGGCATCCGCGAATTCGTATCGGTCTGCTAGCGTTGCCCCTGTGCGGGGCGGCACCTACTTTTCTTTGCAGCGGCAAAGAAAAGTAGGCAAAAGAAAGCCGCTTTTGTACCTCCGGTGCCGGCCAGAATAACGCTACGGCACAGGTTCTCTGAGCTGTCGCGCAGCGACCCCCGCACTCCGTAGAAAGCCCGCAGTCAACCGCGCACGGCGCGCGCCCCACACAGTCTGGAGCACATACCGCCGCAATCAAACCGATAGCAAAGACACGAGAACAAGCTGACCGAATGTGCCCCAGGTGGATGTCATATTTCGCGCTGCGCGCGCCTGACTGCGGGCTTTCTACGGAGTGTTCGCGTCGCTGCGCGACAGCTCAAAGAACATGTGTTGTGGCGTTATCCTGGCGGGCACCGGAGGTTTGAAGCGGCTTTCTTTTGCCTACTTTTCTTTGCCGCTGCAAAGAAAAGTAGGTGCCGCCCCGCACAGGGGCAACGCTAGCAAACCGATACGAAACCGCGGACGCCAGCGAAAAAAAGAGCGGCCCATGCCCGCTCACCGAAGCACATCGAACACAATCCGCGCAGCCTCATCGACGATAGCATCTTGCGGCGGCGTTTCTTTAGGCGTCACGCCAGTGAAGTAGATGGCCAGGGCGTAGGCCACACTTGGCCCATACACCACGGCCACATCATTCGCGGTGCCATAGTCACCACTGCCCGTCTTGTCGGCAACAGCCCACCCCGTCGAACGTACAGCAGCGCGAATCCGGCTAGCGCCCGTGGTATTGCCCAGCATCCAAGCCTTCAACTTCTCGCGCTGCGGCGTCTCCAGCACATCATCCGATAACAGCAGCTTCTGCACGTCCTGCATCATCGCGCGCGGCGCCGTCGTATCGCGCATGTCGCCGGGCACCGATGCATTCAGTTCCGGCTCACGACGCGCGAGATCGAACCACGTATCGCCGATCGAACGCGCGAACTCGTTCAACACCTCGGGCCCGCCAAGCGCCGTCAGCAACAGATTGGCCGCCGTGTTGTCGCTATGCTGAAGCGCCGCGGCACACAACTCGCCGATCGTCATGCCCTCGCCCGCGCCCCCTTTCGTCACGGGCGAATTGGCGACGAGATCCGCGTCGCCGTAGCGCACGCGCTCTTCGAGCAAGCCTTTTTCGGCCATGCTGCGCTTCAGGATCAATGCAACCGCCATCAGCTTGAACGTGCTGCACAGCGGAAACCGCTCCGACTCGCGATAGCTCACGTACGCGCCATCCGACGTCCTCATGGCCGCCACGCCAAGCCGCCCGCCGCTCGATGCTTCGAGCTGCGCAAACCGCTCATGCGCGGCCAGATTGAGTGCGACGGACGACGCAGGCTGCGCGCGCACGCCAACAACAGGCGCGGCAGCAAGTGCAATCAGCAGGGAACGGCGAATCGGAGAATGGGTCATGTGATGTGCGTTGAATGCCTGGCGAAAGGAAATCTTATCGCTCGTTGCAACGCGCATGCCACCCGGAAAGCAATCGGCCGCATTCACTCACGCGAATGCGGCCGATCGGAAAGAGAACGCAAAGACTCAAGCGACGCGCAACGCCGCCTCGTCGTGTTCAGCATCGGCGTCCGACTGCCCGCTCGACACGCGCTCGGCGAACGCATCGCCGATCATCAGCAGCGAAGGCTGCGACGCGTCGAGCCACAACTGCGCATCGCCGGCAGCAAGGCCGTCGAGCGTCAGCGTCAGCATCCGCTCGCGCGGCGTCGAGCATGCTTCCACGATTGCCACCGGCGTCGAGCCGGCGCGGCCCGCGTCGATCAGTTGCTGCGCGATCTCGGGCGCGCTGTCGCGGCCCATGTAGAACACCAGGGAATCGGCATTCACCTGCTCGCGAATCTCGGCGGAATCGGGCGCGCGGCTGTGCGTCGCAAGCGCCACGCTGCGCGATACGCCACGCAGCGTCAGCGAACGACGCAGCGACGCCGCGCTCGCCAGCGCCGCCGTGATGCCCGGCACGACTTCATACTCGATGCCCGCCGCTTCGAGCGCGCGCATTTCCTCGTCGGCGCGACCGAACAGCATCGGATCGCCGCCCTTCAGACGCACGACCAGGCCGTGCTCTTTCGCGGCATCGACGATCTGCTTGTTGATAAAGTGCTGCGCCGTCGAGCGCTTGCCGCAGCGCTTGCCCACCGCGATCTTGCGCGCGTGCGGCGCGTAGTCGAGCATAGCCGGCTCGACGAGCGCATCGTGCAGCACGACATCGGCGCGCTCCAGCAGCCGCGCGCCGCGAACCGTGATCAGGTCCGCCGCACCCGGCCCCGCGCCAATCAGATACACCTTACCCATTTGCCTGGCTCCGTTCCGCTTCGTGACTTCAGGCGGAAACCGAACGAATCATGCCGGCCGCGACCGTGTGATGCGTCGCTTCGTCGATCAGCACGAACGCGCCCGTGCCCGGATGCGCATCGTACTCGTCGGCGACGATCGGCTTTTGCAGCGTCAGCGACACGCGGCCGATATCGTTCATCTTCAGTTCGTGGCGGTCCGTCGCATGCGACAGCGTATGCACGTCGAGCACCTGCTGGATGCCGCCGACACGCGCGAACACCGTGTTCGTGGTCTGCTTCAGCAGATACTTGCGAGCCGTCGACAGCGGCGACTCGTCGAACCAGCACAGGTCCGCTTCGAGCTTCTTCGCCGGCTGCACAGGCGCCGATGCGTGCACGAACGTATCGCCGCGCGACACGTCGACGTCTTCCGTGAGACGGATCGTCACCGTCTGGCCCGCGAACGCGCGGTCCACCTGCGCCGTGCCGCCCGGCACGGGCGCGATGATTTCAGCGACGGTCGCCGCGCGGTTCGCCGGCAGCACGACGATCGAATCGCCGAGCTTCACTTCGCCGGACTCGACACGGCCCATGTAGCCGCGGAAATCGTCGGCCTGGCTGCCGTCCTGGCGCGCCACCCATTGCACCGGAAAACGCAGCGCTTCATGCGAAGCCGAATCGACGGGCAGCGCTTCGAGCACGTCGAGCAGCGGCTCGCCTGCGTACCACGGCATGCGCTCGCTCGCCGTCACGATGTTGTCGCCCTTCAGCGCCGACACCGGCACGAAGCGCACGTCGTTCAGACCGAGCTGGCGCGCGAGCGCGACGTACGCATCGCGAATCTCGTTGAAGCGCGCTTCGCTGTACTCGACGAGGTCCATCTTGTTGATCGCGACGATCACGTGCTGCAAGCCGAGCAGCTTGACGATCGCGCTGTGACGCTTGGTTTGCGGCAGCAGTTGCGTTTCGTTGTTCTCGAACGTGACGCGCGTCGCGTCGACGAGAATGATGGCCGCGTGCGCCGTCGATGCGCCCGTCACCATGTTGCGCGTGTACTGCTCGTGGCCCGGCGTGTCGGCGATGATGAACTTGCGCTTCGCGGTGGCGAAGTAGCGGTACGCGACGTCGATCGTGATGCCCTGCTCGCGCTCGGCTTCGAGGCCGTCCGTCAGCAGCGACAGGTCGATTTCGTCGCCGACCGTGCGCTTGTTCTTCGCGCGCGACAGCGCGGACAGCTGATCCGACAGCACAGCCTTGCTGTCGTACAGCAGGCGGCCGATCAGCGTGCTCTTGCCGTCGTCGACGCTGCCTGCCGTGATGAAACGAAGCACGCCGAGGTCTTCAGGTTGATGCGTGGTGCTCATATTCACTCTTCCTCTGCGTGCTCTTAGAAATAACCTTGCTTCTTGCGCTGTTCCATCGCCGCTTCCGACGTCTGGTCGTCCATCCGCGTCGCGCCGCGTTCCGTGATTTCCGTCACGGCCGTTTCGGCGATGATCTTTTCCACATCGTCCGCATCGCTTTCGACGGGGCACGTGCAGCTGATGTCGCCGACCGTGCGGAAGCGCACCAGCGCTTCTTCGCTCGACTCGCCTTCGCGGATCGGCGTGAGCGGTGTCACCGGCACGAGCAGGCCGTTGCGGCGCACGATTTCACGCTTGTGCGCGTAGTAGATGGACGGCAGTTCGAGGTTCTCGCGAGCGATGTACTGCCACACGTCGAGTTCCGTCCAGTTCGAGATCGGGAACACACGCAGGTGCTCGCCCTGATGAAGCCGCGCGTTATACAGGCTCCACAGTTCCGGGCGCTGCGCCTTCGGATCCCACTGACCGAACTCGTCGCGGAACGAGAAGATGCGCTCTTTCGCACGCGCCTTTTCTTCGTCGCGGCGCGCGCCGCCGATCATCGCCGTGTAGCCGTATTGCTCGATCGTTTCGAGCAGCGTGACGGCTTGCGCGGCGTTGCGCGAATCCGTCTCACGGCGCAGACGCACGGTGCCCTTCCTGATCGAATCTTCGACGTGACCGACCACGAGTTCCGCGCCGATCTCTTGCGCGCGGCGATCGCGGAAGTCGATCACTTCGTCGTAGTTGTGACCCGTGTCGATGTGCACGAGCGGGAACGGCAGCTGCGTCTTGCGGTTCGCGCCGAGGCCGAATGCCTTCAACGCGAGCGCCAGCACGACGACGGAATCCTTGCCGCCCGAAAACAGCAGCGCAGGCTTGCTGCATTCGGCAACGAGTTCGCGCAGGATATGAATCGATTCGGCCTCGAGCCAGTCGAGGTGATCCATCCGGTTCGCCGTCACGGACAGCGGTGCGTTGACATGGGAATCGAGCGTCGTGCTCATGTTTGGATCCTTCCTTGGTTCGTGTCGCATGATCGGGTTCTCACCAGATGCGTGCGGCACGTAAAGATTCAATCGAAATCTGCGCTGCCTGCTGTGCCATTCGAGCGTCAGGCCGATGCATTCTGGCCGATCACCGAAACAGGGATCGTCGTGATGTGCAAGCCGCATTCCTTCGTATCGCGCGACTCCCACCACCAGCGCCCTGCCCGGCTGTCTTCGCCGGGGCGCACCGCGCGCGTACACGGCTCGCAGCCGATGCTCGGATAACCGCGCGCATGCAGCGGATTCACGGGCACGTCGAAGGCCTTCAGGTAAGCCCAGACATCGGCTTCCGTCCAGTCAGCGAGCGGGTTGTACTTCGCGATGTTGCGAGCGTGATCCTGCTCTTCCTCATGCAGTTCCGCACGCGTCACCGACTGCTCGCGACGCTGGCCCGTGACCCACGCGCTGACATTCGACAGCGCGCGATTCAGCGGTTCGACCTTGCGGATTTCGCAGCAGCGCTTGCGAAGATCGATGCTTTCGTAGAACGCATTCAGGCCATGCTGCGCGACGTATTCGTCGACGGCAGCGGCTTGCGGATGAAACTGCTCGATCTCATAACCATAGCGCTCGCGTACACGGTCGATCATGCCGAGCGTTTCCGCATGCAAACGGCCCGTGTTCAGCGAGAAGATGCCGATCTTCACGCCACGCGACAGGATCGCGTGGGTCAGCAGCATGTCTTCCGCCGCGAGGCTGCTCGCGAACTTCACCTGCTCGTGACGCTGACCGATCGAATCGAGCAGCGCGTCGAGACGTTCGATCTTCGCCTGAAGCTCCGGCGACACAGTGACAGCGTCCGTCATACGGCGGCCTTTTGTGCGGCAGCGGCGGCTTCGCGTCGACGGAACAGCGGCGACGGATCGTCGAATGCGCCCTGGTATTGCACCGTGAATTCGGTGAACGCCTTCAGCGCGTCGTTGATGTCCTTGTCGGCACGCAGCGCATACGCGTCGAAGCCGCAGCGCTCGTAGAAGCGCAACTGGTCGCGCAGCACGTCGCCAATCGCGCGGATTTCGCCCTTGTAGCCATAGCGCTCGCGCAACAGCCGCGCGATGCTGTAACCGCGGCCGTCGCGGAACACCGGGAAATCGACTGCGATCAGCGCGAGCTTGTCGAAGTCCGCGACGATGTCGGCGGGTTCGCTGTCCGGCTCGAGCCACACGCCGATATCACCTGCGGCACGCGAGGCCGTCAGTTCGTCGCGCGACGCTTGCCACAGCGCGAACGGAACAATGATCTTGCCAGCGGGCAAGGCGCTCACGTCGGGCAGCGCGCCGTCTTCGGCTGCGCGGACAACCGTGAAGTCGTCGTTGACGATTGCGCGGTCCTTGATAATCGATGCCATCTGTTTTGTCCCTTCCCGTTACGCGTGAGCCGGTTGACGCGATGCGTACACGCGTTCCTTGAACGGTGCGATGCCGATGCGGTTGTACGTGTCGATGAAGCGTTCGCCGTCGATGCGGTTTTCGACGAACGTGTCGATCACCTTCGACACCACGTCCGGCATTTCTTCCGCCGAGAACGACGGGCCGATCACGCGGCCGAGCTTCGCGCCGTCCGCGCCCGTGCCCTGCTCGCCGCCGAGCGACACCTGGTACCACTCGGAGCCGTCCTTGTCGACGCCCAGCACGCCGATGTTGCCGACGTGATGGTGACCGCACGAGTTCATGCAGCCCGAGATGTTCAGCGACAGGTCGCCGAGGTCGTACACGAAGTCGGCGTTGTCGAAACGCTCCTGGATGGACTGCGCAATCGGAATCGACTTCGCATTCGCGAGCGAGCAGAAGTCGCCGCCCGGGCACGCGATGATGTCGGTCAGGAGACCAATGTTCGCCGTCGCGAAACCTTGCGCCTTGGCCTTTTCCCACAGCGCGTACAGATCGCGCTTCTTCACGTTCGCGAGAATCAGGTTCTGCTCGTGCGACACGCGGATCTCACCGAACGAGTACTCGTCGGCCCAATCGGCGACGGCTTCCATCTGCTTGTCCGTCGCGTCGCCGGGGGCGATGCCCGTCGGTTTCAGCGAAATCGTCACCGACGCATAGCCCGACACGCGGTGCGGACGCACATTGCGTTCGACCCAGCGCGCGAACGCCTTGCTGTCGAGCAGATGCTTTTCGAACGACGTATCCGTGTCCGGCAGCTTTTCATACACGGGCGGCTGGAAGTACTGCGACACGCGCGCGACTTCCGCTTCCGTCAGCGTCGACGGACCGTCCTTCAGGTGTTGCCATTCTTCTTCGACCTGCTGTGCGAACTTCTCGGGCGACAGCGCCTTCACGAGAATCTTGATACGCGCCTTGTACATGTTGTCGCGGCGGCCGTAGCGGTTGTACACACGCAGTACGGCTTCGCAGTACGTCAGCAGATGCTGCCAGGGCAGGTCCTGCTTGATGATCGCGCCGATGATCGGCGTACGGCCGAGACCGCCGCCCGCCAGAATGCTCGCGACGACTTCGCCTTCGGCGTTCTTCTTCAGATAGACGCCCAGATCGTGGATCTGCACGGCTGCACGGTCTTCCTTCGTGCCCGACACGGCGATCTTGAACTTGCGCGGCAGCCACGCGAATTCGGGGTGGAACGTCGACCACTGGCGCAGAACTTCCGCCCACGGACGCGGATCGACGATTTCGTCGGGTGCGACGCCCGCGAACTGATCGGCCGTGATGTTGCGGATGCAGTTGCCCGACGTCTGGATGCCGTGCATCTGGACGGACGCGAGCTTGCGCAGGATTTCCGGCGTTTCCTCGAGCTTGATCCAGTTGTACTGGATGTTCGAACGCGTCGAGAAATGGCCGTAGCCGCGGTCGTGTTCGCGCGCGATCGTGCCGAGCATGCGAAGCTGGTCGCTGCGCAGGTTGCCGTACGGAATCGCGATGCGGTGCATGTACGCATGCCGCTGGTAGTACAGACCGTTTTGCAGGCGCAGCGGACGGAACTCTTCTTCGCTCAATTCGCCCGACAGACGGCGACGAACCTGGTCGGCGTACTGCGCGACGCGTTCATCGACGATGGTCTGGTCGTACTGATCGTATTGGTACATTCGGGGACCCCAGGGTTTGTGTTCGTCTCACACGACACGGCGTTCCGGTTACGCCGCGCCTCGGATTCGTCATTGCCAGTCAGCTTTGAGCGCGACGGCGGCAGGCCGTTTAGACGCATCTCTCATTTGCTAATGACAAAAACAGATATCCATATTGGAAAAACTGGACAAATCGTAATAAACTCGCCTTATATTTCAAACGACTAAAAAATTCTTTTGATATGCGGCGAGGTTATATATGAACCTGCATCAGTTCCGCTTCGTGCGCGAGGCCGTCCGCCAGAATTTCAACCTGACGGAAGCCGCCAAGGCGCTGTATACAAGCCAGCCTGGCGTCTCCAAGGCGATCATCGAGCTGGAAGACGAGCTGGGCGTCGAAATCTTCACGCGGCACGGCAAGCGCGTGCGCTCGCTGACGGAGCCGGGGCGGATCATCCTGGCGTCAGTCGAGCGGATCTTGCAGGAGGTGGAAAGTCTGAAGCGGGTCGGTAAAGATTACGCGGCGCAGGATCAGGGCAATCTCGTGATCGCCGCGACGCACACGCAGGCGCGCTACTCGCTGCCCGCCGCGATCGCCGAGTTCAAGAAGCGCTTCCCGAAGGTGCATCTGTCGATCCTGCAAGGCAGCCCGACGCAGGTCGCCGAACTGGTGCTGCACGATCAGGCCGACGTGGCGATCGCGACGGAAGCGATCTCCACCTATAAGGAACTGGTGTCGCTGCCCTGCTTCACCTGGCATCATCTCGCCGTGATGCCCGCCGATCACCCGCTGCTGGAGCGCAAGCTGCTGTCGCTCGACGATCTGACCCAATATCCGCTGATCACCTACGACAACGCGTTCGCCGGCCGCACCAAGATCAACGACGCGTTCCGGCTGCGCGGCCTGCATCCCGACATCGTGCTCGAAGCAATCGACGCCGACGTGATCAAGACCTACGTCGAACTGGGACTGGGCGTCGGCATCATGGCCGACATCGCGTTCAACGCCGAACGTGACCGCCATCTGCGCGCGATGCCCGTCGGGCACCTGTTCGGCAGCAACGTGACGCGCGTCGCCCTCAAGCACGGCGCGTATCTGCGCAGCTATGTGTATACGCTCGTCGAACTGCTGTCGCCGAACCTGAACCGCCGGCTGATCGAGCAGGCGCTCAAGGGCGAGCACGAAACGTACGAGCTTTGAGCTTTTCGATTCGCTATAACTACAGCCGCACAACAGCCACGTTAGCTACAACGTCATCTGTCAGGAGATCTTTCGCATGTCGTCGCACAACAAGAACAAGCTGAAAACCACCTTGCGCCATCTGACGCGCGCCGCCGCGATCGGCGCGCTGTTCGTCGCCGCCGCCGCGCACGCGGACATCAAGGTCGGCATCGACCTGTCGAGCACGGGGCCCGCCGCCGCTATCGGCATCACGAGCAAGAACGCGATGCTGATGTGGCCGAAGACGATCGCCGGGCAGCCCGCGCAATACATCGTGCTCGACGACGGCTCCGATCCGGGCGCGGCCGTGCGCAACATCCGCAAGCTGATCAACGAGGACCACGTCGACGTCATCGTCGGGCCGAATATCACGCCGGCCGCGCTGGCGGCGCTCGATCCCGTCGCCGAAAGCCAGACGCCGATGATTACGCTGATCGGCTCGGCAAGTGTGGTCGAGCCGCAGGAAGGCAAGAAGATCTGGGCGTTCAAGATGGCGCAGACGGACAGCGCGATGGCCGACGTGATGACGCGCTACATGTCGAACCACAACGTGAAGACGGTCGGCTTCATCGGTTTCGCGGACAGCTATGGCGACAGCTGGCTCAACGAGTTCACGAAGTTCGCGGCGCTGCGCCACATTCAGGTGGTCGCCACAGAGCGCTTCAACCGCACGGACGCGAGCGTCACGGGCCAGATTCTGAAGCTGATGGCCGCGAAGCCGGATGCCGTGCTGATCGCGGGCGCGGGCACGCCGACCGTGCTGCCGCAGCGTACGCTCGTCGAGCGCGGCTACAAGGGCGCGATCTATCAGACGCACGGCATCGCGACGCCGGAGTTCATCAAGCTCGGCGGCAAGGATGTCGAAGGTACGCTGTTCCCGACACAGCCGGTCGTCGTCGCGCGCACGCTGCCCGCCGATCATCCCGCGAAGAAGGCCGCGCTCGCTTTCGTCGATGCGTATGAAAAGCAATATGGGCCCAACACGGTGACGCAGTTTGCGGGCGATGCGGCGGGTGTCTATCCGCGTTTGCAGGATGCCGTCGCGCGTGCGTTGAAGACGGCGCAACCGGGCACGCCGGAGTTTCGCGCAGCGCTGCGCACGGAACTCGAACATGCGCATGAACTGGTGGTGCCGAACGGCGTCGTGAATACGAGCGCCAAGGATCACGTCGGTCTTGATCAACGGGCGAGCGTGATGGGGATCATCAAGGGCGGGAAGTTTACCTATCTGAGTCAGTAAGCGATTCCCCGGGCGTAACGACTCGAATCGGATCGGATCGCTACGACAGCAACGCAATCGCCTCGTCGATCACGCTGCGCCAGTCGCCCATCAGCGTCTGACGCAGCGGCTTGAGATTCGCCATCCACGGCGAGCGATCGCCCTCTACGCCCCAACGCCATTCGCTCGCCAGATTGAGCGGCACGAAGGTCAGCTTGCCGAGCATCGCGCTCAGGTTCGCGACGCCTGAATCGACGGCGAAGACAGCATCCAGCTGCTCGATGCACGCGGCCGTTTCCGCAAACGACCGGATCCCCGGTACATACACACTGATATTGCCCGACGGCATCCCCGCGAAGCTCTGCACGGCGGGATGATGCAGGCTCACGAAATGCCGCTTCGCCGCCACGGACGGCTGCGTCACCAGGTGATCGACTTCCGTCAGCGGCAAGCTGCGCCGGATCGCCGAACAACGCATCACCGCGCCGACTTCGTGCGCGTGCCGCTGGTTGCAGTCCCAGAAAATGCCGATCAGCGATTTGCCCGACTGCGCCTCACGCAGATCGCGCGCCCATGCGGCCGCCGTTTCACGCTCCGTCTCAGGCGCGCGCAGCCAGGCCGGAAAGAACGGCGACGGCAGCGGCGTCTGCTGCGCGGCCAGCAACGGCAGATGCAACAGGGTCGCGTACAGATCGGGCGCGAACGCATGCACTTCGCTCATCACCGCCTCCGGCAACGGCTCGTCGCGCCGCAACGGTCGCGCCGCGCTCACGACGCGGCAATCGGGCAGCGACGCCTGCAGCAGCGGATGCAATTGAGCATCGCAGGTGATCATCAGCTCGGCGCCCGCCGCGCGCCACTGCTGCACGCAAGCAAACAGCAGGAACTGATCGCCGAAACCCAGCTGATGCGTGATCAATACGCGCTTGCCACACAGATCCCGTTCGCCCTGCCACAACGGAATATCGGCCGGGCGATAGCTGCCCGTGTCGCCCTGATTGCGCGCGAGCCACGGCTCGAACCCCGAAGGACGCGCGCTGCGCAGCAAGGCTTCGCCGTACAGATGTTCGGCCTTGCGCACGAACCACTCGCCTTCGGCGGCGGCCTGCTGCCACGCGTCGCGCAGCATCGGAATGCCGCGCTCGGTATCGCCCGACATCACGAGACTCTGGCCGAGGCTCATCGCGTAGTAAGCGGGCCGCCACGGCAGCGCGGCATGGTTGCGCCACGTCGCGACGGCATCGAAATGACGGCCCAGCAGCGTCAGCGCATGTGCGCGCCAGTTGACGAAATGAAGATCGCGCGGCTCGATCGCGAGCGCGCGCTCGGTGTACGGCAGCACTTCGTCGTCGCGCATGTCTTCGAGCAGCGCGAGACAGACGGCGCGCAACTTCTCGATGTCGTCGGGTGCATGAGCAAGCGCATCGAGAGCTTCCGGGACTGAGGGCATGGCGGGTATCGTTTCGAGGTTCTGCGTCACGCCGACAGGCGACGCGAGCATGATAGGAGGAGGTGCGGCCGATGAACGGCGGGCGAGTATACGTCGTAGAATCGTGCAGCAATCTCAAAAACTCAAGCACTGCACGGCAACACCTCATCATGCGCACGACCCGAGCCATCCACGCCGTCGAACGGCTGAAGACCCGCAGCGGCAATCCTCGCTTTGCAGCGATCAGCTTGTCGGGCGGACTGTTCTATCTCGTCGACAAATCGAGCGGCACCGACCAGAAGGTGTCCGATCCGCTGCCGCTCGACGATTTCGTCAAATTCGTCGATGCCTACGGCCCAAAGAAGCCGCGCAAGATCAGCAAGCTCGACGCCGCGTTCGAAGAACAGATCAAGCGCAGCAAGGGCTAGATGGGTGACTCGATGTCAGGCGTTTTTCACGCGTGAGTACGCGAGCTTCGTGTGGCTTTTGAACACGGCGTCGATGAAGCGCAGGCCCGCGACGCCATCGTCCACGGTCGTTAGCAAACGACTTTCGGGCGGCACGGGCAAACCCGCGTCGATCGCTTCGATCTGCAGCGCGGCATCCTTGTACAACTGCGCGAACGCTTCCAGATAACCTTCGGGATGCCCGGCGGGCACACGCGTCGCATGCCGCGCAATGGCGCTGTCGACGCGCCCGCGCGTGAGCTTCTGCATCGCGCCGCCCAGCGGCGTGAACTGGAGTTCGTTCGGGTTCTCCTGATCGAACGCGATACCCGCCTTCGTTCCATACACGCGCAGACGCAGCGCGTTTTCCGCGCCGCTCGCCACCTGGCTCGCCCACAACATGCCGCGCGCGCCGTTCTCGTAGCGCAGCATCGCCTGAATGTGATCGTCGACCTGACGGCCTTTCACGAACGTATGCAATTCCGCAGCGATTTCCGTCGGCAGCATGCCCGTCGCGAACGCGGCAAGGTGATACGCGTGTGTACCGATATCGCCGAGGCAGCCCGCGCGGCCCGCCTGCTTCGGATCGGTGCGCCACGCCGCCTGACGGTTGTCGCCCGTCAACTCGATCGGCGTGGCGAGCCAGTCTTGCGCGTATTCGACCTGCACGACGCGAATCTCGCCGATCTCGCCCGCATCGACGAGTTCGCGCGCATGGCGCGCCATCGGATAGCCGGAGTACGTGTGCGTCAATGCGAAGAGCCGGTTCTTGTCGCGCGCGAGTTGCGCGAGCGCTTCGCCCTCTTCGAGCGACATCGCGAGCGGCTTGTCGCAGATCACGTGGATACCGGCATTGAGGAATGCCGTCGCGACGGGCGCATGCAGGTGATTGGGCGTGACGATCGACACAGCGTCGATGCCGTCGTCGCGCGCGGCTTCTGCACGCGCCATCTCGTCCCAGCTCGCGTAGCTGCGCGCGACGCCGATTTCGTCGGCACTTGCCTTCGCGCGTTGAGGGTCCGACGACAGCGCAGCCGCTACCAGTTCGAAGCGATCGTCGATGCGAGCCGCGATCCGATGCACTGCGCCGATAAAAGCGCCCTGCCCGCCGCCGACCATCCCCAGTCTGAGTCTTCGTGTCATCGCGATCTGCTCCTGTCGTGCATCGTCCGCGTCAGAGTCCGAGCACGCGCTTCAACTGCGCGGCATCCGCGCCACTGCCCGCGAAGTCGTCGAATGCATGTTCGCCCACGCGGATGAGGTGCCGCCGGATGAAGTCTGCGCCTTCGCGCGCGCCGTCTTCGGGATGCTTCAACGCGCACTCCCATTCGAGCACCGCCCAGCCCGGAAAATCGTATTGCGCCATCTTCGAGAAGATCGCGCCGAAGTCGATCTGCCCATCGCCGAGCGAGCGGAAACGTCCCGCGCGTTCGACCCAGCCGCTGTATCCGCCGTACACGCCCTGTCGTCCATTCGGACGAAACTCCGCGTCCTTCACGTGAAAAGCCTTGATGCGTTCGTGATAGATATCGATGAACGCGAGGTAGTCGAGTTGCTGCAACACGAAGTGGCTCGGATCGAACAGGATGTTCGCGCGCTTGTGATCCTTCACAGCCGAGAGAAACCGCTCGAACGTGACGCCGTCGTGCAGATCTTCGCCGGGATGCAGCTCGTAGCAAACGTCGACGCCGGCAGCATCGAACGCATCGAGAATGGGCGTCCAGCGACGCGCGAGTTCGTCGAATGCGGCTTCGACGAGACCGGCGGGACGCTGCGGCCACGGATAGACGTACGGCCACGCGAGCGCACCCGAAAACGTCACATGCGAGTTGAGGCCAAGACGCTCCGATGCCTTCGCAGCCCACTTCAGTTGCTGCACGGCCCATTCGGTACGCGCGGCGGGATTGCCGCGCACATGAGGCGCGGCGAACCCATCGAACAGCACGTCATACGCGGGATGCACGGCGACGAGTTGCCCTTGCAGATGGGTCGACAGTTCGGTGATTTCGACGCCCGCATTTGCGACGACGCCGAGCAGATCGTCGCAATACGTCTGGCTTGCCGCCGCCTGTTCGAGATCGACGAGGCGCGGATCGGCGGGAACCTGGATGCCTTTGTAGCCGAGACCTGCGGCCCATTGCGCGAGATGCGCGAGGTTATCGAACGGCGCATCGTCGCCCATGAACTGCGCGAGAAAGATCGCCGGCCCTTTGATCGTTTTCATCGTGCTGCTCCCTGCGATGGATTAGCTGCTGCGGAGAAGGCGTCGTGCTTCGCGCGTTTCCCTGCGAAGCACGACACTCGCGATCAGAACGGCGAATCGGGGAAATAGAAGTCCTTCGCGTTTTCCTTCGTGATCAGCACGGAAGGAATGATCGTCGTCGGCGGGAGCTTGTCGCCTTTGAGGCGCGCTTCGGCCGTCAGCTTGATCGCGTCGTAGATGAACTTCGGCGAATACGACACATCGGCTTTGATGAGCGGCGCACCGTCCATCACGTTCTTCACCATGCCCTTCGAGCCCGCGCCGCCGAACACGATCTTGATGTCGCTGCGCTTGGCCTGATCGATTGCCTTCATCACGCCGACGGCCATGTCGTCGTCGGCGGCCCAGACGGCGTCGATGTGCTTGAAGCGCGTCAGGTAGTCCTGCATCACCTTGAAGGCGTCATCGCGATTCCAGTTCGCGTATTTGGCGTCGAGGATCTTGATGTTCGGATAGCCCTTCAGCACGCCTGTGAAGGCGTTCCAGCGTTCGTTGTCGAGTGTCGTCGGGATGCCGCGCAGCGCGACGATGTCGCCTTTGCCGTCGAGTGCTTTCGCCAGGTATTCGGCCGGGATCTTGCCGAAGGCGGTGTTGTCGCCTGCGACGTAGGCGTCTTGTGCCGTGGTGTCTGTCAGGCCGCGGTCGACTACTGTCACGTAGACGCCTTTCTTTTTCACCTGCGCGACGGGCTGTGTTAGCGACGCCGATTCGTACGGGAAGATCACCAGCGCGTTGATCTTGTTCACCGTTACCAGGTCTTGCAGCTGGTTCGCCTGTTCCGGTGCGTTGGCTGCTGTTTTTACTATTACTTTCAGGTCTGGATGCGCTTTCTCCAGATCCGCTTTTGCCTTGTTCGCCCACCAGACGATGCCGCCTGTGAAGCCGTGATCGGCAGTTGGAATGGCTACGCCCAAGGTTACTTTTTCGTCTGCGTACGCTTGAGGTGTTGTCAGGGTCAACATGGCGCCTAACGCCAGCGCACCCGCGCTTAGTGCTCGGATCATCTGCTTCATGGCTTCTGTCTCCTGTTTGTCTTCGTCAATGGAACTGCTCTTTCGGGTCTTTCGCTTGCATCCGCGATTTCGTATCCGTACTTCATGCGTCGCCCCTGTGCGGGGCGGCACCTACTTTTCTTTGCAGCGGCAAAGAAAAGTAGGCAAAAGAAAGCCGCTTCAAACCTCCGGTGCCTGCCAGGTTCGCGCTGCGCCATGCCGCAGTTGAGCTATCGCGCAGCGACGCCAACACTCCGTAGAAAGCCCGCAGTCAACCGCGCATAGCGCGAAAACCCGCACACGGTCTGGAGCACATAACGCCGCAATCAGACCGACGGCAAACACACAAAAACAAGCACACAAAAACAAGCCGACCGAACGTGCTCCAGGTGGATGTCATCTTTCGCGCCGCGCGCCCCTGACTGCGGGCGTTCTACGGAGTGTTGGCGTCACTGCGCGACAGCTCAAAGAACGTGTGCCGTGGCGTTATCCTGGCCGGCACTGGAGGTTCAAAAGCGGCTTTCTTTTGCCTACTTTTCTTTGCCGCTGCAAAGAAAAGTAGGTGCCGCCCCGCACAGGGGCAACGCTAATAGACCGAAAACATAGAGCGGATGCCACCAAAAGAATCACCGCCGCCCTCGCTGCAAGAAAGCGACAACAATAATGACAACACCCTGCACAGCAGCATTCAAATAAACGCTAATGACGCTAGTGAGATTAAGAATATTAGCGATGACAGAGAGCAGCACAGCCCCAATAACAGTACCAACAACACGCCCTTCACCGCCCTTAAGCGCGGTGCCACCAACCACAACAGCAGCGATAGCTTCAAGTTCCCAAAGCAAACCCGTAGTAGGCGTCGCAGACCCAAGCCGAGGCACATAAAGCACAGTAGCAACCCCAACACAAATCCCTAGCAAAACATAAGTCACGATCTTGACGGTATCGACACGAATAGCGGCATAACGAGCGACCTGTTCATTGGAGCCGATAGCCTGCACATGCCGCCCAAACGCCGTGCGATTCAGAATCAATGCACCGCCAGCGGCAACAACAAGAAACACCCAGATAGGCACAGGCACACCAAACAGACTCGCGTAATAAACAGGCCCATAGAGATCGGAAAGATTGTTATCCAAAGTCAACGCGCCACCGTCAGCAAGCCACGTCAGCACAGCACGAAAAATCCCCAACGTCCCAAGCGTGACGATAAAAGGCTCGATACGCCCTTTGGTAATGAGCAACCCGTGAGCGCACCCAAACGCGCCGCCGAGCACAAAAGCACTCCCAATCCCGATCAACACAATCGTCAAAGGCGCAAACGCATGACCGCCTGGTGACGCAGCCAGCGCATTCATCAACCAGATCATGCTGCCCGCAATCAACGCAGCCATCGACCCAACAGAAAGATCGATCCCGCCAGAAATAATCACGAAGGTCATGCCGACAGCAATGATCCCGATGAACGACGTGCGCGTGAGCACATTCATCATGTTGTCGACGGTGGCGAAATCGCGATTGAGCAGCGTGCCCGCAATGCACAGCACGATCAGACCGGCCAGCGGCCCCAGCCCGTGCAGGCGATGCGCAATCCGCATCGCGCGTCCCGCCGGCGCGGCGTCAGTGTGTGCCCGTTGCATGAGCGATCAACTCCTCTTCGGTCAGATGGCCGGCACCGAGCGTCGCCTGCAGCCGGCCCGCGCGCATCACCGCGACGCGATGGCATAGCCCGATCAGCTCGATCAGTTCCGATGAAATGACGACGACGGCACGCCCTTCGGCAGCCAGCCGGTGAATCAGAAAATAGATGTCGCGTTTCGCACCGATGTCGACGCCGCGCGTCGGTTCGTCGAGCACGATCACGTTCGGATCCGGTTGCAGAAACTTGGCGAGCGCGAGCTTCTGCTGATTGCCGCCCGACAGCATGCGCGCACGGCTTCCCAGGTCGCCCGTGCGAATGCCGAACTCGCGCACGGCACGCGTCAACGCTTCGCGTCCTGCCTTCATGTCGAGCAACGGATGCGCGTAGCGGTCGAGCGTCATCAGCGTCAGGTTGTCCTGCAGGCTCAGGTTCACATGCAGACCCTTGCCCTTGCGGTCTTCGCTCAAGTACGTGAGCCCGCGTCGCATCGCATCGCGCGGGGTGTGCAGATCGGCCTTGCGTCCCGCGATTTCGATCGTCCCCGCCGTGCGCTTGCGCAAACCGATGATCGCCTCGAACGCTTCCGTGCGGCCCGCACCGACCAGTCCCGCAAAGCCGAACACTTCGCCCGCGCGCACCTCGAAGCTCAGATCGTCGACCCACTCGGGCACGCTCAGGTTGCGCACGTTCAGCGCGACGGGTGCATCGGCGGCGGGCGGCGTCTTGTCGGGGAACATGTCGGACAGTTCGCGCCCGACCATCAGGTTCGCCATCTGCTGCCGCGCGAGCAGTGCCGTCTCGCTGCGCGCAACGAAGCGGCCGTCGCGCATCACGATCACTTCGTCGGTGATGTGCTCGACTTCATCGAGCTTGTGCGAGATGTAGACGATCGTCACGCCGTCGGCCTTGAGCTTGCTCATCAGCGCGAAGAGGCGCTCCGTTTCGGAGGGCGTGAGCGTCGCCGTCGGCTCGTCCATGATCAGGAGCCGCGCGCGCCGCGACAGCGCCTTCGCGATCTCCACCATCTGCTTTTCCGCGACGATCAGATCGCGCACCTTCGTATCGGGATGCTTGTGCAGACCGACCTGCTCCAGATACCGCTTCGCCTCGCTGCGCATCGCCGTGTCGTCGACGAAGAAACCCTTGCGCTTCTCGTGGCCGAGATACATGTTCTGCGCGATCGTCAGATGCTCGGCGAGATTGAACTCCTGGTGAATCAGCACGATTCCCGCTGCTTCCGCATCGCGCGAGCCGTCGAACTGCTGCGCGTGGCCGTCGATCAGCACCGTGCCTTCCGTCGCCGTTTCGTAGCCCGCGAGAATCTTCATCAACGTCGACTTGCCCGCGCCGTTCTCGCCGAGCAGACCGTAGATGCGTCCGGGCGCGAGATCGAAGCTCACGCCGTGCAGCACGCGCACGGGGCCGAAATCTTTGCGGATATCGTCGAAACGGACGGCGAGGCTCATCGCGGCTTCCCTCAGGCGCTCTTTCGGACGACGAGCCGATGCGGCAGCAGCACGCCCGGCACGTTCTCGAGTGGATTCGCGAGCCGCTGCAGCAACAGACGCGCGGCTGTTTCGCCGAGTTCGCGCATCGGCTGCGCGATCGTCGTGAGCGGCGGGTCGATCTGCGCGGCGAGCGAGATGTCGTCGAAACCGGCGACGGCCACATCGTCCGGCACGCGCTTGCCGACGCTGCGCAGGCCGCTGATCACGCCGATCGCGAGCGTGTCGGAGACGGCGAACACGGCCGTCGGCGCGTCGGCCAGCGTCATCAGCAGCGCCGCCGCCGAGGCGCCCGCTTCGTAGTCGAGGCTGTTCACGTTGATGCGCCAGCGTTCGTCAGGCTCGATGCCGGCCTCGCGCAGCGCGTCCAGATAGCCTCGCTGGCGCTGTTGCGCGTACAGGTAGTGATCGTCGGAGTTGATCAGCGCGATGCGCCGGTGGCCGCGCGCGAGCAGATGGCGCACAGCGTCGCCCGCCGCGCGGTAATTGTCGATGCCCACATACGGCACGCCCACCGATGAATCGAACTCGCAGCACGCGACCCACGGCAGCGCGTTCGATTCCTCGGCGAGCGCCTGCTGCACGGTGGCGGGATCGAGGCAGATCGCGCCGTCCGCACGGCGTCGCCGCAGCAGGTCGAAATAGCTGCGCTCGCGGCCGGGATCGGCGCCCGTGTCGCACAACAGCATGAAGTAGCCGTGCTGACGCGCAACGACATCGATGCCGCGGATCACTTCCGCGTAGAACGGATTGCCGACGTCGGGCACCATTGTCAACAACAGGCGGCTTTCGGCCGTGCGCAGATTGCGCGCGAGTTCGTTCACGCGATACCCGCTCGTCGCGACGGCGGCCAGCACCTTGTCGCGCGTTGCCGGGCGGACGTTCGAATGGCCGTTCAGCACGCGCGACACCGTCGCCACGGACACGCCCGCCTGCTCGGCGACGCCGGCGATCGACAGCCCTTCCCCGGCGCCGCGCGAGCCGCCATCGGCCGGGCCTTGCGGGTCACGCTGGGCGGCATGTTGAAAGGTGCGCTCGGACGGTTTGTCCACCGGATTTCGCTCGCAAAATGTAATCGATTACATTTTTGGTCGACGGGAGCGTTAATCGCAAGTCCTATCGCGTAGGGACTTTCACCGAGGCACGCCATGCAAGGTCGACCCGGCCGCGAGCAGACGATGTGCCCGCGAGCGGGCGGCGGCCCCGCGCGGTTTGGTACAATTTCACAGTTAACGAACATCGGGAACAACGGGAAAAGTGGTCTCCTCAATACACCCGCTTGCCCACTCCCGCGTCCAACCACACCGCCGAATTGATCATGAACATCGAACAAGCGCGTTTCAACATGATTGAACAGCAAATCCGTCCGTGGGAAGTACTCGACCAGGACGTGCTGAATCTGCTGTCGATCGTCAAGCGTGAGAATTTCGTGCCCGCCGCATACCGCGAGCTGGCGTTCGTCGATTTCGAAATTCCGCTGCCCGCCGGCCAGCACATGCTCGCACCGCGCGTCGAGGCACGCGTGTTGCAAGAACTGGCGGTGAAGAAGCACGAAACGGTGCTGGAAATCGGCGCGGGTTCGGGCTACATGGCATCGCTTCTCGCGCATCGTGCACAGCACGTGCTGACGGTGGATATCGAGCCGGAACTGGCCGAACTCGCGAAGGCGAACCTCGCCGCGAACGGCGTGCTGAACGCCGAAGTCGCGACGGGCGACGGCGCCCGCGGCTGGGCCGCTGCCGCGCCGTACGACATCATCTGCGTGTCGGGCGGCCTGCCCGTGCTGCCGCAGGAAATTCTCGAGCAACTGAAGGTCGGTGGCCGTCTGGCGGCATTCGTCGGCACCGCTCCCGTGATGAAGGCGCAGATCATCACGCGCGTCGACGAGAAGCAGTTCCGTATCGCCGACGTGTTCGAAACCTTTGTCGAACCGCTGCAGAACGCCGTGCACGCGCCGCGCTTCAAGTTCTGAGCAAGACCCTGATTCAATCGCGAGGCTGACGATGCAAAACCTGACCGCTCCCGCTCTGGCCGAATGGCTCGCCGACAAATCGCGTCCCACGCCCGTGCTCCTCGACGTGCGCGAGCCGTGGGAAATCGAAACGGCGAAGATCGCCGGCAGCGTGTCGATTCCGATGCGCGAGATTCCCGCGCGCAGCGAAGAACTCGACGATGACGTGCAGATCGTCTGCATCTGTCATCACGGCGCGCGCAGCGCGCAGGTCGCGATGTTCCTCGAATCGCGCGGCTACAAGGACGTGTTCAATCTGTACGGCGGTATCGACGCGTGGTCGCGTCAGGTGGATGCTTCCGTGCCGACTTATTGAGCGCTGCTGCGTTTCAACGCTTCATATCGGGCGCCGGCTTTATGCCGGCGCTTTTGTTTTGGCGTTTGGTTTTGAGCGTCACGTCCGGGTCCGGCGACGCGCCTTGAAATTTCGGAACTTTCCCACGACGAACAGGAAGTTTATTACGCCATCCTAAAAATCGATCGATCAACATACAACGCTTCCTTTCAGGAGCGTAACTGTATGAAATCGATCAGGATTGCTGCGGCGTTGGCGTTGCTGTCGCCCGTCGCAGGCCATGCGACGCTTGGCGCCGCGCCGTTGCCATCGGCAAGCGTTCCGGCAACGTCCGCTAGCTCGCGAGCCGCGCTGACAGCGGCCGCTTCCTCCGCGCCGTACACCACTCACGAAACGCGAACCGCCGACGGCGTCACGGTCCGCGAATATGCGTCGGCGGCGAATGTTGTTTTTGCGGTGACCTGGCAAGGGCCGACGCGACCCGACATGCAGGCGCTGCTCGGCAGCTACTTTCCTAACCTCATTGCCGCTGGACGCCGCGCGGCACGCGGCACGGGCCCGCTGATCGCGCGGGATGGCGAGTTGCAGGTCGAATCGGTTGGACATCAGGGAGCTTTTGCTGGCCGGGCCTACGTGCCGCGGCTTGTGCCCGCCAACGTCAATGTGGATGCGCTGCAATGAAAACCTACTTCTCGCGTCGCGCTTCGACCCGCCCCTTAGTCGCCGTGCTACTCGCGGCCAGCATCACGCTGAGCGCATGTGGCGGCGGTGGCGGCAGCGATAACAGTTCCGGCCCAGCGGTAACCAATACCGCACCGAAGAGACCGGCGGGCTCGGCCAGCACGCCTGCGGCAGCCAGTTCGCCGACGGGTGCGAGTACGCCTTCGGCAGCAACGCCCGCAAGCGGAACGAGCACGGCGAACAACGACACTAACCAGACCGGCAACAACACCAACACCAACACCAACGATCCGCCGCCCGTCGTCGTCAACAGCGTCCCCATCACAATCGACAACACGCTCGACCCAACGATCGTCAACACGCCGTATGTCAGCGTGACACTCTGCGTGCCGGGCGCGCAGAGCGCATCTCAGTGCCTAACGCTGGATCACATGCTGCTCGACACAGGCTCGGTTGGCGTACGCGTGATGTCGTCAGCTCTCGGCGCGGCGCTCGCCGGCAAATTGCCCGTGCAGACAGGGGCGTCGAATGATTCGACGGGCAAGGCGCCGCTCGCACAGTGCGCGCTCTTCGCTTCCGGCTACACGTGGGGTCCGATACGCCGCGCCGACGTGAAGATCGGCGGCGAGACGGCGAGCGACCTCCCGATCCAGTTGATCGGCGACAGCGGCTTCACGTTGATACCCTCCGACTGCATCAGGCGCGGCGTACACAGCATGAACACCGTGCAGGATCTGGGCGCGAACGGCATCGTCGGCATCGGCCATCTGGCGCGTGACTTTCCGGAAGCGGCGCAAGCGACGCTCGCGGCCACGTACTACTACTGTCAGACGTCGTGGTCGTGTGCCGCCGCGAGCGTACCGCTCGCGAGTCAGACGGCCAACCCCGTTTCCGCCTTCGCGACCGACAACAACGGCACGATCATCCGCCTGCCCGCACTGCCGGCAACGGGCCGGGCGACCGTAACGGGTGAACTGCTGTTCGGCATCGGCACGCGCGACAACAATGCGCTGCCTGCCAACGCCACGCGACTCAACGTGTCGGATCGCGGACTGTTCAACACGACCTATGGCGGAAGCACGATGTCGAGCGTCGTCGATAGCGGATCGAACGGGCTGTTCTTCCAGGATTCGACGCTGCCCGTTTCTGCGCCGAGCAACGGCTGGTATATACCCGCTACCACCCAGAACCTGAGCGCGTCAATGATCTCGAAAACGGGCGACGTCCGCTCGACGGTCCCGTTCGCCATCGCCAATTCGTCGAACCTGTTCGCGCTGGGCTACGCCGCGCACGACAATCTCGGCGCACCGCTCAACAGCATGTTCATGTGGGGCTTGCCGTTCTTCTACGGACGCAGCGTCTATACGGTGCTGAGCGACGCGTATGCAGGCTCCCAGAAGGGACCTTACGTCGCCTTCTGATCGCGGCACACTCAAGCAAAACGGCGGATGGGCCTGCAACCCATCCGCCGTTTTTTTATTGCCCACGGTACCACGGTAAGCACGCGCCCAACCGTGCACAACCGGGCAGCGACGATGCACCGACGTCGCGCCCGCGAATCTGAAGAATCGCGCCGCACGCTCCGTTGCAGCGCGGCGCGCACCTGAACGAGGCGCGGCCCCTTGCGCTGCACCGCTTTCGCGCCCAGCGCGCATAACGTCTCGTGCGACCGCACCGCCAGCGAGCCGCTTTGCAGCAAGCGCGGCGCGCATCGGCGCGCCCGACGCAAAGTTGGCATATGCCTTGCAGTATCCGGCCCGGCAACAGTCCACACACATAACCAGACAAGCAAGGACACGCGCAGTCCGTCCGCCACTCGTCACCATCCTATGGCAAGGGGAAGCACATGAAACGTCGCAGTCTGCTGAAGCTCGGCTCCATGTCGGGCGCGCTCGCGCTCGCGGGCAAGGTTCCTTTCGCGCATGCCGATACGGGCAGCGGCCCGATCAAGGTCGGCATCCTGCATTCCCTGTCGGGCACGATGGCGATCTCGGAGACGTCGCTGAAAGACACGGCGCTGATGACGATCGCCGAAATCAACGCGAGCGGCGGCGTGATGGGCCGCAAGCTCGAACCCGTCGTCGTCGATCCCGCATCGAACTGGCCGCTCTTCGCCGAGAAAGCCCGCCAGCTTCTGACGCAGGACAAGGTCGCGTGCGTGTTCGGGTGCTGGACGTCCGTGTCGCGCAAGTCGGTACTGCCCGTGTTCGAGGAACTGAACGGCCTGCTCTTCTACCCGGTGCAATACGAAGGCGAAGAGATGTCGCGCAACGTGTTCTACACGGGCGCAGCGCCGAACCAGCAGGCGATCCCCGCCACCGAATATCTGATGAGCGCGGAAGGCGGCGGCGCCAAGCGCTTCTTCCTGCTCGGAACCGACTATGTGTACCCCCGCACGACCAACAAGATTCTGCGCGCCTTCCTCAAGTCGAAAGGCGTCCAGGAAACCGACATCCAGGAGGTCTACACGCCGTTCGGCCACAGCGACTATCAGACGATCGTCGCGAGCATCAAGACCTTCTCGCAGGGCGGCAAGACCTGCGTGATCTCGACGGTGAACGGCGACTCGAACGTGCCTTTCTACAAGGAACTCGGCAACCAGGGGCTGAAGGCGACCGACGTGCCCGTCGTCGCGTTCTCGGTCGGCGAAGAAGAGCTGCGCGGCATCGACACGAAGCCGCTGGTCGGCAACCTCGCCGCGTGGAACTACTTCATGTCGGTGAAGGGTCCGGGCAACACGAAGTTCAAGGAACAGTGGGCCGCGTGGGTCAAGTCGCAGAATCTGCCGGGCGGCACGAAGCGCGTGACCAACGACCCGATGGAAGCGACCTACGTCGGCATTCACATGTGGAAGCAGGCCGTCGAAAAAGCGAAGAGCACCGACGTCGACAAGGTGCGCGTCGCGATGGTCGGCCAGAAGTTCGCGGCGCCGTCGGGCTTCACGCTCGAGATGGACGGCAATCACCATCTGCACAAGCCGGTGATGATCGGCGAAGTGCGCGCGGACGGCCAGTTCAACGTCGTGTGGAAGACGAAGACCGCGATCCGTGCGCAGCCTTGGAGTCCGTATATCGCAGGCAATCAGGGCAAGCCGGATGTGGTCACCTCGATTCCCGAGTTTTTGCGGCGACGTTCGCGCGTCGCGTGACCTGATGCTCGCGTGACGTAATGCAAACGACGGTGCGCCCTCTACGGACGGCGCACCTCACCCGCCTGCTGGCCTCTCATTCAAGCACAACATGGCGTACTCACTTTCCACGCTCGCGGCTCGCGGCCTGCTCATCGCAGCGCTGGCTGTTCTTTTGCCGGCGAGCGCCCACGCACTGACGACCGACGAAGTCGCGCCGCTCGCCGGTGACGATTTCGACGCGAAGTCGGCAGCCATCGACAAGCTGATCGCGAATCACGATGCGCCCTCGCTTGCGCTGCTGAAGGCGCTCTCCGAAGACAGCGCGCTTGCCACCGATAGCGGCGAAGTCCTGATACAGGACGGCGACACTTCACACGACGCTTTAACCGGAAAAACAGTCGCCGCCGGCGACGCGCAGCCGGTCACACTGAACAACCTGTTGCGCTCGAAAGTCGCGGGCGCATTGTCGGGCCTGCAACTCGAATCGCCCGACGCTGAAAAACGCGCCGCCGCGATCGCTGCGCTGCTAAAGAACCCCGATCCTTCGATGAAGCCGCAGATCGACGCCGCGCGCGCGAAGGAAACCGATCCGACGCTGAAGAAGCGTCTCGACACGCTCTGGGCGATGACGGCGCTGCACGACAGCGATGCCGCGAAGCGCCTCGAAGCCGTGAAGCTCGTCGCCGCACGTCACGATCTCGAGATGTACGAACTGCTGCGCCCGCTCGTTGCGAAGAAGCCGAACGGCACGTTCGTCGAAAGCGATCCGCTGGTGCGCGAGACGGCGCAGCAAGGCATCGATGCGCTCGATTCGATCCAGCGCCGCAGCGAGATCGTGGGGACGCTGTTCGCGGGTCTGTCGCTCGGCAGCGTGCTGCTGCTCGCGGCGCTCGGTCTTGCGATCACGTATGGCCTGATCGGCGTGATCAACATGGCGCACGGCGAGTTCCTGATGATCGGTGCCTATGCGACTTATGTCGTGCAGAACCTCGTGCAGCGCTACATGCCGGGCGCGTTCGACTGGTATCCGCTGCTCGCCGTGCCCGCTTCGTTCGTGGTGGCCGCGCTCGTCGGCATCGTGCTCGAACGGCTCGTTTTGAAGCACCTGTACGGACGTCCGCTCGAAACGCTGCTGACCACGTTCGGCGTCAGCCTGATCCTGATCCAGGCGACGCGCATGCTGTTCGGCGCGCAGAACGTGCAGGTCGTGAATCCTTCGTGGATGAGCGGCGGCGTCACGGTGATGCAGAACCTGATCCTGCCATACAACCGGCTCGCGATCCTCGCGTTCTCGCTGATCGTCGTCGCGATCGCGTGGGCCGTGCTGACGAAGACGCGCCTCGGTCTCTTCGTGCGCGCCGTCACGCAGAATCGCCGGATGGCCGCATGCGTCGGCGTGAAGACCGCGTACGTCGATTCGTATGCGTTCGCGTTCGGTGCGGGCATCGCAGGACTCGGCGGCTGCGCGCTGTCGCAGATCGGCAATGTCGGGCCGGACCTCGGGCAGAGCTACATCATCGATTCGTTCATGGCCGTCGTGCTGGGCGGCGTCGGCCAGCTGGCGGGGACGGTGATCGGCGGCTTCGGGCTGGGTCTCGTCAGCAAGGCCGTCGAGCCGTTCTGGGGCGCCGTGCTCGCGAAGATCGCGGTGCTCGTGCTGATCGTGCTGTTCATCCAGAAGCGTCCGCAGGGCATGTTCGCCCTCAAGGGCCGCAGCGCGGAGGCGTGACATGACATCGGCGACTTCTCATGCTTCCGCTTCGGCTGCTTTGAATGCACGCGGCGTTGCGGCTGCCAACGAGCGCGAACGTCTCGAAGGCTTCGCGCTCGGCTTGCCGCCGCGCCCTGCCCTGTTGTCGAGGCGCGCGTGGCAGTTCCTGATTGCGCTGATCGTCGTGATCGGACTCGGCGTGCCGTTCACCGCGCTCGTGCTGCCGGAGACCAGCACGTTCCATCTGTCCGCGTATGCGATGACGCTTGCGGGCAAGCTGATGTGCTACGCGATCGCCGCGCTCGCGCTCGATCTCGTGTGGGGTTACTGCGGCATCCTGAGCCTCGGGCACGGCCTGTTCTTCGCGCTCGGCGGTTACGCGATCGGCATGTACCTGATGCGCGCGATCGGTCACGACGGCAAGTACGGCAGCGATCTGCCCGACTTCATGGTGTTTCTCGACTGGCATCAATTGCCGTGGTACTGGGAAGGCACGCAGCATCTCGCGTATGCGCTGTTGCTGGTTGTGCTGGTGCCCGCCGTGATCGCGTGGGTGTTCGGCTTCTTCACGTTCCGCTCACGCGTGAAGGGCGTGTATCTGTCGATCATCACGCAGGCGATGACGTTCGCCGCGATGCTGCTGTTCTATCGCAACGAGACGGGCTTCGGCGGCAACAACGGCTTCACCGATTTCAAGCGCATCGCGGGCTTTCCGATCACGCATCCGGGCACGCGCACGGTGCTCTTCCTGATGACGTTCGGCGTGCTGGTGCTTTCGTTCATCGGCGCGCGCGCGATCGTGACGTCGAAGCTCGGACGCGTCGTGACAGCCGTGCGCGACGGCGAAACGCGTTTGATGTTTCTCGGCTACAGCCCGCTCGCGTACAAGCTCTTCGTGTGGACGGTGTCGGCCGTGTTGTGCGGCATCGCGGGCGCGCTGTATGTGCCGCAGGTCGGCATCATCAATCCGGGCGAGATGTCGCCGGGCAACTCGATCGAAATGGCGATCTGGGTCGCAGTCGGCGGACGCGGCACGTTGATCGGACCGATCATCGGCGCGTTTGCGGTGAATGGCGCGAAGAGCTTTTTCACGGCCTATTTCGCCGAGTACTGGCTGTTCTTCCTGGGACTGATTTTCGTGCTGGTGCCGTTGCTGCTGCCGAACGGGATCATGGGACTGTTTGAACTCATTGCACGCAGGAGGAACCGTTGATGAACGAAAACCCGATGGTTCCCGATCTCGCGCTGCCTGAAGAGCATGCATTGTCGGGGGTCGCTTCGTTGGGGCGCGCGGTGGTGCCTGGCGAGATCGACGTATCGCACGGCGCGATTCTGTATCTGGAAGACGTGACCGTTTCATTCGATGGCTTTCGCGCGTTGAATGCGTTGTCGCTGTCGATCGACGTGGGCGAACTGCGTTGCATCATCGGCCCGAACGGCGCGGGCAAGACGACGATGATGGACGTGATTACGGGCAAGACATCGCCCGATACGGGCAAGGTGTTTCTGGGGCAGACGATCGACCTCACGCGCATGAACGAGCCTTCGATTGCGCGCGCGGGCATTGGCCGCAAGTTTCAGAAGCCGACTGTGTTCGAGCAGCATCCCGTGTGGGAGAACCTCGAACTTGCGATGAAGATGGATAAGGGGTGGGTTGCTTCGCTGCGCGCGCGGTTGGATCGTTCTGCGCAGGCGCGGATTGAGGAGACTTTGTCTTTGATTCGGCTTGAAGGCGAGGCTTTACGGCCTGCTGGCGAGTTGTCGCATGGGCAGAAACAGCGTCTCGAGATTGGAATGTTGCTTATGCAGCAACCTGCTTTGTTGCTGCTCGATGAGCCTGCGGCTGGTATGACCGACGATGAGACTATGGAATTGGCCGCTCTCCTGAACCACTTGCGTGGGACCTGTTCCATGATGGTCGTTGAGCATGATATGGAGTTTGTGGCTGCTCTGGCCGGTGACACCGGCAAGGTTACTGTTATGGCTGAGGGCCGTGTTCTTGCCGAAGGCACTCTTGATCATGTGAAACGCGATTCGGCTGTTGTTGAGAGTTATCTCGGGCGGTAGTAGTGAGGTTTTTGCTGCGTTGGCATCCGCGTTTTCGTATCGGTCTATTAGCGTTGCCCCTGTGCGGGGCGGCACCTACTTTTCTTTGCAGCGGCAAAGAAAAGTAGGCAAAAGAAAGCCGCTTCAAACCTCCGGTGCCAGCCACGATAGCGCTACGGCACACTGTCCTTGAGTTGTCGCGCAACGACGCAAACACTCCGTAGAAAGCCCGCAGTCAGGCGCGCGCGGCGCGCAAGATGACATCCACTCGGGGCACATTCGGTCGGCTTGTTTTTTTGCGTTTGCCGTCGCTCTGATTGCGGCGGTATGTGCTCCAGACTGTGTGTGGGTTTTCGCGCCGTGCGCGGTTAACTGCGGGCTTTCTACGGAGTGCGAGGGTCGCTGCGCGACAACTCAAGGACAGTGTGCCGTAGCGCTATCGTGGCTGGCACCGGAGGGTTAAAGCGGCTTTCTTTTGCCTACTTTTCTTTGCCGCTGCAAAGAAAAGTAGGTGCCGCCCCGCACAGGGGCAACGCTAACAAACCGATACGTCAACGCGGATGCCAGCGCAGCAAAAACCTGCCACCAGAAGGCAAAACCAAGGACACAGACCCATGCTTGAAGTAGAAAACCTGAACCAGTACTACGGCGGCAGCCACATCCTGCGAAACGTGAAGCTGGAAGTTCCGGACGGCAAGCTAACCGTACTGCTGGGCCGAAACGGCGTAGGCAAGACGACGCTATTAAGAACCCTGATGGGCGTCACGCCAATAAAGACAGGCGAAATCAAATGGCGCACCACGCCGATAACAAAACTCGCCCCGCACGCGCGAGTAGCGGCAGGACTCGCCTACGTCCCGCAAGGCAGGGACATCTTCCCGCGCCTAACGGTAGAAGAAAACCTGCTAATCGGCGCCGCCAGCAAAAAAGCCCCCAAAAAAATCCCGGACAAAATCTACGAACTGTTCCCAGTCCTCAAGGACATGAAAGCCCGCCGCGGCGGCGACCTGTCGGGCGGTCAGCAACAACAACTGGCCATCGGCCGCGCATTAATGAGCGATCCGCAACTGCTGATCCTCGATGAACCCACGGAAGGCATTCAACCGTCGATCATCCAGGACATCGGCAGAACCCTCCGGCAACTCGTCGAAGAAATGGGCCTCACCGTGCTGCTCGTCGAGCAATACTACGACTTCGCCAAAGCCATCGCCGACCGCTATTGGTTAATGAGCCGCGGTGAGATCGTCGCAGGCGGCGAAGGCGCGAATATGGACGACGACGGCGTGCGCCATCTGATCGCCGTGTGACGCAAAGGAACACCCTCACCTGCTATTCTCGCCGCATGTCGCTACACGAACATCACGCCACGCTCGCCACCATTGACGACCCATCGCACGCCCAATGGCGCGCGCGGCTCGAACTCGGCTTCGCGAAACATGGCGAACGCACTACCCTTTCGCATCGGCTGCACGAAGGGCCATTGCGGCTGCAACGGCCGCTCTATCCCGAAGGCCCGTCGATCTGTCACGCCGTCATCGTGCATCCGCCCGGCGGCGTCGCGGGCGGCGATCGGCTCGATATCGACATTCGCCTCGACGCGAACACACATGCCCTGCTCACGACGCCCGGCGCGACCAAGTGGTACAAGTCCAATGGACGCAAGGCGCAACAGCACATCGCGATTCATGTCGGCGCTAACGCGAAACTCGACTGGCTGCCGCAGAACAACATCGTCTTCGATCACGCGAATGCTTCGCTCGACTTCTCATTGACGCTCGACGAAGGCGCAACAGCACTCGGCTGGGACGCGACTCAACTCGGCAGACAGGCGGCAGGCGAAACGTGGTCGGCAGGTCAATTGCGCGCGGTGTCGCGGATCGTTGGCGCCGATGGTCAGCCACTGTGGTTCGAGCGCGCCAGGCTCTCCGCCAGCGATCCATTGCGCAATGCGCCGCAAGGACTCGCAGGCTTTCCCGCATTCGGCACGCTGTGGGCCGTCAGCCCGCAATGCGACGACGCGCTCGCAGAAACGCTCACCGCTCAACTCCCCTTCGACGATACGATTCGCGCCGGTGCCTCGTGCGTCTGTCCCGGCGTGCTGATCGTGCGAGGCATCGCGCGTTCAATGGAAACGCTCCAGCAGGCGATGACGCAATGCTGGCTGCATCTACGGCCTCTCGTGCATGGCGTCGATGCAAAGCCGCTGCGTCTCTGGACAACCTGAGCCGACAGCCACTGCCACTACGCACCATCTTCGCGCACATCGACGCGCCTATCTGGTGCAGCAGCGCATGCAGCCCCTGGCAAAGCCTTGTGCATCATGCATGGCATAGCCCTTGCTGCTAATGGCGCCTCGCGAGCGCCGCATCGATAGACGTCGACAGGCGCGTCGCGAGGTCCGCTAAAATCCACACGCCGAAGCCATCGCCGACATGACCCGCACATCCGCACATCGCCCGCGCCGCGCGTGGCTCGCCACGCTGCTGCTCGCGCCGCTCTTCACGCTCGCCGCGCCCTTCGCGCACGCCGACGCGCTCGACAACATCACGAAGTCCGGCGTCCTCAAGGTCGCCGTGCCCGAAGACTATCCGCCGTTCGGCGCGGTCGGCCCGGATCTGAAGCCGCAAGGCTACGACATCGACACGGCCGCGCTGCTCGCGAAGTCAATGAACGTGAAGCTCGAACTCGTGCCCGTCAACAGCGCGAACCGGATTCCGTATCTGCAAACCAGCAAGGTCGATCTCGTGATCTCGTCGCTCGGCAAGACTGCTGAGCGCGAGAAGGTCATCGACTTTTCGACGGCCTACGCGCCGTACTACCAAGGCGTGTTCGGTCCCGCCGACGTGAAGGTCAGCAGTCCCGCCGATCTGACGGGCAAGACGGTCGGCGCGACGCGCGGCGCGCTCGAAGAAATCGCGCTCACGCAGATGGCGCCCAACGCGACGATCAAGCGTTTCGAGGACAACAACGCGACCATCTCCGCGTTCCTGTCGGGCCAGGTGCAGTTGATCGCGGCGGGCAACATCGTGGCCGCGGCCATTCTCGCGAAGAACCCGCCGCGTCGTCCTGAACCCAAGTTCGTGATCAAGAACTCGCCGTGCTTCGTCGGGCTCAACAAGAACGAGCCGCGTCTGCAGCAGAAGGTCGATGCCGCGATCGCACAGGCGAAGCGCGACGGCACGCTCAACGCGATGTCGAAGAAGTGGTTCGGCACGGGACTGCCTGCCGATCTGTAAACGGTGCGTCGGTTGCCGCTGGCATCGTGAAGCGGCGCCAGATGCAGTGTCAATGCGCCGCGCATGCATCCATAGAACGACTCACGCGCCCGTCCAAAACGCGGGCGCTACACAACGAAAGCGATGAAGCTCACTCCACGCGAAAGAGACAAACTCCTGATCTTCACGGCCGCGCTGCTCGCCGAACGACGCCGCGCACGCGGTCTCAAGCTCAACTATCCGGAAGCCGTCGCGTTCATCACGGCGGCGCTGATGGAAGCCGCGCGCGACGGCAGGACGGTCGCCGAAGTGATGCACTACGGCACGACGCTCCTCACGCGCGACGACGTAATGGAAGGCGTGCCCGAGATGATTCCCGACATCCAGGTGGAAGCCACTTTCCCCGACGGCACGAAGCTCGTGACCGTCCATCATCCGATTCCGTGACGAGGCGCGCATGATCCCAGGCGAACTGATTACCGACGACGGCGAACTCGAACTCAACGCAGGCCGCGCGACCGTCGCGGTCACGGTGTCGAATACGGGCGATCGGCCTGTGCAGGTCGGCTCGCACTATCACTTCTACGAAGTCAATGCCGCGCTCTCGTTCGAGCGAGAAGCGGCTCGCGGCTTCCGTTTGAACATCGCGGCGGGCACTGCCGTGCGCTTCGAGCCGGGCCAGGAACGCACGGTCGAACTCGTCGCGCTGGCGGGCGACCGCGTCGTCTATGGCTTCAACGGCAAGGTGATGGGCAAGCTCTGATGCGCGCGGCGCAAACAATCGGGAACAATCGGGAATCTCACGACATGACATTACGCATTGGCCGCCGCGCGTACGCGGAAATGTTCGGCCCGACGACAGGCGACCGCGTGCGTCTCGCGGATACGGACCTGCTGATCGAAGTCGAGCGCGACTACACGATCTACGGCGAAGAAGTGAAATTCGGCGGCGGCAAGGTGATACGCGACGGCATGGGCCAGTCGCAGCGCGTCGCGGCGGACGTGGTCGACACCGTCGTCACGAACGCGCTGATTCTCGATCACTGGGGCATCGTCAAGGCCGACATCGGCATCAAGAATGGGCGCATCGCAGCCATCGGCAAAGCGGGCAATCCTGACATCCAGCCCGGCGTGACGATCGCGATCGGCGCGGCGACGGAAGTGATCGCGGGCGAAGGCATGATCGTGACGGCAGGCGGCATCGATACGCACATTCACTTCATCAGCCCGCAGCAGATCGACGAAGCGCTCGCGAGCGGCGTGACGACGATGCTCGGCGGCGGAACGGGTCCGGCGACGGGTACCAACGCGACGACCTGCACGCCTGGGCCGTGGCACATGGAGCGCATGCTGCAGGCCGCCGACGGCTATCCGATGAATCTCGGCTTTCTCGGCAAGGGCAACGTGAGCCAGCCGCAGCCGGCGCTCGAACAGATCGCGGCGGGCGCGATCGGCCTGAAGCTGCACGAGGACTGGGGCACGACGCCCGCAGCAATCGACAACTGCCTCTCCGTCGCCGACGACACCGACACGCAGGTCGCGATCCACACGGACACATTGAACGAAGCGGGCTTCGTCGAAGCAACGGTGGCCGCGTTCAAGGGCCGCACGATCCACACGTATCACACGGAAGGCGCGGGCGGCGGCCACGCGCCCGACATCATCAAGGTATGCGGCGAAGCGAACGTGCTGCCATCGTCGACGAATCCGACGCGCCCGTACACCGTCAACACGCTCGACGAACATCTCGACATGCTGATGGTGTGTCACCACCTCGATCCGTCGATTGCGGAAGACATCGCGTTCGCCGAGTCGCGCATTCGACGCGAGACAATTGCAGCCGAAGACATTCTTCACGATCTCGGCGCGCTGTCGATGATCTCGTCCGATTCACAGGCGATGGGCCGCGTCGGCGAAGTGATCATCCGCACGTGGCAAACGGCGCACAAGATGAAAGTGCAGCGCGGCGCATTGCCCGAAGACAACGCGCGCAACGACAACTTCCGCGCGAAGCGTTACGTCGCGAAGTACACGATCAACCCGGCACTCACGCATGGCATCGCGCATGAAGTCGGCTCGATCGAACCGGGCAAATGGGCCGATATCGTGTTCTGGGAACCGGCGTTTTTCGGCGTCAAGCCCGCGTTGATCCTGAAAGGCGGCATGATCGCGATGGCGCAGATGGGCGATCCGAATGCGTCGATTCCGACGCCGCAGCCCGTGCATTATCGCGAGATGTTCGCCACGCGCGGCGGCGCATTGGGGCGCACGTCGCTGACCTTCGTATCGCAGATGGCGCTCGATGCCGACGTCGCGGGGCGTTATGGCTTGAGCAAGCGTATCGTTGCCGTGAAGAACTGCCGCAGCGTCACGAAGGCGCACATGATCCACAACGCGTGGCGGCCGTCGATCAGCGTCGATCCCGAGACGTATCAGGTGATCGCCGATGGACAGTTGCTGACCTGCGAGCCCGCAAAAGTCCTGCCGATGGCGCAACGCTATTTCCTGTTCTGACATCCGATTCACATGCGAACGATCGACAAACTGCTTGCTGCACATATCAGACTCGCACCTGTTCTGGTGAAACGCGCGCCGACGCTGACGCTTGCGTTCGATGCGCGCTGCAAGAGCCGGCTCGCCGCGACGCTCGATAGCGGCGAGGAAGTCGCGCTGGTGCTGCCGCGCGGCACCGTGTTGCGCGACGGCGATGTGCTCGTCGCCGACGATGGCGGACTCGTGCGCGTCGTGGCCGCGCCGGAATCGGTGTTGTACGTTCGCGCGCCCGATGTGCTGACATTGACGCGCGCCGCGTATCACCTCGGCAACCGGCACACGCCCGTCGAAGTCGGCGTGGACTATCTGAAGCTCGAATACGATCCCGTGCTCGCCGATATGCTCAAGCGGCTCGGTGCTTCCGTCGATCAGGTCGAGATGCCGTTCCAGCCGGAAACGGGCGCGTACGGCGGCGGACATCGGCATGGTCACGATGAGACGTTTGCCGAAGACTATGCGATCGCGCAGCAGGTGTATGGCGAGCATCATGGGCATGCGCACTCGCACGACCACGACCACGACTGTGGCCACGATCATCAGCATGCGCATCGCTGAACTCACTGCGCTATTGCATCTCGCATCGCCGGCGCTGCCGATCGGTGCGTTCAGCTATTCGCAAGGGCTCGAAACGGCCATCGAAGCACAGCTCGTCACCGATGCCGATTCTGCATGCGCGTGGATCATGAGCGGCCTGTCGAACGTGCTCGCGCATGGGGAATTGCCGTTTCTCGCGCATCAGATTGAACGCTGGCGCGCGCACGACGCTGCCGCGTTGATGGAGGGCAATCGCGAGTTTCTTGCAAGCCGTGAATCGGCGGAACTGCGGCGCGAGACCGAGCAGATGGGCTGGTCGTTGCGGCAGTTGTGTACATCGCTCGAATGGGGCGACGACGCGCGCCGTCAGACGCTCGCATCGATGACGCCGATCGCGCAGCCCACGGCCTTCGCATTCGCCGCCTTCGCGCACGACGCAGCGACGGATGCCGCCCTCGCCGCCTACGCATTCAGCTGGGTCGAAAACCAGGCGGCCGCCGCGTTGAAGGCCGTGCCGCTCGGACAGCTTGCGGGACAGCGCGTCATCGTCGCGTTGCGCGAGCCGATCGATGCTGCCGTCAAGCAGGCGCTCGCCACATCGCCCGATGACATCAACACGTTCGCGCCGCAACTCGGTGTTTTGTCGGCGCGACACGAGTCGCAGTATTCGCGGCTCTTTCGCTCATAGACTTTCTTTTCGATCGAATCATGAACGCACCTCATACGATGCATCGCACGAAGAAACTGCCGCCGCTGCGCGTGGGCGTCGGTGGCCCTGTCGGCTCTGGCAAGACGACGCTCCTCGAAATGCTTTGCAAGGCGATGCGCGACAAGTACGACCTCGTTGCGATCACCAACGACATCTATACGAAGGAAGATCAGCGCCTCTTGACGGTGGCGGGCGCGCTGCCTGCCGAGCGCATCATGGGCGTGGAGACGGGCGGCTGTCCGCATACGGCGATTCGCGAGGATGCGTCGATCAATCTCGAAGCCGTCGACCGGATGCTTACGCGGTTTCCTGATGCCGATATCGTGTTTATCGAATCGGGTGGGGATAATCTTGCTGCTACGTTTAGCCCTGAACTTTCCGATCTGACGATTTATGTGATCGATGTCGCGGGTGGGGAGAAGATTCCTCGCAAGGGCGGGCCTGGGATTACTAAATCGGATTTGCTTGTGATTAATAAGACTGATCTGGCGCCTATGGTTGGGGCTGATCTTTCTGTAATGGCATCTGATGCAGCCAAGATGCGCGGGGCGCGGCCTTTTGTTATGTGCAATCTCAAGGCGCTTGATGGGCTCGCCGATGTTATTTCGTTTATTGAGCGCAAAGGGTTGCTCGTGGGTTGAGGTTTTTTTTGTCTGCGACGCTAGTCGCTGGTTTTGGTTTTTGCTTTTTGCTTTTTGCTGCTGCGCTGGCATCCGCGATTTCGTATCTGTACTTCATGCGTCGCCCCTGTGCGGGGCGGCACCTACTTTTCTTTGCAGCGGCAAAGAAAAGTAGGCAAAAGAAAGCCGCTTCAAACCTCCGGTGCCGGCCTGGTTCGCGCTGCGGCATACGTTCCTTGAGCTGTCGCGCAGCGACGCAAACACTCCGTAGAAAGCCCGCAGTCAGGCACGCGCGCCGTGAAAAATTAAACCCACTTGGGGCACATTCGGTCGGCTTGTTTTTGCGCGTTTGCCGTCGGTTTGATTGCGGCGGTATGTGCTCGAGACCGTGTGGGGTTTTCGCGCCGTGCGCGGTCGACTGCGGGCTTTCTACAGCGTGCGAACGTTGCTGCGCGACAGCTCGACTGCGGCATGCCGAAGCGTCATCCTGGCAGGCACCGGAGGTTCAAAAGCGGCTTTCTTTTGCCTACTTTTCTTTGCCGCTGCAAAGAAAAGTAGGTGCCGCCCCGCACAGGGGCAACGCATGAAGAACAGATACGAAATCGCGGATGCCAGCGCAGCAAAAAAATCAACTGGGCAACAGCGTAGTCAGCACATTAACAGTCCGCGCAGTAGCCCCTCGATGCCCGGCGGCAAACGCAGAAGCCGCCCCACCCATAGCAATACGTCGAGGCTTATCCTCGAACAACTCTCTCAGAACGCGCGCCAGATCCGCAGGATCTTTCACCTGCACACAAGCGCCTGCAGCAACAGCATCGGCAGTCGCCTGAGTGAAATTAAACACATGCGGCCCGATGAGCACAGGCACCCCGACACCGCATGCCTCGATCAGATTCTGCCCGCCCAACGGCAACAGGCTACCGCCGATAAACGCCACATCCGACGCAGCATAGTAAGCACCCAGCTCACCCATCGAGTCCCCAAGCAGCACCTTCACATCGCGCGGCAAGTCAGACACAACACTTTCACCGGAAGCAGCGGGCCCAGTCGGCGCCCACACAGAACGCCGCACGCAACGCAAACCCTTTTTATCAAGCAGCGCTGCCACTTCATTGAAACGCTGCGGATGACGCGGCACAAGAATCAACAGCGCATCGTCGATACCGAGCGCCGCAAACGCCTGCAACACGAGTTCCTCTTCGCCCTCGCGCGTGCTCGCCGCGACCCACACAGGACGCATGCCGATCGCCGCGCGCCACGCATGCCCGCGCGCCGCGAGTTCGGGTGGCGTGCTCATGTCGAACTTCAGATTGCCGAGCACGGCCACGTTGCGCGCGCCCAGCGATGAGAGCCGCGCGGCATCCGAAGGACTCTGCGCCAGCACGCGCGCGAATCCGCCGAACACGCCGCGCGTCGCGTTGCCAAACTTCGCTGCGCGCCGGTACGAGCGCTCCGACATGCGCGCGTTCGTCAGCACGAGCGGCACATCGGCGCGCCGGCATTCGTCGATCAGCGTCGGCCACACTTCCGTTTCCATCACGAGACCGGCGGTCGGGCGCCACGCCTTCAGAAAACGTCGCACCGCGCGCGGCATGTCGTACGGCAGATAGCAACGCAGCACGCGATCGCCGAAGATCTGCTCGCCTGTCGCGCGGCCGCTCGGCGTCATGTGCGTCAGAAGAATGCGCGCGTCGGGTCGCGCCTTGATCAGCGCTTCGACGAGCGGCTGCGCCGCGCGCGTCTCACCCACCGATACGGCGTGCACCCAGATCAGCGGCGTGTCGTCCTCGGGCACGCGGCCGCGCACGAAACCGAAACGCTCGCCGATATGCTCGCGATAACCACGCTCCTTGCGCGAACGGATCAGAAGACGCAGCACCGCGAGCGGCGCGACCAGCCACCACAACGCGTTATAGACGGCCCTCAGCATCGGGCCTCCGTGCGCGGCGTCACACGAGACATCAGATAGACCGCAGCGGAATCGCGCGATGCGTTCACAGGAACAAGCAGCGCGCCGTTCAAACCAGCGCCCTGCCCTTCAGGCGTTCAAGAATGCCGAGCGGCGCGCACTCGGGCTGCGCCATCGACTTCACCGGCAGGAAGAACGTCTGCTCCATCATGAACTGGCCGGACATCACGGCATGCGAGGTCTGATCGGAGAAACACACCCACACGCTGCCCGGCGGAAACGGCATCGTCACTTGCGGCGACGCCTTCTGATAGTCGAGATCGGCCTTCATGCCGTCGTGCAGGTTCAGCATCAGATGGTCGTATTCGCTGCGCGTCGATTTCGTCACGTGCAGCAGATTCAGCAGCCACGCCGAGCCCGGCATCTGAGGCTTGATGCGCGGCAGGAAACGCTTCGCCATGTCCTCGAACGGTTCGCCGACGCGCCACACGCGCGGTGCGCCGTTCGGATTGATGTTCGTGAACACGCGCAGGATGCGCTCGCCGTAGTTGGGCCGCGACGGGAACGCGTCGACGTGCAGACGGCTATCGTCCTTGCGCCACGACGTCTGGCGCGTTTCCACCTGATGCAGACGCAAACTGGTCGGTGCAACGCGCAGCTTGCCCTTGTACTCGGGAAACAGCCCGTCGACGAGCGAGCGCGCATTCGCCTGATAACGCGCGATCAGCGCCCGCACGGCCGACTGCATGACGGCATCGCCGAGCACGCCATTCAGCGCGCCGCCGTTCGGCGCGAGGCTGATGTTCTTGCGCTTCGGATCGGCCAGCGCGGGATCGAGCAGCGCGCGTTCGCCGCCTTCGATCGCAAACGCGAGGTTCGGAAAATACAGCACCTTGCCGCGTTCGACGCCGGCGAGCAGCGTCTCGCGCGGCATCGACAAACCCTGGCCGTGCCAGTCGGCGCTTGCTACTTCGATGATCTGGGATTCGTTCATGATCGCCTTTTCAGAGCGGATAAAGCCGCGTCACAGCAGGCCAAAGCCGGTCAGCGCGGACTTCACCTGCGCAAGCGTCGGCGGCTGGCCCGCCGTGCCGAGATTCACGACGTTCGGCGACCAGTAGCCGCCCGTGCGCCATGAAGTGGCGAAATTGTACAACTCGACCGTCGGGCGCTTCAGCGCGGCTGCGATATGAACCAGACCTGTATCAACCCCAACCGTGGCCGCCGCGCCCTCGATCAGTCCGACCACGGCGGGCAGCGACAGTTTCGGCGGGACGATGGCGGCCGCGCCGAACTCCTTCGCGAGACGCTCGCTCGTCGTGCGTTCGGCCTCGCTGCCCCACGGCAGAACGATCGACGCGCCCCGCCGCACGAGCATTTGGCCCAGTTCGATCCAGGCCGCGTCGGGCCATTGCTTGTCGGCGCGGGACGTCGCGTGGACGAACACCACGTAAGGCACGGGAAGATTCAGTTGCGCTTCGGACAGCGCGAGCGCTGCGCGGCTGGTGTCGAGACCGAAGTCGATGTCGTCGGTGGGTTTCGGCGCGGGGTCGTTCAGCGCTGCCGCCACCAGTTGCCGCGTACGTTCGACGACGTGCGTGCGCGGCTCGATGGAAACGCGGCGGTCGTAGAAGAAGCGCACGGGCCATTCGTAGCCCGCGCCGTCCGTGCGATTGCCGAGCCCGACCACCGGCCCGCGCGCCATCTTCGCCACCCACGCGGTCTTGATGAGCCCCTGACAGTCGATCACGAGATCGTAGTTTTCGGCCGCGAGCGCGCGGCGGAACGCGCCGATTTCGCGCCAGTTATCGGCGGAAAGAATGCGCTTGCGCCAGCGCCGCAACGACACGGGAATCGCGCGCCGGACGCCGTGAACCAGTTCGACGAGCTTGACGAAACTCTCTTCGACGAGCCAGTCGATCTGCGCATCGGGATGACGGCGGCGAATATCGGCGATGGCCGGCATGTTGTGAACGACGTCGCCCAGCGACGACACTCTCACGATCAGGATTTTTTGCGCACTCAAGGATGGGTACGCCGGTTTGTTCGGCGTTTGGGATGCTTTTGGAGAATCGCGATTTTAGCGCGGTCTTTGCGCCCGCGCGGGTTCCTGGTTTTTTGTCTGCGACGCAGTCGCTGTTTGGCTTTTTTTGCTGCGCTGGCGTCCGCGATGTGTTTTCCTATTGCACGCGTTGCCCCTGTGCGGGGCGGCACCTACTTTTCTTTGCAGCGGCAAAGAAAAGTAGGCAAAAGAAAGCCGCTTCAACCCCCCGGTGCCGGCGAGGATAACGCTACAACACATGTTCTTTGAGCTGTCGCGCAGCGCGCAAACACTCCGTAGAAAGCCCGCAGTCAGGCGCGTGCAGCGCGAAAGATGACATCCACCTGGAGCACATTCGGTCCGCACGTTCTTTTGCATTCGACTAATTGCGGCGGTACGTGCTCCAGACTGTGTGTGGGCTTTTCGCGCCGTGCGCGGTGAACGACGGGCTTTCTACAGAGTGCGGACGCGCTGCGCGATAGCTCAACTGCGGCATGCCGGAGCGCTATCCTGACCGGCACCGAAGGTTCAAAAGCGGCTTTCTTTGGTTACTTTCTTTGCCGCGGCAAAGAAAGTAACTGCCGCCCCGCACAGGGGCAACGCTAATAGACCGATACGAATTCGCGGATGCCACCGCAGCAAAAACCGAGAAACCAAAACAACAACGCCCCGAGGGCAAAGAACCCCCAGAGCGTCGCAGACAACAACCAAACCAAAAAACGCAAAATCAGAACGGCAACTTGGCGTCCGCCTTCTCAGCGAGAATAACGCGCCGGAAGTCCTCTTGAATCCGCTTCAAGGCCGCATCATTGTCGGCCTCGAACCGCATAACAACGACAGGCGTGGTATTCGACGAACGAGCAAGACCGAAGCCGTCAGGATACTCAACGCGCAAGCCATCAATCGTCACAACCTGATCCGCATCAGGAAAAGTAGCACTCTTCTGCAGACGCGCGATCAGGTCGAAGTTCTCACCTTCCTGCAGCTTCAGCTGCAACTCGGGCGTCGAATGCGAATTCGGCAAGCTGTTTAGCAGCGCGCTCGGATCCTGCACACGCGCGAGAATTTCCAGCAGACGCGCGCCCGTGTAGAGACCGTCGTCGAACCCATACCAGCGGTCCTTAAAGAATACGTGGCCGCTCATTTCGCCCGCCAACGGCGCACCCGTCTCACGCAGCTTCGCCTTCACGAGCGAGTGCCCCGTCTTCCACATCAGCGGCTCGCCGCCCTTCTCCTTCACCCACTTCGCGAGATTGCGCGTGCACTTCACGTCGTAAATGATCTGCGCGCCCTTGTTGCGCGACAGCACTTCTTCGGCGAACAGCATCAGCTGACGATCGGGATAAATGATCTCGCCGTCCTTCGTGACGACGCCCAGACGGTCGCCGTCGCCATCGAACGCGAAGCCGATCTCGGCGTCCGTTTCCTTCAGCGCGCGAATCACGTCCTGCAGATTCTCAGGATGCGCCGGGTCCGGATGGTGATTCGGGAAGTTGCCGTCGATTTCCGTGAACAGCTCGACCAGCTCGCAACCGAGCGCCTTGAACAGGCGCGGCGCGAGGCCGCCCGCGACGCCATTGCCCGTGTCGACCACCAGCTTCAGCGGACGCGCGAGCTTGATGTCGCTCGTGATGCGATCGAGGTACGCATCGGCGATGTCGTAATCCTGATACGAGCCGCTGCCGCTCTCGAAGCGGTTTTCGGTGATGCGCTTGTACAGGCCTTGAATCTGCTCGCCGTAGATGGCCGCGCCGCGCAGCACCATCTTGAAGCCGTTGTAGTCGGGCGGATTGTGGCTGCCCGTCACGACGATGCACGAGTCGACCCGGCGTTCGCCGCCTTCGAGCTTGAGCGGCACGCTGGCCGCGAAATAACCGACGGGCGTCGGCACCATGCCGACGTTGACCACGTCGACACCCGCCGCGCGCAGGCCGTCGGACAGCGCCTGGATCAGTTCCGGGCCGGAGAGACGGCCGTCGCGCGCCACGACGACGGCATCGCCGCCCTGTGCGCGCACTTCGCTGCCGAAGGCGCGACCGATCGAACGCGCAGTCTCGGCGTCGAGCGTCTTGCCGATCACTCCGCGGATGTCATATGCCTTGAATATGGATTGCGAGATCATGGATTGGCTCACTTACGTGCAATTGAAAAATGGGGTTGACACAGCGTGGTCATGGCACTGTGCCTTGCCGGAAGCGGTCCGGATACAACTTATAATTGCGCTTTTCAGCGACGCCTTACTGGCGCCATTCTAATGCTTAGACGCCCCGCGCTCACAAAGTTGCCGCATCGCAAGATCGGCTGGGCACGCCAATTTCAAGACTCCATGCACCTCCCGTGCCCGCAACGCGCGTCTGGACACCATGCGGATGCCGGCGCTTAAGCGTTTCGCGAATCCCGACGTCACGCGCGCTGTCGCAAACCTTGTCTGGCTTGGGCTCGAGCGCCTGACGCAGATCGGCGTGGCGATCGCGATCAGCGGCGTGCTGGCGCGTTATTTCGGCCCCGACGTGTTCGGCAAATGGCAATACGCCAATACGCTTTTGCTCGTCCTGTCGCCGATTACATGGGTCTGCGGCGCGGAGATTCTCGTGCCGACCATCGTCCATCGTCCGCCCGGGCAGCTCGGCACCGTGCTCGGCAGCGCGTTCGCGCTGCGGCTCTCGGTGTCGGCCGTGGCGCTGGTGCTGACGTGGATCGGCATCGGCGCGGGTCTGACGGATCCCGTCGTCGGCGCGATGCTCGCCGGGCTGGCTGTGACGATGCTCTTCCGCGAGCCCTTCGTCGGCGTGATCAACGCGTGGCTGCAAAGCATGACTTACAGCAAGCCGCAGTTGCTCACCAGCATGACGACGGCCATCGCGAAGGCGCTACTCGTCTGGCTGCTGGTGCGCGCCGCCGCCGCGCCGTCGCGCTTCGGCTGGCTGTGGGCGCTCGAATCGGCCGTGATCGGCGCGGTGCTGGTCGTCTATTTCATGAAGCGGCACGATGGCAAGCTCGGCTGGCACGTCGAGCGCTCGCTCTTCCGTCATTTCGCGACGGCGGGCACGGTGTTCTGGCTCGGCCTGATCTGCATGTATCTGTTCCTGAAACTCGACCGGCTGATGCTGGAGCGCGCGATTTCGTTCGCCGATCTCGGCCGCTATTCGGCCGCGCAACAGCTGAACGAAAACTGGATCACGCTGGCGCTGATGCTGGCGCAAACGCTTGCGCCCGCCTTCGTCTACCGCGTGCAGGACGCCGCGCAACTGCGCCGCAACATGTGGCGGCTCACGGCGATGACGGCAGTCCTGATGATCGCGGGCGCGTTCGTGCTGGATCTGCTGGCGGGTTTCATCATCCGCCGCGTGTTCGGGCCGAACTTCGAAGAGGCCATCGATATTTTCCGCTGGGCCGTATGGCTGTCTGTGCCCGCAGGCATCGAGGCAATCGGCAATCTGATCGTCCTGAAGTACCAGGCGAAGTTCGTCCTGCTGTCGAAATGGCTGCTCGCGCTCGCCGTTGCCGTCATCGTCAATCTGTTGGCGATTCCGCGCTTCGGCGCGTATGGCGCGCTCATCGGACTGGCGTTCGGCTATCTGGCCGCTGCTTCCGTCAATTTTTATTACATCCGTTACAAGCTGCGTCCATGACGTCTTCTTCATTCACGCCGCCCTTGACGCCCATGAAGCCCGCCTCGCTCGACGACGTCGCCGTGCTGATGCCCGCGTACAACGGCCAGGCCGACGTCGACCGCACGCTGGCGTCGTTCAGCGAAGACGCGCGCATTCACGTGCTGATCGTCGACGACGGCAGCACGCCGCCCATCGTCGCGCCGACGCTGCCGAACATGTCGATCGAAGTGCTGCGCATGCCGCAGAACGGCGGCATCGAGCGCGCGTTGCAGGCGGGTATCGAAGCGCTCGCGGCGCGCGGCTTTCGCTACGCCGCGCGCATCGATGCCGGCGATCTGGCCGCACCGGGACGTCTCGCGAAACAGCGCGCGTATCTCGAAGCGCATCCGCAGGTCGCGGGTCTGGGCATGTGGACGCAAGTGGTGTCACGCGACGGCGCCCCGCTCTTCATGCTGACGCCGCCCGTCGAGCCGCACGCGATCCGCCGCGTGCGCTTTCTGCGCGCGTGCTTCGTGCATCCGTCGATGATGCTGCGTGTCGATGCCGTGCTGGCCGTCGGCAACTATCGCGAGGCCTACAAGGCGGCCGAAGACCTCGACCTCTTCCTGCGCCTGATGCAACGCTACGACTGCGCGAACCTGCCCGAACTCGGCCTGTACTACGAACTGAACGAAGGCGGCATCAGCGCGACGAAGCGTCGGCGGCAGATCGTGTCGACACTGCGTTTGCAGCTGCGCTATTTCAATGTGCTTAACGTTTGCGACTGGCTCGGGCTCGCGAAGAATCTGCTGCACTTCGTGACGCCTTACAGGACGCTTCAACGCATGAAGAAGCGGCTCTATGCGCCGCGCGCGAGCCTCTGACATGCGCTCAATCCACATCGTCTCGCAAGCATGAAGCAATCAATCGAATCCGCCGGCGCGCTGCGCATCGCGCTCGTCTGCAACACCTCTTTCGCGATCTACCAGTACCGGCAAGGGCTGATACGCGAGCTCGTCGCGCGCGGCGTCGAAGTGACGGTGATCGCGCCGCGCGACCGCACCACGGCGCTGCTCGAACAGATGGGCTGCCGCTTCGTCGAGTTGCATGTCGCATCGAAAGGCACGAATCCGCGCGACGATCTGCGCACGATGCTGTCGCTCTACCGGCTGTACCGGTCGCTCCGTCCGCATGTCGTGTTTCACTACACAATCAAGCCGAATATCTATGGCACGATTGCCGCGAAACTGGCGGGCGTCGATTCCGTTGCCGTCACGACGGGCCTCGGCTATGTTTTTATCCAGAAGAGCCGCGCCGCGCAGGTTGCCAAACTTTTGTATCGTTTTGCATTCCGTTTTCCGCGCGAAATATGGTTCTTGAATCAGGACGATGAAACCGCCTTTCGCGCGCAGAAACTGCTTGCGCATCCTGAGCGCGCGCGCCTGCTGCACGGCGAAGGCGTGGATCTCGACCAGTTTGCTTTCACGCCCATGCCGGATCATCAAAATGGGCCTGAAAATAATCAGCGGGCATTTTCTTTTGTATTAATTGGCCGCCTGTTATGGGATAAAGGCGTGGGCGAATATGTCGAAGCGGCAAGGCGACTGCGCGCGACGTATCCTCATGCGCGCTTCCAGTTGCTCGGGCCCGTCGGCGTCGATAATCCGAGCGCGATTTCGCAGGCCGAAGTCGATGCATGGGTGCGTGAAGGCGTGATCGACTATCTGGGTGAAGCGCATGATGTGCGCCCGCTGATCGCCGCCGCCGATTGCGTCGTGCTGCCGTCGTATCGCGAAGGCGTGCCGCGCACGCTGATGGAAGCGTCGGCGATGGGACGGCCGATTGTCGCGACCGATGTGCCGGGCTGCCGCGAAGTCGTCGCGGACGGTGTCAACGGCCTGTTATGCGAGGCGCGTAATGTAGACAGCCTCGCCGCGACGCTCGCGCAGATGCTCGATATGAGCGACGACGAGCGCCGCGCGATGGCCGGGCGCGGCCGGGAGAAAGTCGCGCAGGAATTTGACGAACGCGTAGTCGTTGAACGGTACAAGAGCCTGATTCAGCAGTTGACGGGCATATCACTCTAAGGGAGCACAGCATGACCACGAAGGGCACGATTCTGGTAACGGGCGGTGCGGGCTTTATCGGTTCGCACACGTGCGTGGAACTGCTCAATAGCGATTACGACGTGGTCGTGATCGACAATCTCGTGAACAGCAAGCGCGAGTCGATCGCTCGCGTCGAGAAGATCACGGGCAAGAAGGTCGCGTTTTACGAAGCGGACGTGCGCGACGAAGCCGTGCTCAACACGATCTTCGACACGCATCCGATCACGGGCGCGATCCACTTCGCGGCGCTGAAGGCAGTGGGCGAATCGGTCGCGAAGCCGCTCGAGTACTACCGGAACAATATGGACGGCCTGCTCGTGCTGCTCGACGTGATGCGCGCACGCAATGTGAAGCAGTTCGTGTTCAGCTCGTCGGCGACCGTGTATGGCGTACCGAAAAGCTCGCCTATCGACGAAACCTTCCCGCTGTCGGCGACCAACCCGTATGGCCAGAGCAAGCTGATCGCCGAGCAGATCCTGCGCGATCTGGAAATCTCCGATGCGTCGTGGCGCATCGCGACGCTGCGCTACTTCAACCCCGTCGGCGCGCATGAAAGCGGTTTGATCGGAGAAGATCCGGGCGGCGTGCCGAACAACCTGATGCCGTATGTCGCGCAGGTCGCTGTGGGCAAGCTCGAAAGGCTGCGTGTGTTCGGCGGCGATTACGATACGTCGGACGGCACGGGCGTGCGCGACTACATTCACGTCGTCGATCTGGCGCGCGGACATATCGCGGCACTCGATGCGCTCGTGAAGCGCGATGCAAGCTTTGTCGTCAATCTCGGCACGGGCCAGGGCTATAGCGTGCTCGACGTCGTGAAGGCGTTCGAGAAGGCATCGGGCAAGGCCGTGCCGTACGAGATCGTCGCGCGCCGTCCGGGCGATGTGGCGCAGTGCTTTGCCAATCCCGCGAAGGCGCTCGATGTGATCGGATGGCAAGCGCAGTACGGTATCGAGCGGATGTGCGCGGATCACTGGCGCTGGCAGGCGCAGAATCCGCGGGGATTCGAATAAGGCTTTCCGCTCGACGCCCGGAATGCTGTCGCACTGCGACGGTGTCTCGGGCCGGGCGCTGACATCAATACCTGCATGCACTATCGCGCCGCGATCGCGGCGCGCTTCTTTCGTTTTCGCCTGTGCGCCCGCTGCACAACCGAAACAGCCTTCCCATTCACACTCGATCCCGCGCACGACCTTCGTGAGCACGCTACGGCACGTTTGCCGGCCGGCGTCCGGTGCATCCACGCAATCAGCGGATACCACGTCCGCTGCTCCACCCTCAAGTTCTTCGCGCAATTGCCGAGAAGCCGGACAAGACTTGCATCGCCGAGGTCGGGCGACACAAATCTTGTAAAATGTGCGCTTCCCGCGACCGTGGCGCCCCCGGCGCGGTAAATATTGCCTTGTGGACGCCGAAGATCACACCCATGAAGAATTTTTTTAAAGGCGATCTCGCCCGTAGCTACGGGTACGGGATGGCTGTCTACATCGCCGCCCAGACTGCCGCCCTGCAAGGCGGTATCGATGCCACCAACTTGCGGCGCAAGGCCGAGGGCCGCCGTCTGCTTGATGACGCAACGGTCGAAGAAGTGATTTCGGCGCTGCGTAGCAACGGAATGTTGCCCGCCGATCCGAATGCGCGTGGCGCCGATCTGTCAGACGCAGACGCAATCGGGTAAGCGATTCGCCGGCAATTCACACGCGACGTGGCTCGACGTACATGGCGCACCCAACGCGCTTTGCAGCGAAAGACGCCCGTCTATCTCGTTGGTTGCGTAAGCAGCTATCGGTCTTCGGGGCGCTACCACCCGTGCCGGGCGAATTTGCCGGTCGGGCGTCTGTACGGCACCGAACGGTAGCACTTTCACGTAAATACTACCATCCGCAAGCGGACCGTCGCGGATGGTCATTCGCGTGCTGTTTTACCCATTTGCTGTCCGGAAACAGGCGCTGATTCGACTTCGGGACGCTCCACGTCCGTATCTTTCAGTACCACGATCCCAGGACAGAATCCGACGCCCCGGTGACGGAGCGATGCGGAAGCAGCGACGCACGACTCCGTAAGTAGAACGTAATAGGCACGATACCCTCAGCGTTTTTTGACTGCTGCGACGGTATCGCGTGCCTCATCACGCTCGGCACAGAGCGTCAGGTGTGATTGACTGATCAACAGGTGAGCGATGCGCCGGCTGAACTCGATACGGATCCTTCGCGCGGTGACAGCGACGACTGTCGTCGTGCACCACGTCCTCATACAGGACGGTCAGGTGTTCGGCCAATTTCGCGTCGACGTATTCTTCGTACTAAGCGGATTCGTGATCGCACTCGCGCTCGAAGCCAGCACGATCAGCGTACGCGACTTCATCGTGAGCCGCGTCGTGCGGATCGTGCCGCTCTATTGGCTCGCGACGCTGCTGGTGTTTTTTGGCGCCCTGCTGCGGCCCGATCTTTTCAATTCGACGATCGCCAGCATCCCCGGACTGCTGAAATCACTCTTTTTCATTCCGTACAGGAAACCGAGCGGCCACGTGTTCCCGATGCTGTTCGTCGGCTGGACGCTGAACTACGAGATGCTGTTCTACGCGGCTTCCGCGCTTGCGCTGTGGCGGTTCCGGCGGCGCCTGTCACTCGTACTCGCGGCGATCACGCTGCTGCTCGCCGGGCTGTTCTTCGTCGCGAATCTCGCGCACTCAGACAACGCGGTCGTCGCGGTCCTCGCTTACGACCGGATGCTCGAATTCCCGTTAGGCTTCGCCGTATGGTACGTCTGGAAGAAAGGGGTGCGTATTCCCGTCGCGCTGGCGGCGCCCGGCGCCGTTGGCATGTATCTGCTGATGACCTGGCTCGAACGGGCATGGCCGGACATCTCCCCGCTTCTGGGAAATGGCCTGCCCACCTGCCTGCTGCTGATGAGCACGTTGAGTCTCGAAGGCCTCGTGGTGGACAGTGCGCTCACGCGCGGCCTGCTGTATCTCGGCGACGCGAGCTACGCGATCTATCTCAGCCACCCGTTCGTCGTCGAGGGGATGCGCAAGCTCGTTCCCAAAGTCGCGCATGGTTTCGATGTACGCTCGCCAGCGGGAGTAACGCTTGCGATCGTGGTGGCCTCCACGTTCGGTTGCGCCGTCTATCGCTACGTTGACAAGCCGTTGCAGCGCGCACTGCGTCGTCTGATCAACGTCAAGCGTCTCGTCAATGCGCCCACGAATAACGAAGCGCCTGTGCGGTAAGAAAGATGAGCACGCTGTGAGCGCGGGCTGATGCCCGCTTGCTTCCGTCATGCGCGAAGTCGTCGCCCGTCCGTTGCTGTCATGGTGAACGCTCAACATCGACGCGCAGAGCGTCAACGATGATTCGTCGCCACATGGCGCTACCGTTTCATGCATGCGATGACAGCCGCGACAGGCTCAGCCTTTGCGACATCCCGTGTCGTCGTATCGAATGTGTGTTCGATACGGGACGCACTGTGAACGCCACGATATGCCCTTGCCGCGGGAGCGGATCGCCTTCATCGCGCCCATGCGGTTGACTGCACCCCGCCAGAGGGTGCGCTAGCGCACCGAACGCGTGAGATCCGAAGTGTGATCGGCTTTGCCTCAGGTGTACGATTTCTGCAAATTCCGCCCATAGGGTGGCGCTCGATTCTGGCGCTATCGGATCTCGTATTCCCCACGGCTACCTGACTGCAAGGAGCGATCGCATGGACATCTCCCTGGATTCCCTCGTCCATGAAGCGGCATTACCCGACAAATGGATCGACGCCGATGCTTCGGTGTTTCGAGCGTGTTTCGAGCGGAAGAGCTTCGAGGTCGCCCACCACATGGCATCTCATCCGCGCTTCCAGCTCGATCATCTGATGGAACTGACGGAGCGAACCTTGAGGACGCGCCCTTCTGATCTCTATTACGACATGGGTGACGTCGTACCAGGGCAAAAATGGAAAGATACGAATCATGCGTTCTCGCCGATGGATGCATTGAGTCAGCTGGAAGATTCAAACGCCTGGTTCATTCTCCGGGACGCGCAAAAAGATCCGGCCTACACCGAGCTGTACCGGCATGCGATCGCCGAGGTCAAGGATATGATTGGCGGCGACATCGAATCGAAGATCAGGAACGAAGAGATCATTATTTTCATCACGTCGCCCAAGCGGGTGACGGCCTATCACATCGATCGCGAATGCAATTTCATTCTTCAGATTCACGGAGAAAAGGATTTGTATCTGTTTGATCGGGAAGACCGGCAGGTTCTTCCGGAGGTGGAAATCGAGCGATTCTGGACGAAGGACAATAACGCGCCAAACTATCGGCCGGAGCTGCAGGACCGGGCACAGTTGTACAGGCTGGCTCCGGGGAATGGCGTGCATGTTCCTGTCAACTGCCCGCACTGGTTGAAGAACGATAACAATATTTCGGTAACGCTAAGCGTCAACTTCCAGTTCGTCGACTCGATGCGAAAGGATGTTTATCGCGCCAACTATTACCTCAGAAAGCTTGGACTCAACCCCTGTCCGCCTGGACGAAGCGCGGTGAGGGATCGAGCCAAGGCCATGGCGTATTCGACGGCACAATCCGCCCAGCGAGCGATCAGATCGGCGCTGCATAGAGGTGGTTAGTCCCTGACCGGCCGATCGACCTGGCGAGGGCCGGTGTCGTCAAGCGGCCCGCCGACACCGACCCGCCACGACCTCGCGAAGCGCTTGAACCGGCTCGCGCGAGCTTTCAGGCGGTCTCCGGATGTGCCGCAATGAAGTTAGTGAAGGCGTCATACGGCTGACTTAATATGGTGCCGTCGATCATCAGCCCGAAGGTCTCGTCTCCGCTATCGAGTTCGTAGTACATCACCGACTGGATGTTTTTTGTCCTTCGGGCCGCGAAGTAGCTGGCAAGCTGTGTACTGATGTAGCTTGCCCGATAGGCCGCTCCCTTTTCGGGCCCCGTGTTCCACTCGGTGAGCAGGAACGGCACACCATAGCGCGCCTGGCAATAGGCAGGCAGATCGAACCGGCGACCCGATCCGTCTGAGCCGATGTTGAGGATGTCGCCATAGACTTCGAAGTTGTGCCATGTCGTCATGTCCCACCGTACGACCGGATGACCGCTGGAACCATCGGGCTGCACGCCGTCCCAGAGGGCGTCGGAGGCACCGATATCGGCCACGGTGAAATTGACGCCGCACTTCGCCGCCGGTTGCGCGGACTTCACACCGTCGATCATTCCGCGAATGACGCCGCGCATGACGGGCCAGTTCGTGTTGTTGAAATCCGCGGCCTTCGTGCCGGCCGTGGTGGGGTCAAGGACGATGTCCCCTTCCCGTGTCAGTTCATTGCCGCACTCGTACATCGTCACGCCGTACGGCGCGAGCGCTGTCGCGACGGTCGCCGCGCACGATCGTCCCCGTTCGTAGGCGATTGATTCGCTCGCGTACATGACGCGGCTGGCGTCGTAGATGCTGAGATCGATGAGCACGAACAGCGTCAGCCCTGCCGCCTGCAATGCCTGCGCGAGTTTAACGACGGCCTTCAGCTGCGCCGGGTCGTCCGTACACCCGAGACGATACGTCGAGCAGCCCATGCGCTTGATGATCGTGACGACCTGCGCAGCTGTGTACCGGTAGTCGTAGTGTCCGTTGATACCGTAGAACGTGCCCGCGCTGGCAGCCGTGACGACGTGAGGATCGTTGGCACCCGCGCCCGCGCCCGAGCCGCCGCCGCAACCGCCAAGCACATAAGTGCCGCCAAGTGCCGTCAGGCTGCCGAGAAACTGACGTCTTCTGAGCATGTGATTTCTCCACTGCCACGCTGCGGGCGACAGATCGTCGAGACGGGCGGGTACGCAAGCGCATCGTCAGCGCCTGGGCGCGTCCGTTGGCCGCGCAGGTCCTCCTCACTGCCGCGTCGTCATCTGTGACGGACAAGAAGTAGTCCTGGCGGGCCGTTGACGTTGTCACGGAAACGCTCCGGAGAAATCAACACGCTCAGAATAGGCCGGAAGGAAAGCGACCTGTATTGGACCTTGGTCCAATAAGGGCGGCATCTGATCGCTCCTTCCCGGCTTTCTGTGCCCGGACGCACAGAAATCCTGCGCGACGATTGGTCCAATGGCCAGACGTAACGGCGCCGCGTCATTCACCCTGACCGCGGCGTCTCCGGAGGAAAAATGAACGTCATTGCAGAAGCAGTCTCACCGGATGCGCTCGCGCACGACACGCAGCTTGCCTGCGTCGTGCAACCCGTCGTCCTGGCAGGCGGCTCAGGCACGCGCCTGTGGCCGCTGTCGCGCGAACAATGCCCGAAACAGCTGATCGGCCTGACGAGCGAGGAATCGCTGCTCGAAGCGACGTTACGCAGAACGCAGGGGCTGCGCGCGCCCACGCCGGACCGTCCCGCGCCGCACGCCGTCAAGACGCAGCCGACGCTCGTCGTGTGCAGCGAGGAACTGCGCCTGCCCACGAAAGAGCGGCTCGAACGCTGCACGAGCGATTCGCGCGTCGTGCTGGAACCGGCGCCACGCAACACGGCCCCCGCGCTGACGGTTGCCGCGCTCGCGGCGATCGCGGCAGCGCCAAAGGGTGAAGATCCCGTGCTGGTCGTGATGCCCGCCGATCACCTGATCGCCGATACGAATGCCTTCGTCGCCACCTTGCAGCAGGCCATCCAGCACGCGCTGGCCGATGCGATCGTCGCGCTCGGCGTGCCGCCGGAGCGCGCGGAAACGGGCTACGGCTACATCAGGACAGGTGCCGCCGCCGACGGACACGGTGCACGGAGCATCGACCGCTTCGTCGAAAAACCCGCGCAGGAGCTGGCGGAACAGTATCTCGCGTCGGGCGAGTACTGGTGGAACAGTGGCATCTTCGTGATGCGCGCATCCGTCTGGCTCGCGGCAATCGCTGCATGCCGGCCGGATATTGCCGCGGCATGTCGGGTGTCGTACGAACAGGCCACGGTCGATGGCGACGGCACGGTGCATATTGACCGTGCCGCGTTCGCGGCCTGCCCCAGCGACTCTATCGATTACGCGGTCATGGAGCGCATCGGCAACGATCCGAAGCTCGCAGGCGTCATCGTGCCGCTGACGGCCGGCTGGTCCGACGTGGGCGCGTGGGACGCCGTGTGGGACGTCAGCGCGAAAGATGACGCGGGCAATGTGGCGCGCGGGCGCGTGCTGCTCGAAGGCGCGAGCGATACCTACGCACACTCGGAAGGACGGCTCGTCGCGTGCGTCGGGGTGTCGGGCGTGGTGGTGGTCGAGACGGCCGATGCCGTGCTCGTCGCCGCGAAGGATCGCGTGCAGGACGTCAAGGCGATCGTGAACCGGCTGAACGCGGCGAAGCACACGGAAGCGAAGGTGCATCGGAAAGTGGAGCGGCCGTGGGGTTGCTACGACTCGATCGATCACGGCGAGCGTTTTCAGGTGAAGCGCATCGTCGTGAAGCCGGGCGGCCGGCTTTCGCTGCAGATGCATCATCATCGCGCGGAACACTGGGTCGTCGTGCGTGGCACCGCGCGCGTGACGCGCGGCGACGAGACGTTCCTGCTCACCGAGAACCAGTCGACCTACATTCCGCTCGGCACGTTGCACCGGCTGGAGAATCCGGGGAAGACGCCGCTTGAAATTATCGAGGTGCAATCGGGTGGGTATCTCGGCGAGGATGACATCGTGCGCTTTGACGATCAGTACGGGCGCACGGGAACCTGACGCGCAGCTATCCGGTGCTGCAAACGCAAGCCGTCCAACGCGTCGGTGAAATCGACGGATGTCACCTTAAACGATCGAATCAGAGGTACATCTGAACTCTGCAAAAACCGCAAGGCACGCTATGAAGCATCGCACTCGTAGCAACCTCACTCCTCTCGCTCCGCTTTTTTGCGGAGCGGAGCGGCGCGCCTCGTCGCACAGGACGAGCAATGCACCATTCAGATAGCGCGACATCCTCTGAAGCGGCTGACAAGGTCGAGTACACCGGATAATGGAGACGAGAATCGCTTTTTTCGATTCTCCAATGACTCAGAAGCGCCGTCGTGAAAGACAGACCCCGGTCCGTTGGAACTTTGAAAACGGACGTAGCTTCCTTGACGACTTGAATGGCTCCAATGGTCCGCGGCTGCGTGAAAACGCGAAAGCATCCGGTTTTCGAGCGTCGCAGCCCCTTCCCAAGTCGCCACTAAAGCGACACGTCGCGGCCCGAGAAGGCGACATTCGAGAAGCCTTTCCTGCCAGCGCGTTTTCCATACTTCCGCGACCGGATCAGCGCATCCGTCGTCGGTCCGGAAGTCCCACCCTCGCCGCATCGGTTTACGTGAGTTTCTTCTGTAACCGACAAACCTGGTCGCAACAGATCATTCGGGAGTAGAAAACCGATATCCCAGCGCCTCAATCGCGCCGAGCTCATGCCGCGCCAAATCTTTCTCTATGAAATCAGCCGGACATCTGTCGATTGCTGCCTGAAATGCATGTCGGGCATCATCGGTCAATGACCGGACGAATTTCTGTTCGCCAACATATGCGGCCGCTTCACAAAGCTGTCCCTGTGTGGCTGTCGTCGCGCCAGTGTTGGCAGCCTTCATGAGCTGGTCCTCCCCCATCGAACCGAGATAGAAAGCGAACACGGGATAGGGCCACTTCGTGTGGTCCATTGTGGAGGCATAAACGGCCAATTCATGACGATCGTCTATATTCAGCTTCATAGCACAGAGATGAAGCCATAACATGACATACGGAAGCTGGTCACCGTTTTCATTGGCGCGACTCGATTTGGAAACTCGCAACCATTGGTTGAAATCGCTTTGTGCCTCCCTATATCGGGCACGATAGAAGGCAAGTATGCCTCGATGCTGGAGAAGATGTAGATTGTTCGGGTCTGTGCGACCTGCAATTTCATAGTCCCTTTGGGCAGCGTCGTGGCGACCAAGCGCGGCAAAATCGTCGGCGCGGTAAATTCGGGCAAGCGTCGACTTTGGGTCGATCCGAAGAATTGTCGTGTAGTCGTCAATTGCCGATGTGTACGCATCTGCCTCTTCGAAAAGCCGTATGCGAAGCCAGTAGATCTGGGGATTGTCGGGCTCGATCTGGCGCGCTACCTCGAGATCGGCCTTTGCTCGTTCCAGATTGCCACTTCGCCTTAAGACGTCCGAACGCCTCAAGTAATTTTCCACATTGCGTGGCTGGATGTTTATCGCCTGCGAATAATCCTCTACCGCCGCGTCATCCCGACCTCTCGCTTCGAAACTGGCCGCCCGCATGCGGTATGCGATGACGTTCGTTGGGGCCAGCTTTATTGCTATCGAAAACTCTTCGCTCGCTTGCCAGTATTTGTTTGTATCAAAGTAAACGAATCCAAGTCGTGTATGCGGTGCGTCGTCGTTTGGACTCAGTCTTGCCGCCTCAGTGAAATCACGCTTCGCCTTCACAAAATCTTTCTTTCCATCCCAGGCAACACCTCGGTCGAGCACCGCATAAAAATTGTTTGGCGACGATTTCAGCGCAATGTCAAACTCCACGATCGCTTCATCGAATCTTTTGAGCCGATTGAGGGCTTCACCTCTTCCGATGTGAGCTAGCGGAAATGCAGGAGAGGCAGCCATTGCTGCATCGAAGTCGATCAGCGCCTCCTCATAGCGATGCTGACGGTTGTAGACCAAGCCTCGCCCCGTATAGACACCGGGCTGACGGAATCCGAGGCCAATCGCACGATTGAAATCAATGAGTGCAGCGCCGTCATTGCCACGAGCATAGTCTGTATATCCGAAGCTGTTCCACGCAACGGGATCGTCAGGGTGCAGTCGAAGAGCTTCCTCGAGGTCGTCTGCAGAACCCGCGAAGTCATTAACTTCTCTACGCACGTCCCCACGCTTGATGAGTGCCGCCGCGTTCGGTTTGAACTGGAGCGAGCGCGAGAAGTCGTTAATTGCGGCTATGTGCTGCGCGTGCCTTTCGTGCCCCAGCCCGAGTAAAAAATAAAGCGAAGCGCGGACATCAGACTGCAACGCCGGATTGTCCGCATTTTCCGAGCCGAAGATAGTTTGTGCAATCAGATTATGCCGGTACTGCACACTCTGCAAACCGAGATTGACAGGAACGCCAGCAGCGGCGCGTACGTCCGGTAGGGCGAGTAGCAGCGCCAACAGAATAGGTACGTTGAACTTCACCACGGCTCCGTCTGAAAGGGACCTCGGTAGTATCGGCTGATAGCGGCGAACGTTCATCGTCGGTAGTTTAAAACGGCCGTTCGCTGTACCGACGCTGTGCAGAACACATCGGCTCATCGACCAATCGGCCTTTTTTCCGAAAGCTCAACCAGTCAAAAAGAGCCGTATAAGATTTCCTCAGGGTGCCGTCTTCTTTGCCAACACGAGGTAATGCGTCCGACCGTTAGTGTCTTCGGTATATTCCAGAAGGAAATCGCCAACTGGTACCTGCATGTCCGGGAACCCCTTAATCACTCCACCATCTTTGACCGTTCGGTCCAAATCCGTTACCGAGCCGAGATTGTAGAAATTGATTCCATAAGCTGGCGCGTCGCACATCACAGATGCGTACTTGCCATTCTTCACGAAGTAGCCGCGACACTTTTTGTTGCCTCGCAAGACGGTAGAACCGGACGTCGCGCCCGTCATTGTCACGTCCGGACCGGAGACTTCGGCGGATTTCCGCCGAACAATCACGCTCGTAAAGTGATGATCGTTGCGACGGCCATCGACCACTTCGTATGTGCCGATTAATGCGTCTGTCGCGGCATTTAGATCGGATCTTTGCTGTTCGGCAGTGCGGGAATCGTGCACGCTCACACAGCCGGACAAGGATAGAACTGCGCAAACAGAAATGAAGTAACGAGGACGCATGGTGCTTATAAAGTGTCAGCGGTAGCGCGATGATTGATCTTCTCTTTGCGCCATACCGTTGTGCAGTTGGAGGTGCTCCGACCAGGAGCAGGTTGAGTTCAACTTAAAACAACCTTCAGCGAACTTTCAAGGCTTCAGCGCCGAAAAACGTATAAGCAATAGGTTCGTGCAAAAGGAGAAGGTCGACTCCCGTCCTACTTGACGGTTACACCGGCCAGTTGACCAATGCCGTCGGCAGTTTGAGTGCCGACATTCCGCGCAACCACCCCCAAACCGCCCACAACCGAGATACCTGTATCGGCAACATCGAAACCGGTGCCCGCAACAGAAACAGTCCCAGCAATGTGGTCGCTACCGGAAAGGACACCAAGGAGGATACGCGCCGCAACGGGTCGTGTTTTGAACTCACTGACACGAAGGGTGACTGGCGCGCCGGCCGGTGTGACCGGGATACAAATCTTCGTCATTTCCGTGCGGAATGCACCCAGTAGTTCCTTCTTGGCTTCATCTGAGATCTCGAAAGATCCCGGATCAATCTGAAGGTCACTTACGCCCTTGGCGAGCGCGACAGTTACTTCGTGGCCGCGCTCGGGCGGGAGTTGCGTCATCGTCGGGCTGCCGGCGCATGCAGCGAGCAACACAGTGCCGATGATCGAAGCGGTGATAGCACGTACTTTCATGTCAACCTCTCAGAACTATTGTTTATTGTCGTCCTCCGCCATCACCAGTTCCCCTGCCCCTTGGCCAAAAGCTTGTTTTTGGTGTAGCGACAATGAAGCGTGGACGGTCGCACATGCGATATCGGCACGATCGGCTATCTTCTTTAGCTTGACCAAGCACTCGAAAAAAGACTGTCGGTGCTTTTCCCGGGTGTCGGCCTGATCCACCGTGACGTCGCGATTAAGTTGCTGTACCGCGCTGCCAACATGGCATATCGTCTGAAGGCTCAGATCCACGTTCGCAGTGCTGAGGGCACAATGTGTCGGTGTCGGGCGTTGGCAAGACAGACCTCGCGAGTGCACTGGCCTATCGGGCAACACAGGACGGTATCAAGACGCGATTCATCACAGCGGCAGACCTGATGATGCAACTGGCGATGGCGAACCAGCAGAATCGATTGCGAGAGCTCTTCAATCGGGCGGTCGTCGGGCCGAGGCTTCTCGTCATCGACCAAATCGGCTACCGTACACGAGCCGCCCGGAATTGGCTTCGTGTCCGCACATGAGCCGTTGCAGAAATACTGCTTTGGCGCGGAAATCTGGAGCCGCTGGACAACCTCGCGCTGCCGATCGTCGAGGAGACTCGGGCGAACCTGATACAGCAGCTGATGAAATCACGCTTCATGCAAAAAGCGTTGACGCGGTCGTCGGAAACGACTGTACGCGAGACCATTGCGGATACGTCATGGAATACGAATCAGATCGCAAGGATTCTCGCCATGTCATTGAGGAAAACCTCGCGAACGAGGTATTGCACGGGACGGCGTAATACATCCGATAAACGCCCGGGCCGGTGTTAGGGCGCGACCTCTTCTGTGAGAGTGCGCCGCGTCATCGGGACGCCTCACCGGTACAGCTCAGAGCACGCTCGAGCAACGTCATTTCGGGTAGTTCGTTAAAGCCAGCACGGTGCCCTGGGCGAAGGCGAAGACGCACACCACGCATACTGACTATGTTCCGCCACGTCCGCGTCGGCCTGCTCGCGCGCGCAACGGGCCGGCCAGAACGCTTACCCCCTCTCCGCACGGCGTCATGCATTAACCCGCACGACGCCTCAGCCAGTCAACCTTTTACCAGTTCCATCTGACCCGGCTCGCTTTTTCTCAACCACCGGGCCCCGGTCATTGACCATGGCGATTAGCCGCACCTTGCCCTCTTGATTCATTGCAGTGGGACACGCAATGCAGCCGCAAAAACCTAGCTTTGCCTGATGAGTTGCCACGTTACCCAGTGCACCCTCTTTTCTCCGAGATTATTCCGGACCAACAGATCTGGCATGACGGTGCCCGCAGCAACGCTAACCGGTTCGGCATCGTAGCCCTTTGCGGCCCAGAGTCCGGACAGGGGACAACGGTCACCGGTTCTCACTTCGCCGGGATCGGCCATCACAGCAGCTTGTGGGGAAGGCTCAGGCACAAGGAAGTACCCTGATTCGTCAGGTACGTTGCCATCTCTATAACGGGTATCCTCCCACAACAGTTGCCAGTATGTGCTGACTCGCTCTGCGCGGGAAGTTGCTTCGTTATAGGGCCCCGTGATCCTGGGAGCTCTGGTTTCCCTCACAAGATAATTGAAACAACCATTGTTTCCCACCGCTTTCTCACCCGTGGGAATGAGGCTGTCACGGATCGGCGTAATCGAGCCGGGGATGATCGGCGTAATGAGGCCACCTGGAATGGCCCCGAAACGCGATTTCGAAGGGACTCAAGAATGCGTTTTTTTGCCTGATTTTGCAACCACGTTTTCGCCGTTTTCGGGCATCGGTTTCGGCTTGCGGAAGCTCTCACCCTCAATGACGACACGGTAGGCGCCGTGCCGTAGCCGATCGAGCGTGGCAGCACCGAGGATGCGGTTGTCGGGGAATGCGTCGCCCCATTCGCTGAAGTCGAGATTCGACGTCAGGATAGTTGCCGCGCGCTCATACCTGGCGGCGATCAGGTCGTGGAAGTCTTCGTCGTGGGGCGCACGCAGGGGTTTGAGTGCAAAGTCATCGACGATCAGCACCGGAACGCGCACGAACTGCTGCAACTTGCGTTCATAGAGCTCAGTCGCCCGTGCTGCATGCAGCTTCTTGAGCAATTCGGTTTGCGTGATGAACAGGACATCGCGGCCCTGGCGTGCGGCGCAGTGGCCCAGGGCCTGCGCGAGATGCGACTTGCCGACGCCGGTTTGGCCGACCATCAGCACGCAGACCTTCTCGTCGATATAGCGGCCGGCGGCGAGATCATAGATGTGAGCGCGGTTGAGTTTGGGCACGCGGTCGAAGTCGAAGTTCTCGAGCGTCTTGCCTAGGGAGAAGCCAGCGCGGGCGAGCCGCACGCCGAGCTTCTTCTGCTCTCGCCGCGCGACCTCGTCGTGCAGAAGCGTGGCGAGGAACTCCGTGTAGGCAAGTTGCCCGTCGATGGCTTGACGGTTGCGTTGCTCGAGCGAGTCGAGGATGCCCGAGAGGCGCAACTGCTTGAGGATCGTGTTCAGTTCTGGACTGGGATGCATAGGCGTTCAATGGATCAGAAGGGAATGGAGGTCACGGCCGAAGCGGCCGCCGTTCAGATAGGTGTCGGCAGGCGCCGGCGTCGGCGCTGGTGCTGCGGTGGGCTGGCTGTCCAGCCCCTTGTCGAGGATCGCCTTGACAGTGCGGTACTTGGGGCTGGCGAACACGAGCGCACGCTCGCACGCAGCCTCCAGCCGTTGATCGCCGACCTTCTCGCGAAGCCTCAAGACGCCCTGCGCGCCGCGCAGGTTGACGAGCACCTTGTCGTTGAACATCGCGAGAACGAGCGCGTGGCAGGCTGGCCCGATATCCTTTGCCCGCGCCAGGCACCACTGTGGATCGTGCTCGAGCCACGCTTGCGCTTCAGGCGGCTGGTGGTCACGCACCGTGTGGCGATCGCCGGGCTTGCGCAGGCGCGGATGGGTCGCGACGAGCTCATGGCGGTGGAACACCTGCACGACCGTGTCGGTCGCCTTCAGCCACAGCTGCTTGCCAACGAGCGTGAACGGCACCGAATACAGTGCCTTCTTGTAGACGACGTGCCCGTCGGTATGGACCTTGACCTCGCACCATACGGCCAGCACTGGCGGCACATCGGGCAGTCTGGCGAGCAGTGGCTTCTCGATGGCGAAACGTGCAAGCGGCTGCTCGCGCGTCGTGCCGTGCTCGCGCGTGCCGGCCTGCTGCATCACCCAGTCGCGCAATTGACGGTTGGCGTCGGCGAGATCGCGGAATTCGCGCAGCGGCACGAAGGATCGTTTGATGTATTTGACTCCGGCCTCAACGACGCCCTTCTTCGCAGGATCGTGTGGAGGGCATGCATCGATCCGGAAGCCGTACCCCTCGGCCAGCGCGGCGTACGAGCGCTGTACCTCGGGGTCGTACATGCACGCCTTTGTGATCGCGCACTTGGCGTTGTCGATGATCACGCGTTCGACGCGGCCACCGAACCATTCGAAGGCGCGCCGGTGACAGGCCAGCCACGTCTCGACCGTCTGATCCAGCACGACCTCGGCGTATTGATGACGCGACCAGCACAGCGTCATCACGAAGAACCATGTCTTGAGCAGAACCCCGGACTCATGCGTGAGCACCGGACCGGCGCCGAAGTCGACCTGTGCGGCCTCGGCCGGTGCGAACTCCAGGATCGTCGTCGCTCTCGCGCCGCGCTCGGCCTTCAGGTGCAGCAGGAAGCGCCGCACTGCCGAATAGCTGCCCGTATAGCCGTGGTTGCGCTGAAGCGCGTTGAAGATCGTCGTGCCCTGCACGTCGGCGTCATACCAGCCGCGCACCAGATCGCGAAACGGTTCAATCGTGGAGACGCAGCTACGCGGCAGCTTCGGATTGCGTCCGAAGATCGCTGCCAGTTCGGCGTCGTCCGGCAAGGGCCGACCGGGATCGAGCCAGCCCCGAGCGAGCGCGACCTGCCTGACGGTCTTCAGCTTCCCACGCCCCATCAGGCGTGCGCTGGCAATGTCACGGTCGGAATCGCCCTGACGCATGCGCGCCAGAACCTGTCGATACTCAAACACTTCGAACCTCCTTCGACTCATCGGCCCTCCGGGCAAAAAGCCTGAAGGTACCGGGTTGTGGAAATTCGAAATGCGTTTCGGGCTGCCGCCCGACAGAACACTGAGCCCGCTACGTGGCTCGATTACGCCGATCCTGCGGTGGCTCTAATACGCCGATCATCGAGTGGCCCGATTGCGCCGATCATGCACTGGCTCGATTGCGGCGATCATCCGGTGGCTCGATTACGCCGATCCCGGAATGGCTCGAATATGCCGGTCAGTGACAGAGGCCGAGCAGACGATCCCGTCGCACGGTGACCGGTTCCCAGATGCCATCGACGGGCACGCTCTCACCCGTTTGAATCATTACATCCTGCGGCCCCGGAACGGGCGGCAATGTGGCTGGAAAGACCGGGTATGGCAGTTCATAGAAGCCGTACCTGTAGGCGTCCGGACTCAAAAGCGCGCCTGCGTTAGACCAGTAAGCTCCCAGATGTACCGCGCTAAAGTCGATCTCCAGTGGTGTCTGGTCGCCATGAAATCGGGACGCAAGCATCAGCTGATTGAGCGCTTCGACTTTCGAAGGGTAAGGTGCTAGCTGCATTCCACGCTCCCAGTAGTCAGGGTCGCGATAGAAGTTCGTGAGGATCACCCCGCTTTCCCGCTTCGCATCGTAGAGCGGCTGTCCGATACGCCATACGAACCGATAGCCCTTTGCGAGATCCTCCAGCCCCTTGTTGTAGCGGCTCAAGATGTCAAAAATGCGTGGAAGCTTGTCGGCCTCCATCTGTTCCCGCTGGCTTCGAGGCCATGTCTTGACCGCATTCTCATATGCGTGCGCAAAGCCTTCCCAAGCATCGCGCTTTTTCTGCCACAAGCTATGGCTGGTCAGCCGCTTGAGTAGCCAGAACACTCGACGCCCGGTCTCGTCATCATTCATCTCGTACAGTAGCATTGCATTGCTCAACTTGCGTCCTGCGCCTCGATCGGCGTGATATCCGAATGATGGATGCCGCTTTCATCGCATATACGCACGATTGGCTCAAGCAATGTTCAGGCAGTGTCATCCGTCGACTTCTGCCAGAATGTCACGCCCCACTGGCTGCCTTCAATGACTGGCATGGTTTCTCCTGCCGAGAAGTATCTGCGACTCCCGGCCTTGGCTGGTGTATGCCACCAGCCGGCTTCAGGACACGGTTCTCCACCCATGATGCTCCGGGTGCCGTCGCTCGATGCGGCAACCGCGGGTACGACGGCCGGCGCAGAGGAAAGTGGCGCTGCGTCCGGAAGATCAAAGCGCGCCTCCCAGACGCGCGTCGCTTTAGCGTTGGCGCTTGGTAGGTCGGGTACGTAAGTATGCAGCGCATCCGGGGCCGGGTTGCGAAGAACCCGTATGACGCTATTCACGAACACATACGGTTCGGGCAAGCCTTCCTCAGGCGCGCCGAGTCGTGGAAATTCACCTGCACGGATCAGCAGGCATTGTCCGATCCGTTCGACGGCAATATCCGAACGCGCCAATAACGTCCTCAAGATACGCTCTCCTCCCATCCGGTCAATGAAAAGCTCTCCAAGGAGGGTGTACCAGTTCACGCCTTTGATATAGCCATATCGGCCAACTTTTGCACCAGGCTTCAGATAATCATAGAAGGCATCCATTTTGGACATCGACTCGCCTTCATATGAAACCGGATCGTATTCCTGGCTTTGTGAAAAGGCGTAACTGTCGATCTCAAGACCGCTAAAACGCTGGGCAAGGGTCCATTCCTGAGGCAAATACTGATGGAAACTGAACGGAAGAATCGGCGACAAGCCGCCGTAGCCGCCGCGCACAGGCAATTGTGCGCACACGAAGCGCAGCATCTCTTCGTATTGCGCCAGCCCGTGCGCTGCCGCAACCAGATCCATTGGCACATGGAACTTGAGATACGACAGCCCGGATTCCTGCCCCTTGGCTATGCGCATGCCAGTGGGAGAAACATAGTCCTCGGGCAACGCAGTCGCGGTTAACGTGGCAATTGCATATTCGGCCGCAGTGTCCTGATCGGTTGCGCTTGAGCGCACGACGCTTACTTCCTGCCACGGTGGCGTTTCGGTGATTGCCCGGCGGATTGACTCGACGCCTTTGGCTGTACGCTTGTTGAATTTGCCAAGGTCCGAGTCTTTGCCGCCTTTCAAATGCTCGCCAAAGAGATGTTCGAATCGATCGAAACACGCGAGGATGCCACTGCGAACGGCAGGTGTCGATCCGCGCTCGAAAAAAACCGTCGCGATCAGACCCGGCAATACCACCGTGCGATCGTCCGATAAGCGGAGGTTAAGTGCATCCCGGTAACGTGCCAGCGCCTGTGCGGGAGTCAAAATGGCCTTTGAAGTCGAAGAGGTCATGGTCAAACGTGCAAATTCGTTTCAACGCGATCATCGAGGATCGTCCCAGATTCAACCCTGTGTCGCAACGGCAGCCGCGCCAACTGCCAAAGCGAGCGCCGCGGCTCCAGCCGCACTTGCAGTCGACACGATCGCCACGAGCGCCGCCAGGATCGCGACAAGTGCCTCAGCTAACACGAACGCTATTGCCACTGCGGCGACTATCACGACTACGACAGCAACGCCTTTGGCAAGCGTGATACCCACTTGTCCCCAGTCGATCTGCCTGAGCATTTCCCAGGTCATGTCAGTCCTGCGTACAAGCTCCTGCCAGCCGGTTTTCAGTTGCTGCGCCGTATAACGGGCAATGGCGTTGCCCTGCTCGTCGACCCACGTCCAGACCGCACCAGCCTGATCTGCGATCCATCGGCCGGCAGCAAACATCCACGGCGCTTCCTTGTGCAACCATGCTTTCGTCTCCTCGCACAACGCGCTCGCACCTTGCTTGGCGCTATCCCACATCGCCGCTACGGCACTCTCGACATCACGCACTGTGCTGGCATCGGGAATCCAGTCTTCGTACCATGCAGGTTGCGCGATCGGTTGCTGCGTGCGTACGGGAGCGCGAAGCCGTTGAGCAGATGCGGATTGGGCCGGTTGTGATGCAGGTGAGCCAGCGAGTGCACGTTGCCGTGCCGTCTCGAGATCTCCGTCGCAATCGGAAACGTCGAGCACGCACATCCGTTGCCTGCTACCCGCTATCTGCTGGTAGGCATTCTCCTGTCCCATGCCCCAACTGTCGCCAGGAAACTTGATTTCGACGAGACGCAGGAGATTGTCGGTGTGTGGAGCACCGTCAAGATCCACCGGTCCACGGCCTGGCCAGCGATCTCCGGGGTTCTTCGCAATGATGACATCGGGTCGTCGCAGGAACCCCGCCTTCACCCCACGGGGAAATGGATTCAGACTGTGTCTGCGACCCGGGCCCTGCGATTTGTCGCTGGCCAGAATAGGAATGGGCGCGTCTAGACCCCGGGTAGCAATCGAGGGCGTCATATCAAAACTGACTTCAGCCTTATACATCCAGAGGAAATCTGCCGCGTATTCATCCCGGCGAATGACCATCGACACGACCACCTGCTTGAGCAGATTGGTTGTCGTCGATCCGTCTGGCAGACGAATCGTCACGATTCGCGGCGCCTTCAACGCATATCTCACCTTTTCCGCGAGATAGCCCTCGGAATTCGGAGGCAATCTGGCGTATTCCGGCCGTTCCTCAAGGATCGTGCATGTGGAACCGGCTGGCTCAAGCGTGGCGCCCATGAATAAACTCTCGCTTTTTGATCAGGTTGCAGCTGGTTCGTCGTCGATGAAATCAGCAGGGATCGACCCGCTGCCCCCACCGGCGAGCTGCCAGGGTTGCGTCGCCCGTTTTGTCGCCTTCAGGGCCTGCAGGTGGACGTCTTCGGCGTTTCGCGTAAAGACAGGTAGTGTCTCGCCTCGACCGTTTGTGAATCCCGGTAGCTGGAGCCCAGATGCAGTGGTCAGTTGATACGGATGCCTGATGAGAGGCGTACCATCGACTTCACTCTGCAAGACGTATTGCGCACGATAGCCTGGCTTGAACGTCGGGAGTGGGTACTGTTGTTCTGTGGGGCCCGCGAACGAATGCCGCGCACCCTTGAAGTCGATCTTGCCGGGCGCATGCATCTCGATGTTGCCGTCGCAAATGCGTATATACGCGCCGCCCGAAGTCAGCAGCACATCCTGTTTCGCGGCAGCCTCGATCCGGTCCGTGGCTGAGATCAGCTTCAGGGTCTTCTGCGCAGTGACTTCGAGGTTATCCGACTGCGCCTGCACTTCCACCTTGCCCTTCGCCGCAAACAGCTTCATGCCCGCGTTCTGCACGAACAGGCTGATCTTCTCGCCCACGCTTGCAATCAGCGATTTGCCCGCAGCGATATGTGTGCTCTGTCCGCTCACCAGATTGGTGTGTTGTGTCGATGCGAGATGCGCCGACTGCTGCGTCGAGATCGCGAGTCCCGCAGGCGTCGCGAACAGCATGATAGGTTCCTTGAACGCGTTCGCGTTGCCCGTCCCACCGCCTGCCGTGTTACCGCCGCTGCCGCTTGCACCCGTTACGCTGTTCTGCGTCGCGTCGCTGAACGCCTTGAGCGCATCCGTGCCGTCTGTCAACGGCTCAGCCTGATGCGTCCCGCTTGCCGTCGACATCGCGTCAATCACACTATGCGAATTCTCGAGTTGCGTGCGTGCCGCGCTCACATCGAGCGGCTGGCTTGCCGCGCCGTTCGCAGGATGGGTCGATATATACAGCCCTTGCGACGCGCGCACCGCGCCATACGCATCCGAATTCAGATCGAAGCCGCTGCCCAGATACGCGCCACGCGAGTTGCCGTTCTGCGCAACCAGATAGCCCAGATGCAGGAACGAGTTCGCGTTGCTGCTATAAAGCTGCACACGGTTCTGACCCGTCGCATCGTCCATCACCATCTGGTTGTAGCCGCTGCCCTGGTACTCTTTCGAGCGGTAGCCCGAGAGAATGCCATTCGAGTGCCATTGCGGCGTCTTCGCGCCGTTGTATGCGCGCCCTGTCACGACGGGCCGGTCGCAATCGCCGTCGAGCCAGTTGACGATCACTTCCTCGCCGACACGCGGTACGTGCACGCTGCCGTAGCCGCCGCCCGTATCGGACATCGCCACGCGCACCCAGCACGACGCATTCTCGTCGCCCTGATTCAGCCGATCCCAATGGAAGCGCACCTTGATGCGATTGAGTTCGTCGGTATAGACCTCTTCGTTTGCAGGTCCGACGACGGTGGCCGTCTGCAAATGCATCTCCGGCTTGCGATGCTCGAACGGGCTGCGATACGGAATCATCTTGCGCTGCGCCTCGACGCGCACCAGGAAGAATCCTTCGCTGCCGTCGCTGCTGCCGTTCACTGCCTCCGATTGCACGCCGTGCTCTGCGCGCGCCCCCGCAACGACGCCGTTCAGGCTATGCGGGAAATCCGTCGTGCCCGCCGAAACGGGCAGGTTGTTCCCGATCACCCATTCGACGGCGATCACCGCAAATTGCCGCTCCTGCGCGCCACCCGCGTTGTGCTCCGGATGATTCGCGAGTTCGAACCAGCGGCCCGCGTCGACGCCGCGCACCGAGCCCACGCCGTCGAAACGCCGCGCGCGCGATTCCCACTCTTCCATGCGCACTTTCGACAGATGATCGCCGCGGTCCTGTGCGCCATATGTGTAAGCGCCCGTGTACTCGTACACTTCGGCCTGTGCGGGCAAATCGCCTTGCGTGGTCATCGTCGGCACCGAAGTGCCCTTTGGATTGGCCACACTTGCGGGTGACTTGTAGTCGAAGGTGCGCGTGGTCAGCGTCGTGCTTTGCAGCGTGCGTGTGCCGCTCCATTGCACGAACGCATCCATCTCGCTGTTCGTTCCCGCGCGGTAGAAGTCCACCGTCTGCGGATTCATCGGTTTGAGCGCACCGATATCGTCGGTGATGACGAGCGTATGCGATTTGCCGTCGTCGGCCTGCTCGATATAGCTAAAGAGCCCCTCGGCTTCCATCAGCCGATGACAGAAATTCCAGTCGCTTTCGTATTGCACGCAGAACGAGCGCTGGGCGAGCGGTTGGTTCAATGCAAAGCGGAATGCGCCCTGCGCGTGCGGATGTGCGTTGAATACGTCGGTGAGAATCGCGTCGGCAGTTTTATCCTGCCAGATGCGCGCGTCCTTTCTGAAGCGCAGGAAATGCAGCCACGACGTAAAACCGATCTGATAGCCGGTGATCGCGCTGTCGGAACCGAGACGCCGCGCGGTATGCACATAACCGTGATGCGGCCGATAAGTGCGGTCGAATTGCTGGATCCACAACGTAACGGGCTGCGCAATCAGCGATTTGAGTTCGATACCGTCGCGCGACGATACGACGTCGACGGTAAAGGCGCTGTCGCGGCCTAACGCCGCACGTCCTAGCGCGCGCTGCGGTAGCAGGACATTGGCGCCCAGCGGCGTGTCCAGCTTGAGTAGCCGGTCGGTCTGCGTCAATCCGCCCGTCATCGCCCCGATTATGTCCTGCGCCCTCATACCGCCTCTTTTTAATCCGATTGTGCCCACGCGCTACCGCGCGATAATACAGAATTAAAGACGTAAATCGCAATTGCATTTTAAAGACAATGTGAAACGATGCGTAATGGGAGTTTTACGTAAATGCAACTCGAATATTAAAAAATGGTGAAATCGAGATTTGACAATTTTTTGTGAGACGCAAATGCGCGGGATGCCGTAGTCGATCGAGCGCCTTTCCATGGACTGCCCATATAGTTGCCGTCGGCTTGCCTCGCAAAAGCAACTACGCAAAGCGCTATCTAGTTTTTCTCTCAACAGCGACCCGGTATTGCGAAATCCGTCGCCGCACGTGCTGCTCAAAAAGCCAAAGGCCTCTCTCTCAAGGTTTAGCCGCATCATCTCCGTTCTACGTGCCGTTTGATAGCGGGCGTTTGCATTGAAATCGAGACCGATTGGCGGTGAAGCAACCCCTCATTTACTCGCGAGTCAAAACCGTTTGTGCCGACGCCACTGCCTTCGGAAGCGTTGGCGTCCGTAGTCTGCAGCCGGCCGGATGGCCGTTCTGATGCGAGCCTGAGCATCGGCTGCTCGAAGATGCCTGCCAACGCAGAAGACTGCCACGTTGGCTGACTCTTGGCAGGTATGTCGCCCTTTCAACAACGGTATTACCGTCGCCCCCGCACCCGACGGGTCTCGGCCAGCCCAACGCACCGGACGTAGCGACTTGCGCCCGATTTGCACAAAGCGATAAAAATTTTTGGAGGTGTCGCACATTGCCGCTTGACTCGCGACCACGATCATGTTTATGATTCATCCGTCTGAAGTATTAAGCTTTCCCCTGGCCCGAGGTTACGGGAGTAGCACCGTGCTTTACGCACAACTCCAATGAAAAATGATGTACCTTGAGTTTTGGTACGTTATGAATTGCAGCATGAAGCCTTAAGGTTCGGTGGCAGCTATTACCACCGTTGGAATGCATTAATGCACAGTACGTGACGACCTCAGCCATGAGTCTCACGGGATTTGAGCAATGCAGTCCGCCATGCGCCTGCTGGCGCCCTCCGAAGACCCCTCATCAATCAGTACATCAAGTGAACGGTTGTTTCCGCGACGCGGAGCAGCCTCTTCTCTTCTCATGCTGCGATGCTTCGCATCGCGGCATTCTGCAAGCCCCTCGACGCAGCTATGCGTTAGAGATCGCCTGAACGGGCGCGCCTCAAGCCATTGAGCGCGTCCTCGCATTCCGCGAGGCGAAAATCTGCGGGCTCCACTCCCAATTGGCGTGACTGCAACAATTCCCTCCCCGAGGGACCCCATCTTAACGGTTTCCGCCCATGAATCCGCAAGCGTCGCGCGCACACCGCCCTGCCCCTGGGCGGCTCGTTGCATCGACGCACCTGACATCCGCACTGGCATCGCATCGCGCCGCCTAGGGGCCGGCGCACCCGTCTCAGAGACGCTTCTCTGACTAACTAAATCTTTTTAGGAGTACAAATCTGCACGCCCTGGCGGCTCCTTGCATCGACGCACCTGATATCCGAACTGGCACCGCGTCGCGCCTCCTAGCGGCCGGTGCACTCGTCTCAGAGACACGCTCTGATTACCTAAACGTTTTTAGGAGTAGAAATCATGGGTCAAAAATCGCGCCTTTCCCACGCATCGCGCAACTACACGCACTTCAGAGGCGGCGCCGCACAAACGATGCAGAATCGTCTGCGACTGATTGAAGCGTTGTGGGCCTTTATCGCGTTGCTCGGCATCAAGCTCAATCACATCCGTGATACGCCCCTGTGGTTGATCATGCTTTTTGTGCAAACCCGGCTGTGTGAGGGTATCCGGCCAGGGCATGCACGCAACATGACGTCGGCTATTCGGGTCATTCTGGACGAAGCGGGCTGCTCAATGGTCAACACCACGTGCTCCAACGATGCCCTTGGGGTGCCGCGCCGAGATCGTAAAGGGGCCCATCGCGCGCAGACGCGCGCGGAATTCGAGCAGACCATTATCCGCGCACAGGCTGTCGATGAGGGACTCGCCCACCACCTGAGCCTGATGTACATCCTCGGACTGCGCTCTGTCGAGGCGCTGCGCAGCGCACACGAACTCGCAGGCTGGCTTGGATTGCTTCGCGCAGGTGCGGACCGCTTGCCGTTTCAATACGGTGCAAAGACAAACCGCCTGCGTCAGATCGAGATCATCCCGGGCGCGGGGGAGGAAACTGTCCGGATCATTGAAGCAGCATTGGCGTATTGCGAGACACACAACGGCAATCTGATCACCGGTGTGGATGCTGATCTGCGGACGTCGCGCGACCGGCTCCGCTACCTGCTCAAGGCGGCCCGAATTTGCGGACAGCTCTCGTCTCATTCCTTGCGCTACTCCTATTCGGTCAACCTCGCGCTTGGGCTTCTCGATGGCGGAGTCAGCGAAGAGGAAACGCTCGACCGTGTTTCCGCTGCGCTTGGACATGGCGCGCGCGCACAGATGATCCTCAACACCTACCTGCAGGAGATCCGGGACCGTTTTGCAACCGTCGTGATCCCCCGGCGTCCCTCGCGCAACCCAGGCGGCAGTGTTCGCGGCCGCCATCTGCCTGGGCCGCAAAGGATGATCCGTTCGAATCGGCGGCTCAAGTTCAAGAAGGCTTAAAGCAAACACTCCTGGCGGACCCGCTAATAGCTCGCGCCCGCCAGGGCCACCCAATGAAACCCCACTTGCCAGCTATTTTAATCAGGAGATTGAAATGACCGAAATCCATGCTGCTGTCGCCAACGACTGGCTTCAAGACAGGGCACGCGAGGTAGCCGAAGCTGAAGGATGGGATGAGACCGCACAGCGCATTCTCATTCCGAAATGGCAATTCTTTACCTCCTACGTCCTGACGTACGGAGAAATACCGGGATCCTTGAGCGACATCCGAGCGGAAACGCTCACTGCTTTCTCCCGGCACTGCGACCTCGACGGTGGGGTCCCCTTCGCGGAAGCTCCCCTCATGCTCGCCGCCGTCCGCCTTGTCCTGCTGCGTAGCGGCTACGACACGGAGGTGCTCGCAGCATTGAGCGCCCCGCGCCGCCGAAAGCGTGTAAGAAACAAAGGCAAAACGTATCGTCACGAGATCACGCGCCCGGACGACCCGGCGTGTGCGAAAGCGGCGGCCAGCAGTCCCGGCACGTCGCAGGCAGACGCGGAAGTGTTCTGACGTGATCGTCACGGGCTACTGCATCCGCAACGGCTCCCGGGCCGCTGTGCAGTAGCCTGCCATCCCCTTCCGACATAACCAATGCTTGCGTTTTCTTAACCACTCAAGTTCACGATAAGGACTACAAATGCATTCGATTACTATACTTGCCCGCACCTCGAACTCCCTCACTCAAACTGGCATCGCGGAGATGATGCATGGCTATCGTGCCGCAAGTTTCAGGCGTCTCGAAGCGGGTGTGCACGATCAGTCTGGCGAAATGGATACGCTTGCCCGCTCGCAGGACGAGACGGGGGAGTCCTATTGCGCTCTCATGGCCAGTCCGAATGGGGGACTGCTGGATGTTTCGCCGGACAGGCACCCGGATCTGACGACGTTCCTCGAAGAACGTAAGGACACGCTTCTCGAACTCGCCTCCCTCGTCGTGATTGTTTCGCCGGACGGAGAGGCACAGGGTCGCGCCATCGCGCTGCTGGACGCAATCGTGCCGTTCAGCCTGGAGCCCGGCCAGTGCAGCCTGCTTCTTGTCGACTGCCCGCGCAATATGCCCCCCGAGTCTGCGTTCGGCGAGATTCACGCGTACCTGCGCGACAAACCGCTCGACGGACTGATCGTTCCCGCTGTGATGCCCGCATCGCGCGCCTTCGAAGAAGCACAGGTTCACAAGCTTTCGGTCAGCGCGCTCGTCAATGCCACCGACATCGAAGGCGAATTTCGTGCGGCACGTGAAAAAGGCGCAGGGGAAAAAAAACTTCAGAATCTCGGGCGCCGTCTGATGGCAGCACGCGCTGTCGTTGCCGCTGCACGTGAGTTTGAGCGCGTCTACGACGCACTCGGACTGCCGCGCACGAAGCGCATCGTAGACGCGAGTGCATCTTAACTACCTGCCGATAATCCCTGAACGCCCACCGTCATGCGCTTTCGACTAGCCCGCGCTGATGCCTGCCCAGTAGCGAGCGTCTCGCCCGCCGCACCTCCGAGAGCTAATGCGGGCGGGAGGGTTGTCGCGCAGATGAAAGACAGTTTCGGCGCCGGTCGCTTCTTCAGACGGGCTATCCGTGCCTATCTGTGGACGCACGTCATCAGACGATGTGATGCGCTTTCGCGCGCAACGCATGATGGTTGAAGCCGCTTCTAGCAGACACACGTACCCAAATCTCCGGGGCCCATGCCAGCAAAGGACAGACTAATGAAAATCGAAACACGTGCAGTTACAGAAAACAAGCACCAAAGCCTGCCGGATTTGAAACAGACCCGTTCATCCGATGCTCCAGATGGCACCCGATCACTCTTGGTACGCTTCGACTCTGGCTCCGGAAAAAGCGCTGTTGCTTCGATGGTGCTCCATCAGTTCTGCCCGGGCACGATATATTCAGTACATGATCCAATCGTCAATCGTGGCACGGGCGCTTTTGGCGTACCAGCGGTGCATGTGAGTCCGGACATGCTGGCGTCGCTTGCTGTCACACTCCAACAGGATCCTGGTCATCTTCTCGTCGACGTCAGCACGTGTAGCGTCGTGGTCTTTATCGACTTCATTAGTCGCAACCCCGGCGTCCTTTCCCGGTTTGACCTTGTCGTGATCCCCGTCAAACCGCAATACCACTACGAGCGCTCAGCGATCGACACGGCGACATGGCTCCTTCGTCAGCAAGTAAATCCACAGATCATCCGCTTCGTGTTCAATCATCTCCTCGACGAGGATTGCGGCCGCATTGCCGCGCTTAAGCGTGACGCCGATCGATCAAAGCTGTTCCCGTTGATGACGCAGTTCCTGAACGAAACGCCCGCGCTTGGTCAACAGACGCACGATTGCCGTTTGCCAGAAACGTTCATGTTCGATTTGTGCTACCTCGGTGACGCGATGGACACCATGACGTCAACGTCGGCAGGACCCCACCATAAGCATTACCGACTGATCAGCGGCGAATCGGAAGTGGAACATCGCGAGCACTTTGCCCGGTTGGCGTACAGGGCGCTGGTTAGTGGACTTCCGCGGGAACACGCTTTTGCGGCTGCACGTTCGACCTGATTAACGCAAGCCCATTTAAGCAGGCCTCAGGTCGCGCGTGACATCCGCGTAAGCTATGGCTGCGCGTCGCAGCTTGTGTACGGACATCCGGGGGCAAGCAGAAAAGCGATGCGCAGCAAGCTAGAGTCTGGCCTCAGGTTCCGCGAAGTGCCTCGCGAACGTCTTCGAGACAAATGGTCGCACTTCCATCGGACCGTTCGCGACGCGCTGCCGCATCAATGATTCGCTGCAGTACCGCGTCGACTTCCGCAATGGTGCTGAGACACTCTCCCTGAATTGCCGTCACTGCATACTGGATCAGGTAACGCGAAACACACAATGCGTTTGATCCAGCCATCACCCGCAGTTGTACGCGTATATAAGAACCGAGGCTGTCAGGATCGGATAGCGCCATTCCGGCGGGTAACACCTGTGCGGGATCATTCGCGGCATCACCATGGCGCGCGAGCGGGAACGTCATGTGGGTGATGGCTGCAATATCCAACGTCCGTGCTTTGACTTCCAGGGCGACGACAGGCTTTTCCAGTACGGCCGTAGAATTCGGAGCATACGTAACCGGGACGGTATCTCCTGCCGGCTCCCTTTCATCTCCCGGGATTATTGGAGTTTGACTCGTAGTTTCCGACAATTCGACGCGTGGCGACGAATCCTCCTCACATCCGCCATACCGGTGGACCAATCCGGACCGCGCAATCTGCACACAGGAGCCTGAACGCTTCATGGCGATCTCCATTACCACCGCCGAGATCAGAACGAAAATAGACGCCAGAGACAGCCCATCGAATGGCAGTATCGTGTGCACGACAGCAATAGCTAGCGACGCCCGACCGACCCAGCGGCACAATCCCCAGCGACGAAAGGCGCTTCGTAGCAATAGCGCGACCGTTGCTCCGAGCAGAAGAAAGACGCCCCTTTCGCTCGAAGTCAAAACCCTCCCCGCCATGACATCGAACACGAATCTCTGCACCCAGTCGACAAATAGCATGGCGCCCAAAACCTGAGAGCAAATCAGGTCAACCGACAGAAAACGCCTCGACCACTTTCCAGCTTCCGATTTCATAACATTATCCTTGGTTTAACTAATTATTCGCGCCACCTTGTGATGACCGCAAAGACAGTGTCAGGCCCAACTTCGCTGACGCAAGGCGCTGGATTCCGGACGCCTGGACCTGCAAGTGAAAACCGAACGGGTCTGTATGAGGGGACGGGAGCTGCGAGTAACGGATGAGCAAGCTGGCGCCGGATCGCGGCCAGAAGGCTTGGTAAGGACGCTGGCCGGCTGGACAGAGGGACTGCACGCCGCTATCGGATCACGACACATCCAGCCAATTTACCCAGATGGCCGCCAACGGCCGCACATACAAATCTGATCCACGTCCCTCGGTGAGCCCGGGGGACAGGCGGCTCTACCTATCGTGATCAGGCGGCGGTGACGATCGTGTGCAAGAACGGATGCAAGGTGACAACACAATGCGTGTGTCATGCAGCGGAATCCTGTTCATGTTGCCAGCACCTTTGCACCTCGCCCGTTCGAGGGTGGCCGCCCGCTTAAGACACGGAATTGATGCAATGGAAATCACCGGGCGTCCGGGGGTCGCCGCTTGTACCTGCTATCCGATTGCTGTACGGCCCGCAACGCGGAAAGCGAGGCGACGATCATGAAGCCCGCCACAACCGTCAACTTCGTGTCGGACCACTGACCAAACCAGGATTCAAGAATCGAATCGATTCCCGCATCCCGCCAGAACATCGCTAACGTGACGATGAACGTGGCAAGCGCAAGCAGAACCAGAGCGATGGCGCGCACAAAGCGCATGATGCAGTTGATGTCGTCGTTATCACGCGAAGGCAGCATTAGGAATCGCCTTAAGGATCAGGAAGTACATGTGTCTGGTGTGCGCCTGATATCGGGGGCGCGGTCGGTGCATACGCTGCCCAATGCGCCTACTGCTGAAAAGTTCTGGCGGTGAAAACGCTTGCAGCCGCCGACTCGACGTCCGATGCACGGATTTCGTTGACACTCTCGCGAAGCGCACGTACGGCAGCCGCATCAACCGTTTTTTGCAGAACGGCGTTGGCGTCGGCAATCGACTTTCCGACGAGGAGCTCACTAAGACGCATCCGGGTTCCTGGCATGATCACATAGGTACCACCCGCCAGCCTCTTGAGCTGCGCACTGGCGTACTGCACCATCTCGTTCTCATCCGGGACATCAAACATGATCGTTTCCTCAAAGCGGCCACCCCTCAGGGCAGCCGGATCAATGTCGTTCAGGTAGTTGGTCGTAAGGATGTACACAATGTCTCGCACCCGCCCTTCTGCGCCGTCCAGTGTCGTCAGGATCTTGTTGGTCAGCGCAGAGACGTTAGAATGCGTCCGGGAACGCAGGATTACGTCCCCCTCATCAACGAGCGCGATCGTCGGTCTGATCTCGCGGGCCTGGCGCACCAGCGCGTCCCACGACTCAGGTCTTGCGATGATCTGTTCGCCTGTCGTTGACAGGAATGCGTAGCCGCTTTCCCTGGCCAGTGACATCGCTGCCTGGGTCTTGCCAGTGCCTGGCGGTCCCGCAAACACGAGGCCCGTCGGAACACGGCCACCAATCCTCTCGAGGCTGTGCACGTTCTTCATCCGGAAGGCGAGATCGCGCAGCATATCGCGCGAACGCCCGGGCATAATGATCTCGTCGATCGGTTTGACATCCTCCGGCAGTTTGCCTTTACGTCCTTGCAGGAGGCGCATGGCCTTCATCGCTGCGTCGTACGTGATCCGCCCTCGGGCCAATGATCCGTTGGCGCGCATATCTCTGAGCTGCGCGCCCAGCGCATCCAGGCGGCTCGCATTGAATCCCTCCCAACGCTGCGCAAGGGTCGTGAGCGTCTCGGCGTCAATGTAGTCTTGACCAAGCTCACGGCAGATGCTCCGGGCAAGGAGTGCTTTGCGCGCGGCAAAATCGGGAGGCGGCACCTCAATCTTGTAATCGAAACGCCCTTCACGGATTGCGGCCCTGTCGAGGCTGTCATCAATGAAATTGCTCGCCGCGACCAGTACGACCGACGTTCCACGCAACGCGACTATCTCGGTCAGCATCACGTTGGCAAGATCGTGGTCCATCGAGTGTGAGCGCCCAGAACTCCGGTCTTTCACGAACGAGTCCAACTCATCAATAAAAAGCAGAATCGGAGACTCACAACGTGCCAGATCAAACACAGCTTTAACTCTCTGGGGCGTATCGTTTATCCAGCGCGATGCGATATCCCCATAGGCAATCGAAATGTATCTGAGGCCAAGCTCTCCCGCGAGCGCTTCGGCAAACAATGTTTTTCCGTTGCCGGGGTCGCCAAAGAACAGTATTCCATTGCGGGGCGGGCGCCTCGACTGTCCCGATACCTTCCTGTCGGGCTGATCCTGAAGCGAGAGGATTTCCTTTGCTGCAGCGAGCACGCGATTCTTCGTGTCAGTCATCCCAACGATGTCGGCGAATCCGTACCTCGCACGGCTTACCAGGTGACTGTAGTCATAGTCCGGCTGCGAAGAATCTGCAGGAGCGTGCGGTTGCTGTAAGTCGGTCCGCGCAGGGTGCGTTTGCATCTGCCCGGGCAGCCGGGTCTGACGCTTACGCTCAAACTCCATCAGCAGCAACCCCGTGTACCAGATGACAACGGCGTATAAGCTGTACACGTTGAATGCAAGAAGCAGGCGTAACATGCCAACGCTCAGCACCCCAAAGGCGACCCGCGTCCAGATCCGCCGCCTTGCGTTCACCCAGACAATGCCGCACGCTGCGGCAACAGTACAGATCATGAATTTGAAGCCGTGCGCGCCGACCAGACGATAGTGCCCGGACAAGGAGGCAAGCAGCATCACCCCCCAGTAGAGCGGCAGACCCAGGCAAAAAGATCTTAACGAAAATACGACGAATTCGAGCATATCCTCTCTCCAACTTTTGTTTCGGATACCGATCTACGCTTAGCCGAGCGCCCGGAATCCTCATTCCGATTGTCGATCGCACTGTCGTGTACGCAAGTCCCTGGCGCTTTTACCGGTCCTGAGTGCTATTGGCAGAAGGCATCGCCGAACGCGCGTTGGCCTGGCTACGCGAGATCAAGCGAAGATCCACAATCGCACGCAGCTGTACCAACAGGATGTCTGCGTGTCAGAGCGATGGGACAAAATCCAATCGAGTGGTGGTCGCCCACCGCCGCACGATGCGATCTGAATGTTTGGGAGCAGAGAATGCATGTTGCGACGCATGCCCGCGGACACCGCCCCCCCTTGCCGGCGCTGCGAGAGAGTCGTCAACTGCCCCCCGCGAAACGCACCATGGCTCGCAGCCCCAGACCATGCGTCGCGCGTGTTGCCGATTTCCCGAAGCAACCTAGCGAAAGCAGACACTTCGCCGGACTGCCCCGCGTCGGACCCGCGGCTCGCGCACAGGCTCGTGACGCCGTATGTGCACGCGCCCATGTCTGCGTCTCACCTCTTCCCGAATAGCCAGACGTGCTTCGAGGCGCTTCCATGCGAGCGGCCGAGCGATGCGGTCACGTATGCGGCGCCTGAACTTCTCAAGCACCGCGAATGGAACATCGGCCGGAACCACGAGCTCCGCTCGTCCTTTGCTCAGGCTCACGACTTCCCTCTGGTTGGCGCCAAAGACGAATCGACGGATTTTCATTTGCATCCTTTAGTGAGTAAGTATTGGGAGCCGCCATATACAGCATCACAAGGCAATACCGCCTGACGTACGTTCACTACGGACTCCCGGATTCAAGCTTCGCATGGAACGCCGCACATGCAAGCCGCCGATCCGCCGCCAGTCCGTCGGAAATGTCGTCCTGTTGACTAGATGTTGCATGCTGACTCAAGCTGTTCGATCCGATCGGCTGCGAGAATTCTGGTCACCTTTTCGCGTCAGCGAGAATCTTCAGGCCCGTCTCGATCGCTGCCGCCCTCTTTAGCCGCGGCTCCCGGCATACTGCCGCGCCATGAACTTCGATGGGATCGCCACCGGGTCGATTGTCTTTGAGAGAAAGCTCGCAAGTTTTCCAGCACGCAATGATCGTTTTGTTATATTTCGAAATCAACGCGTAGTTGTACATACGATCCGGACGCGTCAAAAAACGAAATAGGCCGGTTGCCACAGATCTACCTCAACCGACCCACCGTGGTGTTCGAATTCGGTCAATGACTGGATGCCGACCACGCTCAAATCCGTTGACCATAATGCGCGTCTGCGAAGGTCGGGTCCTCAACTACGCGGATGAGCGTGACGAGTTGATTACTCTTGCAAGCCATATTGCGAACAGTTCAATGGCAGGTTTCTCGAAGTTTCCGCACTTCTCTTCGACTGGCGAGGTTTCCGATGAGTGACTCAGTTGTGCATACACTGACGGATAAGCCTTCCGCCTACCGGCAAAAGGATGTCGACGTGTACAGAATTTACTGCGCCGCAGTGGCGCAGGCTAACGATGCACGTAAGGAACTTGCACCGAATGGGCATGCGCAGCGTTCGGCTATGACATGTCGGTTACGCGAGCAATTGGAGCACGCTGCTTCTACGCAGTGAAAGCGCCCGATACCGTTCGATGCGGCCGAATTATCCGCGTGAGTGCGATCAGCTCGAAACCGGTTCTTCGACGCCCGTGCCGTTGAATTGTTTTGGTTCTCGGTACTTTTTTGTAATACTGGATTGATACCGTCTGATGCCGCACTTCCGACCTTGTTCGAAGAGCGTGCCAGATTCGAGTTGTTCCCGAGCGCAGGATAACCGCAAAGAACGTCGTTCAGCGGGCTGTGGAGGAATACGTTCGACGAAAAAGTATTCGCAGGTTTGATAGAGATTGGACGCGCTACGTCAACGGTTCGAACGAGGCGGAATCTAGCAAATCGACAATTCGAGAGTCACTGGTCGTATCACGCAGCGGAAGGGTCGGTTTCGCTAGCGAGAGAGCGGTACATTTTCGTTCACCTCGAAGCGCCGCTGCATTCAGATCCGATCCTATGCGTCGACCCGGAACACCGCCACCGCCTCGCGCAACACGACCGCCTGTGCTTCGAGCGTCTTTGCCGCAGCCGCAGCCTGTTCGACGAGCGCCGCGTTCTGCTGCGTCACCTCATCGATCTGGCCGATCGCCTTGTTGATCTGCTCGATGCCGTCGCTCTGCTCATGCGCGGCGCCTTCGATCTCGCCCATGATGCCCGTCACGCGCTGCACCGAGTTCATCGCTTCTTCCATCGTCTTGCGCGCATCGGCGACAAGCGACGCGCCTTGCGCCACCTGTGCCGTGGAATCGCCGATCAGCTCTCGGATCTCCTTCGCTGCTGCGCCCGAGCGCTGCGCGAGCGCGCGCACTTCCGATGCCACGACTGCAAAGCCGCGCCCCTGCTCGCCCGCGCGCGCCGCCTCGACGGCTGCGTTCAGCGCCAGGATGTTGGTCTGAAACGCAATGCCTTCGATGATGCCGATGATCTCGCCGACTTTGCGCGACGACGCGGTGATGCCGTCCATCGTCTCGGTCACGCGCGTCACCACCTCGCTGCCGCGCACCACTGTTTCCAGCGCGCCCTGCGCGAGACGGCTCGCGAGTTTCGCGTTGTCGGTGTTCTGCTTGACGGTCGCCGACAGCTCTTCCATGCTCGCCGCCGTCTCCTGCAGCGCGGCCGCCTGCTGCTCGGTGCGGCTCGACAGGTCCGCGTTGCCGGCCGCGATCTCGTTCGCGCCGATCGTGATCGACTGCGTGCTGCCGCGTACTTTCGACACCGTGTCGACGAGCCCGTCGCGCATCTGCGACAGCGCCTGCAACAGCTGACCCATCTCGTTGCGCGAACGCACCTTGACGGCCGTCGTCAGATCGCCGTCGGCCATACTGCGGAAATGGCGGATCGTCTGGTTCACCGGCTTCACCACAGCCGACGACAGCCCCGCGCGCGCCAACACGCCGACCACGACGGCAGCCGCGCCGATCGCGATGAACAGCGCCGTCGAAATCATGAAGCGCCGGCTCAGTTGCGCCGCGGCATGCTGCTGGTTCTCGGCCTGGGCGTGCTGAAGCGCGGCGATCGCTTTCGCGTAGACGCCGTAGAAGCGGTCGGCCGTTTCGCCCTGAATCGTGCGGAACGTGTTGAAGTCGTTATCGACGAGCGCCTTGTGTTCGGGTTCGATCGCCTGATTGACGAGCGCCGTGCGCGCGTCGGCTACGGTCTGCGCGAGCTTGCGCTCGTCGTCGCTGCCGAACGGGCCGGCCATGTACGTGCGGAAATCCTCGTTCGACGATTCGAGCACCTTGTGCGCGGCCGCGAGCAGTCCTTCCGTCTCCTTGCCGACGCTGAAGAGCGTCTCGTAGCTGCCAAGCGACAGCCGCACCTGCAGGAGCTTCTCGGAACTCGACGTCAGCGCGTTCATCGCCGCCGACGACTGCTGCACGTTCTCCAGACCGTCGTTGGTGAATTTCAGCGCCCCCCAGCCGACGCCGATCACGATCAGAAGAAATGTCGCAAAAATGCCGATGACGAGCGTCAGTCCTTGCCGGATAGTGATGTTGTTGAGCATGTGTGTCCGTCACGTGCAATCGGCCAGCCGGGATGGCTGCCCCATCGATGGCTAACGGCAACGCGTTGCGGACTCCGAATAGGGAGAATCCATGATGCAGCATGTGGGATGGTGCGGGGATCGCGTCGATCGTGCCCGTTATTTGCGGGCGAGACCCTTCGCGTGGACGGACTGCGGGTCGGCTCGCTGGATCCGCCAGAGCAGGGAGAAGGTCGTGCCGCTCACGGTCGGGTAACCATCCGCGTGGCAATTGTCGGATAAAGGATCGCAGGCGATGGTCAGTTTCTGGTTGTCGGCGAACCGGATCTGGATGACGGGATTGTCGAGCGTCCCGCTCTTCTGCACAGGCTCGATTTCGTAAGAACACGGCACCGTCTTTGCTGTCGCCCCCGTCCTGTCTCCCTTGATCAGAAGCCTGGCGGTCCGCGCGCTCGGCGCATCGAAGCGCAATTCAACGGTCTCGCCGCGGTCGGAGACGCCTGCCATCGAAAACGGTGCGCTGGGTTCGGCCGCAATCGACGACAGAGGCAGGGCGAATACCGCCGCGCCCAGATGGACAACAAGTGATGTTTTCATGTTCGAACAACGGATGGATGATGCAGCGCATTATGGACGCTAACGGCAGGGGGTGCCGCAGACGCGCATGTCAACCCGTCCGGGCACGCTGCGTTTCATTTGTATAATCCACCGTTTGCTTTCCGGCCCCGACCTTCATGCTCAGTTTCGCGCTCGGCTTCATCGTTTCACTACTGGTCACACTGGTGATCGTGCGGTACGCGCATCTGCATGAAACGTTTGCGGACACTGATCTCGCCGGCGTGCAGAAATTCCATGCGCGGCCTGTGCCGCGCATTGGCGGGACGGGGATTCTGATTGGGCTCGTGGTATCAGCGGTCCAGTTGTACGGCGCTTATCCTGCTGTGTCTGCGGGTATTCTTGGCGTCGTCGCATGCGGGATTCCGGCGTTCGCGTCGGGTCTGATCGAAGACCTCACGAAAAAAGTGTCGCCGCTCGCGCGCCTTATCTGCACGATGGTCGCCGCCGCCCTCGCCTATTTCGTGCTGGGCATCGCAGTCACGCGTATCAGCGTGCCGCCGCTCGATTTCCTGCTGTCCTATGCGGCCATTTCCTGCGCGGTGACGGTGCTCGCAGTCGCGGCGCTTGCCAATGCGATCAATATCATCGATGGTTTCAACGGGCTGGCATCGATGGTCGCGCTCATGATGTTCGCGTCGCTCGCCTACGTCGCATTCCAGGTGCACGACCCGATCGTGATGTCGGCGTCCTTCATCATGATGGGCGCGGTGATGGGCTTCTTCATCTGGAATTTCCCGGCGGGCCTGATCTTTCTCGGCGACGGCGGCGCCTACTTCATCGGCTTCATGCTCGGCGAACTATCGATCATGCTCGTGATGGGCAATCGCGACGTGTCGGCGTGGTATCCCGTGCTGCTGTTCATGTACCCGATCTTCGAGACCTGCTTCTCGATCTACCGGAAGAAGTTCATCCGCGGCATCTCGCCTGGCATTCCCGATGGCGTGCATCTGCACATGCTCGTCTACAAGCGGCTGATGCGCTGGGCTGTTGGCGCGCGTACGGCGCGGGAGTTGACCCGGCGCAATTCGCTGACGTCGCCGTATTTGTGGCTGTTGTGTCTGATTGCTGTCGTGCCGGCGACGCTGTTCTGGCGGCACACGCTGCATCTGTTCTGCTTCGTGATCGTGTTCGCGGCGACGTATGTGTGGCTCTATGTGAGCATCGTGCGGTTCAAGGTGCCAAGGTGGCTGGTGGTCCGTAGAAAACGCCACTCCTGAGCGATCCGCCTACCGGCGTGAGCTTTAACGCGGGCTGATGCGGCACCACTGCCAGGCGAGCACGCCCTTCCCAATCCCTGCCTCATACGGCGTGCACGAGTTCGCGTCGAAGGTGAATCCGGAGCGTTCGAACGCAGCAGCGGCGTCGGCGGCAAGCTGACGATTACGCGCGGCGAGATCGAACTGATCGTCTGCACGCAAGCCGAGGTGACATGCTTCCGAAGCGTCGCGCGGATCGGCAACCGCCGCGTGCAGATGCAGTTTCGACACCGCCCAGCGCAATGCATTGCAGCCGCGCTCCGAACGCGTGAAACCGACGGCAGCAACAAGGTTGTTCACATCGTTGACGTTGTCTTCGCGCCAGTTGTGCGCGCCGTCGATCAGCGCGAACGATGGACCACCGCGTTCGCGCGCGAGCGCGACGATTTTCGCGCGAAACGTATCGGTCGCCGGAAAGCTGCTGTCGATCTGGGTGAACGCCACTGTGTCGGGAAAGAGGCTCGCGATCCAGGCCCAGCCGGTCGTCGTGCTCTTGATCACGACCGTCGTACGCTCCGGCTGCACGAGAGGCGGAAGCTTCGCGTGATAGAGCGGATCGGCCCAGCCTTCGTGCCCCCATGTGCGAGCGCCGCCCGTCACGACGATGGCCGTCGCAGCAATCAGCAGCCACGCCGACGCGCGCCGCGCGATGTGCGCAGGCAGCAGCCGGTCGAGCAGCATCACGAGCACCAGCGGGGCCAGCACCTCAATCGGCACGATGTAGCGGTAGATGCTAAACAGCTTCATCCACAAGACAAAACTGAGCGCCACGAACAACAGCACGAGCCGTTGCTTCGGTTCTAATGCGACGCGTGACTTGCCCGCGAAACGCCCTGCGACGCGCGCAAAAGCCCACCACACGACGACCAGATAGAGGATCGGCCAGATCACCTGACGGATCGGTGTTTCCCCGACACGCTTTGAGTCCGCTGTGATGATGAACGGCCACAGCAGCGTTTCGACGAGATTGCGCGGCAGCCAGCGCACGTCGCCTTGCGCGGCTGCTGTCGTCAATGGGTTCGGAAAGAAGCGGCCGAACTGCGGATACAGCGGGTTGCCGTACTGCTGCCACAGATGCAGCATCCAGTAGCCCGTGGTCGCGGCCATGCCGAACAGGACGCCGACGCCGAACAGGAAAGCAATGCGTACTCGGACGGACAGCGTGGCCGGATAGCTCAGCAGACTCAGGCAAAGTGCGAGTGCAAACACGGCGTTGGTCAACTTGAGGCCCGTCGCGAAACCGATCAGCAGGCCGCTCGCCATCGCCACGCCGAACGCGCTGACCGTGCGCTCGCCAAGGCGCCGCCAGTTCGATAGCGCCACCAGCAGGCCGCAAAGCACGATGAGCGCCGTCGTGTCGTCGCCCATCGAATTGCCGAGTCCCGACAGGAAGTTTGCCGTGAGGCAGCCCGCTGCCGCGATCAGAACGGGCAGGCGGTAAGCGGTATCGCTGGATTCCGATGGCCACACACGGCGCGCGATCACGACGATCAGCACGAACGTCAACCCATGCAACGTGCCCAGCAGAAAACCGACGACGCGCGACGGCAGATGCGTGTTCAACAGATACAGAGCCGTGTCGAGCAGCGGATTGAAATACGTCTGCATGCCCGCAGGCGCGAAGTCGGTCTGCTGCTTGCCGTGCAGCCACGCGAACGCGTTGTACAGGTGATAGTTGTACAGATCCCAGTTCGCGTCAGCACCAAGCAGCAGCGAATACAGCCCGAACAGGAGTGGTACGGCCACGCACGCGACGATCATTGCGCGGCGCGAGCGCAGATCGATGAGGCGCGAGCGCACGACCGGCGACGTAGCTTGAGCTTGCATATCCGGCCTCACGATTTCGACCGGGCCTTGAAGACCCACAGCTTCGCGCTGACAAAGTTGACTGTCATGCCCGCGAGCGAGCCGATTGCCACGGCGATCAGTGGTAGCAGTGAGTTCTTCGTCAGCAGCAGGATCGCGGCGCTATACGCCGCGTAGTTGACGCCGCCGCCGCCTAGCATCGCGAACAGGTAATGCCACCACTCGGTCCATGCCGACTTGTTGCTACCCTGGACGAACGTGAAGCGGCGGTTGAACTGCCACGTCGACCAGACAGCCGCGACGAACGACACGGCGCGACCGACGAAATAGCCCGCGCCGAGCGCGAGCATCCCGTACAGCACACCTGCATCGACGATGAAGCCGATCACGCCAGCGATTGCGAAGCGCAGCAGTTCGCGTCTCATTTCACGGCCTTCGCTTCCACTACTGCGCGCTCGAGTTCAACATCCAGTGCGGGCACAGAAAGGTAAGCGAGACGCTTCACTTCGGCGCGGCCGTGGGTGACGGTATCGAGTATCACACCGCACACTAGGAACAGCGCCGCGAAGATCATCAGCGCGGCGCACAGCACCGCCGTTGGAAGACGTGGCACGAGGCCTGTTTCAAAGTATGTTTCGACCAGGGGCACGGCGAGCACGATCGACGCTAGCGCACTGACCACCGTGCCGATCGAGAAAAACGTGAGCGGCCGCTCGGCACGGAACAGCTTCACGATCATGCCGAGAATGCGAAAGCCGTCGCGATACGTGTTGAGCTTGCTGACAGAGCCTTCGGGCCGCGATTTGTACCGCGTCGCGAGTTCGGCAACGGGCATACGCAGTTCGAGCGCATGGACCGTCAATTCGGTCTCCGTTTCGAAGCCTTTCGAATGCGCGGGAAACGACTTTACATAGCGGCGCGAGAACACACGATAGCCCGACAGCATGTCGGTGAACGTACGGCCGAAGATCGACGCGACGAACCGCGTGAGGATCACGTTGCCGAAGCGATGGCCGAGACGATACGCTTCCTGCTCGTCCGTATGACGGGTCGCCACGACCATATCGAGCGCGTCTTCGATGAGACGCTCGATCATCTGCGGAGCGGCGTTTGCATCGTACGTGTCGTCGCCATCGACGAGCACGTACGCGTCCGCGTCGATATCTGCAAACATCCGCCGGATCACGTTGCCCTTGCCCTGATACGCGACCTGACGGACCACGGCGCCGGCTGCGCGCGCTACCTCGCTTGTGTTATCGGTCGAGTTGTTGTCGAACACATAGATGCGGGCGTTTGGCAGTACCGCCCGGAAATCACGCACGACCGAGCGCACGGTTGCGGCTTCGTTGTAGCAAGGAATCAGGACAGCTAGACGAAGTGACTCGGGAAAGGACATCGGCGACGGGGAAGAGAATAGTATGGTTGTCGGCGCGGGTGACAGCCGCGCACGCAGAGCGTGGCCATTTTATCGCACGCATATCGTGGCGCCTGATTGTTCGTGACGCGTCGTTGCAAATCCAGGGCAAAGCACCACGAACAACGAACATGAGAAAGGCGCCTCGGCGCCCTTTTCTTCACATCGAGGCCCGCTTGTCCGGAGACGGCGACACGCTGCGAAGCGGCGGAGAAGTCAGCATCGGCTGATATTCGGCGACCCAGCGGCGCAGATCGCGGCGCACTTCGTCGTCCGTCAGCACGCGATGCTGCATCAGCCATGGCAACAGTTCGTCGAGCAGATTGTCCGGCACGCCGCGTGCCTGCGCCGTCCGCAGCTTCGGATGCGGCGTGCGCGTCGTCGTTTCCTCATCGGCGAGCAGTTCTTCGTACAGTTTCTCGCCAGGCCGCAGCCCCGTGAATTCGATGCGGATCTGCTCTTCCGTAAAGCCGTACAGGCGGATCAGGTCGCGTGCGAGATCGACAATTTTCATCGGCTCGCCCATGTCGAGGATGAAGATCTCGCCGCCGTGACCCATGCTCGACGCCTGCAGCACGAGTTGCGAGGCCTCAGGTATCGTCATGAAGAAGCGCGTAATTTCCGGATGGGTGACGGTGACGGGGCCGCCCTTCGCGATCTGCTGCTGGAACTTGGGGATCACGCTGCCCGCACTGCCAAGCACGTTGCCGAAGCGCACCGTCTCAAACTGCGTGCGCTTGCTGGCCTGCTGCAGCGCCTGACAGGCCATTTCCGCGAGGCGCTTGCTTGCGCCCATCACGTTGGTCGGGTTGACGGCCTTGTCGGTCGAAATCAGCACGAAGCGCTTCACGTCGTGGCGAATTGCCGCGCGCGCCACGCGATAGGTGCCGAGCACGTTGTTGCGCACGGCCTGCCACGCGTTCTGCTCTTCCATCAGCGGCACATGCTTGTAGGCGGCCGCATGATAGACGATGTGAGGCGTGAAGCGTGCCATCACCTGGTCGAGAAGCAGCGAGTCTTTCGCGTCACCGATTACAGGGATGATCGACAGGCCGGGGAAGCGTTCGTGCAGTTCTTCGACGAGCCGATACATCGCGTATTCGGAGATATCGAAGGCGATCAATTGCGCCGGCTGGAAGCGCAGAATCTGACGGCACAGTTCCGAACCGATCGAGCCACCCGCCCCGGTCACCATGACAACGCGCGCGTGCAGCAGCGCCTCGACGTGCGGCGTGTCGATATGCACGGGCTCACGACCAAGCAGATCTTCGAGGTCGATATGGCGCACGCGGGACAGCGAGGCCTGGCCTTCCGTCATATCCGCGAGCGCAGGCAAAACCATCGCGCGCACGCCCGCGCGCAAGCACAGCGTCGCCGCGCGGCGCTGCTGTTCGACGGGTGCGGACGGTATCGCGATGATCGCGTATTCGGTCTTCATCGCCTCGGCAATCTCGGGCAGCTTGCCGATCGGACCGAGCACCTTGTAGCCGTAAATCTCCCGGCCTTGCTTCGAGACATCGTCGTCGAGCAGGCCGATCAGGCGCCATTCGCTCGAACGCGACAACTCGCGCGCGAGCATGGCGCCCGCCGTGCCCGCGCCGATTACGACGACAGGCTTGCCCTGCGCAACGAGGCCGCCGTACAGATAGAACTCTTTCGCCGCGCGGTACAGCGCGCGCGAGCCGCCCATCGCGAGGAACAGTAGCAGCGGCGAAACGAGCAGCACGGAACGCGGAACTATCGGCACGGGCTGGATCATCACGGCGAGAATCATCGACAGCAACGCGCCCGTCGCGACCGCTTTCGAGATACGCATCAGGTCCGGCAGGCTTGCGAACACCCACATGCCGCGGTACAGGCCGAAGATGCGGAACATCACACCGTAGACGGGGAGCACCCAGATGAGCGCGTGTAGCGCGCCGTCGCGGAAATCGACAGGCACGGCGCCGTTAAAGCGGATCACGTAGGCGACGAGCCACGTGCCCGCGACGGCGGCCAGGTCGAAAAGGAAAGCGCTGAAGGATAGCCAGCTGGCTTTGGATCTGAGCATCAGCGTCATACCTTAGATTGTCTGGACAGTGTGGATTGGAAACGGCGCCAACGCAGATCGACGATGCTTCCGACGACAACCAGAACGCCAGCCCATCCCACGACGATGCCCCACTGAGTCGCGGCAGAACGGCCGAGTGCGAATAAAGCAAGGGCTATGCCGATGATCATCATCGCATACCACGCCCATGCGGTGCCTGCATGGCCGACGCCGGAACGCACCATGCGTTGATAGTAGTGCTCACGGTGCGCTTGCCAAAATTTTTCGCCGCGCGCGAGCCGACGTGCGAGCGTCACCGACGCATCGCCGATGAACGGCGCGAACACGAGTGCCGGGAACCACACGGGCCACGCGCCGCCGCGCCAGCCCCAGTAGCCGAGGGCACCCGCGAGATAGCCGAGAGAAATCGAGCCCGCGTCGCCAAGAAAAATCCGTGCCGGGTGGAAATTGAAGAACAGGAAGCCGAGCGCGGCGGCCGCTATCGCCAGCGACGCCAGCGCCAGTTCCGGCATGGGATGCCCGGAAAGCAGCGCTGCCGCCGCGTAGCCCCCAAAGCCGAACAGCGCCATGCCCCCAGCGAGACCGTCAGCGCCATCCATGAAATTGTAGAGATTGACCAGCCAGACCATCAAAAATGCCAGTGCCACCAGCACCCACCACTGCGCGGCGGCGGGAAACATCGCGACGAACGCGATCACGGCGATCAGATGCGCAGCGAAGCGCACGCGCGCGGGCAAGCCACGGCGATCGTCGATCTGCGAGACAGCGGCGAGGAACGCCGTCGCCAGCGCGACGAACCACAGCGACGGCGCGACGAGCAGCATTGCCACGACAGTGACGGGCACGATGCCCCAGCCGCCGACGCGCGGCGTCGGCCGCACGTGGAGCGAGCGGTCATTGGGGATGTCGGTCGCGAGGCGCCATGCGAGACCCGTCTTGAGCAACAGGTACTGGATCGCTGCGCAGGCGCAGACGGCCACGCCGGCGACGAGGGGAAGAGTCCACGGAGACATCAGTGAATCTTGCATCTGCATGAACGGGTCAGTGAGTCGAACGATACCAGTCGGCGGTTGCCGACAGGCCTTCGTCGGTTGAATACGGCGGTTGCCAGCCGAGCATGTCGCGAATATGCGATGTATCGACCTGCAGACCGCCGATCAGACGATCGACCTGCGCGGAGCGGCCCGTCAATCGCCCCGCCGCGCGCAGCCAGCTGGCCGGCACGGGCAGCAGCCGCGCCGGCTTGCCGAGATGCCGCGCGAGCGCGCGCACCAGTTCCGCGACGGTCGGTGCGGTACTGTCCGCGACGTGAAAGCACTGGCGGACCGCGCGCGGATCGGTCGCGCAATGCGCCAGCGCGTCGGCCAGGTTGCCGACGTAGATCATGCTGCGCCGCGCATCGGCGCCACCAAGCGGCAGCGGCACACCGCGCCAGACGGCGTCCATCAGTCGCAGGAAGTTAGCGCGCACTTGCGGTCCGTAGACGAGCGGCGGGCGCGCAATGACGATCTCCAGTCCCGTCGCGTCGCCGAGCCGGATGAGGCCTTCTTCGGCGGCACGCTTCGAGCGACCATACGCGTCGTCGATGCGCGGCGCATCGTATTCCCGCAAGGGCCTGCCATTGTCGGTTTCCGCGACCGCCTTGATGCTGCTGACGAACAGGAAACGCGGCACCCCATGCTGCTGCGCGACTGCGGCGAGCCGCAACGTGCCGTCCACATTGGTCGCGCGGAACGCGGCATCCGGGTCTGCGGCCGTGTCGTGCATCACATGCACGCGCGCAGCCAGATGCACGATGCAGTCGGCTGCCAGGCCGGCGGGCCAGGTTTCGGCGATGCCGTTGTAGTCCGTGCTCGAGTCGATCCACTCCGTCACGCCGTCGACGCATCCGCCCGAACGCCGCACGAGTCCCGTCACGCGATGACCTGCGTCGAGCAGCGCGCGACACAACGCGCGTCCGACGAACCCGTTCGCTCCGCTCACGACTACATGACTCATAGCCACTTCCAGCCGAAACGGTTGAAGAACCGGAACGCCGACGCGACGAACATCCGGATGTGTGCGGAGCCCTTCCGCGCCGCGCCGCCGCCGTGATGAAGCACGCGCATCGCGGGCAGATAGGCGATCCGGGCGACTTCATGCGTGCGCAGGCTCAGGTCGTAATCCTCGAAATAAAGGAAATAGCGAGGGTCGAAGCCCGCGAGCTGCTTCAGCACGTTCGTTCGATACAGCATGAAGCAGCCGCTGACGATGGGCGGATCCCATACGATGTCGCGGTCGTTGATGACGTCGCGCATTTCGTAGCGCGCGAGGCGCCGCGTGAAGAAGCGGCGCACGCGTGCAGGCAGGAAGCCGCGGACGAACAGGTCGAGCAGCGTCGGGTAGCGGCGGCACAGATACTGAATGCTGCCGTCTTCGTCGCCGATGCGCGGCGTCAGCAGGCCGACGTCCGGATGGCTTTCGAAGAAATCGACCGCGCGCACCAAGGCGTTCCGGTCAAGATCGATGTCCGGGTTGAGAACGAGGTGATAGTAATAGGTGGCGCCCTCGATGGCCAGATTATGGCCGCGGCCATAGCCTACGTTGCCGTGTCCCGCAATGATCGAGCACGTCGCGCCGCGCGCGCGCAGATCGTCGACGGACGCCGTCGTATCGGGCGATCCGCCGTTATCGACAAGACTGACGTGCAGTTTGAAGGCCGGATGGGCCTCTTTTAGTTCATCGTATGCGGCAGCGAGACTTCTCAGTGTCTGTGCGAGCTGCTGCGGGTCCGTACGATATACGACCAGGGACACGGAGAGACCCTCGTTCTCATTGCCCGACTCACGCGTAGTGTTCATGTGGTTAAAGCGGCGTGTCTGGTGGGCGACACTGTATTTTTGGTAGGGGCAAATCGGAGTCGCAAGTTTGCGGAAAATGCGTGGATTCGGCAACCCGATTTTCGCTTTGTTACCGTAAAGGAACAGTAATTAACGAGACAAGGCGAATCGAAGGCGTATCAATATTTCCGCATTCTTTCCACCAGACGCTTTCGCTTGCTGAATAAGGAACGACGAAGTAAAGTCGCGTGCATTTTGTAGACGCGCATCGGCGGACGGCGAGCGCACCGGCAGCATGGGCACGAATCCGGCCTGTAATGGGCGGGCGACTCTCAATATTGCGGCATATGATGCGATTACACGCTGCATGAGCGGCCTTGGAGACGTTTCCCCCTCGAGCGCGGAGAGTTGGAAAATATTATCCCGCTCATCGCGCCCCTCGCAGCACGATATGGCGGGCTTGGAGCGCGAGATGTCGATCGACGGAATGCGCTCGCCGCGCCCACGAATCCGCGTCGGGACGGCGTTTCCCGTGCTGCATCGAGCGCGGTCCAGAACACTATTGCTTTAAGGCTTCTCATGGCGAACCTACCCATCGTGCCCGTCATCCTCGCTGGCGGCTCCGGAACCCGGTTGTGGCCCCTTTCCCGAGCGCTATTCCCGAAGCAGTTCCTGCCGCTCACGGGCGAACGCACCATGCTGCAGGAAACGCTGAACCGGCTGGAAGGTATCGAGGGCCTGTGCAGCCCACTGGTCGTGTGTCACGACGACCATCGGTTCATCGTGGCCGAGCAGCTGCGCCAGCACCATTCGCTCGATGCAACCATTATCCTCGAGCCCATTAGCCGCAACACCGCCCCCGCCATCGCCGTCTCGGCGCTCCGGGCGCTGCGCAACGATACCGACCCGCTTCTGCTGGTTCTCGCCGCCGACCACGTGATCCGCGATGTCGGGGTGTTCCATCGAGCCGTCGCGGCGGCCGCCCAGGTCGCCGAAACGGGCGCGATGGCGACGTTCGGCATCAAACCCGTCGCGCCGGAAACGGGCTACGGCTACCTGCGCGCGGTGCCCGGAGAGCAAGGCCAGGTGATGCGACTTGCGACGTTCGTCGAAAAACCCGATCTGGATACCGCACGCGCCTACCTGGCGTCCGGCGAGTATTTCTGGAATAGCGGCATGTTCCTGTTTCGGGCATCGGTTTATCTCGAAGAACTCGAGAAGTTCGCCCCGGACATGCTGGCGGCCTGCCGCGCTTCGCTCGACGCCGCCAAGGACGACCTGGACTTCGTGCGCCTGGACAAGGAAGCGTTCGCCCGGTCGCCGGAAGACTCTGTCGACTACGCCGTCATGGAGAAAACCGACAAAGCAATGATCGTCTCGCTCGATGCGGGCTGGAGCGATGTCGGTTCGTGGTCTGCGCTGTGGGACGTGGCCGAGAAGGATGGCGAAGGCAACGTGACCAAGGGCGACGTGATTGGCTTCGGCAATGAAAACTGCTTCCTGCAATCGTCGGGCGGCCGCCTGGTGGCAGCTGTCGGACTGGAGGATCTGATCGTTGTCGACACGGACGACGCGGTTCTGATTGCGAACAAAAAGGACGTCCAGCACGTCAAGAAAATCGTCGAGAAACTGAAGGCCGAACAGCGATCGGAAGCCGTTCAGCACCGCCTGGTCTACCGTCCGTGGGGAAGCTACGATTCGATCGACAAAGGCGCGCGCTATCAGGTCAAACGCATCACCGTGAACCCCGGCGCCAAGCTCTCCGTGCAGATGCACCATCATAGGGCAGAGCATTGGGTGGTTGTTTCGGGCACCGCCCGTGTTCAGAACGGCGAGCACGAAACGCTGCTGACCGAAAACGAGTCGGTTTATATTCCGGTGGGGAACGTCCATGCGCTGGAAAATCCAGGAAAAATCCCACTGGAATTGATCGAGGTCCAATCCGGCGCTTATCTCGGCGAAGACGACATCGTGCGCTTCGACGACCGCTACGGTAGACACGAAAGGAATTAAAGGTCAAGCCCCCGGCGCGTGCGCCTCACCGCGCTCGTCGCCGGGTGCCCGTTCATGTACCATACGGCACTTGGCAGTCTTGCGACCGAAAGGACAGCACTCCTCGCGCAAACGGTGTGGGCCGTCGATATCCCACTTAGGCAACCAGCATATGACCCGCTTCTTTTCGATCGCCTTTATTAGGGAAATTTTTGCATTCGGTGTCGTCGGTACAATCGGCTTTGTCGTCGACACCAGTGTCCTTTATCTGACGAAAGGCCATTTCGGCCTCTTCTACGGCCGGGCGACCTCTTTCGTCTGCGCTGCATTCACGACCTGGCTCATCAACCGGGCGTGGACTTTCAAGAACAAGCGTTCGTCGCTCGACGCGAAATCCGAATTCGCAGTTTATTTCCTTCTCATGCTGATGGGGGGCGCCGTCAATTATTCGGCCTACTATTTCGTTGTATCGAAATACCCCGTTGCGGCGTCACATCCGATCATCGGCGTCGCCGTAGGCAGTATCGCCGGCATGTTCGTCAACCTCATGAGCTCTCGCATGATCCTGTTCAAACACCGGGACCGGTCGGTCGAGACCGCCGATGTGCCGCTTCATGCCGAAATTGGTTGATCGCCAGAAGTCGGCCGGCCGTCATTTGGCCACCGCGTCGACTCTTCGCTAAATTACGACTGCGCTGCCGTGCACGCGTGCGGTCGCGCCGTCATGCGCATTGCCACCTGGAGCGGCTTTGCGTATTCATTCAGAAGAATGACTCGCCATTTATTAAAAACTGGAGCCAGCTGCCAAGGCTTGCGTGACCCGTATCCTGCGAATCCGGCCATACGCCGGCGCTGAATCGAGAACAGGAACACCCCGCGGGACAGCCGACCGCCAGCACTTCAATCGCTCCTTTTACGAAATTTAATGATAGTGTTCAAGGAATCGCCCTTCATGCATTCCACGCATCCGCAACAATCGATCGCGCCGGTCAACGCTTCAATCGCACCCGAGCTGTCGATCATCGTCCCGACCTATAACGAAAAGGCCAATGTCGGTGAACTCGTTCGCCGGTTAGACCGCGTTCTCGCAGATATCCGCTGGGAAGTCATCTTTGTCGACGACAACAGCCCGGACAAGACGTTCGAAACGGTCAAGCAGCTCGCCCACGGCGACGCACGGGTTCGCTGCATTCACCGCATCGGACGCCGAGGTTTGTCGGGCGCCTGTATCGAGGGCATTCTGTCGAGCGCGGCGCCAACGGTCGCCGTGATGGATGCCGACCTGCAGCACGACGAGTCGATCCTGCCGAAGATGTACCAGGCGATCAGGGACGGTGCAGATCTCGTGATCGGCACCCGCTATGCGGGCGAAGAAGCATCCAGCCAGGGCCTTTCGCCAATCAGGCAATGGGGCTCCAACCAGGCTACCAATCTGGCGCGCAAATTCCTGCGCATCGACGTGAGCGACCCGATGAGCGGCTTCTTCATGATTCCACGCGCTCGCGTCGACGCCATCGCCGGCAAACTGTCCGACGAAGGCTTCAAGATCCTGCTCGACATCATCGCGTCCACGCCGACGCATCTGAAGACGGTCGAAGTCCCCTATCACTTCCGGCAGCGCGTTGCGGGCGAGTCCAAGCTCGACACGCTGGTGACCGCCGAATATCTGGGGCTGCTATTCTCCAAGCTGTCGGGCGGGTTCCTGCCGATCCGCTTCCTGATGTTCCTGATCGTCGGCGCCACGGGGATCGCGGTGCACCTCGCCGTGCTGCAGGTCGCCCTGCACGCGTTCGGACTGCCCTTCCCGTCCGCCCAGTTGACGGCTACGCTGGTCGCGATGGCCTGGAACTTCGTGCTGAACAACCAGCTCACCTACCGCGATCGACGGCTGAAGGGCATAAAATTCGTGATTGGCATGGCGACGTTCTATCTGGTGTGCAGCCTCGGCACCTTTGCGAATGTCGGGGCGGCCAGCTGGCTCGTCCAGTTCGAGCCTAACCAGATTCTTGCGGGCCTCGCCGGTGCGATCCTCGGTGCTGTCTTCAACTATGCGGCGTCGTCTGTTCTCACGTGGCACAAGTAAGCGCGCGAGCCCGGACCACCTATAGCATCTGCCCCAGTTCAACATGAAGAGATATGTCAACCTCGCCCAGCGGTTCATTGGCCTCGTCCGACGGGACGGCGGCTATCCGTTGTTGAAGAAAGGCGTGGACGTATTCAGGCGCGAAGGGTTGACCGGGCTGAAAAGGCGTATCGGCAGTCGGCCGATTCCCGGCGCCGACTACGCCGAGTGGATCGAGAAGTTCGACAAGCTCGACGCAAAGGTCATCGCCGCGCTGAAGGCGGAGGTCGCGGCGATGGTCGCGGCGCCGCGCATCTCGCTGGTCATGCCGACGTATAACGCGGATCCCGTGTGGCTGGCGGAAGCCATCGACTCCGTCCGCAATCAGGTCTATCCGCACTGGGAACTCTGCATTGCAGACGATGCATCGACGAACCAGAATGTGCGTCCGCTGCTCGAGCGCTACATGCAGGAAGATTCGCGCATCCGCGTCGTGTTCCGTGACAAGAACGGGCACATTTCCGCCGCATCGAATAGCGCGCTCGAACTGGTGACGTCCGACTGGGTCGGCCTGCTCGATCACGACGACCTGCTCGCGCCGCATGCGCTCTACTGCGTGGCGAAGGAAGTCGTCCGCCACCCCGACGCCCGCCTCTTCTATTCCGACGAAGACAAGATCGATGTAAAGGGCCGGCGTCACGATCCGTACTTCAAATGCGATATGAACATCGACCTGTTCTATTCGCAGAACATGATTTCGCACTTCGGCGTGTATCAGAAGCGTCTGCTCGATGAAATCGGCGGCTTTCGCACCGGACTCGAAGGCTCGCAGGACCACGACCTCGCGCTGCGTTGCCTGGAGCGTATTGGCGCCCAATCGATCGTCCACATCCCGCGTGTGCTGTATCACTGGCGGGTTCATCCTTCGAGCACGGCGGCATCGGGCGATGCCAAGCCCTATGCCGTCATCGCCGGCGAGCGCGCGCTGAACGAGCATTTCGCTCGGCAAGGGGTCGACGCCAGTGCCGAAGGTCTGCCGTTCGGCTATCGCGTGCGCTATCACCTGCCCAAGCGTCTGCCGCTCGTCAGTCTGATCATTCCGACGCGCAATGGCGTCGGTTTGCTCAGTCAGTGTATCGACAGCATCCAGAAGAAGACGACATACGCGCCGTACGAAATCATCGTCGTCGACAACGGCTCTGACGAGCAGGCCACGCTCGACTATCTGGAGAGCCTGAAGTCCGCCGACAACATCCGCGTGATTCGCGATAACCGCCCGTTCAATTACTCGGCGCTCAACAACATGGCAATCGCGAGCGCGAACGGCGAACTCGTCGGCCTCATCAACAACGACATCGAGGTGATCACCGACACGTGGCTCGAGGAGATGGTGTCGTTGGCCCTCCAGCCCGGCGTCGGTGCCGTCGGCGCGAAACTGCTCTATCCGGATGGGACAGTACAGCACGCGGGAGTCGTTACGGGCCTCGGCGGCGTAGCAGGTCATGCGCACCGCCTTTTCCCGCGCGACAGCTTCGGCTATTTTTCGCGCAACGCGCTGGTCAGCTCGTTCTCCGCGGTAACGGCCGCCTGCCTGATTATCCGCAAGTCCATCTACGAAGAGGTGGGCGGCTTGAACGAGGCCGATCTGACCGTCGCGTTCAACGATGTCGACTTCTGCCTGCGCGTCAGAGAGACCGGCTATCGCAACGTCTGGACGCCTTTTGCGGAGCTGTATCATCACGAGTCCGCAACGCGCGGCACGGAAGACAATCCGGAGAAGGTGGCGCGTTTCGGCCGCGAAGTCGAGTATATGCAGACGCGCTGGGGATATACGTTGAACTACGACCCAGCCTACAGTCCGAACCTGGCGTTGGACCGTACCGACTTCTCCCTCGCCTGGCCGCCCCGGATCGAACCGCTGCCGCGCCATGCCGCGCCGCTCGACAATAAGGAAATGGCATGAGAATTACCGTCTTCGGTGGCGGCGGGTTCATCGGATCGACGATCGTCGATCGCCTGCTGCGCGACAACCACGAGATCTGCGTGTTCGAGCGGCCGCGTGTCGGTCCTTATCGCCCGTTCAACGACAGCGAAAAAGTAAACTGGATGACAGGTGATCTCACCAGCATGCACGACGTCACGGAAGCCATCGACGGCTCCGACATCGTCGTGCATCTGGTGTCGACGACGCTGCCGAAAAGCTCGAACGACGATCCCATCTACGACGTCCAGAGCAATCTCGTCGCCACGCTGCAGTTGCTGAACGCGATGGTCGCGAAGAACGTGAAGAAGATCGTGTTCATTTCGTCAGGCGGGACCGTGTATGGCGACCCGGTCTATCTGCCCATCGACGAAAAGCATCCGACCAATCCGAAGGTGTCGTACGGCATCACCAAACTGGCGATCGAGAAGTACCTGCTGCTCTACCAGTATCAGCACGGGATCAAGGCGAACATCCTGCGAGTCGCCAATCCTTACGGGGAGCGGCAGCGTGTGGAGACAGCGCAAGGCGCCATCGCCGTCTTTCTCGACAAGGCGCTCAGGAAGCAGCCATTCGAGATCTGGGGCGACGGCACCGTCACACGCGATTACCTGTACATCAGCGACGTCGCCGAGGCCTTTGCCCGCGCTGTTCAATACGATGGCAGCGAGTCCGTGTTCAATATCAGCTCGGGCTACGGCACGAGCCTGAACGAAATCATCGGCAAGATCGAAGCGATACTCGAGCATCCTGTGGAGCGGACATATCGTGCGGGACGTCCGTTCGACGTTCCCGCGAGCGTGCTCGATAACACGCTCGCGAAAAGAGAACTCGGCTGGGAACCGAAGGTTGCGTTGGACGCTGGAATTAAAATGACAGCCGCATGGCTGCGCTCTCAGATCCACGAATAACGTCTGGAGCCTACGCGGGGACGGGCCGCCTCGCGCACGCATCAGCGTAACGGGCGCTGCGCACGTGGTACCGGCCCGATGAGAAAAGGCATGCGGCCGCTCCCGGACCGGCATGCCTTGCCGCGACCCGGATTCAGGAGCATGACAGCGCCCCGCCCCACGCGGCCGGGCGCGTTCGGATTCACTCGGGGATAACCTTTGTCGACGACAATCTGGCGTATTCGGCGAACGGACGCAGTTCCGTTGCTGTTGCTTTTTTTGCTGCCTGTCATCGCGGCGCTGCCCGGACTCGCAGGCCTTTACCACGCGAACCCGATGCTGTATCTGGGCATGGTGGCGCAGCACTACAAGCCAGGCCTGACGCAAGGCATTCCGTACGTCGATCCCAACAACGCCTTTACCGCTCAAGCGCTTGGCTATCGCGCGGCGCTGGACTGGCTCAACGGCACTGTTCCCTGGTGGAATTATTTCTCGGGCGTCGGCTTGCCGCTCGCTGCCGAATATCAGCCCGCCGCATTCTTCCCGCCGACCTTGATGCTGCTGTTGCCCAACGGGATGCTGCTGCAGCACATCCTGCTGCAAATCATCGCGGGCTGGGGCACGTACGGCCTGTTGCGGCAGTTGGGACTGAGCCGCTTTGCCGCCGCGACGGGCGGCGCGCTCTTCGCGTTCAACGGCGCGCTCGCGTGGTTCGATCACGCACCGGCGCTGCCTGTGCCCTTCCTGCCGTGGATGCTGTGGGGCGTGGAGCGCGCGTTCGCCAAGGCTCGGCTCGGGACGCCGCGCGGCTGGCGCCTGTTTGCCGTCGCGTTGTGGATGAGCGTCGTCGCCGGTTTTCCCGAAACCGCGTATCTCAATGGCCTGCTCGCGCTCGCGTGGTCGCTCTTGCGCTTGTGGCAGGCGCCGGGTTTCAGGCTGGCGTTTATCGTCCGTCTCGCGATCGGCGGCGTGGTCGGACTGGCGCTTTGTGCCCCGCAAGTCCTCGCCTTCTTCGAGTTCCTGCCGCACGCATGGCTCGGCGGCCATGACGGCGGCTTCGCCAATGCCGCGCTCGATCCGGCAGGCCTCTTGCCTAGCCTGCTGTTCCCGTATGTGTTCGGTCCCATTGCCGCAGGCGGGTTTGCGTGGGACCGTCTCGGCGGAATCTGGGGCAGCATAGGCGGCTATCTCAGCTTGATCGTGGTTGTCGTCGGGTTGTACGGCGCGATGTTGCGACGCACGCCGCTCACGTGGCTGCTGCTGGCCTGGCTGTTCATGGTGCTGGGCAAATCGTTCGGCGTCCCCGTCGTGAGCGCACTGTGGAATCTCATCCCCGGGGTTTCGCAGGCCGCGTTCTACCGCTATGCGGTGCCGACGTGGGAACTCGCGTTCATCATTCTGGCGGCGCAGGCTGTCGACGATCTTCGTGCACAACAGCAGGAGCATGCCACGCATCGACGCCACATCGCGACCCTGTCCGCGCTGCTGCTGATTGGGGGCGTCGTCTACGTGGCGTCCCTGTGGCCTCATCTTCGCGGCTTCGTGCCCGTCCGAAATGCCGCTATCGCGTCCGTCCTGTGGGGCGTGATTTCCGTGGCCGCGCTCGGCGCGATCCTGTGGCGCTGCCGTCCGGCGCGGGGTGCCACGGCGATTGCGGTGTTTCTCGTCGTCGACAGCGTACTGATGTTCTCCGTGCCAACGCTGAGCAATCCACGCTCAGGCGAGGTGGACATGGAAGCAATCGGCTTCCTGCAAAAAAACATCGGACTGCAGCGGATCTATTCGCTTGGTCCGATCCAGGCCAACTACGGTGCCTACTTCGGCCTCGCCGCAATCAACCACAACTACTTGCCCATCAACCGGCGCTGGGTTGACTGGATTCGTGGGAATCTCGACGCCTATGCGGATCCCATCTCCTTCATCGGCAACTATCGAGCTCCCGGTTCCACGGTGCCGACGTCAAGTGAGGAGCTGATCCGCAACCTCGAGAACTACGAATGGATCGGCGTCAAATACGTGATCGCCCGTGCCGGCGACAACCCATTCGTCCCGACGCTCACCAGCAAGACGAACACCGCGAAGCAATCTCCGCTGCCGATGATGCCCAGCGAAGCTGTGTCAGGGACGTTGCCTGCCGGCATGACGGATAAATCCGTCACGATCGATCAGATCGGCGTGTCCGTCGGCAACTATGGCAACACGTCGGACGGCATGCTCACGGCGGAAGTCTGCGTCGACTCCGTTTGCTCCGGTGGACAGCGGGATTTGAAGGAGTCGAACGACAATTTGACGTTCTATATCCCGTTGTCCCGGGCGCTGTCGGTTGACGCACGCGCTATCGTTCGCTACCGGTTTGCGCGCAGCGGCGGCACCAAGCCCCTCGTGCTGTGGATGGCCCCCGTTCGCGAGCGTGCCGACGATCAGCAACTGACGGGACCGGCGGGTGTACAGACCGCGCACGGCTTACAGATCAAACTGCCGATCCAGGACGACAAGCCTTCGCTGGCCAGGCAGGTGTATGCCGACCAGGTCATGAACATTTTCGAACTCGACCAGCCGAAGCCGTACTTCGAAGCGGCCGATGAGGCGTGCCGCATCACAGCGCACGACCGCGAACACGTGACGGCCGACTGCGCGGCCCCCTCCACCCTGCTGCGGCGCGAATTATTTTTCCCTGGCTGGACGGCGAAGGTCAACGGTTCGCCAACATCGATTGCGGAACACAGAGACCTGTTCCAGGCCATCGCTTTGCCCGCAGGCAAAAGCAGCGTCGTCTTCGGCTACGAGCCACCGCATATGATCTGGGCGTGGCTCGCCATGCTCGTCGCGTTCGGCATGTTGCTCATGCCTGCCATGAAAAAGAAATCGCAATAAAGGAAACAACAATGAGGCCGTGCAAGATCGCAGTTCTGATTCCCTGTTACAACGAGGAAGTTGCCATTGGCAAGGTGGTCCGTAACTTCAGGGAAGCGCTCCCCGACGCGACGGTCTATGTCTACGACAACAACTCTCGCGACAACACGGCTAGCGTTGCCGCGCAGGCGGGTGCCGTCGTGCGGAAAGAAACGCAGCAGGGTAAGGGCCACGTCGTGCGCCGGATGTTCCGCGACATCGACGCCGATTACTACATCATGGCCGACGGCGACGATACGTACGAAGCCAGCCTCGCGCCCGACATGTTGCGCACGGCCATGTCCGGTCCGTACGACCTGGTCAATTACATCCGCAAGGAAACCGAGGACGCGGCCTATCGGGGCGGCCATCGCTTCGGCAACCGGATGCTGACGGGCGTCGTGCGCAAGATCTTCGGCAACCGTGTCAAGGACATGCTATCGGGCTACAAGGTGTTTTCGCGACGCTTCGTGAAGTCCTTTCCTGCGTTGTCGGCGGGCTTCGACATCGAGACTGAACTGACGATCCACGCGCTCGAACTGTCGATGCCGATTTCACACGTCGAGGGTCCGTATCGGGGCCGGCCCGAGGGATCGGAAAGCAAGTTGAACACCTATCGTGACGGTTACAGGATCCTGATGTTGATCATGAAGCTGATTCGTCACGAACGGCCGATGTTCTTTTTCACCTGCTTCGGCACGCTGCTGACGTTGATCGCGTTGGTGCTGATCGAGCCGGTTTTCGCACACTACGTGGAGACGGGTCTGGTGCCGCGCCTGCCGACGGCCATTCTGTCGATGAGCCTCGTGATACTCGCGTCGTTGAGCGTGATGACGGGGATGATTCTGGACACCGTCAGCCGCGGGCGTAGAGAGGTGAGGTTGCTGGCTTACTTGCAGTATTCGCCGTTTAGCTCAACGGAAGGGGTTGAGGTGTGAGACGTCGGAAAATGCTTTACGCAAGCTCCCATCCGAAAGCGCGTACGTCCATGAAGAATGTTGACATGCCGACTGTCGTGCTTACCGACAACGAGCGTTCTTAACGCATCGTACGTGAGCTCCAGCCATACTAGGCTTTAAAGGTGCCACATTGACGTTAAAGTCGGTGCTCATAGCCAACTCCATAGCTCGCACGAAGACTTAGTCGGGTAGTACGCAGACGGCACGCATCAGTGCTTCCACCGTGCATACGCCCCGCGCCCGGTTCCGCCCGCACTGAGCGCACCGGTCGGCAGCCGCCTTACGAGCCTTTGCTAAATGGAGCCGGCCGCGACTGACTTCTCTTTGGAACCAATCCTCCTGATTTGCGTACGCGCCGGCGTTTCGATGAACGTCCAAAGCAAAGGTGCAATCGTTACCGCAGCTATCTAATATGCGATGCAGAGAGTGGAATCTGAGCCCCTAAGTTACCTCGATAGCGGTCAACCACCCTCAACAGCAGCAGATGAGATAAAAATTGGGCAAAGCCTGGGCTCTCCCAAAACGACGAGCGGGCGAACCGAGATCAGCTTTGAGAATAGCCCGTTACCGAGCGCAAATACCAGAATCAACAGCGGGAAAGCTGGCGCGTCGGTACATTCAGCATTCAACCGACATTAGCAAGGCAGCCGTGGGCACGGTCGGCAACACCTATACGCCGGTCCAGCGTAAGCGCTCGGCAAACCCGACTTGACGGGTGGAGCTAGCCGAAGGATGTATCTCCACGCCGCGCGCACAACCCAGACACGACTCCGATGGCGACGCCAGCGCAAGCCGAACTTTCTGCTGGCAACGAGATTACCAGTTCGAGCGCGCCAGCGATGACTTACGCCTGCGCTCCGCTAAGCCACGCTGACATCGTCGCGATAGAAACCAGCTTGAACGCGGGCAAAGGATTTCTAGGAGGCGCGCCGACGTAAGGCTACCCGACCGTCGGCGGTGTGTTGCACACGTTCAGTGAAACGGTTTTCTCGATCTTTGCAGCTGCAGTTCGGGATTTCGTCTATGGGTGCAAGTCCGCTGCTGCCGGGCAAATTTCGACGCTGCCGAGCGCAAGGGGCGCGATGCTATAGGCGCTACTAAAGCTGCTTGTCTTTCCGTCGGTTAATCGGACGGCGGCAAGAGGCTGGGTCACTTCACTCATTACTGCTTCGGAGTAGTCGGCGGAGCAAAATCCCACTGAGAACGACAATCGGCAACTGGATGAGATACGATGGCCAACTCATCCAAGGCCCATAATGCATAAACAACATCTGCTTGGGGAAGTCGAGTAACCCATCGCCGTCGCCCCCTGTCCACGGCGCCAGGTTCAGCTTTAGCCAGAACTGCGCATATAAGATAGCAAGCGCGAAAAACGCAATTGTGAACGGCCTGCTCAACTTGCTTTTCGCGAGGACCAGAACAAGCGCCACAACCACGAATGGCCATGCGCCGAGCACGTAGCGAGGCTCGGTCACGAGTCCAAGCGGCAGGGTCATAGCGACTACACCCATGACGCCGGGTCCTAATTTGCGAACCTCAACGCATACATCCGGCCAGTAGATCACCGACAATAAAATCGCGGGACCCCAAGTGAGTGTGAGTGTTAGCAGAGGCAACAGGAATTTTCCCTCTCCATTGAGAGGAAATACCGCCCACTCGAGCACTTGAAGGAAGCCGTTCGGGTCTGGGAGAGCTGGGTTTGAGATGAGTCGCACGATGCAAGCAGGGATAAGCAGACCTGCTGCGGCCAAAATCCAAAGATGGATCTTGACCGTTCTGCGTTGCGCGACTATTGCGGACAGATTTTGCAGGGATCCTAGAACCATAAGCATCGCGACGATCACCGCCAACAACGAGGGAGCGCCGGCAAAGAAGCGCTCAAAGACATGAACGCGCTCCGAGTTTTGAGGCGCGAATCGAAGTACGAAAGCGATGATGCAATACGCTGTGATCGAGAGCGCAAGTATGACCAAAAAAGACGCCTTGAATACGAAGAAGAATTTCTTAGAGTTGAAGGTGGAGCGGGGGGGATTCGCGCTCTCATCATTCATGGTCATACATAAGGATAGCATCAGCATTGCACCGTATATGCTGGTTATCTGCCAAACGAAAGATCCAACGACAGTGATGGTAAACAGCGGGATGGGGCTGCGCTTTAAATAAAAAAGAAGTAGAAGAAGGCTAATTAGTACAGCCGTGACATCTGTTGACACGGGGTAGTACATAACCTGCTTCGAAACAATAAAATTTACGAATATTCCGGAAAATCCTAGCCAGCGTCCGGTGACTGACAGCGAAAGATGGTTTGCGATGCGTTTCCATGCAATGGTTGCACATAGCAAAAGGGTGAGGTTATATATGGAGAATGCGTGAATGATGTTGATGTTGGTAAATGGCGCACGCCACATCAAGAGCATTGTTCTCACAACTGCGGAAGGAAGGATGCGCTGAGCGTAGTAATGACTGAGTTTGCCATCACTGATCAGAGATCCCAGGTTGCGGACCATGTCAGCATAGGTGACTCCATCCCAACCAAACCCTCCGCCAGCGGGGACGATTTCGCCGAAGAAAAAGTTGAATAGCCCCAAAACGAGCACGAAGCACGTCATCAGTCTGTGGCTACCGTCTGCATTCTGAAAAGATAGCCACTGGCCCGCAGATTTCATTGATTTCTCTTGAATCAGAGTTTTTGTTAGTCTTGGTTCCGCAGCCCGATAAACTCTAGGCTGCAGCCCTATTATTTAGCGCTCATGCTTGAGCAAAGGCGACGCCGATCTAAAGACGAACCATCGGGTAACAGCATACATAAGGGCTGTGTACGTCACGGTAGCGAGTAGCTGCGCCAAGTTCGCATTGAGGTGAAACTCATTGATGGCAATGTAAAGCGTGGCAAGGTTCACCGCGAAGCACGCGAAAAAGGCGACCAGATACCGAAGTCCTTCCTCGACGAATCTGCCATTGCTGCGAAAAACAAGCTTTTTGGAGACAAAAAAGCTAAGCGCAAGCCCGATAGCATAGCCGCCAATATTGGCTACGACCGGTGATGTCCCGCATTTCATGAGCACGAAAATCGCGCTAAACCCTGCAATCGTGTTCAGGACGCCGCTGCCCGCGTAGCGGGACAGAAGCGCTGACTCACTTTTCCATCTGGACATAGTATTGCGCACCGAGAGGCAATCGTTTGAGGTACGGTTCGAAGCCGCGGAGAGCAGCCAGCGGACGAGGGAAGAACAATGTGTAGCCGTGTTGCTCGGTTGAAAATCCGGCGGCTTTCGTTAGATCCAATGCAGTTCTGAGACTCAGCATCTCCGCGTCGACGTCAAATGGACAACGCTCAAATATCCAACGCGTCGCCGGATTCAGCGGATTGTGTTCGAAGAGGAACATGATTCCATTAGGAGCTAACGCTCGATTGCAGCGATCGAGCGCTAGCGGCCTTTGATCTGGAGGAATATGGTGAAACACATTGGCTGCGACGATCGCGTCGAAGCTAACGTATTCTGCAATTGACCAATCAGAGAACAGGTGCGCCGAAGGCGTTCGTTCATGCGCGAAATTTAACGAGTCTTGGGAGACGTCAAACCCCCAAAGTTCTGCATCAGGGAAATATTGCGCCAGATGAGGTAGGCTGCGTCCAGCGCCGCAACCGAAGTCTAAGATTCGTCGTGGTTGACGATCTTTGAGACGCTTGGCCATCAACGCGATCTTGTACTCAGCAAAATAACCGTCTTCGTTTAGTCCATCCGGGATTGACTCGCCGAGAACACGATCATAGTCTTGCGCAAACTTGTCGAATTCGGATTTGGCCATTGTTCAACCTTCCCAAGTTCGATGAGCGACAACATATTGTGGCTTGCGATTTAGCTTCAGATATGTCCGGCCGAGATACTCGCCGACCATCCCGATGCAGAGCGTCTGAATACCGCCAATAAACAAAATTGTCGCAATTAGCGAGGACCATCCGGCCTGAATCTCAGGGTGACGAAGCTTCTCGATGATCACGATCGCAATAAACACCATGCTCAATGAAGCGAGCGAGAACCCGGCTATTGAGGCGATTCTGAGCGGCAGGACTGAAAAGCTAGTAGCCATCTTCAACCAAAGGGAAAGCGAGCGGGACAGATTGTAGTTTCCCTTTCCGTCTTGGCGTGCTTGGTGATGGATGTCTACAGTCTTGATGGACCTAGTGACGTCGAGAATCAATCCGTCCAGATATGCATAAGGGCCATCGTATTTAATGACTTCATCTACGACTTCCTTTCGTAGGGCCTTGAACGAGGAAAGGTAAAGTCCTTTTGGCTTGTCAAGCAAGCGGGTGGCTACCCAATCATTGAACTTGCTACCAAACTTCTTCCATGCGGCATGCTGGCGGTTCAGATAGTTTGTGTAGCAAACGTCGTAACCTTCAAGAAGGGTTGCGACCATCGTTCCAATCGCCGATGGAGGGTGCTGAAGGTCGTCGTCCATGATGACGACGAACTCGCCGGTCGCATGGTTAAGGCCAGCCATGGTGGCGTTATGCTGGCCGAAATTGCGTCGTAGCGATATTCCCTTAACGAATGGGAATTCCCTTGCGAGGGTGCGAATCACTTCCCACGAGTTGTCCGGGCTCGAATCGTTCACGAGCACTAACTCGAAGCGTCCATCAAGTCCAGCCGAATGCATTTCCTCGCCGACTGTTCGCACGAGCAACGGCAAGATTTCTGCGCTGCGGTAGACTGGCACGACGATTGAAAGGCTATAGGTTTTTTGATCGACTCGCATAGGAACTTTTTGACGGGGGCTCCGTTTGATTCGCGTGGTCTGTTTCGTGGGGAGGGATCCCAAATCCACGAAGCGGGGATCCGGCCAAACACCCCGCTATCGATGCTTAACCCACGAGTATACTCGAGCCGCAAAATGGCGTAAGGAGATCAGAATCTGCCTTGGGCTCGAGCACATCTGCATCGTTCTACAATGGCGCCGTTTGTAGCCGATCACGTGGACATCGCCGGCATCGTCGCTCCAGAGCGGCGGGACGTTGCGGATTGCACCTGTTGCTCCCGGTGAAGTAGTGCCACCGGCGACAACCGGCGCGACGGACCAATATCCGACCCGTGCGGAGATACATCGTCGACGATCCCGCAGCGGCGCGGTCAGGTCGTCGCACGTTTCGTCGATCCCGTACTTCGTGAACTTCGCTGCGCAGCTCGGCTAACGGGATCGCACCAGGCATTCGCGCCGGCCTGATTGTCCGAATACGGGCACCCGCGCGGGGCGCCTATCCGAGCTGAATTGTAAATAGCCGCCTCATTTCACCGCAACGCCCGCGTTGCAACTCGCCACATTTCTTTTCCATACAGCAAGATGCTGCCCAGGTCGCGGTGTTGGAAAATCTCTCACGTGCTCGAAGCCTAAGGATTTCAAAGCAATTGTCATCGAGGCCAGATCGGCTCTCGGTGAGAACTCTCCATGTTGATCATTAAGCATCATCGCGAAACACGCGGCATCTTGAGGAGGCCGAGCGAGCCAACTCGTATACGAATCCAATTTTGGCTCGAGAAGAGCAGGATCGACTTGAACCATCGGCAACATGAAGCCAGACTGTTTGATCATTTCCAATCCGATTGAATTGACATTCAATATCATGTGACGAGACAGGAGTAGAACAGGACTTTTGTTGAAATCTTCCGTAGCCAGATAAGTTGAAACCGACCTGTTCAGATTGCGCCAGGCGATGGCCTCATCCCGATCCAGAATAAAATTCTGCTTATTTTCGAGCGGCGGGAAGTCGTTTTGTTGCAGAGACATATGCACAAGGGTACCGCAGTCCAGCAAGGGGCCAGTCCAGGCATCATCGCCACCAAAACCTTGGGAAAAAGGCTTGGACATTGCCACACAGCGATAGAGATCCTGGTGAGCATAAGCGGATAGCGCGAAGAATCCGATGAATAATGTGAAATATGCTGCCTGAAGCCATCGCAAGCCAATTGTTCCAAGCCACGCCGCCACGCAATAAATCATGACGGTATAAATAGGCGCATCAAATCCTGTCCCCATATTTTGACTCGTCCAAAGAATGCCAAAACATGCAAGACAAAGCGCGGAGCCTGCGATAATCAAATTCCCTGTGACACCCCTCTTTCTACCGATTAGCACAGATAACAGCCCGATCAGGAAGATCGGCACGACAAAAAAGAAATGCGGCAAACGCATCTGGACAAAAATCCAGCGAAAGCGCAAGCTCAAATTCGCCCAAGTAAATATTCCCTGTGAGTGCCCATATTCTGCCGCGTGCGCGCCATAGCCAAACGAAAACAGATAGCCGAAGACGCTCGCAAAATTCCTTATATACCAAGGGAGTGCGACTATGAGAAACACGATTACCGACAGCAAAATATTTTTCAGTGTTTCTCGCGAAAAACCGCGTGCCAAGTAAAGGTAAAGAAGAAACGAAAAAGCAAATGCTGGTAGGAAGGCAACAGCCATTGTCCTCGACAAGATCATGCATCCGAGAGCCGCACCTACCAGCGCGGAATAGGAGCTAAGCCGGAAGCCATCAGAAAGAACGAAACAGGCGAAGCTGGCAAAGAAGAAAAACGTTGTAGGTGTGACAAATTGAAAGCCGCGGCTGAACACCACGAAATCCGACAGCGAAGCGAGGAGAATACATGCCAGCAATGCATGCAGCAAAGACGAGCGTCTGAGTACGACAAACATCAATACCAACGTGCCAACAGCAAACCCCACGTTGCAAAGAAATCCATAGTTCTCGTTAACGCCAAAGCCAATCATCGCCAATGATGCCACTATAGGCGCCATCGGTGCGAATCCAAGCGGCGCAGAAAGCGCTCGCAACCAGCCGGTCCAACCACCGTATATTTTCGCCTTTGCAAAAGCGACCGAGAGCGCCAGATATCCAGACTCGTCGATATCCAGTGATTGACCGAACCGATATTCGATTAGCCAGTGCACCGACTGATAAATGAACAATGCCAGCAGCGCGGCGAACAGAATGTATATAACTGCGTCAGTGCGACGAGAATTAAGAATTTTATGTTTCGTCATTACCACATCCAGCGTTGAAGTCTTAAACACGGCTGTCGCGTCAGCCGCAAATTCCTGGGTTGCAGCTGGCTTCTCACGACTCGCTCCAGCTTAATTCGAATCGAGAATCTGGCGACACATTCTCGCGGCTAATCTTGATGTTCAAGATAAGTCCTGAAAACCCGATCGTAATCAGTCTGGTAATAGATCTCTGCCCATCGCGGTGAAAAACTCTCAGCCAGAACAGCATACATTTGCATATCGACAGCATTCAATTGTTCCGCCAGCCGGATATCTTCGGGATCGACATCGGCATAGCTCGAATCCGAGATCCTGATATTGTGGCGCGGGGAAAATCTCATACCGGTCATTGCGAACAGCAACTTGACGGAGGCGACATAATTCTCCTGGATCCCCACCCAATAGTAATTTCGCTTGATCCACTCTGCCGCGTCGGCACCATTGCTGACCAAATCTGGTGTCAGCTGGCGACAGATTGCATTGATGTTTTCTGGAGCCCGAACAAAATCACGAAATGTCGGATAATCCCTTTTGAACGAAGCATTATCCGGATGCGCACTCGAGCAATGATACTTATAAAAAGAGACGAGTCTAGAAATGGGGTGTCTGATGAAAGTCACCAACCTGCCCTGAACCAGATTTTTCTTTCCAGAAATCTGACCATATGTAAAATGCCCGGACACCATCCGGCAACGAGTCATACGGCGTCCATTCACTTCCAGAAGATTGCCATCCATTATTGCCGCATACTTTTTTAAATCGATGGGCAATTCGATTTTTGAAAAATCGACAAACACATTCTCGGACGGCTGAAATCTTTCCGCGAGTTCTTCGCGGAAAGACGAACCCGCAGTTTTGGCGACATGGAGAAAAATGATCGGCTTCGCTTGCTCTTCTCTGTCATCGAGACTACGAAGAATAAATGCCTCGGCGCCGAGGTCGAACAAATCGTTAATCATTTCGCTTTTCCTGATATTGCATTAGTCGCCGGACTCATTGCTCGCATCGGTGTCCTTCGCTTTCGTCCACATAACCTCGACGCCAACCGCGACACCACGAGATCCGTGACACGGAAAGCACTCACCATCGTGTACGCGCGGTTGAGTACGCGCTGGAAGTGGGAATGACAGCCGACAGACACTGGACGCCGACAACTTCGCAGCCAACGTGTGCTGGCAAACCCGTATTAGACCCCGTCTGACCGCCCTTGTATAGGCGCAGCAAAGCCGGTTTGGTTCGGCGGTAAGGCCGGGTAAGCTGTTTTTCGTAATCCCGAGCCCCGTATTAAACCCAACACCCGGTCGCTATAATGGCAGTTTCAGTTCGGGGAATTTCCTGAATATGCAATGGCTTAAACGCGGGCTTGTCTATCGCACCGATCAGGATGCTCCAGCTGGGACCGTGCGCGCCATGGTTCCGACCCCTTTGCTCGTCGACGATCGCACCATCCGCATTTTCCTCACCGTTTGCGATGCGGACAATGTCGGACGACCGTATTTCGTCGACGTCGACGCGTCCGATCCCACGAAAATCGTTGGGAAATCGACCGGCCCTCTGATGCAAACGGGTGCTCCAGGAGCATTCGACGAGCGGGGCATCGTCTGTGCGCAAGTGCTCCGAAATCCGGATGGCGCCTTGATGATGTACTACTCCGGTTTTGAACGGTCCGACTCCGTCCGATACAAGATATTCATGGGCCTCGCAAAAAGCGTCGATAACGGCGAGAACTTCATACGTGTATATGATGCACCCATCCTCGGGCCCACCGAGGCGGAATCGATGTTTCGCTGCGCACCGTTCGTCATAGCGACCGAACGCGGCTATCAAATGTGGTACACCGCCGGGTCAAGCTGGGAAATCGTCAGCGGCAAAGAAGTCCCGCGCTACTCGCTGAAATACCTAGAATCGACCGACGGAATCGACTGGGGAAGTGAAGGTGTTCCCTGCATGCGCTTTGGACCCGATGAACATGGCATTGGCCGTCCGTGGATCACGAAGTCGGCAGAGGGCAAATACCAGCTCTACTACTCCGTCCGCCGTATTTCGCTCGCTGCATATCGTCTCGGTTACGCCGAGTCCGACAATGGTCTCGACTGGAGTCGGATGGACAATCAACTCGGATTAGACGTTTCTCCCGGGTCGTTCGACTCCGATGGGATGTCGTACACAGCGTTGATCAGCGCTGGCGACAAGACTTACTGTTTCTACAACGGTAACGGGTTCGGTCGCGATGGATTCGCGGTTGCAGAACTCATTGCCCCTTAGATTGCGCTCGCAAACCTCCGACATGAAAGACTCTGAAACGGCAGTACTGACGCACGGAGTATCGCAACGACTCGCGTGCGAAGATGTCATCGACGAGGCGGTTGCTGAACTCCGTATCAACGGATATACGGTAATAGACAGTGGCCTACCTGCCGAGTTGATTGAAAAACTCAAATCGGGAATCGACCGGATTTATCAGACTCAGATTCGCGAGCTTGGCGATGAGCAGGCACTCGCGAGCATCAGCGACACGGACATCGCTCGTTGTGTTCTGACTTATGACGCCGACTTTCTAAGCGTCGCAACGGCTCCAAATCTGATGAAGCTTGCGACCAGGCTGCTGGGAACAGAATTCGTGTTGATGCAACAGAATGGCATCATCAACCGACCTGACCGCCAGAACTATCAGGTGAAGTGGCATCGTGACCTCAGCTATCAACACTGGACGAGTTCGAAAACAATCGCGTTCAACGCGTTGTTATGCGTAGATGAGTTTACCCTCGAGAACGGCGCGTCCTTCGTTCTGCCTGCAACACATCATATCGAGGCATTCCCCACCGACCAGTTCGTGCGCCAGCATGAAAGACAAATTGCGGCGCCAGCTGGATCGTTCATTGTGCTGGACGCGATGCTGTATCACCGGGGTGGAATTAATGTATCGAACGACGTTCGTCGGGCCGTCAATCACCTCATTGGCCTGCCGTTTCTCGCGCAACAAGTGAATTTCGAAACCGCATTCGAAAGCACGGGCATGTCGGCACCCACCGATCCAAACGTGCGAAAGTATCTGGGCTTCCGCTGGTCACCGGCGGCGAACGCCAGGGACTGGCGGGAACGCCGCATGCCCTCGCGATAACTTCGATCGCGATGCGTCCGCCCTCGGGCGAGATTCCAGGCCGCGCAATGCGGCCTGGTTAGCGCGGACATGCCCCGCTCAGTTTGGGCTACGGTCGATCGCTTCGCGAATTGCGCGCTCGAGCCACTCCGCCACACTCGTTTTCTGTTCGGATGCGATCGCGAGCACGGCCTCTTTAAGCTCAGGCGCCACACCCTCCAATTGCCCGTAGTAGCGCGAACGCATCGTGCCACCGCGCCGACCCACATGAGGCACGTCAGGATCGATGAACGGCCCTGAGGAGCGCTTCTCGAAGTCGATCAGATAGAAGCAGTTTCCGAGTACCCAGCTCAGGCTTGGATCGACTGCCTCGTGAGGAAGCAAGTCGATCGGCGCCCGATGCGCCCAAAGATAGTTGTTTGCAATCACCATGCGGCCGTATTCGGTGTTTGCCAACCACGGCGCAACCCCTTCGTCGCCGAACACGACGCGCCCAGCTTCTTTGGTCACCCGCGTCATTTCGTGAATGGCGCCTTTCACATCATCGAACAGATTGATTCCGCCGAAGTGGAAAGCAGCATCGAAGAAACCCGTTTCGAAGGGCAAACTACTTGCATTGCAAACCGAGAGACTCGTGCGCGCAAGTGCATCGGGGCCCTTCTCCGCAAGTGCGGCATGGGTCGCAACGACCATTTCGGGCGCGAGATCAGACGCGTAGACGCGCCCGGTGGGCCCGACCACCTTTAGTGCCGCCAATACGTCGTCGCCGTTTCCACAGCCAGTGATGAGCACACGTGCGCCATCCAAGACGCGCAGACGACGAATCAGATCGTTTCGAAACTCAGTCTCGTCCACACGGAACGTGCGAAACATCCACGAGAGAAAGTTCCTGTACACCTGCCGGGCCCCTTCGAAATCGTACATCGCAAGGGACGTCTGTCCCCCTTCTTCAAGAGCCCCGATATCACGGAAATCGGGAATCCGGACGTTTGCGTCCAGGCCCGCAAGATAACGATAGGTACGGCCCGCGCCAGCGAGGCCGTCTGCCTGGATGACAAGACGCGAATGATCGTCTGGCGACACGTAGTGTTGGAGGGCCGCATACGCGTCAACATCGTGGCTCATAGCGTAGTCTCTTAAGTGATCAATTACGAGAATGACATATTGCTTCTGCCCGGAAATGTGGGCCAGAAGCAATATCGGAGTCGACGTTCTTCACGCCTGCAAATGGCGGTGACCTGTGTGCTAGCCGGCTACCGGACGGCTAAGCCGCATCAGTTCATCTGCGCAACGGGTTTGACCAGCGCGACGATCTCGTCGACGTATCGCTCCATGTCGAAACTATCGGCAACGTGTGCGGAAAGCTGGGACGCCACCTGCGCCCGCAGGTCGGCCGAAAGAAGCAGGCGGCTCGCCTTGTCAGCCATATCCTCGACATCGAGATAAGCCGCAATACAGAGCTCTTTCAAGCCGGCTCCCTCTAGGAACGACACGATACCTGTCGTCTTGTCGAAGCAAAGCAGCGGCTTGCTAAAGGACATCGCGTCGATCGCGACATTCGGCAACGGGTCAAGTCTCGAACTCAACAGGAAAAGATCCGACAGCTCGTATGCGGTCTCGATCTCCGTCGTCTCATCAATGATTTCGACGGCTTCCGTTAAACCAGCGCGCATGATCTGGTCTTCGAGATACACCGAATACGCAGCATCCTTTCTCGGCTCATACCCTTGGCCAATCCAGACGAACCGGCATTGATCCTCGCCCACCTTAGACAAGATCTGACGGGCGCACTGCAAGAAAAGGTCGACACCCTTGCGAAAATTGACTGACCCGGCGCCGAGGACCACATACTTTCTCGCGCCCTCGGTATCAGGCCGCAAGATCGACCGCAACCGTTGTTGTTCCTTTTCCGTCGATTCGTCCTTGACACGTTTGCCAGGTATGCTGGAACGTCCCTGAGGCAAGATGTGTATCTTTTCCGGCTCGAATTCGTCGACAAAGCGAACTGCGTCCTTGTACGTGATCTCCGAGGAAAAGACGACCTGCTGCGGCACTGTCATCATGGCCTTGAAACGCGCCGGAGGATCGGGGTAGCACGACGCGAACTCGTGAATCAGACTCACCGAGGGAATACCGGTCCGCTTCAATGGCTCGACGACCAGTTGCGATTCGATGCTATTCACAATCGCAAAATCAACCTTGAAGCGCTTCGCGATCTTCTCGACGACGTACTCAGTATGCACGCTGCTAAAACGCGCATGGTGTGCAGGCACATACGCAATATCGAGTTCCTTGAACAACGGCTCGAGCATGCCCGGCCCCAGTGACAGAACGACTACGTTCCTGCTGCGGGACAATACCTCGGCTATGTTGTAGACAAGTACGGGGGCACCCGTCAACGAACACTCGTGAGTGACGAGCAACACGGTGTCGCGCGCCGGATCGAAAGCCTTGTTCTCGAAACATTCGAACGGCGGGAAACGAAACGTTCTTTTCTCGGACCGGCCGTGATTGATATAGTGCAGCAACGGATCGACACCCGCTTCGCGAACGTCGGGATTCAGCTTCAAGTAGGCTTCAGGGTCGAAATCCTTAAAGTCTTCTATTCGCTGCCCAATCTTCTTACTACTCTTCTGAAATAGATTCTTAAAGGTTTTCACTGATTCACACCAAAGCAATAGGTAACGAAGTTTAGGATACCGTGATCGGATTTAGCCTTGCTTGTTCAGCATCACGTCGATCAACTTTCTGGTCTTCCATTTCCATGATCGTCGAACGCGATCATCTTCAAGTTGCTGCGAGATCACTTCCTGTTCGACCAGCGACATCTCCAACTGATGCTTTCGCTCCGTCAGCCGCTCGATGAGCACCTGTTGATTCAGGATCGTTTTAGTGTGCTCTTCATACGCATTGCGAAGTTTTTCCCATTCGCCGAATATCCTGTTCCTTTCTGTTTCGTTTCGCAACCGCAGCGCCTCCCGCTGCCGCCTCGTATCGAGGTAGCTTTGCAGCGGGTTCCCACGATAGGCGCGCAATGGCGGAACATCTGGAGTGCTGTTCGGATCGCGTGCGAAGGCACTCAAAAAGGCTTCCTTCGAGTAGTAACGCTCGAAGTGCTGTAGGGCCAATTCGCCGTGCTGCTCCAGCAACGCCTGATTCCATTGCTCGAAAATGCGGGAAAGCTCGTCGTATCCGCGCCAGATCTTACTGTCAGGATAGGTAAGTTCACATCCCCCATGATAGCGGGAGCGATACGACTCATGCGTGACAACAGGCACGCCGACAGACATCGCCTCAATCAGCGCTTTTCCCCCACCCAGCGGGAACGAACCGACATACACGTCCACCGAATGCTCGATCAGCGCCTTCGACAGCGAAGGCACCCACTCAATGTGAATGAAGCGATTACGGCTAACCTCTCCAGCGTCGAGTTCCGCGTAAATCCTTTGCAAAAAAGCGTCGGACAACTCGCCGATGTGCACGTGATAACCACGCGAAGCTTTCAGGATACAGGCGACAGCGCGCTCATAGCATAGCGCATACGATCCCGACTCGAACTTGGATTCTCGCCCGCATGAACCACTCGTCAAGACGCCTCTATTCAGGAAGCTGGTCTTGCGCTCCGACGGCCTGACAGCACTGAGCGGCCAGTAGCGTTGTTGCGACACGCCGATCTCGTGTCTGCACAGTTCATACGACATGTTGTGCAAGTCGACATGCTGAAAAGCTTCGCACGTCACACCGAGGGAAAGATGGTGGTCGCCGTGGTGGATGTAGTACCTGTTCGTTGCGCCAGGAAAGTGCGCCGCCACGATGGATACAACGTCCTGGTTGTGACCCAGCGTCAAAATGGTCGACGGATTCCATTCGCCAAGCTTTGCAGACAGTGCGTCTAACTTGTCCTCCAAGCCGGTTTCCATCGCAACGAACACCTCGCATCCGAGCACGCTCTCCCAGTCCCGGATGGTATCGTGATCGATCCGATTGAACAGGTCCGTCAGAGCCACGCGCACTGGGCTTTCGAACAGCCCAAGGGCGAGATAGTCCTTGATCAGTTCGACATGCCCACCTGCCCTGACCAGTTCGGATGCCAGAATGACAGTGCCCCGCCCTTCGGTTACATGCTGATCGCCGTAATAGGCGTCGGCCAGCGTACGGCACAAGTCATCGAGCTCACGGCTCGCGAAAACTACAGCAATAGACTCCGGATCGTTGATGATCTGCTCCACGAACGATTTGATGCGCACCATCGCATCGTCGTAGTGCGACAGGGAAATACATTTCACGACCGATTCATGCAATCGGTCGAGATCAAAATCTTGCATTACTCGAAACCCGCGATAATTTCACAAACATAAGCTGCTTGCTCGAGCGTCATATGAGGGCCGATGGGCAGACTCAGCTCTGTCTCGGCCATCGCTTCGGCAATGGGAAAGGCGCCCTTTTCGTACCCGAGGAACCGGTACGCCTGTTGCAGATGAGGCGGAATCGGGTAGTGAATCAGCGTCTCGATTCCAGCCTCTTTCAGCCTCGCCTGCAACGCATCGCGTCGCCGCGAAAAGACGGGAAACAGATGCCATGACGACACGCAATCTGGAGGCGAAACAGGCACCCGCACGCTCGTGTTTTGCAAGTGACGCTGGTAGTACTCCGCGATTTGCACGCGACGCGTGTTCCACTCCTCCAGATGCGGCAGCTTGACACTCAGTGCTGCGGCGTGAAGCGGATCGAGCCGGCTATTCACACCGCACACCTCGTTGACGTATTTCACCTTCGAGCCGTAGTTCGCAATGGTCCGGATTTGCTCAGCGAGTTCTGCGTCGTTGGTCGTCACACCGCCCGCGTCGCCGAATGCACCGAGATTCTTGCCGGGATAGAAACTCCAGGTGACGGCATCGCCGTGGCCGCCAATGAGTTCTCCACGGTAGCGAGCACCGTGTGCCTGCGCTCCATCTTCGAGGACGCGAACACCCTTGCGACGCGCCAGTTCGAGGATCGGACCCATTTGAGCTGGCAGTCCGTACAGATGCACGGGCAGAATGACCTTGGTCTTGCTGGTCATGGCCTGCTCGATGCGCTGCGGATCGATATTGAGCGTGTTTGCGTCGGGCTCGACAGGTACCGGATGTGCACCGCACTGCGTAACGGCCAGCCACGTCGCGATATAGGTGTTGGAAGGAACGATGACTTCATCTCCTTCCGACACACCCATCGCCATCAGGGCGATACGCAGCGCATCGAGGCCGTTGCCTACGCCGATCGCAAAGCGGGTACCGGTGTAGTCGGCAAACGACCTTTCAAATCGCGCGACCTCTTCCCCGAAGATATACCAGCCGGAATCTAGCGCTCGAGAAACGGCCTCATCGATCTCGGACTTGAGTTCAATATAGGCGCTGCGGACATCAAGGAATGGCACTTTCACAATTGTGTTCCTTACTCTCGAATAGACTCATTCCGACAGCAACGTCTTGGCAACAGACGTCGCTCACTCCTCTCGCAAGACAGTTCAACGTGAACGGACCGCAGCCAGATAGTCGTCGTAGTCGCGATAATAGTCAGACTCGTTGAATTCCATCGACGCCAAAACCAGGCAAACCGAACCCGGATCGAAATTCAATTCGGCCGCCCAGATCATGGGTGGGATATGCAGTCCTTGCCACGGACGATTCAGGTGAACCATCTTCTTTTCCGACCCATCGTCGAGCGCAACATCGAAGCTGCCGGACAGGCAGATCAACAACTGATGCAATTGCTTGTGCGCATGCGCGCCGCGAGCCGCTCCCGTCGGAATATCGTACAGGTAGAAGATTCGCTTGATATCGAAGGGCACATGGCGGCTACCTTCGAGAAAGGTCAGGTTTCCCCTCGGGTCTGCGATCTTGGGGAATTCAATAATCTTGCAATCAGACACCGGCATTCTGAGCACCTAATAAATCGACGTCGTAAAACTCGTGCACGGCGCCTCCACCTCCGTACTCATGCTTGTACTGGTAGAGGCTTTCATTCAGAACCGTGCCCTCACTCTCGTTGCTCGTACCGAAGTCGAAATACCTGACTCCGGCGGCTTTAGCCCCGGCAATTGCATGGTCGAATACGGCATCGAGCGCGGAAACCGAATAGGCCGCCTCGCTTGCAGCAATATACTGCGCGTGCCACACAGTACGCGTCTTGAACACCACGACACCTGCCTCGACCCGCCCATCCATCGTGGCGCAAAAAAACTCAATCGCTTCGGGGAATAGCCCGGCTAATTGTTCCATCTCCTGCGCGCTATGGACGGGAGCAGCGTCGTGCTTGCGAGCCAGGTTGTCCATTAGCACGCCCCACAGCGGCCGCAGTTGCGCCCTACCTGCCTGCACCGTCACCGATTTGAGCGCCTTTTTGAGCCCGCGCCGACGCCGCTCGGAAGGCTTGGCGCGATCGTACAGATCGATTGCGCATGACAGGTCACAGCGAGTTCGACGCGCACCGATCCGGAACAACGCATACAGGTCGTCCTGCGACGGCCTGGCCTGATACACGTGAGGAACTGCCTTGTACCTCAGACGTTCATATCCCATCGCCCGATAATGCGCGCGCAACTGCTCCATCGCCTCGATCATTTTGCCTCCGGACAAGGCGCCGTCATGGACGATACCGCCATAAGTAATGCCCGGATGGCTGACGACCATCGCGCGATCGGCGGGCGCCTCCGCCGCAGCAAATACGCCAACGATGACGCCACCCTGCATGAGCAGGGCCGAGATGTCCTTAAACCGGTCACCGTGGTAACCGAGAAAACGGCGCGTATGAAGGAACGTACTGTTGACCGCGTCCGCGCAGAAGGTGTCCCACGCGTCCATCGATGCCGGTTGAAAAGGAATGACGTCGACGGTCACTTCTATGCCTTTACCTTGAAAAACCGGCGCGCCGACACCTTCGCGGCCTGAGGCTGCTCGCCCTTGAAAATGCAATCCGGCTCGGTATTGCCGAGGATGTTGACGCCCACGCCCAGCCAGTTGTCCGCGCCAATGACGACGTTATTGGCGATCGCCGAATTGACGCCGATGAACGTGTTCGCTCCGACCGTGCAAAACCCGGAGATCACGGCGTGAGACGAGATGAAGCAGTTGTCCTCGATCGTCGAATGATGGCCGACGTGATTGCCGCTCCACAACACCACGTTGTTGCCGATCTTCACGAAAGGCTGGATGGTGTTGTCTTCGAAGATAAAGCAGTGTTCGCCGATCACGGCATTGGGCCATACGAACGCCCGGCTGCTGACGTAACTGGCGGCCCGATAGCCCCTGCCTTTGGCTAGATCGTAAAAGCGCGTCCTCAGCCGGTTGAGTTGGGAATAGACGAGCGCGGCATAGAATTCGACCTCGGCGGGATCGAAAAAACGCTCGATCTCCTCGAACGGCACGACGGGCAAGCCAAACAACTGATCGCGACCAAGGAAGGCCGAGTCGACGGAGAAACCGACGACCTCATATTCCGAGTCGTGCGTGAAGCACTCGTACGCGACTTCCGCGAAGGCGCTGTCGCCGAGAATGACCAGCTTTTTCGTCTTTGTCATATCGTGCCCTCAAGGTCTGACGATGAGGATGTCCTCGCGCCGGTTGGCCATTGGAAGCGCCGGATCCTGGGGCACCACGTAAGCGTCGAACCCCTGCGCGCGCGCCCGTTGGACGAGCGACATCAAGACGGCATCGTCGATCTGGTCGAACTCGACCTTGTTGAATTCGACGACGGGCGCGTCGTCCGTCTTCATGTAATCCTTGTGGAAGCGCACGCCCGTCTCGCTGGCGAAGAAGCGCTTGCGCTTCGAGATGTTGGGTATGTCACCGATCAGCATCTGACCTCCCGGCGCCAGCAACGACAGCGACGCGTCGAGAAAACGGAAGAAGCTCACGTCGACGAACACGTAGTGCAGCACGCTGTAGCACAGGATCACATCGACCTTGCCAGCCTGCCCGGCAATCCAGTCCGGGCATTGCGGGTACATCGCATCGACCTTTTCGATGAAAGGCGCATCGTCGAGTAGATTCAGCATTTCCTGGCTGTCAATCAGCGTCAACGGATGACCTTTCGACGCGCAAAGATCGACCAACATCTTGGGCAAGTCGCTGCAGCCCGGGCCGATATCGACGACCTTGCGGCCGTCCTTGTTCAGGTTGGTCAGCTTGGCGCAGATGTCCGCGAAGATAGCCGCTTCGTGGCCCTGACGGTACGAGTCGGGAAACCCGATACGCTCGTATTTGGACATCGACTCGTCCTGCGCGAAGCGCCGGAAATCGTCGAAGCCGATATGTTCAAACCGGTTGGGTGACGCCATGCTCATTCCTCCACCAACACATTCTCTTTACGCCGCAACGCCCGCACTGATTTCCCTGATCTGGAACTCGACGTCCTGCCAGACCATCGCCGGGAAAATGTTCTCGGCCTGCGAGCCGAAGGTGCTCTGGAATACCCGCGCGTTTTCGAGCACGTCCAGATATTGATGCACCTTGTTCTGCTGAACGATGTTCTCGACGCCGACATTCACGGTATATCCGCCTTGAGCCAGCATGTTGACCCCGGTGATATCGACACAATAAGTCTTACCCGCTTCGAACGACGGCATGTTGACCTGGGGGAAGTTGGAGTTCATCGCCCCAACGATCTGGTTCCCCTTGAAGTCCCGCAGCGAATATCCAATGGCCGGGTTCTCGACGTCGGTGTTCGCCCTGACGATCACTCTCAGCTTGTACGGCTCGTGCAACTCGAGCAATTCCGTTCCATGTCCTTGCTGATCCATCAGCGTGACGTCCAGAATGGTCGCGCGGCCGTCACCGTAGCGACTGTGACCGTCGAGGAACGCCACCGGCTCATGCGGGACGACTTGCTCGACCGGATCCGGCAACGGCTGCGGCGGCTCGGCTTCGGACACTTTCTTTGTCGTAATCCGGTTGATGTCGAGGTTCATCTCGCTGACGTAAGACCCCACCACCTGCTTCGGATCGCCATACGCGACTGCGCGTCCCTGCTTCAGCCAGAGCACCTTGCTGCAGATATTGCGCACGCTGCTCATATCGTGGCTCACGAACAGCACTGTCGTGCCGCGGTCCATCAGTTCGCGAAGCCGGACCATGCACTTTGCCTGGAACGCGAGATCGCCAACAGCCAACGCTTCGTCGACGATCAGAATGCTCGGATCCATGCTCGCGGCAATCGCAAACGCCACGCGGACATACATCCCCGACGAATACATTTTGACGGGCTGATCGATGAACATGCCGACGTCGGCGAACGCGACGATATCGTCGTAGCGCGCTTCGATTTCCTGCTTGCTGAGACCAAGCAGCGTCCCGTTCATGAAAATGTTCTCGCGCCCGGTGAATTCCGGGTTGAAGCCCGCGCCCAGTTCGAGCAACGCAGCCACGCGGCCGTTCACCTCGACATGGCCCTGCGTCGGGCTCAAAGTGCCGCAGATCATCTGCAGCAACGTGGACTTGCCACTCCCGTTGCGACCGATGATACCGACCGTCTCTCCCTTCCTCACCTCGAAGGACACGTCGTTGAGCGCCCAGAACTCGCTGAAGTAGTGCTTCGGCTGCCCGCCAACCAACCGCTGAACGCGCGGCAGCACGAACTGCTTCAGCCGGTCGCGCGGCGTTTCGTAGATCTGGTAGCGTTTGGCGAGCTGGTGTACGCCGATAGCGATATCGTCAGAGGACATCGGCGAACCCCTTTCTTGTCTTCTGGAACCACGCATACCCGGCCCACGCGACGACACACGCCGCGATCAGGTATACGGCCAGCCCCAGCCAGTTGGGCTGTTTTCCCCAAACCAGCACGTCGCGCGCCTGCTCAATGATGAAGGTCAGCGGGTTGGCCATGATGATCGGCTGAAAACGCGGCGGCACGGCGTCCACGGGATAAAACACAGGCGAGACGAACATCAGCACGGTGGTCAACAGCGAGATGGTTTGCCCCACATCGCGCAGGAAAACGCCGAGCGAAGCGAAAATCCACGCCAGCCCCAGCGTGACGATGACGAGCGGCAGCAGCACGAGTGGGAAGAACACCACCGTCCAGGGCAGACTACCGTTGAAAACGAGGATCGCGCACAACAGCACGGCCACACTAACGCAACCGTGGAACAACGCCGCACCCATCGTGGAAACGGGCAGCACTTCGATCGGAAACACGACTTTCTTCACGAAATTGACGTTCGAGATCACCAGCGTGGGCGAGCGATTGATTACTTCCGAAAACAGGTTCAGCACGATCAGCCCGACGAACAGCAGCACGGCGAACTCGGTCTTGCTTTGCACGGCGCCCGCACCGCCCCAGCGCGCCTTGAACACCTCGGAAAACACGAAGGTGTAGACGGTCAGCATGAACAGCGGCTGGACAAAAGACCACGCGAGTCCCATCGCGGAACCCTTATAGCGGCCGAGCACCTCGCGCCGCGTCATCTGTGCGATCAGCTGGCGGTTGCGCCACAACCCCGCCACCAGGGAAACAGGGCCGCAAGGCGTCGCCGCGTGCGGGTCGAACGCCCGGGTCGGTACGTTCATGCGTAACACTCCAAAATAAGCTCCTTCAATCCGTGATCGCGGGTAGCGCGGCCGCTTTGCCTGCACCGCCCAATTACACTCACACTCACGTAGTCATAAAGTCGCGCAGCCCACCGCTCGCAAGCCACGTCGCAATCGAATGGCCGGGCGCCGTCGCCTCAGTGGCGCCCCAGGCGGCCAGCCCAGCCGTCTCGCAGACCCCGCAGGGCCATCATGATGTGCTGCGAGCGCTGGTCGGGGAAAAACGAATAGACCACGAGACGGACGGGCAGCTTGACCAGCTCCGTGGTCTTCCAGCTCCACGGCATGTACGGGCGCTTGAGCAAAGCGATGACGTTCCGGAACTGATAATAATGGCGCAACGGCCCGTGCATCGGGTAGGGGCGGCCAAAGATTCGCACGGGCTCGGCGCCGAGTTCGTGGCTCATCCGGATCCAGGGCAGCCCCAGAATACGATAGCCCTTCTGCTTCGCCCGCACACACCACTCCAGATCGACGAAATCGATAAACAGCGCGTCGTCCATCGGTCCCACTTCGGACCAGTAGCGCAGATTGATGCAGGAACCGGATGTAATCAGAAAGTCGACGTCGATGGGCTCATTCCCCTCCGGCACCAGCCGTTCGAGTTTCCAGTGACGAAACCGCACGAACGGCGCGACGCCGCCAAGACGCGGATCGTCATAGGCGGGGCCGACGAGCGCAACCCGTTCACCTGCTTCGTTCGACCGGGCGACTTCGGCCGGAAGATCCGATAGGAGCGCAGCGGGGGGATCGCTGTCCTGGTCGAACAACAGCGCCATCTCGATGCCATTGCACCTGAGCACTTCGATGCCCTGATTGAGCGCGGTCGCAATACCCACGTTCTCGCCGTTCGGAAGATACTCGACCGCCTCCGACAGGCCAAGACTGGCGGCTGGGCGAATGGCTGGCGTGTTGTCGACCACGACGCAGGGCATCGTCGACGCGAGCCGGTTGGCTCGTTCGACACACGCTGCGTCCGGGTTGAAGAAAACGACCACCGCACCGGCACGGGGCGCAGCCGATGTCTGCGTCAAGGTGCCGCCATGCATAGCTGCAATGCTTCACGCCAGTCGGGAGCACGCACACCGAATGCAGCGGCCAGCTTGTCGTTCGACATCGACGAGTTGGTCGGTCGGCTTGCCGGTGTCGGATACGCGGAGGCGGGAATGGGCTTCACGGCCGGTTTTTTCTGCAGGCTCGATAACTCGAAGATCGCCTCGGCGAAGCCATGCCACGACGTGACGCCGCCGGCCGTCAGATGGTAGACGCCCGAATACTCGCGCCACCACTGCTCGCCATCGGCGGCAGCGGCCTGGGCCAGCACGTGTGCCGTCGACGTCGCAATCGTGTTCGACCACGTCGGCGCGCCGAACTGATTGGACACGACGCTCAGTTCCTCGCGCTCTGCGCCAACGCGCAACATAGTCAGAAGAAAGTTCTTGCCACGCGTGCCGTACACCCAGCTGGTGCGGAAGATCAGGTGCGCACCGCCGACGGCGGCGATGGCCTGCTCGCCGGCGAGCTTGCTGCGCCCGTAGACATTGATGGGATTGACTGCATCGCTTTCGACATACGCACCGTCGTTCGTGCCGTCGAAAACGTAGTCCGTCGAATAGTGGACGAGGGCCGCGCCAAGGCGCTTCGCCTCTTCCGCGAGCACGGCGGGCGCTTCGGCGTTGATCCGCATCGCAGCGTCGACGTCTGTTTCCGCCTTGTCGACAGCCGTGTAAGCCGCAGGGTTCACGATAAGCGCGGGCTTCACTTCGCGCACGACACGGCGAACCCGCTCGAGGTCGGAAAGATCGAGTTCGCTGCGGCGCGGCGCGACGACGGTGCCGAGCCCCTGAAGGCTGCGAGCCAGTTCGAATCCAACCTGGCCATTGACACCAGTCAGCAGGATGGTCCGTTGCACAGACGCCTTCATATAACCCTCACGCAAAGCATTCGGCTTCGCTCAGGCGCTTTCCGGCTGCGTCTTTGGCGGCCAGCACCGGCTCGAAATCGATGGGCCATTCGATGCCGATCTCGGGATCGCTCCAGACGATGCTGCGCTCGTGCTCCGGAAACCAGTATTCGGTCGTCTTGTAGAGAAATTGCGCCACCTCCGACAACACGACGAAACCATGCGCGAACCCGGGTGGAATCCAAAGCTGCCTGTGGTTGTCGCCCGACAGCAGCACGCCTTCCCACTTGCCGAAATTCGGCGAGCTTTTGCGGATGTCGACTGCGACGTCGAACACTTCACCTTCGACCACGCGCACGAGTTTTCCTTGCGCACGCTCGATTTGATAGTGCAGCCCGCGTAGCACGCCCTTCGCAGAACGCGAATGGTTGTCCTGCACGAACTCGACGCCCGCTTCGACCTTCTCTGCAAATTCCCGCGCGTTAAAGCTTTCCAGGAAAAACCCGCGCGCATCACCGAATACCTTCGGCTCGATGATCTTGACTTCAGGAAGCGCCGTTGCAGTTACGCTGATGGCCATGCGACTTGGTCCGTAAGAAGGTTCTGCAGATACTGCCCGTACGCGTTCTTTGACAGCGGCCCGGCGAGCGCAAGCAATTGCTCGGCATTGATCCACTTGCGCCGATACGCAATCTCTTCAGGGCATGCAACCACAAGCCCCTGCCGCTTCTGCAGCGTCGCGATGAACGTCGCCGCTTCGATCAGCGAATCGTGCGTACCCGTATCGAGCCACGCATAGCCGCGGCCCATAATCTCGACGTCGAGCTTCTTCTGCGAGAGGTAGCGCGAGTTCACGTCGGTGATCTCAAGCTCGCCAAGAGCCGAAGGCTTGATATCGGCAGCAATATCGCAAACTTGATTGTCGTAGAAGTACAGGCCCGTGACGGCGTAGTTCGAACGCGGCTTCGCGGGCTTTTCTTCGATCGACAGCGCGCGGAAGTCCTTGTCGAACTCGACCACGCCGTAACGCTCCGGATCGTGCACGTGATACGCGAACACCGTCGCGCCATCCGCACGCGCATTCGCGCGCTCGAGTTGCTTGGCGAGATCGTGACCATAGAAAATGTTGTCGCCGAGAATCAGCGCCGACGGATCGTTGCCGACGAATTCCTTGCCTATGATGAACGCCTGCGCGAGGCCATCCGGCGACGGCTGCACCGCGTACTGAATGTTCATCCCCCACTGACTGCCGTCGCCGAGCATCGCTTCGAATCGCGGCGTATCTTGCGGCGTCGAGATGATCAGCACATCGCGGATGCCCGCAATCATCAGCGTCGACAGCGGGTAGTAGATCATCGGCTTGTCGTAGACGGGAAGCAGCTGCTTCGAAACGACATGCGTTATAGGATACAGCCGGGTGCCCGAGCCGCCCGCCAGAATAATGCCCTTGCGCGCCATCGTTCCGCCCTTACGCGCGTTGCGCGTAGTTCGTTTCGACCCACTTGCGGTACTCGCCCGAAGCCACTTCGTCCGCCCATTCCTGGTTGTCGAGATACCACTGCACCGTCTTCGCGAGACCCGTTTCAAACGTTTCCGCCGGCGTCCAGCCAAGCTCGCGCTCGAGCTTGCGCGCATCGATCGCATAGCGACGGTCGTGGCCGGGACGATCCGTCACATACGTGATCTGATCGCGATACGAGCCTTGTGCCTTCGGACGCTTCTGGTCCAGCAGATCGCACAGCGTATGCACGACTTCGAGATTCTTTTTCTCGTTCCAGCCGCCGACGTTGTACGTCTCGCCCGGCACGCCGCGTGCGAGCACTTCGCGGATCGCGCTGCAATGGTCGCCGACGTACAGCCAGTCGCGCACATTCTGACCGTCGCCATAGACAGGCAGCGGCTTGCCGCCGAGCGCGTTCGCGATCATCAGCGGGATGAGCTTTTCGGGGAACTGATACGGACCGTAGTTGTTCGAGCAGTTGGTCGTCAGCACGGGCAGCCCGTACGTGTGGTGATACGCACGCACAAGATGGTCGGAGCCCGCCTTGGTGGCCGAATAAGGACTGTTCGGTGCGTACGGCGTCGTTTCGGAGAATTGCGGATCGGTCGCGGACAGCGAGCCGAACACTTCGTCAGTCGACACGTGCAGAAAGCGGAAGGCTGTCTTGTCTGCAGTATCCAGCGTGTTCCAGTACGATCGGGCTGCTTCGAGCAGCGTGAAGGTGCCGACCACGTTGGTCTGCACGAAGTCGGCGGGACCGTGGATCGAACGATCGACGTGGCTTTCAGCAGCGAAGTGCAGCACCGCGCGCGGCTTGTGTTCGGCGAAGAGTTTGTCGAGTGTCTCGCGGTCGCAGATGTCGGCGCGCACAAACACGTGACGGGGGTTGTCCTGTTGCGATTTCAACGTGCCCAGATTGCCGGCATAGGTGAGCTTGTCCAGATTCAGGACCGGCTCTTCCGAGGCGTTCAACCATTCAAGCACGAAATTGGCGCCGATAAAGCCGGCACCGCCCGTTACCAGGATCATGGGATTCCTTCTTGAGATTTTCTTGGCCGAGTGATCCGGGCACCGGGGGCGGCAGTCGTCCGGCAATTTTACCTGACTGGTCGATACCGCCGGCAAAAATGACCGGACGTCACACGAGCGCACGTGGGTACGTAACCGGCCATTATAAAGGTGTCGAAGAGAAACACCAGCGCACTAACAAACTGATGCAGTTTGCAAATCAGGCCAAGGCAAGCATCCAGTCGATGGTGTCTTCGAGCCCGATAGCGGGCATGTCGGGCACAACGCGATTCAGCCGTTCGGCCGATCCAACCAGCACTTTGACTTCATTTTCGCGAACGAAGGCGGGATTTACGCGAATTTCGAGATCATGGCCGGACGCCTCGCGGACGAGGTCGATGATATCGGTCAGCGTGCGCGGGCTGCCGCTGCAGACATTGAGCGTCTCTCCCGCGACAGGCGATTCCAGTAATGCGCGATAAGCGCGAGAAACCATCCGCACGTCAGAAAAATCGCGCGCGACATTGATATTTCCCAATTCGATAAACGGCCGTCGGCGGACGAAATGGGAAACGATTTTCGGAACCAGGAAACGCTCGGATTGCCCGCGCCCCGTGTAATTGAACGGCCGCGTGACAACGATCGGCAGCCGGTCGAACCATGTCCGCGCCAGATGCTCCATCGCCAGCTTGCTCGCCGCGTAGTGATTGACGGGCGCAGCAGGCGTGTCCTCGTCGACGACACCTTCCGCGTTCCCGTAGATGTTCGCGCTGCTCGCAATCAGGATCTTGCGCGGCTCGTGTCCGACGTCGACACACGCCTGCAGCAAATTCGTCGTCCCAATCACGTTGACGTTGTACATTTCCAACGGATCGTCGTGCGCGACGAAGCTGATGGCGGCCAGATGCACGATGAACGCCGGCTTCAGTTCGCCGATCAGGCGGCGGCAGTCCGACAGCGACGTGATATCGAGCGTCCGTTCACCGGCCTGCGGCTCGCCTGCCGTCGTACCGATGACCTCGTAGCCCGCGTCGGCGAGTTCCTCGCGCACGTAGGCACCAGTGAAACCGCTCGCTCCCGTGATGAGAACGCGATGGACGACTGGTGTAGACGGATGCCGCAAATCATTTCCTCCCTGATCTGGATGTGCCCGGATGCGAAGCGCGCCTATCATATCGGACGAATGAATCGATCGCTTTTATGCACAAAGGGCGCGGGAGGTTAGTCTGGCCGCTAGAAAATCCTCCAAAAATCGGAAAAAAATCAAAATAATTCCGTGCTTGCGTACGGGCGGCGGCGATACGGCGCAGCCGTCGGAGAGACCGGGTTTCGTCGCCGGACGCCACGGGGCACGCGCGCTATCATGTCGCGTTGCGCAATGCAGCCTGGCTGCCCGTGTGTTGAATTCCATGCCGGATGAATCGCGACCCTGCGAACGATGCGCGACCACGCCCCTTCGGACCACCATTTCTTGCCGATGACAGCTTCCACCGCTCCCGCCCCCCTCGCGTTCGGCGATCTTCAAGGTTGCCGCACCCAGTTCCAGCAGCTGCTCGCGAAGGCCGCGCCGCCCGCTGACACACCGTTGTGGTTCGCTGGCGATCTGATCAACCGCGGCGCAGAGTCGCTCGCGACGCTGCGCGACATCATCAGCATGGGCGAGCGCGCGGTTCCCGTGCTGGGCAATCACGACCTGCATCTGCTCGCGGTCCACGCGGGCATCCGCAAATGCAAAAAGGGCGACACGATCGAGGACATCCTGGCCGCGCCGGACGCGGACGATCTGGTCGACTGGGTGCGTCATCGCCCGCTCGCGCATTTCGAAAACGACATGCTTCTGGTGCATGCTGGCGTGTTGCCCCAGTGGGATGCGACGCTGACGATGGAACTCGCCGATGGACTGCATCGCGCGCTCATCGCGCCGGACTGGAAGGAGACGCTCGCCGGTCTCTATGGGAACAAGCCCGACCGCTGGACGAAGAACCTGAAAGGGATCGACCGGTTGCGCGTGACCTGCACGGCGCTCACCCGCATGCGCTTTTGCAGCGCGGACGGCACGATGGACTTTTCGACGAGCGGCGGACTGGACACCGCGCCCAAAGGCTGCATGCCCTGGTTCGACGTGCCGTCGCGGAAGACGGAAGACATCACCGTTGTCTTCGGACACTGGGCGGCGCTCGGCCTGACGATGCGCGACAACCTGATCGGACTTGACTCCGGCTGCGTCTGGGGCGAGCAGCTGTCGGCCGTACGGCTGGCGAAAAAAGCTTCCGAGCGCACCGTCGTACAGGTCGAATGCGAGGGATGCCGCGCGGTCGTCGACTGACTGACGTGCTTCAGCCTTAATCGGCTGGTCGGGGCATGTCCGGCGTCATATCGCCGATAAGGCCTTCACTCTTGGGCTCCTCGACGGTTTCTATCGCGCTGCGCGGCGCGTGCCGATTCTGCAGTTCGGCAAGCGCCGCACCAACAGAAGCCTCCGCCTCAGCCGCCAGCAAACGCCGGTCGGCACCCGGCGCAATCGGCGCGCCGACATACACATGCGCCGTCAGCGGCCCGCCGCGCAACAACGCATCGAGCGACTGGCCTAGCGTCAGGTCACCGATATAGGCAGGCGCCGTCGACTGCCGCCCCTGCGCATCCTCGTACATCATGCACACCGGTTGAACCGGCCGCGATGCGGACACGGCCGCCTGAAACATGTTCGCGTGAAACGGCAGCAGTTGAACGCCATCCGACGTCGTGCCTTCCGGGAACACGCACATCCGCTCGCCAGCGTTCAGCCGCTCGGCAAGGTCATGCATGATGCGCTTCGCGTCGCTGCGCTTCTCGCGCTGGATGAACACCGTGCCGAGCTGTTCGGCGCACCAGCCGACCACCGGCCACTTGCGGATCTCGGCTTTCGACAGAAACGGCGTCGGACGCCAGGCGTTGATCACGTAAATGTCGATCCACGAAATGTGGTTCGCGACAACAAGCACGCCTTCGTCGAGCCGCGCGCCGTCGTTGTGCACGACGAGGCGCATGCCGCACAGCTGCAGCATGCGCAGCGACCAGGCGCGGTTCAGTTCCAGATGCTGTTGCGCGCTCGCGCGCGGAAAACGCGTCCAGAGCTGCCACATGCCGTACACCAGATGCACGACCAATCGAACCTTGCGAAACGCGAGCTTCATGTTGCGAGTCTTCCGCTTATCTTTCCAATCTCTGCCGATGCGCGATGCGCTCAGCGCTGCTCGAACGCGATCTGCCCCGACACGACTGTCGCGCGCACGCGCGCCGGCAGTTCGTAGCCGAGGAACGGCGTGTTGTGCCCCTGGCTCTTCAACGCGCGCGGTTCGATGCGCCAGTGGCCGTTGCGGTCGAAGACGCACAGGTCGGCCGTAGCGCCCGCTTCGACGCGGCCTGCCGGCAACTTCAACACGTTAGCAGGCGCGGCCGTGATGCGGTTCAGCGCTTTCGCGAGCGGGACGTTCGCCTCGTCGGCCCATTTCACCGTGAGCGACAGCAGCAGCTCCAGCCCCGTCGCCCCGGGCGTCGCTTCGGCGAATGGCAGCAGCTTCTCGTCGTCGTCGACGGGCGTGTGGTCCGAGCAGATCGCATCGATCGTACCGTCCAGCAGCCCCGCGCGAATCGCCTCGCGATCGCGCTGCGAACGCAGCGGCGGATCGAGCCGGAACTGCGCATCGAAGTAGCCGATGTCGATGTCGATCAGATGCACGTGGTTGATCGTCACGTCGCACGAAACGGGCAGGCCTTCCGCCTTCGCGGCGCGCATCAGTTCGACGCCCGCCGCCGACGACACATGCGACAGATGCACGCGCGCACCCGTCACGCGCACGAGTTCGAAGATCGTATGCAGCGCGATCGTTTCCGCCGAAACGGGCACGCCCGACAGACCCAGCCGCGATGCAAGCGGACCGCTCGCCGCGACGCCGCCCTTTGCGAGATACGCATCCTGCGGACGCAGCCACACGGTATAGCCGTATGTGTTCGCGTATTGCAGTGCGCGCAGCAACACCTGTGTATCGACGATCGGCGTATCGGCTTGTGAAAAACCGATGCAGCCCGACTCCGTCAACGCGACCATTTCGGTAATGACCTGCCCCTTGAGGCCAACGGTCAGCGCGCCGAGCGGATACACATGCGCGCGGTTCAGATTGCGCGCACGGAATTTGAGCATTTCGATGAGACCCGGCTCGTCGAGCACGGGGTCGGTGTCGGGCGGGCACACGAGACTCGTCACGCCGCCCGCGAGCGCCGCCGCCATTTCCGATTCGAGCGTCGCCTTGTGCTCGTAGCCGGGTTCGCGCAACCGCGCAGACAGATCGACGAAGCCCGGCGCCACGAACAGGCCCTGCGCGTCGATGGTTCGTTCCGCGTTGAACTCGGCGGGCGCGTTGCCGAGCGCGACGATTTTTCCGTCCGCGATGAAAACATCCTGCTGCTGTTCGGTGCCGGCTGCCGGATTGATCAGCGTACCGCCTGCGATATGAATCTTCATGCGCTGCCTTTTTGCCTGCTCTATCTAAGACGGATTCTGTGACGGATACGCGGGTCAGTCGTTATTGCCCGCGACGATGCCCATCACCGCCATACGCACCGCGATGCCGAACGTCACCTGATTGAGAATCACCGATTGCGGACCGTCCGCGACTTGCGAATCGATCTCGACGCCGCGGTTCATCGGCCCCGGATGCATCACGATCGCGTCGGGCTTCGCGAGAGCGAGGCGCTCCGGCGTCAATCCCCAGCTCTTGAAGTATTCCTGCGCTGACGGCAGCAACGCACCGCTCATCCGCTCGTTCTGAAGACGCAGCATGATGATCACGTCGACGTCCTTCAGCCCTTCGTCGAGGTTGTGGAACACGCGCACGCCCATTTGCTCGAGGCCGCCCGGCAGCAGCGTGCGCGGACCGATCGCGCGCACTTCCGGCACGCCGAGCGTGGTGAGCGCGTGAATGTCGGAGCGCGCGACGCGCGAATGCAGAATGTCGCCGACAATCGCCACACGCAGATTCGTGAAATCGCGCTTGTAATGGCGGATCGTGTACATGTCGAGCAGACCCTGCGTCGGATGCGCATGACGGCCGTCGCCGGCATTGATCACATGGACGTGCGGCGCGCAGTGCTCGGCGATCAGATACGGCGCGCCGCTCGACGCGTGGCGCACGACGAACATGTCGGCATGCATCGCCGACAGATTATTGATCGTGTCGAGCAGCGACTCGCCCTTGCTCGTCGACGACGCGTTGATGTTCAGGTTGATCACGTCCGCCGACAGCCGCTTTGCCGCGATTTCGAACGTGGTGCGCGTGCGCGTCGAGTTCTCGAAAAACAGGTTGAACACCGATTTGCCGCGCAGCAGCGGCACCTTCTTCACTTCGCGGTCCGTCACGCTGACGAACTGTTCGGCCGTATCGAGAATATGCGTGACGATCGCGCGCGGCAGGCCTTCGATGGTCAGCAGATGCTTCAGCTCGCCGTTCTTCGTGAGCTGCGGATTGCCCTTCAGGAAACCGTAGCGAAAACGGTCCGCTGAAGCAGCACCGTCGTTCGGTTGGCTGGAACCTTGGGAAACCGGGTTGGGCGTATTCATGGTGTTCCTGAATCAGACTGGGGACTACGTGTGTTGCCCGTATTGCTTTCGATGCCGACGCGCCGCGCTCAATCCGCGCGCGGCTCGGTGTGAAACGCGAAGCGCTCGCCGTCGCGCGACAGCACGAGCGTCGCATCGGCCGGCACGTCGATCGTGCCACCGACGAAGCGCGCCGCCACCGGCAACTCGCGCCCGCCGCGATCGGCCAGCACTGCGAGTTCGACCGATGCGGGACGCCCGTAGTCATAGAGTTCGTTCAGTGCGGCGCGCACGGTGCGGCCCGTGTACAGCACGTCGTCGACGAGCACGATGCGGCGGCCTTCGACTGCGAACGGCAATGACGTGGGACTGGCCTGCGTGTGCAAGCCTTTCTTCGCGTAGTCGTCGCGATGCAGCGCGACGTTAACGACGCCGAACGTCGACACGTTCAGGTCTTTCGCGAGACGCTCGGCGAGCCACGCGCCGCCGCTGTAGATGCCGGCGAGCACCGCGCCATCGGCGCCACCCAGCGCGTCGCCGTATGCGTCGCGAATCTGTTCGAGCACGGCGCGATAAAGCGCTTCGGCGTCAATGGAACTCATGATCGTCGCTTGGTCCATCCAGACTTAGTCCGTCCAGATATTGCTGAAGAATGATGCTCGCGGCTTCGGCGTCGAGCATGCCCGCCTGCCGCGATCCGCTGCGGATGCCCGCCTCTGCTTCCACCGACGTATAACGTTCGTCGACCCACGAGACGGGCAGATTGAAGCGTCCGTTCAGCTGGTTGCCGAAGCGTTTGGCGAGTTGGGTTCTTTCGTGCGGGGTGCCGTCGGGATGCATGGGCAGACCGACAACGAGCATGTCGGGCTTCCATTCGTCGATCAGCTTGCCGACGGCTTCGAAGCGATATTCGCGATTGCGGTTCTGCAGAACGACGAGCGGCCGAGCGCTGCGAGTGAGCGAATTGCCGACGGCGACGCCGATACGTTTTTCGCCGTAGTCGAACGCAAGCAGCGTCGCTTCACGTCCGGCCGCACCGCTCATGCGTGACCTGCTTCGCCCGAAAGCATCGAAGACGAGATGCCGAGCAGCGCGAGCGCCGCTTCGAAGCGGTCTTCGGCGGGAACGTCGAAAACGATCTTCGGGTCGGCCTGGACCGTAAGCCAGCCGTTCTTCGAAATCTCGTCCTCAAGCTGACCCGCGCCCCAACCGGCGTGGCCGAGCGTCAGCAGAAAACGCTCCGGGCCCTTGCCGCTCGCGACGGCTTCGAGCACGTCTTTCGACGTGGTCATTTCGAGGCCGCCGGGCACCTGCATCGACGACGTATACGAGCTTTCCGATGCGTCGTGCAGCACGAAGCCGCGCTCGGTTTGCACCGGGCCGCCAAAGTACACGGGGACATGCAGCAGCGGTTCGATCTCGAGCTTGAGATCGATGCGATTGAAGAGCGCCTGAAGGTCGATATCCGTCGGCCGGTTGATGACGAGGCCGAGTGCGCCGCGCTCGCTGTGATCGCAAAGGTAGACCACCGTTCCTGAAAACGTAGGGTCCGCCATGTTCGGCATGGCGATCAGGAACTGGTTGGTCAGATTGATGCGATCGTTACTCTTGGGCATAGGTCGAAGTTTAGCAAAGACGATGCGCGACTGCGGGGCCGGCGCCGTGCGCCAGAATCGTGCAACGGGCGGCTGGCCAGCCGTGCTGGCAGGCAGTTTGCAATGGCGCCGCACGGAAAATCGCAGTCCATGAAACTGCACTCTATCACGCGCCTCTACCTTGCCGGGAACGACTCGCGTGCGCTATCGCGCGGCGGATGGCATAGGACGAACGACTGTCCGCATCCTGTGGATGCAGCGCCTGTTTTCGACCGGTCTTGCTAGTTATCTTATGCGCCGCCCTGCTCGATCGCTCGCGTCAGCGCAGCCAGCACGTTCGCCGCCGACTGCGGCGCGACGCCCGCGGCGACCTTGTGCAGCATCGCGCGCAATGCTTCCGCCGCGGCTTCGAGCGAACGTGCGTCGGGCGCATCGACGACGACATGCGCGCGCACGGCCGGCGTCGATACGCCCGCATGCGCACGGCGTCGCCACGCGAGACCCAGCGCGTCGGCCAGCAGCGCCACGTGGCCGAGGCCGAGCGCCGACGCCGCCGCGCCCAGACGGTAAGCCGCGTCGCCGGCCTGCAACGCGGCGCTGGGGTCCGCCTTCTGCGGATTGTCGGCGGCACGCGCGTGATCCGTCAGCGCGGAAATCGCGGCATCGGCGGTTTGCAAAAAGTCTTCGTACGCGTTCGCGTTGACGGTCAGCACGCCGAGTTCGCGCGACATGCCGACGTGCGCCGCGAGCGTCTCGGCCTGATGCGCGCCAGCTTCCCACAGTGCTTCCGATGCCTGCGTGCCCGCGATATGCCAGTCGACCGTCAAGCCGTAGTCACGCAGCAGTTCGACGTTCTCGGTGTCTTCGGCGGCCGCGCCGAACAGCGCGTAGTCGCGCCAGAGCAGCGCGAGCGTCGCGCGAACCAGCGAGCGCGGCGCGAGCGGTATGCCGCGCTGCTCGTCGGCGAGCGCCATGTTGCAACGGGCATAGAAACGCCGCGTGTCGATGTCTTCTACCGTGTGGCCGTTCGCGCGCATCGCTCGCGTGCACGCCAGCGCCAACCGCCAGAAGTCATAGGGATCGGGACCGGCCAGTTCGACGAGACAGGCGTCGAGATCGTCGAGCGCGGCATTCACGACGCCCGCCACCGCGCTCGTGCTTACATGCCCTTTCGAGCGCAGCACGGGCAGCAGCGCCCGCTCGTAGCGCGCACGCAGCTGCGCGAGCCGCGCCGCCGATTGCGAACGCAGCGAAACAGGGGGAATGGGCCGCCCGGTCAGCGCGACGTCTTCGAAAGTCACGCTGTAACCCGGCGTGTGCTGGGCGATATGCGTGCTGAGCGCGCGATAGTGCTCGAAAAGCGCCGCCGAGCAACCGAGTTCACGCAGATTGCGCCGCTCAAGCGCCGTACGGAACGCGCGCAGCGCCGCGCCGAAGGTGGCGCGCGCGGCGGCCTCGTCGGCCAGGCCGCTTGCGGCCATCGGCGAAACGAGAAGCAGCGCGTCGGTGAAACGTTGAGCGGCAATCCAGCCCGCCTCGCGCAGCGCGCGGCCCGCGACGAGCAATTGCGCATTCATGTCGCGACGCTGCTCGAACGCGTCGAGCGCGTCGGCAATGGCCTGCTCCGCCGTGCGGACGGTGCCGCCGCGGCGATTGGGTAGAGCGTCGAGCGTATCGGGCGATGCGGATCGAAGAGTCATGAGCAGGCTGCATGAACGCCGGCACTGTCAGGCGGCATCGATACTGCGCCACCGGAACTGCCGGTATGGCGAAAGTAATGCAATTGCCGGGCCACCGACTGCATGGCTCCGAAGCAGCGCCGCCGGCTCAGACTGCCGCGCAGACGAAACTCGCCCGACGGCAACATGGCTGAGAGCGGCCGCTCACGGCGACATCGGCGCGACAAACGCGCCACGCTTACGAAACGGCACCTGCTGGACTAAAACGCGATCAACCGCAAGGAAAGCTCAGTGACGAGTTATCTTGCGACATCGCGTGCGCGCGGATGTTCCATCCCGCGCGAAATCGATTCATTCCGGATCGGTCAACCTTGCATGGCAGGCAAAAAACGCCCCGCCACCGTCACGGCGGATCGATCAGATCTGCACCATCTCGAAGTCTTCCTTGCGCGCGCCGCACTCGGGACAGGTCCAATTGATGGGAACATCTTCCCAGCGCGTGCCCGGCGCGATTCCTTCCTCTGGCAGACCGGCTTCTTCGTCATAGATCCAGCCGCAGATCAGGCACATCCAGCTCTTATATTCCATTCTTGAGTCGCGTCGAAAAGTCCGTGGAAACGGGAGCCATGATGGTACCGTGTTGCCGCCCCCATGCCTAGCGGATGCGGGGTCCGAGCGATCCGACGCGACATTTTGCGACGTTATGTGTGACGCGGCACGCCGACAGATGCGAAAAAATGCCCTGGGAACGTATAAGGCCGCATAATTGAGCTGTCCGTGCGGGCCGCACGGGCGCGCGTGCGCTCTCTCCGGCCTGCCAGTGTTCCGCTCAACGACCCCACCACAATTTCATGGCCAGCGACACCCCTCCGATCGTTCTCACCTTCGGCCTGTCCGACCCGACAGGCGGCGGCGGGCTGCAAGCCGACCTGATGACGCTTGCCAGCATGGGCTGCCACGGCGTTTCCGTGCTGACGGGCTACACGGTGCGCGATTCGGCGAGTTGCGACGAAGTGACCGGGCTCGACCCGGAAGTCGTCGCGACGCAAGCGCGGATGCTGCTGGAAGACATGCCGATCGCCGCCTTCAAGGTCGGCGCAGCGACGCGCGCGGAAGTGGTCAGCGCGATTGCAGAAGTGGTCGCCGATTACGACGATATCCCGTTGATTCTCGCGCCTGATTTCACGCTCGACGACGAACACGTGCTCGCCGCCGACGAACTGCGCGAAGCAATGGCCGATCTGCTCGCCCCTCAAACCACCTTGCTGGTCGCAGATACAGCGGCTCTGCTCGCGCTGGCGCAACCGGACGGCGACGCCGAAGCACCGACACTCGATGCCGCGATCTCACATTTGCTGTCGCAAGGTTGCGAATACATCCTGTCGACGGAAACGGGCACGCATCGGCTCGTCAATACGCTGTTCAGCGAAGATGGCCAGCTGAGGCAGGACATGTGGGATCGCACGCAGCAGCGGATCATGGGCGTCACCGATACGCTCGGCGCCGCGATCGCCGCGCTGCTGGCGAATGGCCAGGAACCGGCCGAGGCCGTGCGCGAAGCGCAGGAGTATCTGTTTCAGGCGACCCAGGCGGCCTTCCGGCCGGGCATGGGCGCTTATCTTCCCGATCGTTTCTTCTGGGCACGGAGCAGCGATGATGAAGTGCCGCTCGCAGGCGGGACGGATGCGTCGCCGGGTGAGGCGCGCCATTGAGTTGTCGCGGCTGGGCCAGCTCCCGATGGAACGATGAGAATGGCTCCAGTCAAGTGTCAATTCGCAAGCCATGCATTACAGCGGTAATTATCTGTTACAGCAGGGCGACCGCTTAGATAGTACAATTACGAACTGTAATATTCCCCGCCCTGCTGTCCGGTTGACACCTCGTTTGACGCCTGCGGCGTGCGTATGACCAACGCGACGCGCGCCACAATTTAGGCCAAGCCAGCCAACGGCAGACCGCCGGTTTCTACGGCGGAGAACGAACGGAAAACCGAATTGGAAGAACTTCGCCCCAGCGCTGCCGCTGCCGCTGCGGCTGCCGCCGCCGTTCCCGAGCCGCGCGCACGCTGCAACCAGAGCAGCGCACCGAACAGTCGCGTGGCACGTGAAGAGCCCGAAGGCCGCGCGCCCGTCGAGCGCATTCAGCCTAATGTCCAACGCTTCAACGGCACGATCACGGGCCGCGACCGCGCTGTGCTGCTCGGCCACAAGCCCGTCACCGTCTGGCTCACCGGCTTATCCGGAGCGGGCAAATCGACCATCGCGTTTCATCTGGAGCGCGAACTGATGTCGATGGGACACGCGTGCTATGTGCTCGATGGCGACAACATCCGTCATGGCCTGACGAGCGACCTTGGCTTTTCAAAGGAAGACCGCCGGGAAAACATCCGCCGGGTCGCCCACGTCGCACGACTGATGAACGACGCCGGCCTGATCGTCATCGCCGCCCTGATTTCGCCGATGCGCGAAGACCGGGACATGGCGCGCGCCATCGTCGGAAACGGCAATTTTGTCGAGACTTATGTGTCCGCTTCAGCAAACGATTGCGCGAGGCGTGACCCCAAAGGGCTCTATGCGAAGGCGCAAACCGGTGTGATCAAGTCGTTCACGGGCGTGTCAGCGCCGTATGAAGCGCCAACGAATCCCGAACTGCTCGTCGATACGGCGGCGCTGACGGAAGAGTCAAGCGTATCGTGCGTGCTCGATCATTTGCGCGAGCGCTTCCTCGTGCTGCAACGCTGAGGTCGCCAGGCGCGAACTTCATACCCGAGTGAAACCGGAGCACCAAAAGAAAAACCCGCATCGCTGCGGGTTTTTCTTTTGGCAAGAGAAGCACGCCTCTCAGCGCGCCTCCCACATGCATTCCAGTTGCCCGGAAATTACATGTCCATGCCCATGCCGCCCATGCCGCCGGGCATGCCGCCAGGCATCGGTGCATCTTCCTTCGGCAGTTCGCAGACAGCGGCGTCCGTCGTCAGCAGCAGACCAGCAACCGAAGCTGCGTTCTGCAGTGCCGTACGCGTCACCTTCGTCGGGTCGACGACACCGGCTTCCACCAGGTCACCGTACTCGCCCGTCGCTGCGTTGTAGCCGTAGTTGCCCGTGCCGCCGGCAACTGCTGCCACCACGACGCTGGCTTCTTCGCCGCCGTTCGTGACGATCTGGCGCAGCGGCTCTTCCATTGCGCGCAGAACGATCTTGATACCTGCGTCCTGGTCAGCGTTGTCGCCCTTCACGCCAGCGATCGCGCTGCGTGCGCGGATCAGCGCGACGCCGCCGCCAGCCACGATGCCTTCTTCCACAGCTGCGCGCGTTGCGTGCAGTGCGTCTTCGACACGTGCCTTCTTTTCCTTCATTTCGACTTCGGTCGCAGCACCGACCTTGATCACTGCAACGCCGCCAGCCAGCTTGGCCACGCGCTCTTGCAGCTTTTCACGGTCGTAGTCCGACGTCGCTTCTTCGATCTGCGTGCGCACTTGCTTGACGCGCGCTTCGATGCTTGCTGCTTCGCCAGCGCCGTCGATGATCGTCGTGTTTTCCTTGCCCACTTCGATACGCTTCGCTTGACCCAGCTCTTGCAGCGTCGCCTTTTCCAGCGTCAGGCCGGTTTCTTCGGCGATGACCTGGCCACCCGTCAGGATAGCGATGTCTTCGAGCATTGCCTTGCGGCGGTCGCCGAAGCCCGGAGCCTTGACAGCAACCGTCTTCAGGATGCCGCGGATGTTGTTGACGACCAGCGTAGCCAGCGCTTCGCCTTCGACGTCTTCAGCGATGATCAGCAGCGGACGGCCAGCCTTTGCGACTTGTTCCAGAACCGGCAGCAGATCACGGATGTTCGACACCTTCTTGTCGTGCAGCAGCACGAACGGGTTGTCCAGAACGGCGACTTGCTTGTCCGGGTTGTTGATGAAGTACGGCGACAGGTAGCCGCGGTCGAATTGCATACCTTCGACGACGTCCAGCTCGTCTTGCAGCGACTTGCCGTCTTCGACGGTGATGACGCCTTCCTTGCCGACCTTGTCCATGGCTTCAGCGATGCGATCGCCGATCGACGTGTCGCTGTTCGCCGAGATCGCGCCAACCTGTGCGATTTCCTTGTTGGTCGTGCAGGGCTTGCTGATCTTGCGCAGCTCTTCGATTGCTGCTGCAACGGCACGGTCGATACCGCGCTTCAGGTCCATCGGGTTCATGCCCGATGCGACGTACTTCATGCCTTCGCGAACGATCGACTGGGCCAGAACCGTTGCCGTCGTCGTGCCGTCGCCGGCGTTGTCGCTGGTCTTGGAAGCGACTTCCTTGACCATTTGCGCGCCCATGTTCTGGAGCTTGTCCTTCAGCTCGATTTCCTTCGCGACCGAGACACCGTCCTTGGTGACCGTCGGGCCGCCGAACGAGCGCTCGAGGACGACGTTGCGGCCCTTCGGACCCAGCGTGACCTTCACTGCATTGGCGAGAATGTTCACGCCTTCAACCATCTTGGCACGGGCGGAATCGCCGAACACGACGTCTTTAGCTGCCATCTTCTAACTCCTTGAATTCTTGAGAATGAACCGGGACAAGTGCTTACTTGTTGACAACGGCCATGATGTCTTCTTCGCGCATCACCAGCAGTTCGTTGCCGTCGACCTTGACGGTCTGACCAGCGTACTTGCCGAACAGGACGCGGTCGCCGACCTTCACGTCGAGCGCAATGGGAGCGCCCTTGTCGTCACGCTTGCCCGGGCCGATAGCCAGCACTTCGCCTTGATCCGGCTTTTCTGCGGCTGCGTCGGGGATCACGATGCCCGATGCGGTCTTGGTTTCCTGATCCAGACGCTTGACGATCACGCGATCATGCAAAGGACGAAGGTTCATGGATAGATCCTCTCTTGATTGGGACTGAAGAACGCTGAGGTATACCGGCTGGCGAGCCAACCGGCGATGTTGTTAGCACTCTCGTGCGGTGAGTGCTAATTATATGGACGGGGAATTACAAATTCAAGAAGAGAGGGGCACGAACCGCTGCGCGGACGTGAAAAATCGGGGGAAAGGCAGTCCGCTCGGCCGCTCACCCTTACGAATCAAGGATTTAGCCGGGCAGGCAAGGAATCGAACATATCATGACGGCGCTGTCCCACGGCGCTTCCCGATACCCTTCCCGTATCCAGGGAATTCCCGAACTCACGCGTTCGAGCACCGCGACGGACGAAAAACCGGGCGTCGGACTACGGCGGCTTTTTCGCGTATCCGATACTGTGCGATGACGAACACGCACATCGAATCGCAGCGGATAGCATCGATCTCGAGTCACTGAGAACCGCAATCAAATGGAGGAGCGCGAAGGCGCTTTCCATGTTTCGGCTTTCGCCCGTGGCGCTCCGATTGGAACCCTGGAGAAGAGCGATGCATCGAGCAGAAAAGGGGAAAATCGGCGTTTGCGCCAGCGACATCGAGTACACGCGCAGCCCGGAAGAACTGCTTTCCGAACTGTCTTCGATGGTTGCGAAAGTACTCAACGCGAGCCGTTGCACGATTCATCTGCTCAGCGAACGACAGGTCGCTGAAATCGGGCCCCGTCAGCGGGCTGAATTCGGCGGCCCCGCCATTTCCCGCTATGACATGGTAAGCATGCGCCGGTGCGAAACGCGCGACCTCTACACCATGGGTTCCGAAGGCGTCGGCGCGCTCGTCGTGGCAAGTCCAAGGGAGGCAGACCCGGAGGTCCACGTCAGGAGCAGCATGTCCTCGGCGTTGGTGCTGCAAGGAAAGACGATGGGTATCGTCCATGCGCATCACCCGCTGGAAAAGCCGTACTTCGAAAAGGAAGATCTCAGGCTGCTCGACAATCTCGCCCCTCTGATTGTCAAGGCGATTCACGCGAACCAGATCCAGCACCTGATGAAATCACGCTTCACGCAGGCGGCGCTCACGCGCTCTTCGGAACGGACCGTCAAAGAGATCATTGCAGGGTCAGCCCAGAACACGAATCAGATTGCCAGAATCCTCGCGAAGTCGTTTTATCGTGAGATGACCAATGCCGGGTTCAACTTCAATCAGATCATTCACGCAGCGTCGGAGATCATTTCCGAACTGAGTAATAGCGTGCGCAAACATAAGAATTCACGTCACCACCGCGCTGAGATCAATAGCACGCACGACAGCGGAGTACTTCCCTACGCGATCGACGAATCGTTTCCCCGCGACTACGAAGTGTCGAGCGAGCTGTAGAGATAGCGGCAGCGTATCTCGCCCTTCGTCATCCCTCTCTTCAATGTCATCACACGCTTCGTTGCGTTCTGTGCGAAGGCGTACAGCCCGACGGCCATCGCGCAAATAGACTGCCCACAACATCGTCGGATCGCGACGATATGTCTACCATGCCGATTCCGGATTTGCGCCATGACCAACGCCATCCATGCCGTCCGCCAGTTTCAATCTTTCCCGGACTACGTGAAAGAAGAACAGTGCAAATCTCGTCCGAACCCGCGTATCGAGAAAGCTGTTCTGATGCCGATCGAGCCATCGAGCCATGTGGTCATTTCACAGGAAGCAAGCCGGCGCCTGTCCGCGGAGCAGCAACGCAAACAGCAGTGGGATTGGGATATCTGACCGGCGTGTTTCTCCGTTCCGTGTGTCTCCGCTTGCAAGAACACTGGGAGAAGGAAGGCCACTCGCGTCGAACGCATCACCCGTTTCCGGGTGTCGCGTTGTCCGCCGGTATGCCAGGCGGCAGCGGCGGCGAGAGTGTCGGGAGTGTCGGTATGGGCGGCACGCTCTTCGCGACTGGCCGTGGCGGATCGCGCCTCGCAGGCTTGGGTGCAGCGGCTGTTGCACGGGTTGAAAGCGGCCGCCAGCCCGTCGACACGATCGCGCGCTCCAGCAGAATCTGCGCATCCTTGCTGCTCGAATCGATGGCCAACGCCTGATTCGCCTGTTTAACCACGCAACTCCACAGTCCGTCGTTCGCGCAGGTCGCTGCCACTCGCAACGCCACGTCGCGCTCGCTCTCGCGTTCCGCGATATCGCCTTGCAGACGCAACGCTTCGTCATTTCGAGGAGCAACCAACAGGACTTCTGAAATTGCCGCCTTTGCCGCCGTCAGATTCTTTTGGGCGAGACTTGCATGCGCGTCGTTCAGTGCAGCAGGAACGCCCTTACCGTACTGCGCAGACACAGGGACCGCGCTCGCGGCAAGGGGCGTGCTGGTGCCAGGCGCGTTTGCGCCAGCGTTCGAAGGCTGAGCGTTTGCGCCAGGCGGCACGCTGGACGACGACAAGACGTCCGCGCGCTTCATCGCTGTTGCAGTCGGCTCAATGACGTTGGCGTTGCGGTGAAGCGCATTGAGGCGCAGATAGGCGGCACCGCCCAGTGCAAGCATCAGCGCCATCGCGATCGCACTGCCCGTTACCACTCGCGGCAACGGCCATTGAAAGAAGCGTTTCCCCGGAGCGGCCGGCACGGCGGCGAAGCTCGACCAGATGATTTCGGGCGAAGGCGATTCGTCTGCGTCGTTGGCAGCAACGGCCGGATGCGGGGCTTGCTTCGCGACCGCCCGTAACGGGGCCTCGGCACGCTTGCGCTGATCGCTGCCGATCGGCTGGTTCACGCCGCAATACGGACAGAACGCTACGTGGTGGTATAAAACACCACCGCAACGGGTACACGGTGTCGGGAACCGTTGGACGGATCTCATTTCAGCAGACATGCCAGAACCCCAAGCTGTTGGGTGTAATGCCATCCACATGCTCAGGATCGAAGTTGATGCAAACGATCGAGTTGGCGGAACTCGCGATCCAAACCCGCTGGCAAGCGGTTCGCCCAGTCCTTTCGTCGTGGGCCGCAGTGAGTGCAATATAGGATTTTTCGCACGCCACCCGTATACACGTGTGTTGCCTGTCGCACACATGTATCGCGATTGCGCCGGAAAAACGACGATGCCGGGCATCGGCGTGACACATCACGGTGTGCTGGACAGCACGATCTGCAACTTTCCTTCAGCCCCTCAAAAAAATCGCCAGCACGCAAGGTACTGGCGATGATCGACAATCGCACGACCGAAAGACATCAAGCCCCGCTGTCGACCCTCACGCCCGCACGGATCGGCTCGACGATGACAGCGCTTTCCTTCGGCAGCGCCCATTCGAGCCACCGCGCGCGATGCAGCACCACCAGGCCGAACGCGAGCGCCGACAGCACGCCGAACGTCGCGAAGCCCATCTGATAGCTGCCCGTGCCTTCCTTCGCGATGCCCATGATCACAGGCAGATAGAAGCCGCCGATACCCCCCGCCGCGCCGACGATGCCCGACATCAGACCCGTCTTGCCCTTCCAGCGTTGCGGCACGAGCTGGAACGTTGCGCCGTTGCCCAGACCGAAGCACACATACATCGCAATCAGCAACGCGATACCCGCCGACACCGGCGGCATCCACGCGGCGAACAGGAAGTCGCACAGCGAGATCGCCGCGAGCAGAATCACCAGCGCGCGCACGCCCGAAATACGATCCGCGACCAGCCCGCCCACAGGCCGCACCAGCGCACCGATACACGCCAGCAGCGACATGAAGAGACCCGCTTCGAGACGCGGCATCTGATACAGCGAAATCAGCAGCGTCGTCACATACGACGACATGCCGACAAAGCCGCCGAACGTGATGCTATAGACGAGCATCACGACCCACGTATCGCCCTCGACGAGCACGCTGCGATAGTGCTTCGGCAGCACGGCAATCGCGAGCAGCGCACCGAGCACGGGCAGCAGCAGCACGCCCGTCTTGCCCGCGCCGAACACGCCAGCATGCACGGCGACGACGAGCGCGACGAGACCCACGAGCGTTACGATGAAGCTGCGCAGCGCCTGCGCGCCGCTGCCCGTCTTTTGTCCGAGATCCTTCGCCCAGAAGAACAGCCCGACGGCGGCGAGACCCAGCAACGGCAGCGCGGCGCCCGCCGCTTTCGCCCAGCCGAAATGATCGGCGAGCGCCGGAAACATGAAGCCGTCCAGCACCGCGCCGATGTTGCCGGCAGCCGCGAGCCCGAGCACGAGACCCTGCACTTTCGGCGGATAGTTGCTACCTGCCATCGGCAGCGCAACGGCGAAGCTCGCGCCGCCGACACCGAGGAAAACGCCGAGAATCAGCAGCAGCGTGTACGACGGCGTGCCGGGCATCAGCAGCAGCACGATCGACGGAATCGCCGACAGCGCGACGCCCATCAACGCCACGCGCCGTCCGTCGCAAGCCTGATAGAGATTGCCGAGCGTCACGCGCAAAATCGCCGCACCGAGCACGGGCACCGCGACGAGAAAGCCCAGTTCCGCGGGCGACATCGCGATGCTCTTGTTGATGAACGGCGCGAGCGGCCCGAACATGACCCAGACCGTGAAGCCGGTATCGAAGTAGAGGAAGCACGCGAGCAGCGGGCGCCAGTTACCGCTCGCAAGCGAATTCAACAGGTTTTTCATCAGTTTCTCCGAAGGACTTCAGCGTTTTGGCGCGGGGACAAAGGAGACGGTTCTGATGTTGCACCCGTACTCCAGCTAGTGACCTCACACGGATCGATGGTATTGTGTGAGCTATGAACGTTAAGCGTGCTTACCGATTCCGGTTCTACCCCACACCCGAGCAGGAAGCGACTCTTGCACGGACGTTCGGATGCGCACGCTTCATCTATAACCACATGCTCCGAGAACGGATGGAGGCGTGGACCGAGCGGCAAGAGCGCATGGGCTACCACGAAACCTCCGCCGCGTTGACAAAGCTAAAAAAGTCTGAGGAGCACAGCTGGCTAAAAGAGGTAAGCGCAGTTCCGGTGCAGCAGGCGCTCCGACATTTGCAGACAGCGTTCGCTAATTTTTTCGCGGCGCGCGCGAAGCACCCGACTTTCAGGCGAAAGGATGGTCCGCAGTCAGCCGAATACACCGCCAGCGCTTTCAGGTGGGACGGCACGACGCTCAAATTGGCAAAGATGGACGAGCCGCTAGCGATTCGCTGGTCTCGCACAATCCCTAAGGGCGCAAAGGTAACGACGGTTACCGTGTCTCGAGACACTGCGGCCCGATACCACATTTCAATCCTATGCGACGACGTGGTAACCAAGCGTCCGCTCGCTGAAGGAAAGATCGGAGTCGATCTAGGACTTGCCCATTTCGCCGTCCTTTCTACAGGCGAAAAGATTGCCGCGCCGAATGCGTTTCGCAAGTACGAGGCGAAACTCGCAAAATTGTCGCGTCGTCTGGCTAAGAAGCAAAAGGACTCGGCCAATCGGAGGAAAGCGAGGCTGAAGGTCGCACGCATGCATGCCAAGGTGGCAAACTCACGTTGTGATTTCCTGCATAAACTTTCAACCCGGCTGATAAACGAAAACCAAGTGATCGCCATCGAAAGTCTGTCTGTCAAGAACATGCTGAAGAACCGTTTTCTGTCGAAGTCCATCAGCGATGCAGGCTGGCACGAGTTCACACGGCAACTGGAGTACAAAGCGAAGTGGTATGGGCGAACACTGATCGATATCGAACGCTGGTATCCGTCTAGCAAGCGGTGCAGTGAGTGCGGCCATACCCGCGTCAGGATGCCGCTGAATATCCGCGAATGGACGTGCCTAGAGTGCAGGGCAGTCCACGATCGCGACGTCAACGCCGCGCGTAATGTTTTGGCCGCCGGGCTGGCGGTGTCAGCCCATGGAGAAAGCGTAAGTCCCATATCTCTTTGAGATGATGTTGGGTTGCGTTCTATGAAGTGGGAACCCCTTTCTTTCAGCCAGGGGATGTCAAGGGTCTCTCTCATTGAGTAAAGGTGTTACTGCGTGACGCGAGGACTAGCGGACAGCTGCACTACGCGACGCGGCCGCTTCCGCGATAAATCCTTCCCAGAAGAAGGCGCATCCGCGTCGCGATCAACGACGCTATAAATCAGCGCGTCCATCTCCTTGATGATGTCGGCGAGCACTTGCGTGATGACGGCGAACTCACGGCCGAAAGAACCTGCACGCGCCGCAGAAATGCGCGCATTCAGCGCGACGATGTTCGCCTGCATCGAAATGCCCGACAGCTGTTCCGCAATCGCGGCCTGACGGCGCTGCGTCGCCGCTTCGATGCCTCGCATTTCGTGCTGGTACGCGAGCGTGATCTCCTGCAACAGTTCGAGCAGCGGTGTTGCCTGTGCGACGAGCGCATCGACGTGCGTGCTGGCTGCGTCGTCACGCGCCTCGACACGGGCAACCGTTTCGTCCGTCATCGCGACGAAGCGCTGCACGCGCTCGTCTGCCTTGCGCGTGCCGAAATAGAGCTGTTGCAATGCTTCGGAAAACACGCCGGGCAGATGATCGTCGCCGTGCACGAGCACGCGATGCGTCGACGCGAACGTCACGAGACATTCGCGCACGACGGCAAGCGCCGCTGCATCGCCGTGCGATGCGAGCACCACATGCAGCACGATGCGTTGCGACAGCATCCGCTGACGGCCGGACAGATTGATCAGTTCGCCGATCGTCTGGCCGGAGACTTCGATGCGTTGCGTGGTGATCTGCTCGTTCATAGCGCTGGATCGCGTCGGTGCGCGGGTTTCGGTTGCGCAAAAAAAAGCGTCCCGAAACGCTCGCGCGTCGCCCGATCTCATGGATCGAACGCTCGTCGCGCGTTGCGTTTCGGGACGCCGTTGCCCCATCGGTGCGCCCGCATCGCGAGCGCGCCTGAAAAATTGTCGATACGTCGAAGCCGCCGTTGGCTTCGCAGCGGATTAACGCAATAGGTATGCCATCGGCCTGTTTTGCGCCGCTGGATGCGTGTCGAAAGCGCGTTGATCGCGCGCGTGAAAACCGCGCAATCGCTTGATGGACAGGACTCGCGCGGCTCTACTATTTTTTTGACGCGCTACGTTCCAGCTACGTGATCAACCAACAAAAAGCGCCCTTTTCAGGGCGCTTGAGACCTACTCCGCGCGCCTCAACGAAGCGCGCGGATGCTGTGACGTGGTGCAGCGCACCACGTCCGTGCGCTCTTCGCTAGCGCCGCTCGGACCCCGAGATCACGTCGATCCACACAGCCAGCACGAGAATGCCGCCCTTCACGATCATCTGCCAGTACGAGTCGACGTCGAGCATCGACATGCCGTTGTCGAGGCTCGCCATCACGAGCGCGCCGATCAGCGCGCCGTAGACGGTGCCCGAGCCGCCGCGCATCGACGTGCCGCCGATAAAGCACGCCGCGATCGCATCGAGTTCGCCCATCGATCCCGCCGACGGCGAACCGGCCGCCAGCCGCGCCGTGTTGATCAGACCACCGAACGCGCACATCAGCCCCATCAGCGCGAAGATCGCGAGCTTCACGCGGTTCGTGTTGACACCCGACAGACGCGTCGCTTCGAGATTCGAGCCGACTGCATAGATGCGTCGTCCGAACACGGTCTGCGTCGCGATGTACGTGAAGATGCCGAGCAGCGCGAGCAGCAGCAACACGGGCACGGGAATGCCGCCGTAACGGTTGAGCGTCGCGACGAACGCGAGCAGGATCAGCCCGGACGCGACGATCTTCACCGCGTCTTGCCACATCGGCACGACGCTCAGGTTGTAGTGCTGACGCTTCTGACGTTGCCGCACGGTCAGCGCCGCGAGCAATACGAACAGCACGACGGCGAGCGTGTCGCCCGCGATGCGCGGCAAGTAGCCCTGGCCGATAAAAACGAGGTTGTCGGACACGGGTGCGATCGTCGAACCGCCTGTGATGCCGAGCAGCACGCCGCGATACGCGAGCATGCCGCCCAGCCCGACGATGAACGACGGCACACGCAGATACGTCGACCACCAGCCGTTGAAAAGACCGACGATCACGCCGAGCAGCATCACCACAGGCAGCGTCGCAGCGAGCGGCCAGTGAAACGTCACATCGAGTATCGCCGCAACGCCGCCGAGCAAACCGAGCAGCGAACCGACGGACAGATCGATCTCGCCCGAGATGATGACGAACACCATCCCGCACGCGAGCATGCCCGTAATCGACATCTGCCGCAGCAGGTTCGACAGATTGCGCGGCGTGACGAAGGCGCCTTCCGTGAGGAACGAAAAGAACACCCAGATGACGGCGACGGCCAGCAGCAACGCGAGCAGCTTGTAGCGTGCGAACAGCAGCTTGATGCGTTGCCCGGATGCTAGCGAGGTGCCGTGCTTGCCTTGGCTATCGGAAGAAGTGAGATCAGGAGTCATGCGACGCTCGCCAGTTGAGTGGGGCCTTTCGTGTCCGTGCCGTGAATGCCGGTTGCAGCGTTCGCCGTGATGGCAGCCGTGAGGATGTGTTCCTGCGTGAGCCCATCGTTGACGAAATCGCCGCGCAATTCGCCTTCGCCGATCACGAGCACGCGATCGCTCACACCGAGCACTTCCGGCAACTCCGACGACACCATGATGATCGACACGCCGCGCTTCGCGAGCGCGAACATCAGCTTGTAGATTTCGTACTTCGCGCCGACATCGACGCCGCGCGTCGGCTCGTCGAGTATCAGCACGGACGGATCGGTGAGCAGCATGCGCGTGAGCACCGCCTTCTGCTGGTTGCCGCCCGACAGACTCGCGATCGACAGCATCGGCGACGCTGCGCGCACCGACAGGCGCTTCATCTCCGAGTTGATCGTGTCGAGTTCGGAAGCCGTGTCGATGCGCCCGCCTTTCGCGAAGCGTTGCAGCACCGCGAGCGTGATGTTGTGACCCACGCCGAGTTGCGGCACGATGCCGTGACGCTTGCGATCTTCGGGCACCATCGCAATGCCCGCTGAAATTGCATCGGCGGGTGCGCGGATTTTCAGGCGCCTGCCGTCCATCCACACTTCGGCTTCGCTCATGCCCGGATACGCGCCGAAGATCGCCTGCATCAGTTCCGTACGGCCCGCGCCGACCAGACCCGCAACGCCGAGTATCTCGCCCTTGCGCAACACGAACGACACGTTGTCGACGCGCTTGCGGTTCGTGTTCGTCACGTCGTAGCACGTCACGTTGCGTGCTTCGAACACGACGTCGCCGATGTCATGCTGCTCACGCGGAAAGAGATTCGCGATCTCGCGGCCGACCATCATCGCGATGATGCGATCGGTGGTGAGCTGCTTCATCGGCTGCGTGCCGACATGCTTTCCGTCGCGTATCACGGTGATCGTGTCGCACACGGCTTCCACTTCATCGAGTTTGTGCGAGATGTACACGCACGCGACGCCGCGCTTCTTCAGATCGCGCACGATATCGAGCAGGATTTTCGTTTCCGCTGCCGTCAGCGACGAGGAAGGCTCGTCGAGTATCAGCAGCCTGGCCTGCTTGTTCAGCGCCTTCGCAATTTCGATCAGTTGCTGATGCCCGCCGCCATAGTTCATCACCGGCTGCGCGACGTTGATGCCCGTGATGTTCAATTCGCGCAGCAGTTCGTCGGCGCGCTGATACATCGCCGCATAATTCATGCGGCCGCCGGGCAACGTGATTTCATTGCCGAGAAAAATGTTCTCAGCCACCGACAGCTGCGGCACCAGCATCAGTTCCTGGTGAATGATGACGATACCCGCGCGTTCGGTATCGCGGATGTTCTGTGCGACGAGCGGCTTGCCGTCCCACATGATTTCGCCCGACCAGTCGCCGTGCGGATAGACGCCGGAGACGATCTTCATCAGCGTCGATTTGCCTGCGCCGTTTTCGCCGCACAGTCCGACGCATTCGCCGGGCGCGACGACGAGATCGATACCGTCGAGCGCCTTCACCCCGGCAAACGATTTGGCGATGCCGCGCAACTCCAGAAGCGCTTGTGCCATGCGTAGTGTCCTGCGAGGTGTCCTGGATGGATGAAAGATGCGCGGGCGCTTGCCGTCCTGACGTCTGCCATCAAGACGACAAAGCGCCCGCGCCCGCTATCAGTTGCCAGCCAGTTGCGACTGCGTGTAGAAGCCGTCCTTGATCACGACATCGACATTGCTTTTCGTGAGCAGCGTCGGTTGCAGCAGCACGGTATCGACCTGCTTCTTGCCGTTGTCGTATTTCGCGTTGAACGCGGGCTTGTCGCCCTTCGCGAGATCGACGGCGAGCTTGGCCGCTTCGCCTGCGATCAGCTTCAGCGGCTTGTAGACGGTCATCGTCTGCGTGCCCGCGATCACGCGTTTGACGGCGGCAAGGTCCGCGTCCTGGCCGGACACGGGCACCTTGCCCGCCATCTTCTGTGCGGCTAGCGCCTGGATCGCGCCGCCTGCCGTGCCGTCGTTCGACGCGACGATCGCATCGATCTTGTTGTTGTTCGCCGTCAGCGCATCTTCCGTGATGCGCAGCGCCGTTGCCGCGCTCCACTCAGGCACCCACTGCTGGCCGACGATCTTCACGTCGCCGCGATCGATCGCGGGCTTGAGCACCTTCATCTGCCCTTCGCGCAGCATCTTTGCGTTGTTGTCCGTCGGTGCGCCGCCCAGCAGGAAGTAGTTGCCCTTCGGTTGCGCATTGAAGACGCCTTGTGCCTGCAGTTCGCCCACCTTCTCGTTGTCGAACGAGATATACGCGTCGACATCGGCATCGAGAATCAGCCGGTCATACGACACGACCTTGATGCCCGCCTTGTGCGCTTCGGCGACGACGTTGCCGAGCGTCTTCGAATTGAACGGCACGATCACGATCACATCGACCCCGCGCGAAATCAGATTCTCGATCTGCGAGATCTGACGGGCTTCGCTGGCATCGGCGGATTGCACGGACACTTTCGCACCGAGCTTCGTCGCTGCGGCAACGAAATAGTCGCGATCGCGCGACCAGCGCTCGACGCGCAGATCGTCGATGCAGAAGCCGATTTCCGGCTTGTCCTTGCTCGCATGCGCGAGCGGCGCAACCATCGTCAGGCCGGCGGCCATCGCGGCGCAAACGAGGGAACTCAATACGGAACGACGCATTGCAGATTTCATGTCTCACTCCATTTAGGGTTGCGTGCAGTTTCGAATGCGAGAAGTCGAACCGCCGTCTTAACCTCAGGATGCGCCGCGAATACCTGTTCGCGAGCGTCGATTGTCGAAAGCTGCCCCATTTTTATTCGCACGACAGCGTGTGCCGTGCGCGCCGGCGGAGCAATTGCGAAATCTACCGGCGCTGCTAACGATTTTTCGTGCTGCTGTGGTGTGTTGCTTGAGTGCGCTATTTCGCGGATGAGTAGATCGCCTGGTTGACGATGTTCTCAAGACGCTCCTGCTGTCCGCTCACATGGCGCGGCGCGATGTTCCGTTGCACGGCATCGCTCGCCAGCGACTCGAGCGTATAGCCGCCCGCCAGCACCTTGCGTCCGAAGTCGCTGTCCCAGCCTGCGTAGCGCTGCTGCTTGAATTCGGCCAGACGATCGTTTTCGATCAGATGCGCGGCGCGCTCCAGCGCAACGGCGAGTACATCGATCGCACCGATATGGCCATGCACGATGTCTTCGGCGTCGATGCTCTGACGCCGCACCTTCGCATCGAAGTTCATGCCGCCCGTCGTGAAGCCGCCATTGCGCAAGATCTCGTAGAACGCGAGCGTCAGCTCTTCCACACTATTTGGGAACTGGTCCGTATCCCAGCCGTTTTGCGCATCGCCGCGATTCGCATCGACGCTGCCGAAGATGCCGAGTGCAAACGCATTCGCGATTTCATGGTGGAACGAGTGACCGGCAAGCGTCGCGTGATTCGCTTCGATATTCACGCGAATATCGTCCTGCAAGTCGAATTGCGTCAGAAAGCCGTGAACCGTCGCGACGTCGTAATCGTATTGATGCTTCGTCGGCTCCTGCGGCTTCGGCTCGATCAGCAGTGCGCCCTTAAACCCTGTCTTGTGCTTGTGTTCGACGACCATGCTCAGGAAGCGGCCAAGCTGCTCGCGTTCGCGCTTCAGGTCGGTGTTGAGCAGCGTGTCGTAGCCTTCACGTCCGCCCCATAGCACGTAGTTCGCGCCGCCAAGGCGATGCGTCGCTTCGAGTGCATTGAAAACCTGTGTGGCGGCATAAGCGAACACGTCGGGATTCGGATTGGTCGCCGCGCCCGCCGCGTAGCGCGAATGCGAGAACAGATTCGCCGTGCCCCACAGCAGCTTGATACCCGTCTGCTCCTGCTTGCGCGCGAGCACGTCCGTCATCGCCTTGAAGTTGTTCACGTAGCTCTTGATGCTGTCGCCTTCGGGCGCGACGTCGGTGTCGTGGAACGTGTAGAACGGCGTGCCGAGCTTCGAGAACAGTTCGAACGCGTGATCGGCCTTTGCATGCGCCATTTCAAGCGCATCGCCGGAACGATGCCACGGACGCTCGAACGTACCTCCGCCGAACATGTCCGCACCCGGCCATACGAACGTGTGCCAGTAGCACACAGCAACGCGCAGATGATCTTCCATGCGTTTGCCGAGCACCAGCTTGTCCTTGTCGTAATGGCGATAAGCGAACGGGTTGTCCGTCTGCGGGCCTTCATAGCGCACAGCGGGCAAATGTTCGAAGTAAGACATGCGCGTCTCCTGGTAGTGTCGGCCGATGCACGCGCATCGATCCGTTCATGATGTGACGCCATGCTGCCGCTTGCGGGTTTGCGCGGCAATTGCGAAATCCGCCAGCGCGCCTGTTGATTCTTGTTACCCGGAAAAATCCATTGGCGGGCAAGGTCGAGTGACGCCTAGAATAAGCAGAACACTTAAATGTGCGGCTGCATGGCGACGCAGCACCTGGGGACAATACGGAGACAACGCGGCGCCAGCGCGCTGCGCCGGGAGAGTCGATGACACGGCAGCACACTGCTCAACGCACGCATCGGATCGCACTGCTCTTTAATGCGAACAAGGTGTACGACCGCGAGATCATCACGGGTATCGGCAATTACCTGCTGTCGACGCGCGTCGCGTGGGATCTGTTTCTCGAAGAAGATTTCCGCGCGCGACTCAACGGTATCGCGCGTTTCGAAGGCGATGGCTTTATCGCCGATTTCGACGATCCCGCCGTGTGCGAAGCGCTCGCCGATTCGCCTTTGCCTGTCGTCGCCGTGGGCGGCTCGTATGAAGACGCGTCCGCGTATCCGCCGAATCTGCCGTACATCGCGACGGACAACATGCAGCTCGTGTCGCTCGCGTACAAGCACCTGATCGGCGCGGGGCTGCAACGCTTTGCGCTGTACAGCCTGCCCGAATCGCCGACCAACCGCTGGGCACAGGAACGCGAACTCGCATTTAATTCGCTGCTGAAGGCGGATGGACTCGAAGGCGACGTGCATCGCGGGCTTCCGACCAGCGCGCCTGTATGGCACCAGGCGAGCGTGCAACTGACCGAATGGCTGCAAAGCCTGCCGAAGCCCGTCGGCATCATCGCGGTGACGGACGCGCGTGCGCGTCAGGTGCTGCAGGCGTGTCTGATCAGCGGTATTCCCGTGCCCGAGCAAGTCGCCATCATCGGCATCGACAACGATCCGTTGACGCGTTCGCTCACGCGCATTCCGCTTTCGTCGGTGATTCAGGGCACGGAGGAAATGGGCCGCACGGCGGCGCACCTGCTGCATCAGATGCTCGGCGGTGCGCGTTTTGCGGGCCGCCGCATTCTCGTGCCGCCCGTCGGCATCAACGTCTGCGAATCGACTAAACATGAGCCGCTCGCGAGTCCGTATGTGATGCGCGCGCGTCACTACATTCGCCAGTACGCGTGTCAGGGCATCAAGACGGAACAGGTCGCCGATTACGTGGGCGTGTCGCGGTCGTCGCTCGAAGATTATTTCCGGCGCGAACTCGGCTGCACCGTGCATCAGGAAATCCTCAAGCACAAACTCGATGTCGCGAAGCAGCTGCTCGCGCAGCAGGACATGTCGAGTGCCGAGGTCGCAATACGCTGCGGCTTCACTTCGCTGCAGTACATGTATGCCGTGTTCCGGCGCGAACTCGATTGCACGCCGCGCGAGTATCAGGAGCGCATGCAGGCAACACAGTTAAATCCGGCACCTGATGCGCCATCCGCCTAAATGCCTTAATCTGGTTCGATCCGCGACCGACATGAATTTCGCCGACATGCACAGCACCGACACTTCTTTCTCATCCAGCATCCAGGTCGAACGTTGGGGCACGTTGCCGGGGCTCGGCGACATTCGTCTGTTCACGCTGCGTAACGCGCACGGCATGCGCGCGAGCATCAGCGATCTCGGTGCGACGCTCGTCTCGTGGCATGCACCCGACCGCGCAGGACGCGTCGCCGATGTGCTGCTCGGCCACGACACGCCCGCCGACTACCTCGCGAGCCGCTGGTACTTCGGCTCGACGATCGGCCGCTGGGCGAACCGCATCGCGCAGGCGCGCTTCACGCTCGACGGCGTCACGTATCAACTCGATCGCAATGACGGCGACAATCTGCTGCACGGCGGTTCGAGCGGTTTTCATAAAGCGTTGTGGCAGGCGCGCGAAGTCGACGGCGCGCTCGTGCTGTCGCATGAATCGCCCGAAGGCGACGCTGGCTTTCCCGGCGCGGTGACGGCCACGGTGCGCTATGCGCTCGACGACAACGGCGCGCTGACAATCGACTACGACGCCACGGCCGACGCACCCACGCCAATCAGCCTGACGAATCACGCGTATTTCAACCTCTCCGGCGACGCACTCGCCGATGCGCCTGAAATTCGCGGTCATGTGATTTCGATCGATGCCGACGCGTTTTTCGCCGTCGACGAAACGATGATTCCCATCGAACGGAAAGATGTCGCGGGCAGCGTGTTCGACTTTCGCGCGGGCGCACCTATCGGCGCGCGTCTCGACTGGCCGGATGCGCAACTCGCGCGCGCGGGCGGCTTCGATCATTGCTACGTGCTGCGCAATGGCACCACGGCGATACGCAAGGCCGCCGCGCTCTACGATCCCGCGAGCGGACGCGAACTGACGGTATCGACGGACGCGAAAGGCATGCAGTTCTACACGGGCAACTTTCTCGCGGGCGTCAACGGACGCAACGGCAAGACGTACGGCAAGCACGCGGCGCTGTGCCTCGAAACAGGCGCGTTTCCGGATCAGGTCAACATGCCCGACGCAGAAGACGTCGTGCTGCGGCCCGGCGAGCGCTATCGCCATACCACCGTCTACCGGCTCGGCGTGCGCTGAGCTTGCATAGCCCTTACGTAATCTGTCGAAACATTGCCGTTGTTGTAAATCGCGCCCGGCGATTGCGGCATTCACTACACCGTGAAATCATAGGCAGCCTTATCTGATCGCAAAGCCAGCCCACTGCGCGCCCCATTCACGGGCAACGCGGCCAGCCAGCCAACGCCATCGCATCCCCCGGCCGATGGTCATTCCGTCTCGAAGCATCACACGCGTCGCAAGTCTCTGCGACTCGACGCGCGTGCACGCCATTCGTCGACGGTTGAGGTCAGTGCAACCTGGAGCGACCTGTGAACACACCCGAAACCGTTGCCGTCGATCGCACCTCGCGCGTCGACGTCAAGAACAAAAGCGCCGGCAATACCGGCAATAGCGCACCGCCCGCCGGCTCGCGCCGTATCACGTTCATCCGATGGCTGCGCAAGGTGCATAGCTGGATCGGCCTGTGGGGCGCCGCGCTCGGTCTGCTGATGGGCACGAGCGGCTTTCTGCTGAATCATCGCGGCGGGCCGCTGCGCGTTTCGACGGGTGAGCCGCAAGTCGAGTCGCTGCAGGTGAAGCTGCCGCAGCCCGCGCCCGAATCGCCGCGCGATCTCGCCAGATGGCTGAAGCAGGAACTCAAGGTGCAGGGGAAGCCGGGACGCATGCAGAAGGAGCCATCGCATGCCGTCGCGTGGGGCGACCGCACGGCTGTGCAACCGGAACACTGGCAGGTCTCGTTCGCGACGCCGAACGAGAACACGCAGGCGGAATACTGGGTCGGCAATGACTATGTGACCGTCAAGCGCAGCGCCAACACCTTCCTCGCGGCGCTGACGAATCTGCACAAGGGCGTGGGACTGAGCGTCGGCTGGGTGCTGCTGATCGACACGTTCGCGGGTGGCGTGATCCTGCTGTCGCTGACGGGCGTGCTGCTGTGGACGCAGCTGAACAAGCGTCGGACGATCGGCGCGGTGCTGGTGCTTGGGTCGATCGTTGCCGCGATCGTTGCGGGCATGGCCTGACGCCGCTTCTGAAAAGTACCAAAGGGCGATGCGCCACCGCGCTTCGCCCTTTTTCATTGCACGTCTTGCGCGTAACGCTTAGCGGCGGAAAGCCGGCGCACCCATCGGCGCACCCGTGTTGCCGCCGTCGACGACAATCTCAGCCGCCGTCATGCCCGACGCCGCATCCGACGCGAGGAACACGGCTGCCTGCGCGACTTCCTCAGCCAGTGCGAAACGGTTCATCGGGATCATTGGCTTGAGTGCCGTTTCCGTCGCGTCGAGCGTCGCGCCTTCGCGGTCGCCGCGCGTCCAGATCGACGTGCGCGTGCCGCCCGGAATCACCGTGTTCACGCGGATACCGCGCGTCACCAGTTCCGACGCCAGAACACGCGCCATGCCGGAAATCGCCGCCTTCGACGCCGAATACGCCGACGAACCCGGCGCGCCCAACTGACGCATCACCGAGCCGTTCAGCACGATCGCGCCGCCCTCGCCCATCAGCGGCACGGCCGCCTGCACGGTCAGGAACACGGACGTCACGTTGGTCCGCATGATCGATTCGAACTTCTCCGCCGTCGTCTCGCCGACGGGCGTCGCGCCGCTCACGCCCGCGTTCGCGAAAACGACGTCGAGCTTGCCGAACTTGTCGGCGATCACTTTCATCACGTCGTCGATGGCGGCGGGATCGTTGATGTCCGCGCGAATCGCGAGCGCGTTCGGGCCGAGTTCGGCCACCGCTTCGTCGAGCTTCTTCTGGTCGCGGCCCGTGATGGCAACCCGCGCGCCCTGCGAGATCAGGATGCGCGCCGCCGCGAAGCCGATGCCGCCGTTGCCGCCCGTGATGAGGGCCGTCTTGTTTGCGAATGACATGATCACTTCTCCAAAAGTTGAGGGTAAGAGGCGGACATCCGCCGGCAGCTGCTTTATAATTGCAACTGCAATCTTAAATTAATGATAGTGATCGCAATCAATGCGTGTCAAGCGTTTTTTCGCGTTCGCTTCATTGGCAAAAGTCGGACAAGGTGGATCAGCGATGAAAGTCAGCAAGGAAAAGGCGGCGCAAAACCGCGCGGCCCTCGTCGAAACGGCCGCGCGCCTTTTCCGGGAGCGCGGCATCGACGGCGTCGGCGTGGCCGAGATCGGCAAGGCGGCGGGCCTCACGCATGGCGCGCTGTACGCGCATTTCCCGTCGAAAGAAGCGCTCGCTGCCGAAGCGCTCGAACACGGGCTGCAGATCAGCCACGCGCGGATGACGGCGGCGCACGAGGGCCGTTTGCCGACCCTCACCGAACTGCTCGACAGCTATTTGTCGGAAGAAAAACGCGACGACATCGCGAACGGCTGCGCGCTGGCGGCTTCGGCAAGCGATATCGGCCGACTGGACGAGACGATCAGCGCGCGCTACAGCGACGGCCTGGAGAAGATGGCGGCCGTGTTCGAGAAGCACCTGCACGCGCACAAGGTGAAAGGCAACCAGCGCGAAAAGGCGATGGCGATAGCCGTCGCGCTGATCGGCGCGATCGCCGCGTCGCGCGCGGTGCTCAAAGCGCAGCCGGAACTCGCGAACGACATCCTGCGCGCGGTGCGTCGCACGGTCGGCGAAATAGCGGGGGAATGAGCGCGGGGAATAAGCCGGGCGCTGAGCCGGTTTAACGAAGAACTGCAACAAAAGCTCGACGCACCCGGCGCGCACCGCTCAATCGCACGCGCTGCGCCTTGAACTCGCGAAAGCGATGGCCAATAGTTGAAGCGTTAGAGCGGCGTGCGCCTTCCACCGACTCGCGAAGGGCGCACCATTTCTTCGAGCAAGGAGTGCATCGTGCGCAAGACCATCGTTTCTCTTCAACTCACTGCTGCCCTCGCGCTGTCGATGAGCGCGGCGCTATCCCATGCACAAGGGCTGTCCACCTATGACGACGTCCACGCGCCCGTCAACAGCACGCGCCTGATGCCCAATGCGCCGCGCGGCAGCGAATATCCGACGCACGGCAACCAGCAGGCGGGCGAACTCAATCTGAATCCGACCGATCCGCGTGCGCAGCTCGTCAATGGCACGCCGAACAACGCGCAGTCGGGCGGATATGGGTCGCCGCTCGCGGGTGTGCATAGCGCTGTGCCACCGGGTCAATGACGAATCGCACAAAGAAAAAAGCCCGCTTGCGCGGGCAACCTTCTACGAGGAGACATCGATAAAACGTAATCAGCCTTTCGTCGCGCCGAACGTAAGCCCTGCGACGAAGTGCTTTTGCATCGCGAAGAACATCGCGACGGAAGGCAGCGCAGCGAGAATTGATCCCGCCGACACGAGATTCCACGCCGTCGTCCATTGCCCCTTGAGTGCCGCGACACCGACCGTGATCGGCGCGGCCTCGTCGCCTTGTGTCAGACACAGCGCCCAGAAATAGTCATTCCACACGAACGTGAAAACGAGAATGGCGAGCGCGGCAAGCGCCGGGCGAATCAGCGGCAACACGATCTTGAAGAACACCGTCCACTCGCCCGCCCCTTCGATACGCGCGGCTTCGACGAGTTCATACGGCAGCTGCTTGATGAAGTTGCGCAGAAAGAGCGCGCAAAAGCCCGTCTGAAACGACACGTGAAAGAGAATCAGCGCGCTGAGCGTATTGAAGATGCCAAGGCTCAGCGACAGATCGCGCACGGGAATCATCAGGATCTGGATCGGCACGAAGTTGCCCGCGACGAACGTCGCGAACAGCGTCGTGTTGCCGCGAAACTTGTAGATCGCGAGTGCGAAGCCCGCCATCGCCGCGAGCGCAATCGAACCGATCACGGACGGCACCGTGATCAGCACGCTGTTCCAGAAGTAATGCAGCATCGGCGACGTGGTGAGCGCTTCGCGGTAGTTGTCGATGAACGCGATGTGCTTCGGCCAGCCCCAATAATTGCCTTCACTCAACTCTTCCGTCGAGCGCACCGATGTGACGAGCACGGCGATCATCGGCAGCAGCCAGATCAGCAATGCGACGGGCAACGTCAGTTTGTAGAGCCGCCGGTTGATCGGCTTCCATTTGGCAACAGGCATCGGATACATGATCGTCTGCTCCTTACTGTTCGTGACGCAGCATGCGCCGCAGGTGATAGACGATGTACACGAGCATGATCGCGAACAGCACGACGGCAATCGACGCCGAATAGCCGATGCGGTAGTACTTGATCGCCTGGTCGTACATGTAATACGCGAGCACCGTCGAGCTTTCGAACGGACCGCCGCCCGTCATCACCGAAATCAGATCGAAACTGCGCAGCGCGCCAATCACCGTCACGACGATCGCCATGAACGTGACGGGCCGCAACTGCGGCAGCACGACATGCCACAGCATCGACCAGCCCTTCGCGCCTTCCATGCGCGCGGCTTCGAGCTGTTCGCTGTTGAGCGATGTCAGACCTGTCAGATAAAGAATCATGCAGTACGCAGTCTGCGGCCAGAGCGCGGCGAAAATAATGCCGAAGGTCGCATAGTGCGCATCGCCGAGTACGGGCACGCCATGCCCGAGTATCACGGCGAACAGGCCGAAGGTCGGATCGTAGAACCACGAGAAGATCAGACCGACGACGACACCCGACAGCACGAACGGCGCAAAGAACAGTGACTTCACCACGCGAATGCCCGCTACCGCCTGGTTCAGATAGAGCGCGACGGCGAGGCCCATCGGCGGTGCGAGCAGGAACAGCACGAGCCAGATGAGGTTGTTCTTCAGCGCGGTATAGAAGGTCGGCGCCTGAAACAGTTCGATGTAGTTCGTGAGGCCAACGAAGACCTTGTCGGTCATGCCGTCCCAGCTGTAGAAGCTCAGCCAGATCGACGAGAGGATTGGCCAGACCACATACACCGCGACCATGAAGCACGCGGGCGCGAGAAACAGCAGCGCGGCCTTGCGTTGCCGGCGCGCGGTAGGCGACGGCCCGCGCTTCTGGCCCGCTGCGCGCGGCGAAGGCGACGCCTGCGGCTGCGACGGCGGCGTGCCGTTAATGTCCTGACGTGTGACGGAGTGCGACACGACGATTCTCCAAGTTGTGCTGCGCCGGACCATCATCGAAACGGCCCGGCGCCGTTACTTCACAACATTACTTCTTGTAGATGCGCTTACGCGTCTGCTCGAGTTGCGCGAGGATCGCATCGAGCTTCGTCGGATCGGAGACGAACTGCTGCATGCCCTTCATCCCTTCGTCGGCCATTTCCTTCGTCATGTCGCGATCGTAGAACTGCGCAATGCCGCCCTTCGTGTTCGACAGGATCTGGAAACCGATCTTCGAAATGGGATCTTCCGGTTCCGGCGACTTGCTGTTCGCCGACAGCGAGCCGAGACCCGTTGCGAGCTTCGCGCCCTGCTCCGGCGTTTCGACGAACGCGAGGAACGTGTGCGCGTCAGCCTTGTTCTTCGCCTTCGCGGGGATGTGAAGCGATTCGACGGGACCGTCTTCCGCCGTCGGCACGTTCGAATCGATGATCGGGAACTGGAAGTAGCTCATGTTCGGCTTCACGTTCGGCGGGAAGCCGCCCGTGATGAACGTGCCCATCAGCATCATCGCCGCCTTGCCCTGGAACAGGAACGGCTGCGCCGCGTCGAGATCGTACGAGAGCGAGTTGTCGATGAAATCCTTGTCGTCGAGCAACTGCTTCCACGTCGTGTAGACCTTCTTCACGCGCGGATCGGTGTACGGCACTTCGCCTGCCATCAGCTTCTGGTGGAACGCGTTGCCGTTGATGCGCAGGTCGAGATAATCGAACCAGCCCGCCAGCGTCCATGCATCGCGGCCACCGACGGCGAACGGCGTAATGCCCGCTGCCTTCAGCTTCTTGCACGCGTCCATCAGCTGGTCCCACGTCTTCGGCTCCGACGTGATGCCTGCCTTCTGGAACAGATCCTTGCGATAGAACAGGCCCCACGAGTAATACACGGTCGGCGCCGCGTACTGCTTGCCGTTGTACGTCGACGATTCCTTCGTCGATGCATACATGTTGTCCCAGCCGTTCTTCTTCCAGTCGCCGCTCAGGTCTTCGAACAGGCCGCGACGCGCGTAGTACGCCATGCGCTCGCCGTTGTGCCAGTTGAGCACATCGGGCGGGACCGTCGACAGCCAGCCCGGCAACTGCACCTTGTACGCTTCTTCATCGATAAACGATGCCTTCACGTCGATGTCGGGATGCGCTTTCTTGAAGTCGTCGATCACCGATTGCCACACCGCGCGCTGGCTTGCGCCCTTGAACGCGATGTTCATCGTCAGCGTGCCCGCTTCCGCCGTGCTCGCCGCGAACGGCGCAACGGCGGCGGCCACTGCAAGCGCTGCCGCTGCAATCACGGTACGCGCGTTGAATTGTCGTGCTGTCATTCTCCTGTCTCCTTTGCGTCCTGGTTCTTACATGCTGGATCACTGCTGCGTTGTTGAATCACTGCGTGAATAACTGCGTGAATCACTACTCCGTCCGATACGCCGACACGCCTTGTGGTTCCACTTCACGCGTGCCGATCACGAAGCGCGACGCATCGACACCTTCGATCACATGCCGCGCGTTCGCGTAGTTGAACACGTACGTGAGCTTGCCGCGCCGGCTGATACGCAAGCTGTCGCCGAGCGGCGTCGGCGTGAGACCGGCTTCCGTTGCGATGCGCGCGAACAGCGACTGCGTGAGTGCATCGTCGAACAGGCTCGCGAAGTAGTGCACGGAGCCGTGCTGCACATACGCCGGATGGCCGTCGGCGAAACGCGCGCGCACGCCGAAGCTGCGTTCGTCGGCGGCGTCGATCAGATCGCGCCAGTGACGCGCCTGGCCTTCGCGCAGTCCGTCGCCCGAGCCGTTGATGTGCACGGCTTCCGTCACGTTCGGCCGCATCGATTCGACGCGCCATACGCGGATCGGCAGCAGCGACGCGAGCGCGCCGGGCGGCAGATTCGCGGGGATTTGCAGATCGGATGTTTTCGAACCCGTACGCGGACCGAGCACGATCTGCGCGCCCGATGCCGCGAGCCGCACGGCGAAATCGCCAGGCACGACGGGCAGCGGCGGCACGACGATCATCTTGTAACCATCGAGCGGCGCATCGGCGGAAATCACGTCGACGTCGAAGCCAAGCGCACGCAACGCCGAGTAGTACTCGAACGCGAAACGCGGATAGTGGAAGTCCGCGCCTTGCGGATGAATTTCGAAGAGCCACTTCGCTTCGTAGTCGTAGATCAGCGCGATCTTGCTGCGGATATTCGCATCCGCATCGGCATTCGCGGACGACACCTGTGCGATTTCACGCGCAACGTGCTCCGCTTCGCTGCCGCCGATATCGAGGCGATTGTCGGGCGTGTTCAGGCCCGCGTGCATCTGCTCCTGCGCGAACGGCGCCTGACGCCACCGGAAATACGACACGCAGCCCGCGCCGTGCGCGAACGCTTCCCAGCTCCACAGACGCACCATGCCCGGCAGCGGCGACGGATTCCAGTGCGCCCAGTTCACGGGACCCGGCTGCTGCTCCATCACCCAGAACGGCAGCTTCGACATGCCGCGATACACGTCGTGATTGAACGACGCGAAATCGGGATGCCCCGTACGCAAGAACTTTGCCTTGATCTCGGGCGCATACCACTGCTCTTCGAGCGCGCCGAGCGGATAGCTGTCCCACGTCGCCACGTCGAGATCGCGCGCGACCTTGTAGTGATCGAACTCGGTGAAGAGCTGCATGAAGTTGTGCGCGACAGGACGGCCCGGCGAATGCGCGCGGATGATCTCGACCTGCATGCGGTTGTAGCGCGCGACTTCATCGGAAGCAAAGCGACGATAGTCGAGCCGATGCGAAGGATGCGCTTCCGTCACGGTCGCAACGGGCGCATCGATCTCGTCGAAGCTGCGATATTCCATGCTCCAGAACACGGTGCCCCATGCGCGATTCAACGCGTCGATGGTTTGATAACGCTCCTTCAGCCACACGCGAAAACGCGCAACAGCCGCGGGCGAATAGCTGACCACCGTGTTGTGGCAACCGAACTCGTTATCCGTCTGCCAGTACGCCACGGCAGGATGCTTGCCGTAGCGCTCGGCCACTGCCGTGCAGATCTTGCGCGACGCTTCGAAATACGACGGTGACGAAAAATCGTAATGACGACGCGAGCCGAACGCGCGCGGACGTCCATCGGCACCCACGGGCAGAATGTCGGGATGACGGTCGATCAGCCACTTCGGCGGCGTCGCCGTCGGCGTGCACATCACCACTTGCAGGCCCGCTTTGCCGAGCACGTCGATCGAACGATCGAGCCAACCCCAGTCGTATTCGCCGGGCGTGGGCTCCATGCGGCTCCACGCGAATTCCGCGATTCGCACCTGCTCGATGCCGAGCGCCTTCATGCGGCGCGCGTCGTCTTCCCACATCGATTCCGGCCAGTGCTCCGGGTAATAACAGACTCCTAGGCGCATGCGCGTGTCCCTTAAATGTAGTAGTCGACGGTATTGAGCGCCGGCACGGCGAATCCGTCTTCGGTGAAAAGATGGCAGGCACGAACGGGTGCCGCGAATACCGCACGCTCGCCCTGTTCGATGCGCGCATTGCCGGGCACTTTGGCGATCAGCACGCCGCCGCCCGGCTGGTCGAGATGCACGTAGCTGTGCTCGCCGAGATGTTCGATCAGTGAAATGGTGCGCGTGAGCGTTGCATCATCTCGTGACATATCGCCTGTCACGAGTTCGAGATGTTCGGGACGCACGCCGAGCGTGACGGGTTGTCCGCCTTGCAGCGTGCTCCCGTCGACGGCGACGCGCATCGTTTCGTTCGTCTGATCGAGCATGACGTCGACGCCTTGCGCGTCGAGCGCCGTCACTCTGCCCGGCAGAAAATTCATGCGCGGCGAGCCGATGAAACCCGCGACGAACCGGCTAGCGGGCCGGTGATACAACTCGAGCGGCGCGCCGATCTGCGCGATGCTGCCGTAGCGTTCCGTGTCCTTGCCCGAATGCAGCAGCACGATCTTGTCAGCGAGCGTCATCGCTTCCGTCTGATCGTGCGTCACATAGACGACGCTCGCAGTCGCGAACTGCTTGTGCAGACGCGCGATCTCGATACGCGTCTGGCCGCGCAGCGTTGCGTCGAGATTGGACAAGGGTTCGTCGAACAGAAACACGCCGGGCTCGCGCACGATCGCGCGGCCAATCGCGACGCGCTGCCGCTGCCCGCCCGACAACGCACGCGGCTTGCGATCGAGCAGCGCTTCAAGCTGCAGGATGCGCGCGGCTTCCTGCACCTTGCGGTCGATTTCCGCTTTGGGTTTCTTCGCGAGCTTGAGACCGAAGGCCATGTTCTCGTACACGCTCATGTGCGGAAAGAGCGCGTAGCTCTGGAACACCATCGCGACGCCGCGCTCGGCCGCGGGCACGTCATTGACGATGCGACCGCCGATCGACAGATCGCCATCCGTCACGTCCTCCAGCCCCGCGATCATGCGCAGCAGCGTGGACTTGCCGCAGCCCGACGGACCAAGGAATACGCAAAACTCGTTTTCGCCGATCTCCAGATCGACGTTGCGGATCACGGGCGCGTTGTCTCCATACGCTTTTTGCACGCCCTTCAACGAAATGCTCGCCATCGCTTCGACTCCGTGATTTAATCAGCCCGAAGCGGAGATTAAGCGCTTAATCTGAATGACCGAAAAAACGACCGCTAAGCGATCGCTGGTCTTTCTGAATGCCTTCTGCAAGGCAGCAAGGCTTGTCTCCGATAATCGTTCTGTCGTTTTGCGCATGGTGCCCCGCCTTCGTAGCCAATGCAAATGATGAACGCATGTCCCACATATTGAATAGACGTTGCAGATCATGTCCACATTGAGCGAAGTCGCGCGACGCGCCGGCGTCACGTCGGCGACTGTTTCGAACGTGCTGCGCAATCGCGGACGCGTCGGCGAGCAGACGCGCCAACGCGTACTCGAAGCCGTCGAGGCGCTCAACTATCGACCGCATCTTGCCGCGCGCGCACTCGCCGAAGGCCGCGCGCCGACCATTGCATTGATGGTGTCGAGTATCGCGAACCCGTTCTATCCGGAGTTCGCGCTCGCTGCCGAACGCGCTGCACGTACGAGCGGCCACTTCGTCATCATCTGCAACACGAACGAAGATCCGCATGCGGGCCGCACGTATCTCGATCAGCTCGCCGGCTCGCTCTCCGAAGGCGTGCTCGTGATGAACGCCAATCTCGACTTCGACGATCTGCGCAAAGCCGAAGCGCGCGGTACGCCCGTGGTGCTGTGCATGTGGGAACGTCCCGACGATCCGCCCGGCTTGCCGTGCGTTGCCGTCGACTTCAGGCTCGCGGGACGGCTCGCCGCGCAGCATCTGATCGAACTGGGGCACACGCGGATCGGCGCAGTGGTCGGCAGCAAGCAGTCGGGCATTCATGCATCGCGCTACGAAGGCTTCGTCGATGCGATCCGCGAGGCAGGCCTGAAAGTGCCTGCGAAAAACGTGCGTTATGCGCCCGATACGATGGAGGGCGGCTATTCGGCGGCACGCGATCTGCTGGAGCGCGACGCGAAGATAACGGCGATCTTCGCGTCCAACGACCTGCCCGCGCTCGGCGCGATTCACGCAGCAGCCGATCTCGGCCGCGATGTGCCGAACGATCTCTCCGTGATCGGCATCACCGACATTCAGCTTGCGCAGCAATCGCGTCCGCCGCTCACGACTGTCGCGGTCCCGACTGTCGAAGCCGCCGAACTCGCGGTGTCGCTGCTGCGCGAACTGATCGAACGTCCGACGCGCGCGCATGGCTCGCATCAGAAAGCGCCGCGCATCTGCGTGACGTCGGAGCCGAAGCTGATCGTGCGCGGCTCGACGCGCAGACACCCGCGCTAGATGCGTTCGATGCGAGGGCTTTCCCTATATCGCCTCGATCAATCCTGGTCAAAACCGGTACAAGCGTCTGTTCGGGTCGCAAACGTCCGACGCTGAACAGAATGCGTGCAAGAACCCTCAAAACGCTTGCGATTCAAAGGGTCGCGCCCCGCACAGCGTTTGAATACGCGCGTTTGCGCCGTCATTGAACAAAAAAATCCGCTTCAAAACATCGTCGCGCTTGTTAGACTCGAATCGACTTCTCCAGGGGTTTTCGATTCATGAACAACACAGTGGATGATCCGGAAGTCGTTCCGCGCTATCGCATCGGAGCCGTCGCGCGCATGGCGAATCTGCCCGTGGGCACGTTGCGCATCTGGGAGCGCCGCTATGGCGTCGTCGCGCCGCCTACCACGCAGTCCGGTCATCGTCTCTATAGCGAAGCCGACGTGCGGCGCGTGGCGATGATCAAGGGGCTCGTCGATCGCGGCTATTCGATCGGCTCGATCGCCACGTTGCAGACGGGCGAACTCGAACGCCTCGCGTTCATGCATGTCGACAAGACGCCCGTGTCGCCGCTCACAGAGGGAAGGCCGGGCTTGCGATTACGCATCGTCGGCACGGCGCTCGCCAACACGATCCGCCAGCATCTGCACGCGATGCAGGCCGAACTCGCCAGCGAGCCGAAGGTCTTCGAGAACATGACGGCCGCGTTCACCGAACGCATGAATCAGCCGGCCGACGTGCTGATCATTCATCTGCCGTCGCTGCACACGGACGACGTCGAACGCGTGCTCGCGTTGAGCGCGTCGACGCACGCGGAAAACATTGTCGTCGTGTATTCGTTCGCGGCTGCGAACACGATCAATCTGCTGGAACGCGTCGGCGTGCGCACGATACGCGAACCGCTCGACCAGCCGTCGATCTCTCAGATGCTGGGCGACTTCCAGCGCAAGTCGGGAACGGTCGCGGCACAGCCTGACATGCGCGAGCCCGCGCCGCAACGTCACTACACCGATGAAGCATTGATGGCGATGGCGCATGCGTCCACGACGATCGCATGCGAGTGCCCGAAGCATCTGGCGAACATCATCATGCAGCTGAGTGCGTTCGAGCAGTACAGCGTGAGTTGCGCTTCGCGCACGCCCGCTGATGCGTTACTGCACGTGTATCTGGCGAACATCTCGGGCCGTGCGCGCGCGATGTTCGAGCATGCGTTACTCAGGCTCGAGCGTGAAGAACGATGGGCGTTAGAGAACCGCTGAGCGCTTGCGGCATAGTTGAGCGACTGCGCTAAACGTTTGCGCAGTCGCTCACGTTTTAGCGTTGTGCGCGCTTGTTCGCGTACATCGCGACGTCGGCTTGCGCCAGCAGGTCGTCGATGGACTGCGGACTGTCGGGCGTGTATGTCGCTGTGCCCACGCTGCAATGCAACTGATAAGGCGTACGCGCCGTCTGGTTCTGAAGCTCCAGCTGATGCCTGAGCCGCTCGATGGTTTGCAGCGTGCCGTCCTCGTCCGAATCGGTCAGCAGCACGACGAACTCGTCACCGCCTAGCCGGCCAATCACATCGCTGTCGCGCAGCGCCGTACGCAACACCGTCGCAAAGGCAATCAACGCGCGGTCGCCTTCTGCGTGACCGTACACGTCGTTGATCTGCTTGAAACCGTTCAGATCGAAGAACAGCAATGAGGCCGGCGTTTGCGCGCGCTTGCAGAGTTTGATCGCATGCTGCGCGAGTGCTTCGAAGCCGCGGCGATTCGACAGGCCCGTTAGCTCGTCGGTGGTCGCAAGCTGCACGGCGGCGATTTCCTGCTCGGCCATGCGCGCGAGATCGCGCAACAGCACGCGCTCTTCGTCGTCGAGCGCACGCGGCTTCGAATCGATCAGGCACAGTGTGCCGAGCCGGCTGCCGTTGTCGACCGTCAGCGGATAGCCCGCATAGAAGCGGATGTTCGGGTCGCCCGTGACGAGCGGGTTGTCCGCGAAGCGCACATCGACCGACGCGTCGTTCACGAGAAACAGATCATCGTCGAGAATGGCATGGCCGCAGAACGAGACGTCGCGCGGCGTTTCGGAAGCGTCGAGGCCCGGATGGGACTTGAACCACTGGCGATGACTGTCGACCAGCGTGACGGCCGCAATGGGCACGCCGAACAGGCGACGCGCGAGGCGGGTCAGACGGTCGAACCTTTCTTCGGGCGGTGTATCGAGTATATGGAGCGAGCGCAAGGTCTCCACGCGTTCGCTTTCGTTTTCTGGTGTCGGAGGTCGTAACATTCGAGGTCCGGTTAAAACGAGAATGCGCAGTACTCCTTTAGCACCACGCAAGTCGCCGCAGGTTGAACGGAGCCGAATATAAATTTTATCCAGGAGTGGCATCAAATGGAAAGAACGACCATGCGTTCTTTCGATATCCACACCGACCCTGCTGCTTTATGAAACTTATCCGACGCCCGTCGGCCCGTTGAGAACGATCCTCACCTTGCGCGCCAGTTCGGCACGCCTGTAGGGCTTGTGAATGATGTCGAACTCACTGCCGTTCGCGTCCGTCCGTTCGAGCGATGCATCGGCATAACCTGTCGTCAGCAGCACCTTGATCTTCGGATGCAGCCGCCGCGCCTCGCGCGCGAGCATCACGCCGTTCATGTTGCCGGGCATGATGAGATCGGTGAACAGCAGGTCGACGGTGGCGCCGTCCTCCAGGATGTCCATCGCCTCTTTCGTGTTCAGCACGACGCGTGTGCGATAGCCGATCTGTTCGAGCATCGCCTGCGCAACCTCTGCCACTTCCACGCGATCGTCGACGATCAGGATCGTTTCGTTGCCTGCCTTTTCGATCGCTTTCGGAGCAGATGGCCGACGCTGAGCATTGCCTCCGACAGCGGGGAAATAGAGCCGCAGCGTCGTGCCGACGTCGGGCTCCGAATACAGATTCACCGCGCCGCCCGACTGCTTTGCGAAGCCATAGACCATCGACAGCCCGAGCCCTGTGCCCTTGCCTTCGTCCTTCGTCGTGAAGAACGGATCCATCACGCGGTCGAGTATTTCAGGCGGAATACCGCATCCGTTGTCCGAAATCGCGATGGTCACATAGCAACCCGGGCGCAGGTCGGCGAATCCGACCATCTCCTGCTGTTCCAGTTCGACGGTCTCGGTGCGTACCGTCACCACGCCATCGCGCCGCGACGTGAGCGCATCGCGCGCATTCAGCAGCACGTTGAGCAACGCGACTTCGAGCTGGGTGGAGTCGACGCGGCAATTGCCGAGCCCTTGCTCATATTCCGTCTTCAGCGAAATGTTTCCACCGAGCGTGCGCCGCGCGAGTTCGACCATGCTGTCGGCCAGCGTGTTCAGATTGACGGTGCGTCCCACGAGCTTCTGCTTGCGCGCGAATGCGAGCAGTTGCTGGGTCAGCGTCGTCGCTCTGGCGACCGCGCCGCGTATGCGATCGAGGCTTTGCAGCATCATCGCGCTTTGCGCATTGTCTTCGATGCCCATTTGCAGCACATCGACATAACCCGCCATCACCTGCAGCAGATTGTTGAAGTCGTGCGCAATGCCGCCCGTCAACTGGCCGAGCGCCTCCATCTTTTGCGCCTGATGCAGCGCATCTTCCGCGTCGCGACGGCGGCTGACGTCCAGCTGCGAACCGAAGAAGTACACGAGTTCGCCCCGCTCGTTGAACACGGGCGAAATGAACAGCGCGTTCCAGAACGTCGAACCATCCTTGCGATAGTTGAGTATTTCCGTCGCGAGTTCGCGGCGATCCGCGACTGCGTCGCGCACTTCGTCGATGGTCGCGCGATCCGTTTCCGGCCCTTGCAGAAAGCGGCAGTTGCTGCCGATGATCTCCGGCAACTCGTAACCCGTCATGCGCAGGAACGCGTGGTTCGCGAAGATCACGGGGTTGTCGGGCAGATTGGGATCGGTGACGATCATCGGCATGCATGTCGTCGATACGGCGGCGAAGAAGATATCGTCCCGATGATCGCTGATTCGATGCGCGCCGCTCCGGATGGTCGTGACTGTAGGGTTCGTATCCATGGCCTTTGACGCAGTGTGGTGCGACAAGCCACGGTTCCTTCACTCGACGCTTTACGTGGGCATGTCACACTCCGGTTGGGAATGCCGCACCGATCTGCGCAGACCGATGCGGAGTCGCAATACCTGCGATACGTGCAATACGTGCTTCAATGCGAAATCCATGCCGACGCAGGAAAGCGGAAGTAATTGCGCGAAAACGCGAAAAACAAAGGGAAGAGTTACCGCGTTGAAGTGCAGCGCCTGGCTGCAATTGAAGGATCGTCAGTGCCCAATTACGCAAAAGGAAAGAGCGATAGCAATATTTTCAATCAGACTCTTCTCACGCGCGTCACTGCTGCGTACGCCGCAACATCGACACGTCATAGCCCAACGAACGCACGCGTTCCAGCAGCGCACGTTGCAATTCGAGCGACGGTTTCGCGTCACGCGTGAGTATCCACAGATACGTTCCGCCCGGTTCGCCGACGATCGACCATCCATAGTCGTCGTCATGATCCAGCACCCAGTAGTCGCCGACATAGAACGGCCCGAAGAACGACACCTTCAGCTTTGCGTTGTTCGAATCGGGCGACACGCGCGCCTTGCCGCGCGCGATCCGGCGCGGTCCATCTGCGCTACCTTCGCGACCGCTGTTGATCACGCTGATCACACCGTCGTCGCGCATCGCGTAGTCGGCCGTGACGAAATCGCGGCCGCGTTCGAAGCGGTTGTCGTAGCGCGCGAATTCGTACCAGCGCCCCAGGTAGCGATTCAGATCGACGCGCTTTGCAGGCTCGGGCACACGCGCAATGCCGCGTTTTCTTTTGATGACGACGGCGCACGCGACCAGCACTCCAGCAGCGACGACAGCCGCGCCCACAAGTAATGCGCGCCCACGCGACGCGCTGTGTTCCCGTTGCTCACTTGCACTTCTTTCGACACTCATCGGAGATAGACCTCGACGGGCGACAAAACCGTTTAGACCTTACGCACTTAAAAAGTTTTCGCTGCGCGACCCGATGTGCTGTCAGCACAATGTATGCGTCATGGCAGCGCCGCGGCACCGGCTCGCAATAGCCGCTATGCTCTCTCTTCTCCAATTCAATGCTGCACTCAACCTTCTCGCGGAGTCGATCATGCAATACCGCAAATTCGGCCGTACGGGCCTGACTGTCTCGCGTTTGTGTCTCGGAACGATGACGTTCGGTTTGCAAACCGAAGAAGACGTGTCGCGTGGCATTCTCGACAAGGCTGCGGACGCCGGCGTCAATTTCATCGATACCGCCGATGTCTATCCGCTCGGTGGCAGCGAAGATCTCGCGGGGCGCACCGAGGAGATCATCGGACGCTGGCTCAAAGGTAAGCGCGAGCGCTTCATACTCGCGACGAAAGCGGTCGGCAAGGTCGGCCCGCATCCGTGGAATCAGGGCGCATCGCGCAAGCATCTGCTCGACGCCATCGACGATTCGCTGCGCCGCCTGAATACCGATTACGTCGACCTGTATCAACTGCATTCAGACGACCGCGACACGCCGCTCGACGAAACGCTCGAAGCACTCGACGTGATCGTGCGTTCGGGCAAGGCGCGTTATATCGGTGTGTCGAACTATCTGGCCTATCGGCTCGCGCGCATGCTGGGGCGCGCAGACGTGTTGCGTGCCGCGCGCTTCGTATCGGTGCAGCCGCGCTACAACCTGCTGTTCCGGCAGATCGAACGCGAACTGCTGCCGCTCGCCGACGAAGAAGGCCTCGCGGTGATTCCGTACAACCCGCTCGCGGGCGGACTGCTGACGGGCAAACATCGTCACGACGCAAAGCCGACGGACGGACGCTTCACCGAAACGGTCGGCAAGGCAGGCGCGATGTACTCGGAGCGCTACTGGCACGAGCGCGAGTTCAAGACCATCGACACGCTGCGCGACATCAACGCGAAAACGGGCGAGCCGATGACGAAGACGGCGATCGCCTGGGTGCTCGCGAATCCGACCATCACGTCGGCGATCATCGGTGCGAGCCGCGTCGAACAATTGGACGACTCGCTTGCCGCCGTCGACTATGCACTCGATCCCGAGGTCAGGAAGCAGCTCGACGAAGCGACCGTCGAGTATCGCTGGGGCGATGCGCCGCGCTAACGCCCATAGCGCAGCACCGTACTGCTCGCGGCCAGCACGTGATTCGTGACGGCCGCGAGAAACGCGTCGTGATTGAGGTTGGCTGGGAGCGCATCGGGCGCGAGATCGAGCGCATAGACCTGCAACACGTAGTGATGCGGCACATCGCCTACGGGCGGGCACGGTCCGTAGTACCCTGGCTTGCCCGTTCGATTGACCCCGCTCTCACTGCCCTCAGGCGCCGACGCGCCGTGCGCCATCGCATTCATCGACGCGGGTATGCCGTACAACACCCAATGAATCACGCCGATGCCCTTCGCACCGTCTGGATCGAAGAGCGTCACCGCGAAGCTGCGCGTGCCCGAAGGGGCATTGCGCCACTGCACGGCAGGCGACTGATTGCCGCCGCCGCAATTGTTCGCGCTTGCGGCGTGGCTCGAATCGATCGTGCCGCCATCGGCCGTACCCGGCGACGTGACCTCGAAAGCGTCCGCCGCGACAGCAGCATGCGTGAAGCCCGTCGAGCACGCGATCGATAGGGCAAATGCCGCGAGCCGGACGTAGTGCGGAAAAGTTTTCATGGCGGGCTCCGTCGAAAGGTAAGCAGCCGCGCAGGGCCGCGCTGGACGAAACGAACGGGCATACCGTTTTATTCCGCACCTGCCCTTAGCGGAATGCACCCGCCTTCTGATTCGCTTCCGGCAACTGCCGCGTTTCGCGCACCGACTTCGGATGCCACAACTTCGCACCGCCTTCGATACCAGCCGCATTCGACACGATGGCTGCATCATGCGGCAGCTCGAATGTCAGGCGCTCCGCATTGCCACCGCCGATCCACAGCTTGTCGTAATTGACAAGCGTAGCCAGAATCGCGATCACCTTTTCGACGCGCTTGTTCCAGCGCTTCGTACCGGCCTTTTCGCGCGCTGCGTTGCCGATGTACTCGTCATACGTGCGTCCCTTGCTGACGGGATGATGCGCGAGTTCGAGATGCGGCATCAGCTCGCCGTCACGAAAGAGCGCCGTGCCCGCGCCCGTCCCCAGCGTCAGTACGAATTCGATGCCGTGTCCTTCGATCGCGGCGAAACCCTGCATTTCGGCATCGTTGATCATGCGCACGGGCAAGCCGCCCACGCGCGCCGCAAGCTGATCCGCGAGCGGAAAGCCACGCCAGCTCGCATCGCCGATATTGGGCGCGGTGATGACACAGTTGTCGCGCACGACGCCGGGGAATCCGATCGACATCAGCGTCGGATGATGTGCATCGACGAGCGGCTGCACGAGCGTCGCGAGCGTATCGACGAGTTGTTCCGGCTTGCACGGATGCGGTGTCGCCACGCGCACGCGCTCGCTTTTCATCTCGCCACCCGCGTCGATCACAGCGGCCTTCAATCCCGTACCGCCGACGTCGATCGCGAGGATGCGTTCTTCAGTGCTGGCAGCTTTGCGTTGCTTCGCTTCTTTACCGTTGGCCAAGTCGTCGCCTCCATTCGTTTTCGTGTTGACAGGTCTACTGCGATGTCTACTCCGCGCCTTGCAGCGGCCGCCATGCGCGGCCGTCGCGCGCAAGCAGTTCGTCGGCCTGCGCCGGCCCGTTGCCGCCCGCAGGATAGCCATGCACTTGCATCGCGCCGCCTTCGGGATGCAGCACGCGGTCTACTGAACACCAGCTCGACTCGATACTGTCGGCGCGCTGAAACAGCGTCTCGTCGCCGAGCATGCAGTCGTACAGCAGCGTCTCATAGCCGACGTTCGCGCGTTCGTCGAAGAAGTCGTTGTAGTTGAACGCGGAACGCACCGCGCCCATCTGCATCGTCGGTCCGGGGATCTTCACATTGAAGTCGAAGCGCGTACCGTGCGCGGGATCGATGCGCAGGGTGAAAACATTCGGCGTCAACGATTCGACGGGTGTGTCGCGGAACATCAGGAACGGCACGCGCTTCAGTTGCACGGCGATCTCCGTGCGGCGCGCAGCCATGCGTTTGCCCGTGCGCAGATAGAACGGCACGCCTGCCCAGCGCCAGTTGTCGATGAATACGCGCGCGGCTGCGTAGGTCTCCGTCGTGCTGTCTCGCGCGACATCCGGTTCGTCGCGATAGCCCACGCCCGCTCCGCCTTTCTCGTACTGGCCGAACACGACGTCCTTCGGCGTGAGCGGCTCGATCGCATCGAACAGTTCGGCCTTCTTGTCGCGCACGGCTTCGGCATCGAACGAATTGGGCGGCTCCAGCGCGACCATCGCGAGCAGCTGGAACAGATGGTTCGGCACCATGTCGCGGAACGCGCCCGTCTGCTCGTAGAACTTGCCGCGCCCTTCCACGCCGAGCGTTTCGGCCGCCGTGATCTGCACGCTGTCGATATACTCGCGCCGCCACACCGGCTCGAACATCGCATTCGCGAAGCGCACGGCGAGAATGCTTTGCACCGTGTCCTTGCCGAGAAAGTGATCGATGCGATACACCTGCGATTCGCTCGCGAATTGCAGAATGTGCGCGTTCAGATCGCGTGCGGAAGCGAGGTCCGTGCCGAACGGCTTCTCGATCACGAGACGCCGGAAGCGGCCATCGCTTTTCTCGTCTTCCTTGAGCAGGCCATGCTTGCCGAGCCGCTCGACGATCGGCCTGAAAAAGCGCGCGCCGACCGCGAGGTAGAAAATCGCGTTGCCATGCGACGTTTTCTCGATGCGTTGCTTGAGCGTTTCGAACACGTCGTCGGCTTCGAATTCGCCCGCCATGTACTCCATGCGCGACGACAGCCACTTCCATGCTTTCTCGTCGACCTTGCCGGTGTGAGACTCGCTGGCCTTGTCCGCGGCGAACTGCTGCAACGACTGGCCGAGATCGTCGACCCACGCCTTCGTTTCGCGCTCGCCGTGATTGACGCCGATGATATTCATGCCGTCGTCGAGCAGGCCGTCGACGGTGAGGTTATAGAGCGACGGCGTCAGGAGCCGTTTGGTGAGATCGCCGCCCGCACCGAAAATGACGAGCGTGCATGGCGGCGCAGGCCGCTTGCCTGCGGGACTGGCCGCAGCCGCATGCGGCCCCGCGCCGATCTTGCAGCTGGCGAGCTGGGTAGATGAAGCGTCGGTGTGTTTCGCGTCGTTGGACATGGCACGCTTTCCGTCGATGAGCCACGAATGGCGATATCTGAAAGACCAGCCACGACGCCGCGTGGTTCAATCTGACGGCAGCGTCGTTAGCATGCAGTGCGTTCTACTTTGCAGAAGCCGTCACCTGTTCGGATTCCGGCACCTCGCCCGTCGCGGGCAAAATTCCCGAACTCGTGCGTTCGCGCGGTTGCAGCAGCAACGCGACGAGGCCCGTCCATCCCGTCTGATGCGACGCACCCACACCGCGCCCGTTATCGCCGTGAAAGTATTCATGAAAGAGCACGAGATCCTGCGAACGCGGATCTGCCTGCAACAACGGATACGCGGCCATCACAGGGCGCTCGTTATTCTTGTCCTTCAGGAACAGCGTCGTGGTGCGCTTTGCGAGCGCATCGGCGATTTCGGACAAAGACAACTTGTTGCCCGAACCTGTCGGATACTCGACACGAAAATCGTCGCCGTAATAGCGATGAAACTCGTACAGCGATTCGATCAGCAGATAGTTCACGGGCATCCATACGGGCCCGCGCCAGTTCGAATTGCCGCCGAATACGCGTGAATCCGATTCAGCGGGCAGATACTTCACGCAGAAGCTCTGTCCATTGTGCTGATACACATATGGCTGATCGCGATGCACGCGCGACAGTGCGCGCACGCCGTGATCGGACAGAAATTCGGCTTCGTCGAGCGCGCGCTTGAGCAGCGCTTTCATCCGATGCCCACGCAGAAGCGAAAGCAGCAGCGCATTGCCGCGCCCCGGCTCGTTCCATCGCGACACGAGGCTCGCGAGATCGGGACGGTTGCGCAGGAACCAGACCAGCCGATCGCGCAAACCGGGCAGCGAGCCATGCAGACGCTCTTCGAGCACATGGACGGCGAGCAGCGGAATCAGACCGACAATCGAGCGCACGCGCATCGGCACATTGGTGCCGTCGGGCAGGCGCAGCTTGTCATAGAAGAACTCGTCTTCCGTGTCCCACAGGCCCGTTTCGCAGCCGTCTTCGCAACTCACCGCCTGTGCGATGTACAGAAAGTGCTCGAAGAACTTCACGCCGATATCGACGAATACATGATTCGCAAACGCGAGTTCCAGCGCGATACGCATGAGATCCAGCGCATACGCCGCCATCCATGCAGTACCGTCGGCCTGATCGATATGACCGCCTGTCGGCAGCGGCGACGAGCGGTCGAAAATGCCGACGTTATCGAGCCCGAGAAAACCGCCCTGGAAAATGTTGCGGCCGTCCGCATCCTTGCGATTCACCCACCACGCGAAGTTGAGCAGCAGCTTGTGAAAAACGAGTTCGAGAAAGTCGCGATCGCCCTTGCCCATCAACGCGCGATCGATCTCATACACACGCCACGCGGCCCACGCATGCACGGGCGGATTCGCGTCGCTGAAGGCCCATTCGTATGCGGGAATCTGTCCGTTCGGATGCATGTAGCGATCCTTGACCAGCAGCAGCAACTGACGCTTCGCAAACGCAGGATCGATCAATGCGAACGCCGCCGCATGAAACGCAAGGTCCCACGACGCGTACCACGGGTACTCCCACTTGTCGGGCATCGACACGATGTCCGCATTGCACAGATGCCGCCAATCGCGATTGCGTCCGTTCTTGCGCGACGCGGGCGGTGTCGGCTGCAAGGGATCGCCGTCCATCCAGCGCTGCACGTCGAACTGATAGTACTGCTTTGACCACAGCATGCCCGCCAGCGCCTGACGTTGCACGAGCCGCTCGTCGGCGCCTTCGATATCGTGTTGCAACGCCGCATAGAACGCGTCCGCTTCGGCGATGCGTTGCGCGAACAGATCGTCTGCGCAAAACGGCGTTTCGTCGACGGCGAACTCGGGCCGCCAGCGCAGATAGACGACGGCCGTGCCGTGCGGCGGCAGATTCAGCGGCACATGTGCGGCTGCTTTCGTGCCGCCGTCGCGCCGGATCGCATCGGCATCGCCGTGCACGAGGTAATCGTTGAAGCCGTCCTTGAAGGGGCCTTCGGCATCCATGTTGAAATGGCGCCTGACGTTCGTATCGTTCTCGCAGAAGAGCCATTCGAGCACGGTCGTATCGGGCGACCATGCCGTCACGATGATCGGCTCATGACCCGGATGCGTGCCGAGCAGACGCGTGACGTCATGCACGGTTTCCTTCGTGAGCCTGGGACGCTCGGGCGTCTCTTTCCACGACCACTTGTTGCGCGCCCAGATTTGCGGCAGCAGATCGAGCGACGCCGATTCGTCCGCGCGATTCTCGACGGTGACGCGCATCACGATGTCTTCGGGCGTGTTCTTCGCGTACTCGACCGTGACGTCGAAATAACAGAGGTCGTCGAACACGCCCGTATCGAGCACTTCGTATTCGGGCAGGTCCGCGCCGCGACGCCCGTTCTCTTCGACGAGATCCTGATAGGGATACGCGGCATGCGGGTACTTGTAGAGCATCCGCATATACGAATGCGTTGGCGTGCCGTCGAGATAGAAGTACAGTTCCTTGACGTCTTCGCCGTGGTTGCCTTCCTGGTTCGTGAGACCGAACAGACGTTCCTTGAGGATGGGATCGGCGCGATTCCACATCGCGATCGACACGCACCAGTTCAACGTGTCGTCGCCGAATCCCGCGATGCCGTCCTCGCCCCAGCGATAAGCGCGGCTGCGTGCGTGATCGTGCGGGAAGTAGTCCCACGCGGTGCCGTCGGGACTGTAATCTTCGCGCACCGTGCCCCACTGACGCTCGCTCAGATACGGGCCCCAACGCTGCCATCGCGAGCATTCGCCGGAATGCAGGCGGCTCCCTTCGACCGTGGCAAGCAGATTTCCAGCGCGCAGCGGAGGCATGGCAGCGTCCTCGTCTCTCGGGTGACGGTGGGAGTCACATCGTAGCGCGGAATGGGTTAGTCGGGTCGGGAAGGTGGCTGGCCTTCCTGGTGCACTTCGCCCAGCAACGCCGCCATCCGCAACCGCTCCCCCAGCGACCACGCCTGAAACGGCGTCCCGCCCGGCGCATGCGGCGCATCACCGTCCGCGACTTCCGACAGATGATCGAGGCCCGCCCGATCCAGATGCGCATCGAGCGGCGCGAGAAAGCGCGTGCGCGCCGCACTGCGCGCGGCATCGTCGCGAGGTTGCACGCGCAGCCATGCTTCGACGAACGGCCCGAGCAGCCACGGCCACACCGTCCCCTGGTGATACGCGCCATCGCGCTCCAGCGGCGCGCCTCCATAACGCCCGCGATACGCAGGATCTTCTGGCGACAACGTGCGCAACCCGAGCGGCGTCAGCAGATGTGCTTCGACTTGTGCAACGACGGCGCGCGCCGTTTCGCCTTCGAGCAGCGCGTACGGCAACCCGCCCACCGCAAAAATCTGATTGGGCCGGATCGAACGATCGACGGCACCTTGCACATGATCGACATCGACGTTGTCGAACAGTGCGCCTGATTGCGGATCGACGAAGCGCTGCGCGAAGGATGCCGCCGTGCGCTCAGCAGCTTCTTTCCAGCGCGCGTTCCATTGCGATGCAATTCGCAATGCGTTGAACCACAACGCCTGCACTTCGACAGGCTTGCCGATACGCGGCGTCACGACCCAGTCGCCGACCTTCGCGTCCATCCACGTCAGCTGCACGCCGGGTACGCCCGCGCGCAGCAGGCCGTCGGCGTCGGCGCGAATGCCGTAGCGCGTGCCCTGCGTATAGCCGGACAGAATCGTCTCAACGGCTTCATGCAGACGTTCTACCGTCGCGTTCGACGCATGTCCCGTCGCCAGATAGTCGTGCACGGCGATCACGAACCAGAGCGACGCATCGACCGAGTTGTACTCCGGCTCGTCGCCGTAGTCGGGAAAGCGGTTCGGGCACATGCCCTGCGAAATCGTGCTTGCCCATGCGAGCAGAATCGCTTCGGCTTCCGCGTGCCGCCCCGTCGCGATCAGCAGGCCGCGCATTGCGATGAACGTATCGCGGCCCCAATCGGTGAACCACGGAAAGCCCGCGACGATCGTACGGCCCGTCGAGCGCGCGACGACATATGCATCGGCGGAACGATGCAAACGTGAGGCGAAGCTCGCTCTGCGCTTTGCTTCAGTCTCTGCCAGCGCGTTCGCACGATCAAGCGCGTGTTGTACAACATCGTTCGATACACCGGCGCTCAATATCACCACCGCGTCTTCGGCACGCAGATCGAATGTGAAAACACCTGGCGTTGCGAGGTCTTCCGTAAAGTCGAGGCCGCGCTCACGTTCGCGCACATAACAGAAGTTGCGATACCAGTCGGGCGCGTGTTCGTATATGCCGTTGGTCAAGAAGCGAACGACAGGCAAATCGTGATACGGCTGCCACTGCACGTATGCGCCATCGATCGCAGCAGAAAAATCAAATGCACCGTTCTCGTGATGCAGCGCGTGATAGTCGCGGCCCGACAGCAACGGACGGACATGTAACGTGAAAGCGGCAACGCGATGCGCATCGCCAGCGAATTCGACGTGCCAGCGCAGCACCGTTTCGCATGTTTCCTTCGCGACGAACGTCTCGGCGATCACGCGGGTTTCATCATCGATACGGAAACGCCATGTCGGCCACGGCGTCGTATCGAATGAGATCAGACTCGCGGCGATGTCGGGATAGACGATATCGGGCGCATAGCGCTGCATCGTCAATGGATAGCGCGCCCCGTTCGCTTCGAGCCACGCCTCGATGCCGTTGACGAGCACCACGCGTCCCGACGGAGGCCGCGTCGCCGTCAGCAGCAGTGCGTGATAGCGGCGCGTGCGCAGCATGCCGACGGTGCCCGACGCGAAGCCGCCAAAGCCATCGGCTTCGAGCCACTCGTCTTCCAGACGTTCGATATCAAAGGGAGAGTCGACGCGTGTCATCGCTGGTGCCGCCGTGCGCCGGCGGCCGGAATCAGGACAGCCGACAGATTAGCGGCTCGCACGTGAATTGTCTTGCGCGCCAAAACCGTTCAGAGGGCAGGCTGCGCCGTCGATGTCTCGCCTGAAGCGGGGGCCGTACCCGCTGCATGCGTATCGAGCCGGATCGGCAGCACGGCCCACACCTCAAGGCCTCCACCTTCGCGCGCATGAAACTCCAGCGTGCCGCCATGCAAACGCGCAATGCGCTCGACGATCGCCAGCCCCAGCCCCGTGCCGCCCGTTTTTCCATGCGCGTTCTTGCCGCGCTGAAACGGCGCCTTCAGCCGTTCGAGTTCTTCCGCGCTCAGCCCTTTACCGCGATCGCCGACAGCCACAACAATCGCGTTCGCATCCGCCCACGTTCTGACCGAGAGTCCCGTCTGCCCATAGACGACGGCGTTCTGCATCAGGTTCATCACGAGCCGCATCATCGTGATCGGCCTGAACGCGTGCTCGGGCAACTCGCCCAGTTGCAAATCGAATTCATGCCCGAGCCCCGCGAAGTCCGCGGCCAGCTGGCTGATCAAGCCGTTCAAATCGCCCCGCTGCGGCGTCTCGCGTTCGCCGCTGCCCGCATAGTCCATGAACTGCTGCAGGATCGTATCGATCGTGTCGAGATACGACTCCGCTGCGACGACGAATGTTTCGTCGCCATTGGTGTCGTTGGCCATCGCCATCGCGAGACGCAGCTTCGTCAACGGCGTGCGGATATCGTGCGAAATGCCCGCAAGCATCAGCGCGCGCGTCGCTTCCGCCTGCTGAAGCGCCTGCGTCATCTGGTTGAATGCGCCGCTCACCTGCGCGATTTCCGTCGGTCCGTCGACGGGCAGCGGCGGCGGCGTCTCGCCCGCGCTCACGCGCCGCGCCGCATGCGCCAGTTCGCGCAGCGGCCGGTTCAGATAAGCCTGCAATGCAAAACCCGTCAGCGCGGCGAGCATGCCGAGTCCGATCGACAGCAGCACCGCCGTCAGCATGCCGCCGCCCTGCGCTTCCTCGGGCACCTGCAAGCCGATCCAGTATGGCGTAGCGGCCACGTGCATGCGTATCCACATGCGCGGATGCGGCGCGCCTTGCCAGCGCACTTCCGTGCCCGGCGGCAGATAGCGATGCAGCGTCTCCAGAAAGGTCACCAGCTGATACGTGCGGTAGAACGCCAGCACGCGAACATGCGGCTCGGAAACGGCTTCGGCGGGCGGTTCGCTGCGTGCATCGAGACGCGCGACGAGCGTTTCGCGCGCATTTTCAGGCGAAGCCGTCAGCGCGTTGTCCAATGTCTTGATGTATGTGCCGAACACGGCAGCCGCACGTTCGACGCGCGGCTTCTGCACATAGTGAATCAGCACGGTCAGCGCGCAAACCTGGCTGAACGCCACCAGCACGATCAGCAGCGCGATGTTGCGTCCCAGCACGCTGCGGGGCAGCACATACCGCAATGCGCGCGCGCTCATACTTCGACGTCGGCGACGAGCATATAGCCGACGCCCCACACGGTCTTGATGAAACGCGGCTTCGACGGATCGTGTTCGATCGCCTGCCGCAGCCGCAAAATCTGCACGTCGATACTGCGATCGAGCGCATCGTGATCGCGCCCGCGCGCACGCGCGATCAGGTTGTCGCGGCTCACCGCACGATTCGGCGATGCAGCAAGCGCGGTAAGCAGCAACATCTGCGCCGAATGCAGTTCCATGAGGTCTTCCTGACGATACAGACACTGCTTGCCGACATCGAGCCGGAAGTCGCCGAAGCGCAGCGATTGTGTCGTGACGGTCGGATCGTTCGATGCGATTTTCTGGCGGCGCAGCAGCGAATTGATACGCGCGACGAGTTCACGCGGCAGGAAGGGTTTCGCGAGGTAATCGTCGGCGCCAGTTTCGAGTCCGATCACGCGATCGAGCGGATCGCCCTTGGCCGTGAGCATCAGAATGGGCAGCGTGTGCCCTTCCGCCCGCAGTTTCGCGCAGATCTGCAGGCCGTCTTCTTCGCCGATCATCAGATCGAGCACGAGCAGATCGTAGGGCTCGCGCTGCAGATAGCGTTCGAGCCGCTTGCTGTTCTCGACGGCACGGACTTCGAAGCCATGGCCGCTCAGAAAGCGCTGCAGCATGTTGCGGAGTTCCGCTTCGTCGTCGAGCACGATGATGCGGGCGGGTCGGTCCATGCAAGACTCCTTCGTCGCTCATGCGACTGGCCATACTGCAAACAGTGTAGCTTCATGCCGACCCGTTTTTATGTCAATGCGAACCCGCTCGCTGCGCCATGAATTCCTCGATCTGCGCGAGCGTTACATAGCCCTGCTTCTGCGTGTCGATCTCGGCGAAGTACTGCGCGACGCGTGGCATGCCCGTCTGCGCCTGGGCCAGCGTCAGCTTGCCGTCGTGCGTCGTGTTGGCAGCCGAAAAGCGTTCCTGCAGCTGCGACATCATGCGTTCCATACGCGGCGAGCTGGACATCGGTTGCGGCGCCGTCTGGGCCATCGCGCCCGTCGATGCAATGCACAAAGCAAGAATAGCGATCAGCTTTTTCATTTCCCATCTCCATCGTTTCATTCAACTTCTTCGCTACGTGGTGTTGCGATTCGTCGTTGGCGAAGCGAATTCTGGTTGCCGGACCCGGAGAAGGCAATTTCAAAGTTATGTCGCGATATGTCATCCCGTTGAGCGTCATTCGCCGCATGTTCACTGACGATGCATTGTGCGTTCTGCAGCATCCGCTACACATATGAGCGTGCTTTTTCCGACATCGAATGAAACAAGTTATCGCTGCCCTTCGAAGGATGCGATGCGTATCGTTTGCACGTCGGCGGCAACGTTATGGACTTCACCCGCATCCGCCGATGTCCGCTTCAGGAGTTTCATGTGAACATTCGCTCTGCTTATACGTCCGCGATCGCCGCAATGGGGATCGCCTGCTCGACCAGCGCCTTCGCCGGCACCGTCTTCGTTCATGCCGCCTATGTGCCCGCCGCGCTCTATGTGCCGGCGCGCACGCTCTATTACGTGCCGCCACAACCGCATTACGTGGTGCCCGTCGTACCCGCCGCGCCTGTCGTGCCGTATGTCGCCGTGGTGCCGCCACCCGCGCCCGCGAAGCCATTGCCCTATGCGACGGTCGCCGTGCCCATCGTCGCGGCGCCCGCCTGGGCCGTCGTGCCGCCAAGGAACGTCGTGTATGCGCAACCGGTCGCAGTCGCTCCCGTCGTCATCACGCGATAAGAACGTGAAGCCATTCATGCGGCGATTCACTTGATCTTTGCAGAGGTGCGTCCAACAATAAAACCTCTGTCGTCGCAACATTCACCGACTTTCGACTCGCATCACGGAGGGCCATATGCCGGAGATCGAAAAAGACAAGGTCATCGCCGTGCTGAACCAGATTCTCGAATCCGAGCTGGCAGGCGTGGTTCGCTATACGCACTACTCTTTTCTCGTGTTCGGCTTTGGCCGTATTCCCATCGTGTCGTGGCTGCGTCAGCAGGCTGACGAATCGCTCACGCATGCGCATCTGGCAGGCGAATGGATCACGACGCTCGGTGAGTATCCGTCGCTGGGCATCGGGCCGCTGCTCGATTCGCATACGACGGATATCGCGTCGATCCTGCGCGAATCGCTGACGGCGGAAGAGGTCGCGCTCGGTCTCTATCGCGATCTGCTCGCGCTGGTGAAGGACCGCTCGGTCGCGCTCGAAGAATATGCGCGGCAGATGATCGCCACGGAAGAAATGCATGCGGGCGAAGTCGACAAGATGCTGCGCAAGCCAGGCACAGTGGCGACTTCCGGCGAGCGCGGCGCAGCGCATTAGGGCATTAGCGAAGTCATGCTGTAAGGGCGCGATCGCACACCCAGGTGCCGCGCTCAATTGTCAAATCATCCACCGCGACCATATTCGATCGCTCACCGAATCGTTCATCTATCTCTGCTTCCACAAGCGTCGCGTGTATCAGAACGTGATGCATGCGGCGCTTTTGACATTCAGCACGCACGCGGCATTTAACGTTTACCGATAGCGACGCACGTCTATTCCCCTAAAGCTTCTGCAAGCATGATCGCGTTTGCAACTACCCATGCTAGGCTATGCGCGGCATCAAGCTGTTGAATTCTGCATCCGCTGTTTCGTTCGTAGTCCGCGCAGGCAACATAGGGTGGATAGATGATCGATGACGTCAATGGCAGTTTCAGTCGCAGTCGTTCGCACAGACTTTCATGCCTGGCGTTACGCCGTTCTTCCGTTCGCGAGTCCGGCGCCCATTCCCTTTCGATCACCTCTTCTGTCGCCATTCTGGGCGCGGCGTTGATGTCGCTGTCCGGCTGCATGGTCGGCCCCGATTACCGCACGCCTGCCCCGCCCGCCACCGAAACCTATACGCCCACACCGTTACCCGATCAGACGGCATCGTCGCCGGGCGCATCGGGCGTGACCCAGCAGTTCGTCGCCGGGCAGGATATTCCCGCGCAATGGTGGACGCTCTTTCATTGCGAGCCGCTCGACGCGCTGATCCGCGAAGCGCTCGCCAACAGTCCGAACGTCGCGGCGGCGCAGGCCGCGTTGCGACAAGCCGGCGAGAACTACCGCGCGGAAGTAGGCAGCGCGCTCTATCCGTCCGTCGATGCAAAGCTCAATGCGACGCGCGAGAAGTTCAACGGCGTCACGTTCGGCCAGCCTGGGCTGACAGAAGAGTTGAATCTGTATAACGCGTCGGTGAATGTCTCGTACAACCTCGACGTGTTCGGCGGCTCGCGTCGCGAACTCGAATCGCTACGCTCGCAGATCGATTACCAGGGCTATCAGTTGCAGGCTGCGTATCTCGCGCTGTCGGCGAACATCGTCACTGCCGCCGTCAAGGAAGCGTCGCTGCGCGAGCAGATCGACGCCACCGAACGCATCGCCTCCGACCAGTCGTCGCAACTCGAGGTGTTGCGCAAGCAATTCGATCTGGGCGGCGTGAGCCGCACGTCAGTGCTCTCGCAGGAGACCTTGCTCGCGCAAACACGCGCGACGCTGCCGCCGCTGCGTCAATCGCTCGATCAGACGCGGCATCAGCTTGCTGTGCTCGCGGGCAAGCCGCCGAGCGATACGGGCGTGCCTGAATTCAGGCTGTCGATGTTCACGCTGCCGCAAAGCTTGCCGGTGAGTTTGCCTTCTTCGCTCGTGCGGCAGCGCCCCGACATACTCGCCGCCGACGCCACGCTGCATCAGGCAAGCGCCCAGGTCGGCGTGGCGACGGCGAACATGTATCCGCAGATCACGCTGTCCGCGAGTTACGGCCCGCAAGCGCTGACGCCCGCCGGTCTGCTCAAGTATGCGGACATGATCTGGAGTATCGGCGCGGGTATCACGCAGCCGATCTTTCACGGCGGTCAATTGAGCGCGCAAAAGCGCGCAGCCGAAGCCGCCTTCGATCAGGCCAACGCGCAGTATCGGCAAACCGTATTGCTCGCGTTCCAGAACGTCGCCGATACGTTGCGCGCGCTCGAACACGATGCGACAGGTCTCGCCGCGCAAACGGACGCATGGCACTCGGCCAGCGATTCGCTCGATCTGACGCGCGGCCAGTTTCGTGTCGGCGGCGTCAGCTATCTGGCGCTGCTCGATGCGCAGCGCCAATACCAGCAGACCGTCGTGAATCTCGCGCAGGCGCAGGCCGCGCGCTACGCGGACACGGCTGCGCTGTTCCAGGCGCTCGGTGGCGGCTGGTGGAACGACACGACGACGAGCCAGGCCGCGCCCGTCGCGACGCCGCAGTGATTCTTCACGCAGTAACCGCGCAGTAACTGCATAGCGCCTGCGATGAAACGCAGCGCAGCCGGACAGGTTTGTGCATCAGTTTGCCGTGCAAGGACATGACGATGACGACGAAAAGACGGATGACAAAACGGATGATCATCATGCTGATCTGCGTGGGCGTGCTGCTCGGCGGACTGATCGGCTTCAATCTGTTCAAGGCGCACATGATCAAGAAGTTCATGGCGAGCAACGCGGTGCCCTCCGCCACCGTCACGTCCGCCGTCGCGAGTTATCAGCAATGGCAGCCGCAGCTGTCGGCGGTGGGCAGCCTGCGCGCGGTGCGCGGCGTCGACGTGACGACGGAAGTCGCAGGACTCGTGCGCGAGATTCCATTCAACTCGGGACAGGAAGTGAAGGCGGGACAGGTGCTCGTGCGCCTGAACGACGATTCGGACCGTGCGCAACTCGCGTCGCTGCAAGCGTCGGCGGAACTCGCGCAAACCGTCTACAAGCGCGACAAGGCGCAGTTCGACATTCAGGCGATCGCAAAGGCGCAACTCGACGCCGATGCCGCCGACCTCAAAAGCAAGCGCGCACAGGTCGATCAGCAGGCCGCGCTGGTCGACAAGAAAACGATCCGCGCGCCGTTCGCGGGACGCGTCGGCATCACGACGGTGAATCCCGGTCAGTACATCAATCCCGGCGATGCCATCGTCACGCTGCAGGCCATCGATCCCATCTACGCCGATTTCTATCTGCCGCAACAGCAGCTTGGGCAATTGCAGGTGGGACAAAGCATCGTCGTGGATACGAATGCGTATAGCAGCCGTACTTTCGACGGCAAGATCCGTTCGATCAATCCGCGCGTCGACAACACGACGCGCAACGTGCAGATCGAAGCGACCGTCGACAATCGCGAGCGCAAGCTGCTGCCCGGCATGTACGCGAACGTGAAGATCGACGCGGGCAACGTCGAGCGATATCTGACGCTGCCGCAAACGGCCATCACGTACAACCCGTACGGCGCGACCGTGTTCGTCGTCAAGCCGGGCGAGCACAAGGACGCGCAAGGCAAGGTCATGCCCATCGCACAACAGGTGTTCGTCACGCCGGGGCCCACGCGCGGCGATCAGGTCGCGATTCTCAAGGGCATCGCGGAAGGCACGCAGGTGGTCACGAGCGGCCAGCTGAAACTGAAGAACGGGACGCCGCTTGTGATCGACAATCGCGTGCAGCCCGCGGACAGTCCGAATCCGACGCCTCAGGAACAATAAGGGGCCGCCGATGAAATTCACCGATATCTTTATCGAACGTCCCGTACTTGCATCGGTTGTGAGCCTGCTGATTCTCGTGCTCGGCTTGCGCGCGCTGTCGACGCTCAAGGTCAGCGAGTATCCGCAGACGGAAAACGGCGTCGTCACGATCATGACCTCGTACTACGGCGCGAGCGCGGACACGATGGCGGGCTTCATCACGCAGCCGCTCGAATCGGCGATTGCGCAGGCGCAGGGCATCGACTACATGTCGTCGACGAGCACGACGGGTGTGTCGACGATCACGGCAACGCTGCGCCTGAACTACGACTCGAACCGCGCGCTGACGGAGATCAACACGCAGATCGCATCGGTGCGCAACCAGCTGCCGCCGCAGGCGCAACAGCCCGTGCTGACCGTGCAAACCGGGCAGACCACGGACGCGATGTACATGGGCTTCTACAGCGACGTGCTGCCGAGCAACAACGTCACCGACTATCTGCTGCGCGTCGTGAAGCCGAAGCTCGATTCGATTCAGGGCGTACAGACCGCGGAAATTCTCGGCGGCCGTCAGTTCGCGTTGCGCGCGTGGCTCGATTCGGCAAAGCTCGCCGCGCACAACGTCACCGCTTCGGATGTTTTCACAGCGCTCGGCAGCAACAACTATCTGGCGACACTCGGCACGACCAAAGGCCAGATGATCAGCGTCGATCTGAATGCGGGCACCGATCTGCATTCCGTCGAAGACTTCAGGAAGCTCGTCGTCAAACAGAAAAACGGCGCGATCGTGCGACTCGAAGATGTCGGCAACGTCGTGCTCGGCGCGGACAGCTACGACTTCAACGTCGCGTTCAGCGGCAAGCGCTCGGTGTTCATCGGCATCAAGGTCGCGCCGGACGCGAACGTGCTCGATGTCGCGAAGCGCGTGAAGACGATCTTTCCCGATCTGCAGAAGCAGTTTCCGACGGGCATGACGGGCGACATCGTCTACGACGCGACGGACTTCATCAACACGGCCATCGAAGAAGTGGTGAAGACGCTCGTCGAAGCGCTGCTGATCGTGACAGTCGTGATCTTCCTGTTCCTCGGCAGCTTCCGCGCAGTGATCGTGCCGGTGATCGCGATGCCGCTGTCGCTGATCGGCACGTTCTTCGTGATGCAACTGCTCGGCTACTCGATCAATCTGCTGACGCTGCTTGCGCTCGTGCTCGCGATCGGGCTCGTCGTCGACGATGCGATCATCGTGGTCGAGAACGTCGACCGGCATATGAAGGAGGAAGGCAAGCAGCCATTCGAAGCCGCGTTGATCGCCGCGCGCGAACTCGGCGGACCGATTCTCGCGATGACGGTCGTGCTGATCGCCGTGTATCTGCCCATTGGTTTTCAGGGCGGATTGACGGGCGCGCTCTTCACCGAATTCGCGTTCACGCTGGCGGGTGCCGTTGCGGTTTCAGGCGTGATTGCGCTGAGTCTCTCACCGATGATGTGCTCGCGCTTTTTCCGCATGGATCAGGAGTCAGGACGCTTCGCGCGTTTCGTCGACCGGCAATTCGAGCGTGTGCATCACGGCTATGCGCGTCTGTTGCATTCGATGCTCGACACGTGGCCCGTGTTCATCGTAATGGGCGCGCTGCTGTTGTGCGGCACGGTCTATCTGTTCATGACGTCGCAATCGGAACTCGCGCCACAGGAGGATCAGGGCATCGTGCTCTCGCAGATACAGGGTCCGCCGAACGCGACGATCCAGCAGATGCAGACATACGCGGACCAGGTGTTCGATATCTCGAAGGGCTTGCCCGAGTATTCGCAGATGTTTCAGCTGACGGGCGCACCGACGTTGAATCAGGGTATCGGCGGCGTGCTGTTCAAGACGTGGGACAAGCGCAAGAAAAACGCGACGCAACTGCAGCAGGAATTGCAGCAGAAGTGGAACGGCATTGCGGGCGCGCGCGTCGCGGCGTTCCAGTTTCCGCCGTTGCCGGGTGCGCAGGGCTTGCCCGTGCAGTTCGTGATCAGCACGACGGAACCGTTCGAAAACCTCAACGAAGTCTCGCAGACGGTGCTGCAAAAAGCGCGCGAAAGCGGCATGTTCTTCTTCGTCGATAGCGATCTGAAGATCGACAAGCCGGAGAGCGTGCTGGTGGTGGATCGCGACAAGGTGGCGTCGCTCGGGCTTACACAGAGCGATGTCGGGCAGACACTGGGCGCGGCGCTTGGCGGCAACTATGTGAACTACTTTTCGATTGCGGGGCGCTCGTACAAGGTGATTCCGCAGGTGTTGCAAACGGACCGGCTGAATCCGTCGCAGGTGCTCGACTATTATTTGCGCACGCCGGATGGCAGCGTGATTCCTGCATCGACGGTTACGCATCTGAAGCAGAACGTTGTGCCTGAATCGATCAATCACTTTCAGCAGTTGAACTCGGCGACGATTTCCGGCGTGATTGCGCCGGGGATTTCGCAGGGCGAGGTGCTCGATTTTCTGCGCAAGGCTACGACGGATGCGGCGCCGACCGGTTATAGCGCGGATTATTCGGGGTTGTCGCGGCAGTTCGTGCAGGAGTCGGGCGGCTTCGTCATCACGTTGATGTTCGCAACGATCATCGTGTTTCTCGCGCTTGCCGCGCAGTTCGAGAGCTTTCGTGATCCTGTTGTGATTCTTGTGTCTGTGCCTATGGCTTTGTTCGGTGCGCTGATTTTTATTAACGTCGGGATTTCGACGCTCAATATTTATACGCAGGTCGGGCTTGTTACCTTGATGGGGCTTGTTAGCAAGCATGGCATTTTGATCGTGCAGTTTGCCAATGAGTTGCAGCGGGCTGGGCGCGCTAAGCGCGAGGCTCTCGAGGAAGCTGCCGCTGTGCGGTTGCGGCCTATTTTGATGACTACTGCGGCTATGGTGCTCGGGGTTTTGCCTCTCGTTATCGCCTCTGGGGCCGGCGCGGCCGGGCGGAATGCCATGGGACTTGTGATTTTTTCTGGGCTTTCTATTGGGACTCTTTTCACTCTTTTTGTTGTGCCCGCTATGTATATGTTTTTGGCTGCGGATCATCATCGGGATCGAGAGGGTTCCGGTTCGGTTGCGGTTTGATTTGCCTGGCGTTGGCATCCGCGAATTCGTATCGGTGCTTCATGCGTTGCCCCTGTGCGGGGCGGCACCTACTTTTCTTTGCAGCGGCAAAGAAAAGTAGGCAAAAGAAAGCCGCTTCAAACCTCCGGTGCCAGCCAGGATGGCGCTTCGGCATGCCGCAGTTGAGCAATTGCGCAGCGATGGCCGCACTCTGTAGAACGCCCGTAGTCAACTGCGCACGGCGCGAAAACCCCACACACCGTCTGGAGCACATACCGCCGCAATCAAACCGACGGCAACACACAAAAACAAGCCGACCGAATGTGCCCCAGGTGGATGTCATCTTTCGCGCCGCGCGCAGTTGACTACGGGCGTTCTACGGAGTGTTTGCGTCGCTACGCGACAGCTCAGCTGCGGTGTGCCGCAGCGCTATCCTGGCAGGCACCGGAGGTTCAAAAGCGGCTTTCTTTGGTTACTTTCTTTGCCGCGGCAAAGAAAGTAACTGCCGCCCCGCACAGGGGCAACGCTAGCGAACCAAAGACATAAAGCGGATGCCATCGTAAAGAGGCAAAATACCGCCAAAGCGTCGCAGACAAAAAAACCAAACGGAGCACAAACATGTTCAGCACAGCACTATTTCTAACCGCCGCCGGAGTCGGCCTGGCAGTAGCCGCCCCAGTCGGCCCGATGGGCATGCTCTGCATCCGCCGGACGCTAACGGACGGCCCCCGCGCGGGCCTGGCAATCGGCTTCGGCATAGCATCCGGCGACGCCTTCTACGGCCTGATCGCAGCGCTAGGGCTCGTGTCGGTATCGCACTTCATGCTGGCCTACGACAAACCGCTGCACATCATTGCAGGACTCTTCCTGCTCTACCTCGGCGTCCGCACGATGCTGCAAAAAGTCCCCGAGGACAGCAGCAAGAACAACGAGAACGGCAAACTCGCCAACATCGGCCACGCAGGCGCATTAAAAGCCTTCGCCAGCGCATTGCTGCTCACCCTCACCAATCCGCAAACGGTCATCATGTTCGCCGCCCTCTTCACGACGCTCGCGCCGCGCGGACCGTTTTCATCGAGCGTCGCGCTCACGACGGTGTTCGGCGTGTTCTGCGGATCGATCGCGTGGTGGTGCTTCCTCGTGACGGCCGTGTCGCTCGCGCGGCATGCGATCGGTCACAAGCTGCGTGTGATCATCGACCGCATCGCGGGCCTCGCGCTCGCCGCATTCGGCGTCGTCGAAATCAAACGCGCGATCTGACGCCATCCATCTGACGCCATCCATCAGGCGCGCGCAAACCGCGCGCGCCACAATCCTTCGAGCGAATACAGCGCCAGCGCAACCCAGATCGCGCCATAGCCGATCAGCTGAGTCTGCCCGAACGGCTCGCGATAAATCAGCACGCCAATCAGCAGTTGCAGCGACGGCGTCACGTACTGGATCAGGCCGAGCATCGACAGCGGGATGCGCCGCGCGCCCGCCGCGAACAGCAGCAGCGGCACAGCCGTGATCGGTCCGGCGAGCGCCAGCAACACCTTCACGCCGACGGTCGCCGCGCCGAACCCGCTCTCCCCATGCGACGACGCGAAGAACAGATACAGCACAGCAACGGGAAACAGCAGCACCGTTTCGAGCGTCAGTCCTTCGAGCGCGCCCAGTTGCGCCGTCTTGCGCAACAGCCCATAGCCCGCGAAGCTGAATGCCAGCGCAAGGCTGATCCACGGCGGATGGCCGTTCTGCCACGTGAGGTACAGCACGCCGCACGCTGCGATCGCCACGGAAAACCACTGCACGCGCCGCAGCCGCTCGCCGAGAAACGCGAGGCCGAACAGCACGTTGATCAGCGGATTGATGAAATACCCAAGGCTCGCCTCGACGATATGCCCCGCGTTGACGGCCCAGATATAGATGCCCCAGTTCGTCGACAGCAACAGCGCACTCGCGGCGAAGCGCCCGAGCAGCCGGTGATCGCGCAGCACAGGCGCGAGCCACCGCCACTGCTGGCGCACGGTGAGGACGATAAAGAGGAACAGCATCGACCACACCATCCGGTGGGCGAGCATCTCCACCGGCGAAATCTGATGCAGCGACTTGAAGTAGACGGGAAACAGTCCCCACAGAGTGAACGCGAGCAATGCGTAGGCGACGCCGGGATTCATTTTTATCGGTCTGCGGATGGAAAAACGCGAGAAAGCGCGCGCGACGGACGGGCAGCGGGCGCACCGCGCGGCACACCCTGGCGCTCGAAACGGTTATTGTAAGCCGACTGTCGGGACAACCCTGATATCGGGCATCGGCTCGCAATCGTACGCGGCGGCGCCGGTTTTGCGACAATAGCGGACTTTCGCCGCGCCGCCGACCGTCGTTTCGACCGACTCCAACCGACTCGACTGACGAACGGAGCCCCGAGGCGCGGCGCTCTGGCGACAGTACCGGCAAGCTTGCCCGCAACCTTTTACGACCGTCCGCGGTCCGCGCAATGGCACTTCCCCACATCGATCTCCTGTTTTCCGCATCCGGCCTCTTTGTCGGCTTTCTGGTCGGGCTGACGGGCGTCGGCGGCGGCTCGCTGATGACGCCGATCCTCGTGCTGCTCTTCAACGTCCATCCCGCGACGGCCGTCGGCACGGATCTGCTGTACGCCGCCGCTACCAAGGCGACGGGCACGCTCGTGCATGGGGTGAAGGGTTCGATCGACTGGCAGGTGACCTTGCGTCTTGCCGCGGGCAGCGTCCCCGCCGCCACGATCACGCTGATCCTGCTGCATCGCTACGGGATGGGTTCGGCGCGCGGTGGCCATCTGATTTCGGTCGTGCTCGGCGTGGCGCTGCTCATCACGGCCGTCGCGCTGGTGTTCCGTCCGCAGTTGACGGCATTCGCGGCTGCGCGCAAGCGCGCGACGGGCCAGGGCAGCACGCTCGGGCTGACGATGCTGACGGGCGCCGTGCTCGGTGTGCTGGTGTCGCTGACGTCGGTCGGCGCAGGCGCGATCGGCGTCACGGTGCTCCTGCTGCTCTATCCGATGCTGCCGACCACGCGCATCGTCGGCTCCGATATCGCGCATGCCGTGCCGCTCACGCTGCTGGCGGGCGCAGGCCACTGGCTGCTCGGTTCGATCGACTGGTCGATGCTGCTGTCGCTTCTGGTCGGCTCGCTGCCGGGCATCGTGATCGGAAGCTACCTGTCGTCGAAGGCGCCCGAAAAACTGCTGCGCAATCTGCTCGCCGCCACGCTGACGCTCGTCGGCGTGAGGCTCGTGATTGCCTGAAGACGGCCAGCGCTTACGCCGGCCGCGTGCGGCGGATCATTTGAAGAAGCGGCAGTTCAGGTCGGTCTCGAACTGGCGCACCCAGTGCCCTGCCGTATCCTCGTGATACGACTGCGCCCAGCCGCCGCGCCGTATCGTCAGAAGACGCGAGTGATGTGATCTGTCGTCGGGATCGTCGCTTGCGCTGATGTCGAAATGGGTGGGTGCGAAACCGTGACGCGCACACACCAATTCGAACGCCGCGCGTTCGCCGATGGGAAGATCGGTGTATATGAAGCGGGTCGTGTTCATAGCCGTCTCGGGCAAACATCGATAGCTTCACAGTACCGTACCCGACGGGTAAAAAGTGTGTCACGGCGCACAAAACCGAAGGTCCGTCGCCTATGGACGAGACGCGCCCCTCATGGCGCATTCCGTCCGCGCGGGTGTCATGCGCGCGTCACACGCACCGCCGTCTCCTGCTGCAACAAACGGCGGTCCGCGCGACGCTGCGCCGGGCACTCACAGGCCGGCGCGAATCACTTGGGCACGTTCACTGCGCCCGCTGCCACCTGAATCGCATTCGCTCCCGGGCTCATCGAAATCGCCGGCAGATTGGCCGTCGTGAGCGCGGGCGCGGAACCCGCCGTGCCGCCGCGCGGCACCGTGCGGATCACCTGCGAAGGCGGCAGCGCCGCACCGCTCTTCAGGTGATTCCACATCAGGTTCAACGCCTGCACGTTGTAGTAGTGCACGGGGATGAAGCGCGTATCGAAGCCGGCCACGCTCAGGAAAGCATCGAAGTGCTGGCCGTTCATCACCTCATAGAACGACAGCTGGCTCTTTGAACCTTCCGTGATGTTGTTCATCGCCAGATACGCGCGCGATGCGTGGTTCACGGGCACGAGCGCATCGCTGCGTCCCTGGACGATGATGGCGGGCTTGCCATGCAGGTTCGCGTTCACGCGGATCGCATTGACGTTCTGCTGCATGCGGGTGTCGCCCGATGTCCACAACGCGCGCAGACACGCGGCGCCCGTGAAGGCGGCGTCGGCTGTCGCGAGGCGGTGATCCGCGCCGCCCGCGGGCGAAACGTTGTAGACGAGGTTGATGCCGTTGGTGGGCGGCACGCCGTTGCCGAGACCGAACACGGCGAGCATCGGCGACGCGGCGGGCGTGGCACCCGCTGCGCCCGTCGTCGCGTTCGTCGTGCCGAAGCTGAAGTCGCACAGGTTGTCGGTCACGCTCGACTTCGTGTACGCGTTCGCATACGTGACGGCGACGGCGGGCACGGCCTGCGAATCCCACATTGGCGCATGTAGCACGTCCGAGTCGGCTTCGTAGCCGGCGGCGTGCAGCTTCGCGAGGGCGTCGTTGGCCTGGCTCGTCACGTCCGCGCCGCTGACGACGCCACTCGCCGCCAGCGATGCGCAGCGCGCCGAGCGGATCGCCTGCGTGGTCGCGAGCGGCAACGCGGTCAGATACGGTGCGCCTGTCGCTGCCGTCGCGTCCGCCGCGCACGGCTGCAGCAGATTCGCGTAAGTCATGTAGTCGGCGAGCGGCGCGCCCGCTGCGGGAATCGCCACGCCGCCTTCGAACACCTTCGCCGACGACGCCATGTTCAGATTGATCTGCGGCTCGCCGACCACGACGGCCGTGATCCAGCCTTGCGTGTCCTGCTCGGCAGCGGCGAGCGACGCGCCGCCGCCGTTGCTGACGGACGCCGCGATCGTCGTGATGCTGCCCGCGCTGTAGCGCACGCCATGCTGCTGCGCGTTGTTGTTGATCGTCGGCGCGAACTGCTGGTTGATCGCCCAGTACGCGAACTGGATTGCTTCGAGCGTGTCGCGGCCCCAGTCCTGCTCCGGGTTCTGCTGCGAGTGCGCGTGCTTGAACGCGTAGCGGTTCGGAAAGCCGGTGTTGAACGACGCCAGTGCGCTCGATGTCACGTCCGCCGTGAAGAGACTTTTGCTGCCCGCGCCCGCAGCCGCCGACAGCGTGCCGTTCATCAGCGTGACGAGGCCCGTCTCCATCTCTTCGGCGCCGTTGCCGCTGCCCTTGTCGGTGTAGGCGACGGCGCAGCCGCGCTTGAGGCCCCACTCGCCCGCAGCCGAAATCGCGCCGTACACGCCGCGCGAACCGGACGATGTCGCCGTGACGATGCACGGATTGTTCGGATCGAACGTGTTGGGCACCTGGACCATCAAGGTCACGTTCTGCTTGCCGCTGCCGTTGTCGGCGTAGGCGAGATACTCGGTGCCCGCGATCTTGCCTTCGCCGAGCGTGTCGTTGCCGTTCAGATCGACGTTGGGCCCCCAGAAGCGCCCGTATCCGCCATTCGCCGACATGTCGACCAGCGCCCGATAGTTCGACCAGATCGCAAGCCGCCGCAGTTCGGCGGGTGTCGGACTCGCGGCGTTGGCGAACGCGGGCGCCGTCGCGGAACCGATGCCTGACTTGCCGAGGCCGCCCGTCAGCAGGTCGTCGCTGTTGCCGTCGTAGCTCGTCGTGGTGACGCTGCCCGATACGATGAACGCTGGCAGCGCGTTGGTCGTGGGGTTGTTGTGATCGTCGCCGTGGCCACACGCGGCGAGCAGGATCGAGGTCGTGGCGATGCAAAGGGCAGTGGCAGTACGTCCGAACAACAGTTTCCCTGTCATAGTCGTCTCCATTGTCTTGTGTCTTGTTGTCGACGCCGCGTCGCGCCCTTCAGCGATTACCAATTAGTTGCGACTTCATCCAACTGGCGTCCGGGGCGCGGTTGCGGCGGCTGCTCCAATGCAAGTTTTGGGCCGATTTGTCGCACTTCGCGGCGACGCCCTTTCTGGCCTTTCGCGGCGCGGATTTACCGACATGCAGACGCGCGCCGGGTCCGCAGGCGGCGTCCCGATCTGGAGACAAACAATAGTCAGCAAAGCGCGCGGCGCAACCCGCAATCGACTGCCGATGCCCGCTGCGCGCGGCTTTGCCGTCCGAGGCAGGCGACGTCCATGCGAAGAGACGGCGTTGGAGCGCGTCCCGTTTCGTAGAGCACGTGCGGCACGACGACGAGCGACGCCGTACAAAACAAAACGGGCTCCCGTTTCGAACGGGAGCCCGCTTGTCATTCTGACCGGTAAGCACGCCGCAATCTGCCGCGCGCTGGCGCGGCCCGCGCCGCTTACTGCTGCTGGACGTTGATCTTGTTCGACACCGACGTCACGCCTGCCACGCCCTTCGCGACGTCGCCGGCCTTCTGGATCTGGTCGTTGTCGGGCGCCGTGCCCGTCAGCGTGACTGCGCCGCTACGGGCGCGAACGTTGATCGCCGACACGTCGAGGCCTTGCGTCTTGGCGAGAGCCGAACGGACCTTCTTGCCGAGCGCGCGGTCCTGCTTCTTGACGGCCTTCGAGTTCGCGGCGGGTGCAGTCGCCGTCGTGCCCGTTGCCGTGGAGTCGCTTGCCTGGGCATACGTGTGGCATGCGACGACCATTGCGACAACACCACCCACTGCCTTCAGAAAATCGACCGATTTCATAACTTCTCCTTTTGCTTGGTTTGGACCGCGTTTCAGTTGCGGCTTGGTTACGACTACGGACGGCCCGCTTGCGCGCGCGCACGAAGGCGCAACGAGGCAATGGCGAGCCTGGAGCGTTGTCACGGTCTGCGAGAGGCATTGGAAGTGGTGACGGCTGGCGCGATCCATCTTGCGCGACGATGCATGACACCCGCCGTGCGCCGCGCGGTTGGCAGCGTGCCCTGGTCTCTTGAGTCGGCCGGGTCGCGCTGCGCCAACGTCGATTCGCGGCAGCGATGCCAATGTAATCTAGCCGCGCAAGTTCTGCAAAGGATATCGCGCGTGACGCACGGTTTCTGTTGACACTTATGCGGATTTCGTGAGCAGCGCTCGGCACCTGATTCCCACAGTCTGCAAGCTGTCGCAGCTTTCCGGATCGCAAGGCGGGTCACTCGCAGGTCACTCGCAGGTCACTCGCAGGTCACTTTTTGTTACGCGTTTACAGCCCGCCCAGCCCGCCCGACGCGCCGCCGCGCCGTCAATCTCATGTACCATCGGCGCGAAATCATCCACCCGACCGCCCAGCATTCCCATGAAGCCTTCCGACGGACGTCGCCCGGAACGCACCGCCGAACGCAAGCCGCCCAAGCTCGTCGCCCGTTTCGTGGCGATTTCGTGGCGCGATCTCGCCGTCTCGTTCGGCCCGATCCTGATCATCAGCGCCATCGCGATCTATGTCGCCGTGCGCCTGATCCAGCCTGCGCCGCCGGATACGCTGACGATGGCGGCCGGCCCGAAAGGCAGCACCTTCTGGGTCGCCGCGCAGAAGTACAAGGAAGTCCTCGCGCGCAACCGGATCACGCTCAACGTGCTGGAGACGGAAGGCTCGCTCGACAACTACCGGCGTCTGACCGACTCGCACGCGAACGTCGATGTCGGCTTCGTGCAGGACGGCATCGCGCCGTCCAAATCGACCGACGATCTGATGTCGCTCGGCAGCGTCGCGTACGTGCCCGTCGCGATCTTCTATCGCGGGCCGATGGTCACGCTGCTGTCCGAGTTCAAGGGCAAGCGCATCGCGATCGGCGTCGAAGGCAGTGGTACCCGCGAACTCGCCCTGCAGTTGCTGAAGGCGAACGGCATCACGCCCGACGGCCCGACGAAACTGCTGCCGCTCTCCGGCGACGATGCCGCCCGCGCGTTGACGGAAGGCAAGATCGACGCGGCGATCCTGACGGGCGATTCCGCGCAGCCGCCCGTGATGGGCAAGCTGTATCGCACGGCGGGCGTGCAGTTCTACGACTTCACGCAGGCGAACGCGTATGCGAAGCGCTTTCCGTATCTGACGACGCTCGACATGCCGATGGGCTCGTTCGATCTCGGCAAGAACCTGCCGTCGACCACGCTGCACATGATCGCGCCGACGGCCGAACTGGTCGCGCGCGACTCGCTGCATCCCGCGTTGTCGGATCTGCTGATCGAAGCCGCGCGCGAGGTGCACGGCAAGGCGACGGCGCTCCAGAAGGCGGGCGAATTCCCCGCCCCGCTCGCGCATGATTTCCCGATCAGCGACGACGCCGCGCGCTACTACAAGTCGGGCAAGGGCTTTCTCTACCGGATGCTGCCGTTCTGGCTCGCGAGTCTCGCGGACCGGCTGCTGGTGGTGCTGGTTCCGATCATCGTCGTGCTGATTCCGGGCCTGCGGCTCGTGCCGTCGCTGTATGCGTGGCGTGTGAAATCGCGCATCTACCGCTGGTACGGCGCGCTGATCGCGATCGAGCGCGAAGCGCTCAGCGACACGTCGGCGGCCGAGCGCGAGGCGCTGATCGTGAGGCTCGACAAGATCGAGGAATCGGTCAACGGGCTGAAGATGCCGCTCGCGTATGCCGATCAGTTCTACGTGTTGCGCGAGCATATCGGCTTCGTGCGGGCGCGCCTCACGCGCGATTCGGAAGCGGCCGCGGCGCGCGACGCGGGCGGCGCAGCGGGTGCGGCGGAATCGGCGGATTCGTCCGACGCAGGCGGTGTGAGCCGCGCCGAAGCGCGCGCGGCCATGCACGAAGGCCACGCCGCGCCCATCGGCCGCGACGACGAAGGCCGCGAAGGCGGCGAGAACCGCTAGCGGCGCATCGTCCGCGCACACGGACAAACGACGGAGAGACGCTGCCGCAACGGCATTTCGTCAAATGATGCGCACGGGGCTTGCTCCGCGTAAGATCGAAACAACCAGAACGGGCTGACGCGCGGCATCGCCGACAGCCCGCCAATTCCGGCAACCGGGAGACATCATGACCGATGGCATCGACGCCACGCAGCCACTGTGGTTTTACGACTTTGTCTCACCGTTCTCGTATCTGCTGCTGGAACAGCACGACAAATGGCCTGAACTGCCGTTCGTGCTGACGCCCGTGTTCCTGAACGAGCTGTATCGCCACTGGGGCCAGCGGGTCGCCTACGACGTGCCCGCGAAACGCATTTTCACGTACCGGTACGCGCTGTTTCGCGCGGAGCAGCTGGGCATACCGTTCCGCATGCCTCCGTCGCATCCGTTCGATTCACTGAAGCCGATGCTGCTGTCCGTCGCGCTCGGCTCCGACCTGCAAACAGTGCGCGAGATTTTCCGCTTCATCTGGCGCGACGGCCGCGATCCGTCGACTCCCGAGGGCTTCGCGGCACTGTGCGAACGGCTGCATGTGCCCAACGGACAGGAACTGATCGAACGCGAAGCGACGCGCGCGCAGATGATGCGCAACAGCGCCGACGCAATTGCGATCGGTGTGTTCGGCGTGCCGACGTTCTGGCTGAACAAGCAGCTGTTCTGGGGCGAAGACGCGCTGCCGATGGTGCTCTATTGCGCGCGCACGCCGAACTGGCTCGAATCGAAGGAAGTGAAGCGGATTACGTCGCTGCCGAAAGGTCTGGCGCAGGCCTGAACCGGCTTCGGCAAACGGCTGCTCAACTCAATGATGTTGTCGGACCAGCGGCCCTGATGCCCGGCATAGGGCACGCACTATGGCCCGAGCAGGGCAAACGGGCATAAGGTTATAGCTTCGTACGCGCGTGCGGCGCGGCGTCCGCCGAAGACGCCGCCGCCCACGCGAGCATCGCCTGATACAAGTATCCGAAAGCCTTCAACGGGCCTCCCCCGCCCCGCCGATTCATGGACGACGACACCGCCGCTTCACTCGATATCTGGCTCGTGCGCGTGCTGCGCACGCTGCTCGTCGAGCGCAGCGTCACGCAGACGGCGCTGCGGCTGAACCAGACGCAGCCCGCCATCAGCACTGCGCTGCGCAAGCTGCGCGAAACGCTGAACGATCCGATTCTTGTACGCGGCAAGTCGGGCATGGTGCCGACGGAATACGGCGAATCGCTGCTTGCGGCCGCGCAAAAGGTACTGCGCGATGTCGATTTCGTCGCGACGCCGCATGGCGATTTCGATCCGGCGCGCTCGCGCCGCACGTTCCGCATCGCCGCGCCGGATTATCTGAACGACTTTTTCATGCCGACCGTGATCGCGCAGTTTCGCGAGGCGGCGCCGCATGCGCGGCTCGAAATCGAGTCGCTTGGACCGCTGTTCGATCACACGTCGGCACTCGATACGGGCGAACTCGATCTCGTGATCGGCAACTGGCCGAAGCCCGATGTGCGCTTCGAGCGCAGCGATCTGTTCTCCGATACCGTCGTGTGCATGATGCGCGCCGATCATCCGCTGGCGAAGGCGCCGCTCACGCGCGACGCGTATCTCGCCGCGCCGCATCTTGCGCCCGCGCACTACAGCGGCGCGCGCGGCGGCGCCATCGACACGGGCTTTGCGCGCGCACACGCGGCGCGCCGGATCGTCGCGACGCTGCCGTACTTCGGCCTCGTGCCGCAAGTGCTGCTGCAATCGGACCTGATCTTCACGACGACGCGCCGCTTCGCGCTGCACTATGCGGAGATGTTGCCGCTTGCCGTCGTCGATGTGCCGATTCCGTTTCCGCGTATCAAGTGCTATCAGATGTGGCATCCGCAGCCGGACCGGCCAAGCGATATCGCGTGGCTGCGCGGCTTGATGGCGCAGGTGTCGGAGATGCTGGTGGCGAAGAAGCCGAAGCGCGCGCGGGGCGCGGCGAAGGAAGCAGGCGCGCAGAAAAAAACAGGCGCCGCGAGTCTGCCCGCTGCGCCCGTTGGAGAAATCGGTCAGTAGATCAAACGTCGACGCAGTCCGCCTCCTGAGCAGACGCAAAATCGGCGAGCGAAATCTGCTGCGAACGCACTTGCAGCAGTTCGGCGCACACGGCGACGGCAATCGACGGCGGCGCCTTGTCGACGATACCCGGCACGCCAATCGGACACGTCATCTCGAACAGACGCTGCGGATCCACACCGCGATCGATCAGACGACGCTCGAACTTCACCCGTTTCGTCTTCGAGCCGATCATCCCGAAGTACGTGAAATCGCGCCGCCGCATGATGCGCTCGGCAAGCGCGAAATCGAGCGCGTGGTTGTGCGTCATCACGAGAAAGTAGGTGCCGGCTGGCGCTTCGTCGACGATCGCATCGGGCGTATCGGTGGCCTCGACCTGCACGTTCGCGGGCACTTCGTCGGGAAACAGCTCGTCGCGCTCGTCGACCCATTGCACCACGCACGGCAAGCGGCCGAGCAGCGAAACCAGCGCATGGCCAACATGGCCCGCGCCAAACAGGACGACGTGCATCGGCGGCGGCAGCTTCGTCGCGTGACCACTGCGTCGCCCGACCTGAACGGGCATGTCGGCGAAAGTCGGAACGTGCATCATGTCAAGCGTCCTTTCGTAAAGAAGGTCCACGCGCTCATACAACGTTCAGGCGGCGGCGCGCACCGCGCGAATCGCCTTGAGAATTTCTTCGCCCGTCGCGGGCGCGTTCAGCGGCGGATTCACCTTGTAATCGCCGACGGCAGCTACTGCGTCGCGGATCGCGAAGAACACCGAGAACGGCAGCAACAGCGGCGGCTCGCCCGTCGCCTTCGAGCGATGGATGCTGTCTTCCGCGTTGCGGTTCTTGAACAGGCGCACGCGGAAATCGGGCGGCGTGTCGTTGACGGTCGGAATCTTGTAGGTGGACGGCGCGTGCGTCATCAGCTTGCCGCCCGCGTTCCACCACAGCTCTTCCGTCGTCAGCCAGCCCATGCCCTGAATGAAACCGCCTTCGACCTGACCGACGTCAATGGCAGGATTCAGCGACGCGCCCACGTCATGCAGCGCATCCGCGCGCAGCACGCGCATTTCGCCCGTCAACGTATCGATCACGACTTCCGACACAGCCGCGCCGTACGAGTAGTAGAAGAACGGCCGGCCCTGCAGCTTCGCCTGATCCCAGTAGAGCTTCGGCGTCGCGTAAAAACCATCGGACCACAACTGCACGCGCGCGAGATACGCCTTCGCGATCACTTCCTCGAACGGCACGATGGCATCGCCGACCAGCACGCAGTCGCCCGCGAAGCGCACCTGTGTCGGCGCGACTTCACCTGCGCCGAACTTGTCGGCGGCGAACGCGGCGAGGCGCTCGCGCAACTGACGCGCGGCGTCCTGCGCGGCCTTGCCGTTCAGGTCCGAACCCGTCGATGCCGCCGTCGCCGACGTATTCGCGACCTTCGACGTATCCGTCGCCGTCACGCGTACGCGGCTGAAGCTCACGCCGAGTTCATGCGCAACGACCTGCGCGACCTTCGTGTTCAAGCCCTGGCCCATTTCCGTGCCGCCGTGATTCACGAGCACTGAGCCATCGGTATAGATATGAACGAGCGCGCCTGCCTGATTGAAGTGCGTGACGTTGAACGCGATGCCGAACTTGACGGGCGTGAGCGCGAGACCCTTTTTCAGCACCTGGTTGTTGCGGTTGAATTCGAGCACTTCGGCGCGGCGCTTGCGGTAATCGCTCGTCGCTTCGAGTTCGTCGATCAGTTCGTGAATCACGTTGTCTTCGACGACCTGACCATACGGCGTCTGGTTGCGTTCCGTCTTGCCGTACAGGTTGCGGCGGCGCACGTCGAGCGAATCCTTGCCGAGCGAACGCGCGACGTCGTCCATGATGTACTCGATCGCGAACGCGCCTTGCGGGCCGCCGAAACCGCGAAACGCCGTGTTCGACTGCGTATTCGTCTTGCCGCAGAAGCCGTCGATCGCCACGTCCGACAGGAAGTACGCGTTATCGAAGTGGCACACGGCGCGCGTCAACACGGGACCGGACAGGTCGGCGGAAAAGCCGCAGCGCGAGGTCATGTCGACGGACACGCCTTCGATCAAACCTTCGTCGTCGTAGCCGACGTCGTACGTGTAGTGGAAATCGTGGCGCTTGCCGGTGACCATCATGTCGTCGTCGCGGTCCGGGCGCAGCTTCACGGGACACAGCAGCTTCCACGCGGCCAGCGACGCGCAGCATGCGAACAGGCCCGATTGCGATTCTTTGCCGCCGAAGCCGCCGCCCATCCGCCGGCATTCGACCAGCACGTTGTGCGAATGCACGCCCAGCATGTGCGAAACGAGATGCTGCATTTCAGTCGGGTGCTGCGTCGAGCACCAGACGTGCATGCCGTCGTCGTCCTTCGGCACCGCGTACGAAATCTGTCCTTCCAGATAGAACTGCTCCTGGCCGCCAAGCAGCATTTCGCCCGCTTCGCGATGCGCCGCGTGCTGCAGTTTCGACGCGGCATCGCCGCGCGCGAGCTTCATCGGCGGGATGACGCTCTGGTTCGCGGCACGCGCCTGCTGCGCCGTCAGCACGGCAGGCAGTTCCTCGAATTCGATGTCCGCGCGACGCGCGCCGAGACGCGCTGCATCGTGCGACGTCGCGACGACGATGAACATCGGCTGGCCGACATACTGGACGATGCCGTCGGCGAGAATCGGATCGTCGCCTTTGACGATGGGCGCGCAGTCGTTGTGGCCGGGAATGTCGTCCGCGGTGAAGACGGCGACGACGCCGGGCGTCGCGCGCACCTTGTCGAACGACATCGACACGATCTTTGCGTGCGCTTTCGGCGACAGGCCGAGCGCCGCGTGCAGCGTGCCCGCGAGTTCGGGGATGTCGTCGGTGTAAGTGGCGCGGCCGCTCACATGCAGATGCGCGGATTCGTGCGGACGCGACACGTGCACTTGCGTGAAGTCGGCGAGTTCCTTCGCGTCTTTGAGGAACGGTTCGGCTTGCTGGTTCATTCTGCTGGTTCTCCGTATTCGATCCGTTCGCGATCAGGCTTCCGACGCTTCCGCGCCCGCTGCCAGCACGGCGCGCACATCGAGCGCGCCCTTTTGCAGCGGATTGTTCGGGCGCGTTTCGAGCCAGAAGCGATACAGCGTGTTCTTCGCGGTTTCGAGGCGGTAGTCGCTGGTGGCGCGCATGTCGGACAGCGGCTGATAGTCCTTCGCGAGCGCGAGCATCGCGATCTGCGCGGTGGCTTCGTGCCAGTCGTTGTCGGCGAGCGCGGCTTCGGCATGCGTCGCGCGCTTCGGCGTCGCGGCCATCCCGCCGAACGCGATGCGCGGCTCGCGGATCGCTTCGCCATCGGCGATGAACGAGAACGCGGCGCACACGGCCGAAATATCCGAGTCGAAGCGCTTCGAAATCTTGTATGTGCGGAACTGGAAGTTCTTGCGCGCTGCGTTGCGCGCGGGCACCTTCAGGCCGACGACGAACTCGTGCTCGGCCATGTCCTTCTTCTGATACGCGAGGTACAGGTCTTCGAGCGGCAGCTCGCGTTCGACGTCCTTGCCGCGCAACACGACGCGTGCGCCAAGCGCGATCAGGCCCGGCATCGAATCGCCGATCGGCGAGCCGTTCGCGACATTGCCGCCGAGCGTGCCTGCGTTGCGGATCGGCAGCGATGCGAAGCGCTGCCACATCTCGGTCAGTTCGGGATATTGCTTCGCCAGTTCGGCGTACGCGCGCTCGACGGTCACGCCCGCGCCAATCGAGATCCAGTCTTCCGTGACGTCGATCTTCTGCATCTCGGCGATCTGGCCGACGTACACGATATGACCGAGGTCGCGCATCATCTTCGTGACCCACAGGCCGATGTCGGTGCTGCCCGCGAGAATCCGCGTGTTCGGCGCCGCGGCCTTGATCTGCGCGAGCGCGGCGACGGTGCGCGGCGCGTCGAACTGCTGGCCGTTGTGTTCGTAGTGGAAGGTGTCGCCGCGTTCGAGCGTCGCGAGTTTCTGCGCGAGCGCCTTCACGTCGACGGGCGCTTTCGGCGCGGGCAGCTGGAACATGCGCTCGGCCGCCTCGATGATCGGCCGATAGCCCGTGCAGCGGCACAGATTGCCCGTCAGCGCGTTGGCGATGTCGGCGCGGTTCGGCACAGTCTTGTTCGCGCACGCATGCTCGTGGCCGTGCTTCTCGTACATCGACCACATCGACATCACGAAGCCCGGCGTGCAGAAGCCGCATTGCGAGCCGTGGCACTCGACCATCGCTTCCTGCACGGGATGGAGGCTGCCGTCCGGCTGGCGCAGGTCTTCGACGGTGAAGAGCGCCTTGCCGTCGAGCGTCGGCAGAAACTGGATGCACGCGTTGACCGCCTTGAAGCTGACGCCGCCATTGTCGTTGCGCTCGCCGACCACGACCGTGCACGCGCCGCAGTCGCCTTCAGCGCAGCCTTCCTTGGTGCCTGTGCAGCGCGCGTCTTCGCGCAGGTATTGGAGAACGGTGCGGGTGACGGGCGCGTCGGTGATTTCACGGATCGCGTTGCGATGGTAGAAGCGGATCGGCTGGCTCATGTCTCGTGCTCGTTTCGGTTGTTCGCGTCCGCGTGGGGAATGCGGACGGTGCGGCTGATGGTTCGAAAAGTAGCATCATCAATATTCACAACCCATAGGCCCGATCGCATGGGGGACATACAGCTGGAGCGATAAATTGAGACAGCCGCGCATGCCCAGGCTTATACCGCTCATGTCGCTTATGAGCTTTCTTCATTGATTTTGACGTGAATCAGACATGAAGATTGACTCGACGCCACGAAAAGACGGGACGCGAACATCGGGGAAATTGATGGAAACCCGTCAGATCGGCTGAAAAGCCCGATATTTGGGTAAGAAAATTATTAAGCGAAGGCTGCAAGGGAATCGGTTCCATGTGAAAATCATGGGTCCCCGCCAAATTCAAGTCTCGTTTTCCCCATGTCCGCCGACTCCGCTACGCCGCGCAGCGAATTTGCGACCACTTTGCAGATCATTCCGGTCGTTTTCTTCACGTTTCTTTGTTACCTGACGATCGGCATTCCGCTTGCCGTGCTGCCGGGTTACGTCCACGACGACCTGGGCTACAGCGCCGTGATCGCGGGTCTCGCGATCAGCGTCCAGTATTTCGCGACGCTGGCATCGCGCCCGCTCGCGGGCCGTTCAGCGGACACGCTCGGGCCGAAGAAGACAGTGACGATTGGCCTCATCGGCTGCGGCGTGAGTGGCGTGCTGTTGCTGCTGGCCGTGTTGCTTGGCCGCTGGGCGACGTTGAGTCTGAGTCTGCTGGTGGTGAGCCGTCTCGTGCTCGGCTTCGGCGAAAGCCTGTGCGGCACGGGGGCGATCCTGTGGGGCATCGGGCGCGTCGGCACATCGAACAATGCGCGGGTGATCTCGTGGAACGGCATCGCGACGTATGGCGCGCTTGCGATCGGCGCGCCTGTCGGTGTATGGATTTCGCATAGCGTTGGTTTTTTCGCGCTTGGGGTTGTTGTGATTGCGCTGGCGGCTCTCGGTTACACGCTTGCTCAGCGGATCGGAGCAGTGCCTGTCGTGCACGGTGAGCGGATGTCGTATCGCAGCGTGTTCACGCGCGTGTTGCCGCATGGCATCGGGCTGGCGCTCGGCTCGGCGGGCTTCGGCTCGATCGCGACGTTCATCACGCTGTTTTATGCGGCGCGGCATTGGCCCAATGCGGCGTTGTCGTTGACGGTGTTCGGTACGCTGTTTATCGGTGCGCGGCTGCTGTTTGCTAACACGATCAAGACGTATGGTGGGTTTCGCGTCGCGATTGCTTCGTTCTCTTTCGAATGTTTCGGGTTGCTGTTGTTGTGGCTTGCGCCTGAGCCTCATGTTGCGCTTGCTGGCGCTGCGTTGACCGGGTTTGGGTTTGCTTTGGTGTTTCCTGCACTTGGCGTTGAGGCTGTTGGGCTTGTGCCGCCTGCTAGCCGTGGCGCGGCTTTGTCCGCCTATTCCGTTTTTCTCGATCTGTCGCTCGGGATTACCGGGCCGCTGGCCGGTTATATTGCCGGTGAGTTTGGTTACGGGTCGGTGTTCCTGTTTGCCGCTGTTGCTGCTGCCGCTGCTGTTGCTCTGTCGACCATGCTTTATTTGCGCAATGCGCGGACGCCTAATGCGCCTGCGGCGGCTTAAGGTTATTTGCTGCGCTTGGCCCCCTTCATGATTTCGTAGCTGGCATCCGCGATTTCGTATCCGTGCTTCACGCGTTGCCCCTGTGCGGGGCGGCAGTTACTTTCTTTGCCGCGGCAAAGAAAGTAACCAAAGAAAGCCGCTTTTGAACCTCCGGTGTCGGCCACGATAACGCTTCGGCATGCCGCAGTTGAGCTATCGCGCAGCAACGTTGGCACTCTGTAGAAAGCCCGCAGTCAACCGCGCACGGCGCGAAAACCCCACACACAGTCTGAAGCACATAACGTCGCAATTGGGCCGACGGCAAACGGACAAGACCAAGCCAACCGAATGTGCCCCAAGTGGATGTCACCTTTCGCGCCGCGCGCGCCTGACTACGGGCTTTCTACGGAGTGTTTGCGTCGCTGCGCGACAGCTCAAAGAACCCGTGCCGCAGCGTCATCCTTGCCGGCACCGGAGGTTTGAAGCGGCTTTCTTTTGCCTACTTTTCTTTGCCGCTGCAAAGAAAAGTAGGTGCCACCCCGCACAGGGGCAACGCATGAAGCACCGATACGAATTCGCGGATGCCACCGCAGCAAAAAGCAAAAACGAAAACCCGCGACAAGCGTCGCAGACAAACAAAAAACCTACTCTCTACCAGCGGCCAAAGCCCGCTCCAAAGCCGCCACGCCAGCTGGCAAATCCACCCCTACCCCAAGCTCAGACATAGTCCGCCCAAACGCATGCAGCGTACGAAAAAGATTATGAGCGCGAGCCTGCTCGCCCATCTGCCCGATACGCACGATCGGCAGCCCGAACGATCCTGAAATCTCGACCTGGTGATACCGCGAGATATGCCCGCAGATATCCGCAGGCGTCAGCGCAGAACCAGATCCCGTAGGCACCTCGATCCCCACAACGGAATTCAACCGACACGCCTCAGGCGCATACAACTGCAACCCCATCGCACTGATCCCAGCCTGCAACGCAAGCGAGCACTTCAGATGCCGCGCGAAGCGCTTCTCCAGCGTCTCCGCGCACACGAGCCGCAGCGCCTCGTGCAACGCGAGCACGCCCGACACGGGCGCCGTGTAGTGATACCCCGCGTTGTGCCAGAAGTTCTCGGCAAGTGACGCATCCAGGCACCAGTGCGGACTCGCATCCTTGCGCCCCTTCACGCGCTCCCAAGCCGCATCCGAAAACGCAATCAGCGACACGCCCGGAATCGACGACAATCCCTTCTGCCCGCCCGTGATCACGGCATCGATGCCCCACGCGTCCATGTCGAGCGGCATCGTCGACAGCGTGCACACGGCATCCACGACGACCAGCGCGCCCGCCTTCTTCGCCAGCGCAGCAATGTCCTTCAGGTGATAGTTCCAGACGGTGTTCGACGTCTCGCCCTGCACGATCGTCACGATCTCGGGACGCGTGCGGCGGATCGCTTCTTCTACCTCCTCTAGCGTCGCGACCGCGCGGTCGCCGACTTCGAGCAGCGACACGTCCGCGCCAACGCGTCGTCCCATCTCCGCCATCCGCGCGCTGAAGAAGCCGTTCTTGATGCTCAGCACGCGCGTGCCCGTCCACGCGAGATTGGAGATCGCCATTTCCATCGCCGCCGAGCCCGGGCCGGCGACGCCCAACACCCACTTCGAGTTCGTCTGGAACACGTAGCGGGCCATCGTCTTCACCTGTCCGACCACCTTGGCCATCGTGTTGCCCAGATGGTTGATGACGATCGCATTCGCCTTCGCGACGGCGGCGGGAATCGGCACGGGGCCGGCACCCATCATCAGGAGCGGTTCTTCGGGAAGAATCGCATCGAGCGATTCGACTTCAGGACAAGGAACGACGTTGGACGTTGTAATGGTCATGATCGGTGCGCATGAAACGGAAGTGAACGTTGCAGGAAAAATGGCCCGCCGCGCGCAGCAGCACCTGCGGGCGGCGGGCCATCGTTCGATCATTCACCCATCTGTCCGTTTGCGCAAGAGACGCATCCCGGTCTTTGCGCGCCGGATTGTCACTTGACCTCGCACTTGACCTCTCATTTAACCTCTTTGCGCACGAGGTTCTTGCCCGTCTCCTTGCGATAGCGTTCGACATAATCATCCGTCAGCTTGCGTATCGCGCGCCCGATCTTGCGATAGTCGGATTCGTTGAGATTCGCCAGCGACACGCGTCCCGACGGATGCTTCGTCCCAAAGCCCATGCCCGGCAGCAGCACGACGCGCGCCTCGGTCGCGAGACGGAACAGCATCTCCGACGCCTCGGTGTTCTTCAGCAGCCAGTCGACGAACTCGCGGCCATATGCGCGCTCGCCGAAGTACTCCATGTCGAGGATCGTGTAGTAGTCGACCTGGTTCGCGTCCTTCTCGTCGAAGGCAATGCCGATCTCTTCGTAGAGCGCGCGCTTGCGGCTGCGGATCAGGCGCTTGAGCGCATTCTTGTAGGCGTCCGGCGTGTCCATCAGAGAAAACAGCGAGAACAGCACCATCTGCACCTGCTGCGGCGTCGACAGCCCCGCCGTGTGATTCAGCGCGACGGTGCGGCTGTCGGCAACCAGCCGGTCGATGAACTTGAGCTTGTCCGGCTCCGTCGTGATCGACTCGTAGCGCTTGTGCAGGATCTTCTTCGTGTCCTTCGGCAGCTCGGAAATCAGCTTGTCGAGAATGTTGTCCTTGTGCGTCGCGATCGTGCCGAGACGCCAGCCCGTCGCGCCGAAATACTTCGAATACGAGTACACAAGAATCGTGTTCTTCGGCGCGAGCGCGAACAGCGACACGAAGTCGTCGGCGAAGGTGCCGTACACGTCGTCCGTCAGCAGGATCAGGTCCGGGCGCTCCTTGACGATCTGCGCGATGTATTCGAGGCTCTCGTCGCTAATCCGCACCGACGGCGGATTGCTCGGATTCACGAGGAAGAACGCCTTCACTTTAGGATCGCGCAGTTTGTCGAGTTCCGCATTCGAGTACTGCCAGTTATTCTCGACGTCGGCATCCAGATTGACGACGTTCAGTTCGTAGTCGTTGAGCGTCGGAATCTCGATGTACGGCGTGAAGATCGGCCGGCCAAGCGCGATCGTGTCGCCAGCCTTGATCAGATGGTTCTGCTTCATCGTGTTGAAGATGTACGTCATCGCGGCCGTGCCGCCTTCGACGGCGAAGATGTCGAACTCGCCGACGAACGGATACTTGCCGATCATCTCGCGCCGCAAATATTGCCCGACGATCACTTCCGACAGCTTCAGCATGCGGTCGGGCACCGGGTAATTCGACGCGAGAATGCCTTCGCACATCTCATAGAGGAAGTCGGTGCCCGACAGACCCAGCTGATCGCGCACGTATGACACGCAGCCCGCGAGAAACGAAATGCCCGGCGACCCCTTGTTCTCGCGCAGGAAAAGTTCGAATCGCTCGGCGAGCCCTTCGCGTTTCGGAAAGCCGCCGACGCCCTCGGGCAGATACGCGAACGAACGCTCCGACTCGCGCATCGCGAAGAGGCCGAGTTGCCAGAAGCCGTAGCGCGGAACGGTCGCGAGAAAGTTCGGATTGCCGCGGCCCGCGTTGAGCATCGAGAGATTGGCCGGGCGCTCGACGGCGCCGCCGCCGGCCGCCTTGATCAGCTCGTCCTTCAGTTCGAACGGACTGAGTGCTTGCAGCGCAGCTTTATCGTTGCCCTTGTCCTTTGCCATGATGCGTTCTCCAGTGAAAGAGGAAATGCGCCGGCGCGCATGCGGGCATCGGCCCGCTCCCTGCACCGGCTACTGTCCTGATAAGCGAGAGAGCCGACGGCGCGCACGTCTCGTCGGCCCCGGTATTCACACCAGCCCGACGACGAGCGGTCCAAGCAACGTCAGCAGCACATTCGCAATCGCGTAGGTGATGGCGAACGGCACGGTCGGCACGGCGCTTTCGGCCTTGTCCAGCACGCCGCCGAACGCGGGGTTCGCGCTGCGCGAGCCGGACAGCGCGCCCGCGAGAATCGCCGCGTTGTCGTAGCGCAGCACATAGCGGCCGAACAGCATCGTGAGAAGCAGCGGCAGCAGCGTGACGAGTACGCCGAGCAGGAAGATCGTGACGCCGAGCTGCTTGACCGTCGTGACGGCCTGCAGGCCCGAATTCAGCCCGACCACGGCGACGAACGCGGCAAGGCCGAAGTCCTGCAGCAGTCGCGATGCAGCGGGCGGCATTACGCCGTACATCGGATGCTTGCCGCGCATCCAGCCGAACACGAGACCCGCGAGCAGACAGCCGCCGCCCGAGCCGAGCGTGAGCGGCACGCCGCCGACATTGACCACGATCAGCCCGATCAACAGGCCGATCACGAGGCCGATCCCCATATAGATGAAGTCGGTCTTGATCGAATACGGCAACTCGTAGCCCGTCGCCTGCACCGCGCGCTTCGTGTCCTTGGCGGAGCCGAAGTACGTGAGCACGTCGCCGTGTTCGAGTTGCGTCTCGGGCAGGATCGGCACAGGCTGGCCGACGCGCGTGATGCTTTCGAGGTACACGCCGTGGCGCAGATCGCGATCGACGGTTTCGCGCACCGCGCGGATCGTCGTGTGATTCAGGCCTTTCGCGGTGAACACGGCCTGGCGCGTCTGCATGACGGCGCTGACGTCGGTCACGTCCGACACCTCGGGGCCGATCATCGGCGCGACGGGCACCATGCCCTCGCGCCGTCCGACGAGCAGGACGATGTCGTCGGCATTGAGCACGACGTTCGGCGCAGGCTCGACTTCCTTGCCGCCGCGCCTGATCTTCTCGATCGAAATGAAGTCCTGCCCCGCTTTCTCGATGTCGGACACCTGGCGTCCCGCCGCCGGCCCGACCTTGAACGCGCGGCCCACCAGCTCCGGCAGCGCGGGCAATTGCCCGGGCGCGCGCGACGGCGTGCCGCCCGCGAGTTTCGCTTCGGCGTCGAGCGCGGCCGAGCGCAGGTCGCGACCCATGAACTTCGGCAGGATGTTGACGCACACGATGATCGCGCCGAGCGAGCCGAACACGTAGGTCACCGCGTACGCAATCGCGACGTCCGACTGCAGCGACTTCACCTCTTCGGGCGGCAGGCCGAGACGCGCGATCGCATCGCCCGCCGTGCCGATGATGGCCGACTGCGTCAGCGCACCGCCCGCGAGCCCGGCGGCGAGCCCCTTGTTCAGGTGGAAAATCTTCGCGCAGATGATGACCGTGATCAGCGCCGACACGGCGAGAAACAGCGCCATCGCGATCTCGCGCAGCGTCCGCCGGTTGAGCGAGTTGAAGAAGCCCGGTCCCGAGTCGTAGCCGACCGCGTAGATGAAAACGGCGAACATCACCGCCTTCACGCCGTTGTCGATCGACACGCCCGCCTGACTGATCACGACGGCCGCCAGCAGCGAGCCGCCGACGCCGCCCAGCTGGAATTTGCCGAAGTTGATCTGGCCGATGTAGTAGCCCACGGCCAGCGACAGGAACAGCGCTATCTCCGGTGATTTGTGAAAGATGTTGTGTATCCAGTCCATCGTGCCCTCTCAGTGAAAAGACGGGCGCGTCTTCCGCGACCCGCAACGTAATGCAGCGGACGACGTGGCACTCCCGTCCGTTGCCCCTGCCCGCGCGACCTGTTTCGGCTGCGCGGACTTCGAAGTTGTTTGCTTGACCGTCATCGGCGCGTCAGTGGCCGAACTGCGCCGCGAGCCCGACGACGACGGGCCCCATCAGCGGCAGCAGGATGTTCGAAAGCGCGTAGGTGATCGTGTAGCCGATGACAGGCGTCGAATTGCCCGTCACGCCGACGAGCGCGCTGATCGCGGGCGTGCTGCACTGCTGGCCGGCAATCGCGCCGAGCAGCATCGGCGCGTCGAGCTTGAGGAACATCCGGCCGATCCACAGCGACAGCAGCCCCGGCACCAGCACCATCAGAATTCCCGCGACGGGCAGCGCGAGCCCGTATTCGCGCACGAGCTTGATGGCATCCGGTCCGGCCGACAGTCCGACGGCGGCAATGAAAGTGGCGAGTCCGAAGTCCTTGAGAATCTGCGCAGCAGCGGGCGGCAGCGAGCCGACGTGGGGATGCCGCGAGCGGATCCAGCCGAACAGCAGCCCCGACAGCAGACAGCCGCCGCCCGTACCGAGCGCGAGCGTGACGCCGCCGAAGGTGCCCGACAGCCGCCCGATCGCCATGCCGATCAGCACGCCGAGGCCGAGATAAACGAAGTCGGTCTTGAGCGTCGCGGGCAGCATGTAGCCGAGCCGCTGCGCGCCGCGTATCACGTCCTGCTTCATGCCGACCAGCGTCAGCACGTCGCCGCGATTCAGTTCGGTGCCGGGCAGCGCGGGAATGCGCGTCTCCAGCCGCGTCACGGCCGCGATGTAGATGCCGCGGCCCTGCGTCGGGTCGGCACGTTCGCGCAGTTGTCGGATCGTCGCGCCGTGCGCGTCCTTGCGCGTGAGCACGACATCGACGGTGTCGGCGAGCGCCGTCGAAAAATGGTGGCCTGCCGCGATTTCGTCGCCGAGCGTCGGCGCGGCGGCCACGAGCGCCTCGCGCCGGCCGTTGACCAGCACGAGGTCGTCGGGAGCGAGCGCGACATCGGGCGCGACGGCCATGCGTGCGCCGCGGCGCTCGATCTGCTCGATGGTCAGGTTGTGGCCGTATTGGGCTTCGAACGCGCCGACGGCGACGCCCGCCGCCGGGCCGATCCGGAACGCGCGCCCGACCAGCGCGGGCGCGGCGAGCCGCTCGCCATCGCCGAGCGAATCGCCGCCGCCGAGTTTCCGCCACAGGCGTTCCGCTTCCTCGCGCAGATTCACGCGCAACAGCAGCGCGGCGAACTGGCTGGTGAACAGCACGATCGTGATAAGCCCGAACAGGTAGCTGACGCTGTACGCGGTGACGATGTTCGCCTGCAGGTGCAGCGTGCCGGCGTCGGACAAACCGAGCTTCGCGACGGCCTCCGACGCCGTGCCGATCACCGCCGATTCCGTCGCCGCGCCCGCCAGCAGACCGGCCGCCGTGCCCGGATCGAGATGCAGCAGCGCGACGGCGAGCATCACGAGCGCGAGCACGGAGACGATCTCGATGACGGACAGCAGCCCGTAGCGCCAGCCGCGCCCGACATTGGCGAAGAATTGCGGACCGCCCGTGAAACCGAGCGCGAAGATGAACAGCGCGAACGCGATGTTCTTAAGATCGGGCGAGAGGCGCGCGCCCGTCTGTCCGAGCAGCAGCGACACGATCAGCGTGCCGCAGACGCCTCCTAACTGAATCGGGCCAAATCTGAACGAACCAATCAGATATCCGAGTGCAAGACTCGCGAACAGCGCTATCTCCGGCTGAGACTTAAGCAATTCGGCGACCATGTTCGGATTTCCCGGCAAAGCGGATCGTTGTATGAATCTTTTTAAAAATTGCGGGCGCGATAATCCACGCGACATTTAAGTCGCGGTTAATGAAAATGCGCACGAGTATTCGCCGGAATTAACCGGATTTTTCGAAGCGTAAATGCAATGCGCCACCCCGGCGTGATTGGCGTCGGAACGTGAAGGCGCGTTGACTACAAGCCGCGATCAGCTTGTGTTGCTTCCATTGACAGGCATTGTTCCCTCGCAAAGTTGTCGAACAACCGGAACATCGTTGTGGGGCCAGGCGGCCTTTTTTATGTCGGCATTTGAAGCCTGCGGAAATCGTATAGACCGTTTTCCGCGAAAATGGCAAAAATGACAGGAAACTATCCTTTTACAATTGCGAAATAGCTTCATCGTTTTTATAAATATTGTAATCCCCAGCGACTGTCAATATTATTTTTAAGCCGGATCTCCAAAATCCTGTACGGGCAAATTGCATGCAATATGCCCGTATGACACCCGCCAAAGGCCGACGCAGACATGCCTGCCGCACGCCACCCACCGGGTCAACAACGCGCGGCAGTTTCGCGCTTTTCGAGGGCGCCACCATGAATCAGATCTACGCAATGCGGGTCTTTGTCCGGGTCGCCGAAACACAGAGCTTCAGGCGCGCGGCCCAGCAACTGAAAGTGTCGAACGCGCTGGTCACGCGCTCGATCGCCACACTCGAGGCGCATCTTCACGCGCGCCTCATCAACCGCACCACGCGCAACCTGTCGCTGACGGAAGCGGGCACGCACTATCTGGAAGGCTGTCGCGGGCTGCTGGAAGAACTCGATCATCTGGAAGGTTCCGTCGCGGGCACCGAGCGCGAACCGGGCGGCACGCTGCGCGTCGTCGCGACGGGCGCGCTGTCGCCACAGGCGCTCACTCAACTGCTCGACGGCTACCGGCGGCATTATCCGAAGGTGCGCATCCGGCTCACGCTCGCCGAGCGCATGCCGCACCTGATCGAAGACGGCTACGACGTCGGCCTCTTCGTCGCGGGACCGCTGATCACAGCGGGCGCAGCCGCCGAGATCGACAGCATCGAACTGGCGTTCGCGACGCAGCGCCTCGTGGCGTGCGCGGCGCCGTCCTACCTGGCGGCGCGCGAGGAACCGCATCACCCCGAGCATCTGGCGCTGCATTCGTGCATCGCGACGCCCTCGGAGCAGCGCGGCCCGGCCGTCTGGCATTTCATCGACAGTGACGGCGACCCGCAACCCGTCACGCTCGATCCGTCGTACACGGTCAACAGTCCGCTGCTGGTGCGGCTCGCGGCGATCGCCGGCATGGGCATCGCCGTGCTGCCCGAGTCGCTGGTCGCCGACGACTTCGCAACGGGCACGTTGAAGCGCATCATGCAGGGTTATACCGTCGACGAATCGCAGGCTAGGGTGTCGCTCGTGTATCCGCGCCGCCGTCATTTGCCCGCGAAGACGCGCGCGTTCGTCGATTACACGATCGAGCATGCGGGCAGTCCGGCAGCCGTCCTGCCCGCCGTCGCGCATGCCATCGTGGCGCACGACCTGCATCTCGCGCGGCACGCGTCGTGAGCCGCGCAGCGCCTTCCCCGGCCCGACGACTCCGTACAGGAGGACCATGAGGAGATCCGTGACATGCGCATGATTCTGTTCAGCAGCCGCCAGTACGACATCGACACGTTCACCGACGCGAATGCCGCGTTCCGCTACGAGTTGCACTTCCAGGAGTCGCATCTCGAAGCGGACACGGCGATTCTCGCGGAGGGCTATGAGGTCGTGTGTCCATTCGTCAACGACAGCGTCGACGCCGCGACGCTCGAACGCCTGCACGCGGGCGGCACGCGGCTCATCGCGCTGCGCTCGGCGGGCTTCAATCACGTCGATCTGGCGGCCGCACAGCGCCTTGGCATCGGCGTCGTACGGGTGCCCGCGTATTCGCCCTACGCAGTCGCCGAGCACGCGGTCGGGATGATCCTCGCGTTGAACCGCAAGCTCGCGCGCGCCGTCGCCCGCACGCGCGAAGGCGACTTCTCGCTGAACGGACTGCTCGGTTTCGACCTGCACGGCAAGACGGTCGGCGTGATCGGCACGGGCATCATCGGCCGATGCTTCGCGCGCATCATGGCGGGCTTCGGCATGCAGGTGCTCGCGCACGATCCCGGCCCGCCCGCCACCGAACTGCTCGCGCTCGGCGGACGCTACGTGCCGCTCGACACGCTGCTCGCGGACTCGGACATCGTCAGCCTGCATTGCCCGCTGCTGCCGTCCACCTATCACCTGATCGACCGCCACGCGCTCGCGAAGATGAAGCGCGGCGCGATGCTGATCAACACGGGACGCGGCGGGCTGGTCGAAAGCAATGCGCTGGTCGGCGCGCTCAAGAGCGGCCAGCTAGGGCATCTGGGACTGGACGTGTACGAGGAGGAAGGCGGCATCTTCTTCGAGGATCACTCGAATCTGCCGCTGCAGGACGACGTGCTCGCGCGTCTGCTGATGTTTCCCAATGTGATCGTCACCGCGCACCAGGCGTTTTTCACGCGCGAGGCGATGACGGAGATCGCACAGACGACGCTCGGCAATGTCGAGGCGTGGCGCGATGGCACGCCACGCAATGTCGTCGAGGCGCCGCCCGCTAACGGTTGACGTGCAGGTTGAAGCGTCGGGGCGGCGCATTCCTATCAATGGTTCAAGGCTTCGGGCGCGACCCGGCGCTCGCTTCGGCTGAAGTGGGCCGCAACGCCGTGCGTGCATCGTCGGACGCGCCGCAGTACTGACGCAGCAGCGCGGCCTCGCGCTCGTGCACTTCGACGGGGAACCACACGGCGCCCGCCGCCATCATGTAGCGCGCGCGATGCTGCCCGTTGCGAAACGCGACCACGCCTTCGTGCTCCAGCCTGAGCATGCCGAGCAGGCCCGGCGCGCGACGCGTGCTGATCGTCACGTAGGGCATCTGCGGAATGCGCGTATTCGAAGGATCGAGAAATTCGCGGATGCCGCGCAGTTTCCCTCCATGCCATTCCTGTACGGGACGCAGCACGTAATCGGTGTCGTCGCGATCGGCGCACGCGATCAGCTTGCGTGCATCGACGAGCACGACCTGATGCCGCGTGCCGTCCGTCGTGAAGACGCGTTTCAGGCGCACATGTCCGTACGGCGGGTGTTCGTGCAACGGAACGATCCAGACGGGTTCGCTGCCGGGCGACGGCGGAGCCGCAGGTGACGTAGTCGGTAATTCCATCAAGGTGGACATCGGGCGTACTCCTTGCGCCGGTGCGTGCGCGCGCCCTGGCTGTTCAAAATTCGCCTAAGCTACGAGTCGATTGTTAAAACCGCGTGACGTGCGGACAAGCGATTCGCGCTGCATCGCCGGCCGTCCGTTACGCATCGCTGCTCGAGCTTTGCTTTTCCGTTTAGCGGTTGTTTTGCGCGCTTCTTTAGGGTGCCCGCGCGCGTGCAACCGCATTTAAATGGTGCTTTTCATTCAGTGTAGGTCTTTGCGAAAGCTTCTCAACGGAGCGAACGATGCCTGGCGAACAGTTCGGCGACCACGTGCGAATCGAAACTGCACAAAAAAACCCAACTGCACAGAAACAGCAAGTTGCGGGCCCGCTCGATGCCGTCGCAACCATCGTCATTGACCGGCCGGCGCGCCGCAATGCTATCGACCGCCCGACGGCGGAAGCACTGTTTGCCGCGTTCCAACACTTCGAAGCGAATGACGCGTGGCGCGTGGCAGTGCTGACGGGCGCGGGCGGCACGTTCTGCGCGGGCGCAGACCTCACTGCTCTGCAAGACGACGCGCGGCGCAATGAATTGCACGCCGACGGCAGCGGTCCCGGACCGATGGGACCGACGCGCATGATGTTCACGAAGCCCGTGATCGCGGCGATTGCGGGTCATGCGGTAGCGGGCGGTCTGGAACTGGCCGCGATGTGTGACCTGCGTGTGGTCGAGGAAGATGCCGTGCTGGGCGTGTTCTGCCGGCGCGTCGGCATTCCGCTGATCGATGGCGGGACGATCCGGCTGCCTCGGCTGATCGGCCAGTCACGTGCGCTCGATCTGATTCTGACCGGCCGCGCCGTCACCGCCGACGAAGCGCTCGCGATCGGTCTCGCGAATCGCGTCGTGCCGAAGGGTCACGCACGCGCCGCCGCCGAACAGTTGGCCGCCGAACTGGCAGCGTTTCCTCAAGCAGCGCTGCTCGCGGACCGCCGCTCCGTCTACGAGAATTCGCCGCTCGACGATCTGCCCGAAGCGCTGCGCCGCGAGGGTGCGGGCGGCTACGCAGCGGTGTTCGCGCAAGGGCTGGCGGGCGCGGCCGAGTTCGCCTCGGGCGCGGGCCGTCACGGCGGCGCGATCGACAAAAAAGTCCCTTGAAAGAAGGGCTTTTTGCTGCGCAATCGTGTCGGGATCGACGAAATACAACAGTGCGCGAAGCAGACGGCACAGCCGAATTGGCTTAGGTACAATCCCCTACTGATTTACCCCTGCCGACGTCTGCGCACTCGTCCCGAACGCGCGCGACGGCAACGCGCACGGCGCTTCCGTCCGCCGCCGCGACCCTCCCGTGAAAGTCCCATCATGCCTTTGCCCCTGCTTGCTCTTGCCGTCGCCGCATTTGGAATCGGTACCACCGAGTTCGTCATCATGGGGCTGCTGCCCGATGTCGCGCGCGACCTGAGCGTGTCGATTCCGGCAGCGGGCATGCTCGTGTCGGCGTATGCGCTCGGCGTGACGATCGGTGCGCCGATCGTGGCGATCGCGGTCGCGAACATGCCGCGCAAGAAAGCGCTGATGAGCCTGATCGGCATCTTCATTCTCGGCAATCTGCTGTGCGCGATCGCGCCGGGTTATGCGGTGCTGATGGCCGCGCGCATCGTGACGGCCTTCTGTCACGGCGCGTTCTTTGGCATCGGTTCAGTCGTCGCTGCCGGGCTCGTCGCGCCGAACCGCCGCGCGCAGGCCATCGCGCTGATGTTCACGGGCCTCACGCTGGCCAACGTGCTCGGCGTGCCGCTCGGCACGGCGCTCGGCCAGGCCGTCGGCTGGCGCGCAACTTTTTGGGCGGTGACGGGCATCGGCGTGATCGCGGCCGTTGCGCTGGCGCTGTGTCTGCCGTCGAAGATCGAGATGCAGAAGGCGAGCCTCGTCCACGAATTCACGGTGCTGAAGAACCCGCAGGTGCTGATGGTGCTCGGCACGAGCGTGCTCGCGTCGGCGAGCCTGTTCTCGACCTTCACCTACATCACGCCGATTCTCGAAGACGTGACGGGCTTCACGCCGCACGCGGTGACGATGGTGCTGCTGCTGTTCGGCCTCGGTCTGACGGTGGGCAGCACGCTCGGCGGCAAGCTCGCGGACTGGCGCCCGGTGCAGTCGCTGATGTCGTTCCTGCTCGCCATCGTCGCCATCCTCTCGATCTTCGCGATGACGATGCACAGCGAGATTCCCGCGATGATCACGATCTTCCTGTGGGGCGTGCTCGCGTTCGCGATCGTACCGCCGCTGCAGATGCTGATCGTCGACCGTGCGAGCAGCGCGCCGAATCTGGCATCGACCCTCAACCAGGGCGCTTTCAACCTCGGCAACGCGACGGGCGCGTGGCTCGGCGGCATGGCGATCGGCGCGGGCGCGCCGCTCACGTCGCTGCCGTGGGTCGGCGTGGCGACGGCGGTGGGCGCGGTGGCGCTGACGTGGTGGTCGGTATCGCTCGACCGGCGCTTGCCTGTCGCGGGCTGAGCCGTCGCGGGCTAGCGCGCCCCGAGCTGAATCTTCGCGCGACATACCCGCCATCACACGATGCAACCGACACACGGGCGGTGTAGCATCTCGCCCGATGAAAGTCGTCTTCTCCCGTGATTTCCTTGCGCTGATCCTGAGCGTGGCCGTCGTCGGCCTCGGCAGCGGCGCAACGCTTCCCCTCACTGCCCTCGCGCTGACGCAAGCGGGCTACGGCACCGACGTCGTCGGCCTGCTGACGGCCGCGCAGGCGGGCGGCGGCCTGCTCGTCGTGCCCATCGCCGGCCGGATCGCCGCGCGCTGCGGCGGGCGTCACGCGATCATCGGCGCGGTGCTGATCGTCGCGATCGCCACCGCGCTGATGCAGCTCACGTCGAATCCGTTCGCCTGGGCCGTGCTGCGCGTGATGTGCGGCGCGGCACTGATGCTGCTCTTCACGATCGGCGAAGCATGGGTCAACCAGCTCGCCGACGATGCCTCGCGCGGCCGCGTCGTCGCCATCTATGCGACCAACTTCACGCTGTTCCAGATGGCGGGGCCCGTGCTCGTCAGTCAGATCGCGCAGTTCGATCATTGGCGCTTTCTGATCTGCGGCGCAATTTTTCTGATCGCGCTGCCGGTACTGTCGGTGATCCGTTCCGCGCCCCACGCATCCGACGAACACGAGCCGCACGGCAGCTGGCGCCACGTCTTGCCGCAGATGCCTGCGCTCGTGATCGGCACAGGCTTTTTCGCGCTGTTCGATACGATCGCGCTGTCGCTGATGCCGCTCTTTGCGATGGCGCATGGCGTCGCCAGCGAAGTGGCCGTGCTGTTCGCGTCGGCGCTGCTGCTCGGCGATACGACGATGCAGTTCCCGATCGGCTGGCTCGCGGACCGGCTCGGGCGCGAGCGCGTGCATATCGGCTGCGCGGTGCTGGTTGTTCTGTTGCTGCCGCTTTTGCCGTGGGCCGTGCAATCGCCGTGGCTGTGCTGGCCGCTGCTTTACGTGCTCGGCGCGGCGGCGGGTGCAATCTATACGCTGTCGCTGGTTGCGTGCGGCGAACGCTTTCGTGGCGTGGCGCTGGTGTCGGCGAGTTCGCTCGTCGGCGCATCGTGGAGCATCGCGAGTTTCGGCGGTCCGCTGATTGCGGGTGCGCTGATGAAGAGCGTCGGCAACGATTCGATGATCGGCGTGGTGCTGGTCAGCGCGCTCGCGTTTCTGGCCGCCGCGCTGTGGGAAAAGCGGCGCAGCGTGGTGAACGCCGCGTCCTGACGAGGCAAAAAAAATCCGCGCGGGCTCGTCGCCACGCGCGGATTTCTTAACGCTGTCGAATCACTTATGCGCCGGCACAATCTCGCCGACGCACGTGCCGAAGCCGACGCGATAGCCGTCGCCCTGGCACCATCCGGCGAGCGTGAGTTCGTCGCCGTCTTCGATGAACGCGCGCGTGCCGCCGTCCTTCAGTTGCAGCGGATTCTTGCCGTTCCACGTCAGTTCGAGCAGGCTGCCGAACGAATCGGGCGTCGGTCCGCTGATCGTGCCCGAACCCATCATGTCGCCGACGCGCGTATTGCAGCCCGACACCGTGTGATGCGCGAGCTGCTGCGCCATCGTCCAGTACATGTGTCGGAAGTTCGTGCGCGAGATCGTGGTCGGTTCACTTGCGCCTTGCGGCTTCAGCAGCACTTCGAGCGAGATGTCGAAGCCATGCTCGCCCGCGTGCCGCAGATACTCGAGCGGCTGCGGATCCTGAACCGGCTGCGCAACGCGGAACGGTTCGAGCGCATCGAGCGTGACGATCCACGGCGAAATCGTCGTCGCGAATCCTTTCGAGTTGAACGGTCCCAGCGGCACGTATTCCCATTGCTGGATATCGCGCGCGCTCCAGTCGTTCAGCAGCACCATGCCGAAGATGTGATCTTCTGCTTCGTCACAGGCAATCGGTTCACCGAGCTTGTTGCCGTGTCCGACGATAAAACCCGTCTCCAGTTCGATATCCAGCTTGCGGCACGCGCCGAAAATGGGCCGCTCCTGATCGGGCAACTTCAACTGCCCGTTCGGACGACGCACGGGCGTGCCGCTCACCACCACCGACGAGGCCCGTCCGTTGTACCCGATCGGAATCTCCGACCAGTTCGGCAGCAGCGCATTCTTCGGATCGCGGAACATCGAGCCGACGTTCGTCGCGTGCTCCTTTGATGAGTAGAAGTCCGTGTAGCCGGGGATCTGCACGGGAAGATGCAGTGTGGCGTCGGCCTGGCGGATCAGCGCACGGTTACGCAACTCGGCGTCGTCGCGCAGCGTCGCGTTATCGCGCGACAGCAGCTTGCTCAACTGAATACGCACGCTGCGCCACGTATCGCGGCCCAGCGCGATGAAGTCGTTCAGCGAATCGCGCACGAACACGCTGTCGCCCTTGCTCGACGACGGCACCGTCAGCAGCCCCGCGCTTTCGAGCACGGCCAGATCGACAATGTCATCGCCAATCGCGACGCCCGCGCGGCGCGTCGCGTTCAGCCCGTTGGTGAAAATGCCGAACGGCAGATTCTGGATCGAAAAATCACAGGACGGCTCGTTCGCCGATTCGACCCAACTCTTGCGCGACGCGTCGAGCGTCGCCTGAAGATCGCTCAATGCGTTCATTGTTGCTCCGGATTGAAGTGTTTCTTGAGACCTTGCCAGCATTCGAAGTAATGCGCCTGAAGCTGCGCCGTTTCGAGCGCGAAACGCGTCGGCTTGATCAGCGTGCGCGTTTCGAACATGAAGGCCATCGTGTTGTCGACCTTGTTCGGCTTCGACGTATCGCTGCTCGACGCTTTCTCGAACGTGTCCGCGTCCGGGCCGTGGCCCGACATGCAGTTGTGCAGGCTCGCGCCGCCCGGCACGAAGCCTTCCGCCTTCGCGTCGTATGCGCCGTGCACGAGACCCATGAACTCGCTTGCGACGTTGCGATGGAACCAGGGCGGGCGGAACGTATCTTCGGCGGCGAGCCAGCGCGGTGGGAAGATCACGAAGTCGATCGTATCGACGCCCGGCGTGTCGCTCTGCGATTGCAGCACGAGGAAGATCGACGGGTCCGGATGGTCGTAGCTGATCGAGCCGATCGTGTTGAAGTGGCGCAGATCGTATTTGTACGGCGCGTAGTTGCCGTGCCACGCGACCACGTCGAGCGGCGAATGGCCGATATCCGCGCGCCACAGATGACCGTTCATCTTCGCGACGAGTTCGAAATCGCCTTCGCGGTCTTCATAGGCGGCCTGCGGCGTGAGGAAGTCGCGCGGATTCGCAAGGCCGTTCGAGCCGATCGGCCCGAGATCCGGCAGACGCAGCTGCGCGCCGAAGTTCTCGCAGATATAGCCGCTCGCGCGGCCGTCCGGCAGCGCCACCGAAAACCGCACGCCGCGCGGAATCACCGCGATTTCGAACGGTTCGACCTCGAGCTTGCCCAGTTCCGTGAAGATCGACAGACGCCCGGCCTGCGGGACGATCAGCAGTTCGCCGTCGGCGTTGTAGAAGAAGCGGTCCTGCATCGACTGATTGGCCGCGTACACGTGGATCGCGCAGCCGTTCATCGATTCCGCCGACCCGTTGCCCGCCATCGTCACCCAGCCGTCGATGAAATCGGTCGGCTCGGCGGGCATCGGCAGCGGATCCCAGCGAAGCTGGTTGGGCGGCGTCGGCGGCACTTCGGCGAAGTTCGCGACCAGACGATGTGACGGCAGTGCCGTGAACGGCTGATGCACGGCCGCCGGGCGGATGCGGTACAGCCACGAGCGCCGGTTATGGCCGCGCGGCGCCGTGAACGCGGTGCCCGACAGCTGCTCCGCATACAGCCCGTACGGCGCGCGCTGCGGCGAGTTGCGGCCATGAGGCAGCGCGCCGGGCAACGCCTCCGTGGCGAATTCGTTGGCGAAACCGGACTGGTAGCCCGGCTGGATTTCGCGTCGTGTGGATGATTCCATGCAAAGTCTCCGATAAATCTCAAACGGTCTGCGCTTTGGCCGGGCCGCCGCGGCGACGTGCGACGGCGAGCGTCAGCACCAGCGCGGCCGAGCACAGTACGGGCAAGGCGGCAGCGTGGAACAGCTGCGCGTTGCTCCAGTTCAGCGCAATCAGTTGTCCGCCGACGAGCGGTCCGATCACCGAGCCGATCCGGCCAATGCCGAGGCTCCAGCCGATGCCCGTCGAGCGCAATGTGGTGGGATAGAAGTGTCCGGCGAGCGCGTTCACGGCCGGCTGTCCGCCGACGATGCAGAAGCCGCCCGCAAACACGACAACCAGCAGCCACGCGAGCGCATGCGATACCGCGCCGATCGCGCCGACGCTGACCGCGCCCAGCGCGAAGCAGGCGAACAGCACGCGCACGAAGCCAAAGCGTTCGATGAACCAGCCGAGCAGCAGCGTGCCGATCACGCCGCCCGTCTGCAGCACGGTGCCGACGATCACGGCCGTCGACGGCGAATAGCCGGCGTCGCGCATCACGGTCGGCAGCCAGTTCGACAGGAAGTACAGATCGATCAGGTTCATGAAGCTGATGCCCCACAGGATCAGCGTGACGGGCGCGCGCCCTGCCCGGAACAGTTCGGCGACGGGTGCGCCGCCATCGGCTTTCTCGCGCACGACGAGACGCGTGTCGGGACCGACGTTCAGCGACGGATCGAACTTCGCCAGCCACTGCCGCGCGCGGTCGTCGCGACCTTTGAGCACGAGGAATTGCAGCGATTCGGGCAGTGCGGCGAGCATCGCGACGCCGAGCACGAGCGGCACCGCGCCGCCGACCCAGAATACCGCGCGCCAGCCATACGCGGGAATCAGCGCCGCGCTGATGAAGCCGCCGATCGCCGCGCCCAGCGTGAAGCCGCACGACACCAGCATCATGCGCTTGACTCGGTGTTCCGGCGTCGAGAACTCGCCGACCAGCGCCATCGCGTTCGGCATGATGCAGCCGAGGCCGAGCCCGGTGATGAAGCGCAGCGCAATCAGCGCGGGAATGTCCGAAACGAAGGGCGTGGCCAGCATCGCCAGCGCGAAGAAGAACGTCGCGCCGATCAGCACGGGACGCCGCCCGATCCGGTCCGCCAGCACCGACAGGCCGAGCGCGCCCAGCAGCATGCCGAACAGGCTCGCGCTGAACACCGGGCCGAGCGCTGCCTTCGACACATGCCATTCGCCGATCACGCTCGGCGCAACGTAGCCCATCGCCTGCGCGTCGAAGCCGTCGATCACAAGGCACAGCGCGCACAGCACGAGCAGCATCAGCTGAAACGCCGGCCGGTGCGCAGCGGCCAGCGCCTGCTCGACTTCGACGATATGGGCAGAACGGGAGGTGTCGCTCATCTTGGCTTCCTGCGGTGACGAATGATCGGCTACTTCATGAATTTACGAATAGTAAAACAGATTATGATTAGTGAAATTAACGTAAACCCTCGGTTGAGCCGCGAGCCCCACACGAACGGCGAAATCCATATCAGTATTTGGTGCATGACAGAGCGGCTGGCGCTGCTACCATCGAAACATGCGGCTTTTGCCGCGATACCCGTCCGCTCCCCACGTATTCAATGATTCCGCTGACCATCCCCGAACTCGTCGACCGCGCCTCCACTCATCCGTTTCTCGGCGAGCACCTGCGAATGGGCGCCGCCCCGCGCAGCGGCGAGGCCATCGCGACTTACGGCGACGTTGAAATTGGCAGCAGCTACGAGCCGATCTTCGACATCAGCGTGCATGCGCTCGCGCAATCGCTGTCGTCGTCGCCGGATAGCGCGGACCGTTTCGGCGACGAACTCGGCGTCCAGGCGGTCACGCAACTCGCTGACGGCACGCCGCTCGACGCCTTCGATCCGTTCGATCACGTTCCTGACGACCAGCAGCTCGTCGCGCTCGACCGCATGTCGCGCGCGATGCATGCGATCAACTTCTTCGGTCCTCAGCGGCACGGGCTGCTATTTCTGCGCGTGCATGAACGGCTGTTGAAAAGTGTGCGCTACGACCACGGCCGACATTTCTCGACGGTGCTGATGTCGTTTGGGTTGAATCCGTCGAGAGTGGTGATCGAATTGCCGCCCGCTGCGGTCGCGCATCGGACGTTTCTTGGTTATCTGACCAAGAGCTATCAGCACTACGGATTCAAGGTGGCCGGCAATCTGCCGAACGCAGGGCAGATCCTGTCCGTGTCGGACATGGCGAGACTGGATTTCGTGAAAATGGACGCTGCGGCGGCGTTGCGCGATTCGATGGTGAAGCCGCTGGTCAGCTATGCGAACCGGCTGAAAATTCCGTTGATCTTCAATCGCGTGGCAACGGAAACGCAGTTCGATCTTCTGCAGCAGTATGACGTGCGGTTCGTGCAGGGACCGCTATTCGTTGTGCATGAGAACAAGACAGCTTGAGATTGTTCAAGGGCTGTCGCCCAGACGTCGCGCGAGCGCTTTGAGACGCGGCGCGACCATCTCCCGGAACACGCTCTCCCCCATCGACGACGCCGGTCCGCTGCAACTCAGCACGAGCAGCCGGCCGTCGCGTGGATCGCTGAACGGCACGGCCACCGCGTTCACGTCGTCGTGCCAGTCGCGGAACGAATAGCAGCAGCCCTCGCGCGCGTACGCGTCGATTTCCTTTTGCGCCTGCTCGACCAATGCCGCGCCTTCGTCGCCTGCTCCTCGTTGCAGCTCCGCGAGCAGCGCAGCGCGCGCGTCGGCGGGCTGAACGGCGAGATACGCGCGGCCCATCGAACTCGTCAGCATCGACAGTTTCGAGCCCGATGCGAGGCCGAGCGTCAGCGCCGTCTCGCTGCGGATCGTCTCCAGATACGTCATATCGAGGCCGTCGCGACAGCCGAGCGACACCGCCGCGCCGACCTCGCGCGCGAAATTGCGCATATGCGGGCGCGCCAGTTCGAGCGTGTCGGTGCCCGACAGCAGCGCGAAACCGAGCGACAGCACGCCGGCGTCGAGCGCGTACTTGCCGAGCGCCTCGTCGAAGCGCAGATAGCCGAGCACCGTCAGCGTGTACGCGAGCCGGTTCACCGTCGCCTTCGGCAAGCCCGTGCGCTCGACGAAGTCGCGATTGCCGAGCAGCGTTTCGCCCGGCCTGAACGCGCGCAGCAGATCGAGCCCGCGCGCGAGCGCGACGACGAACTTGCGCTCGTCGACGGGATCGGACATGCGTGCCGACACGGACATGGCCGACGTTGGGGATGTTGTGGATGCAGATTTTGACATCGGGTGCTACACTCAATCGTCGTTTTGCAAAACATTGTTTCGCAGAGCGGAACTCAAGTCAAGCATTCGGATGGAAGAAAGGCGCCACGCGGCCCGCTTCCGTCGACAAGGAGATACGTCATGGCAGCCGCCGCGCAGTTCAATTGGGAAGACCCGCTGCTCCTGAACCAGCAGCTCACGGAAGAAGAACGCATGGTGCGCGACGCCGCGTACGCTTATGCGCAGGACAAGCTCGCGCCGCGCGTGCTCGAAGCGTTCCGCCACGAGAAGACGGACGTCGCGATCTTCCGCGAAATGGGCGAACTCGGCCTGCTCGGCCCGACCATTCCCGAGCAGTACGGCGGCCCGGGCCTGAACTACGTGAGCTACGGACTGATCGCGCGTGAGGTCGAGCGCGTGGATTCGGGCTATCGCTCGATGATGTCAGTGCAGTCGTCGCTGGTGATGGTCCCCATCTTCGAATTCGGCTCCGACGCGCAGAAAGACAAATACCTGCCGAAGCTCGCTTCGGGCGAATGGATCGGCTGCTTCGGGCTGACCGAGCCGAATCACGGCTCCGATCCGGGCAGCATGGTCACGCGCGCGAAGAAGGTCGACGGCGGCTATTCGCTGTCCGGTTCGAAGATGTGGATCACCAATTCGCCGATCGCGGACGTGTTCGTCGTCTGGGCGCAGCTCGAAACCGACGGCAAGGACGAGATTCGCGGCTTCATTCTTGAGAAAGGCTGGAAGGGTTTGAGCGCGCCGGCAGTTCACGGCAAGGTCGGTCTGCGTGCGTCGATCACGGGTGAGATCGTTCTCGATGAAGTCTTCGTGCCGGAAGAAAATCTGATGCCGGGCGTGAAAGGCCTGCGCGGACCGTTCACGTGTCTGAACTCGGCGCGTTATGGCATCGCGTGGGGCGCACTCGGCGCGGCGGAATCGTGCTGGCACACGGCGCGTCAGTACACGCTCGACCGCAAGCAGTTCGGTCGTCCGCTCGCCGCGAACCAGCTGATCCAGAAGAAGCTCGCCGACATGCAAACCGAAATCACGCTCGGTCTGCAAGGCGTGCTGCGCCTCGGACGGATGAAGGACGAAGGCACGGCGGCCGTCGAAATCACGTCGATCATGAAGCGCAATTCATGCGGCAAGTCGCTCGACATCGCGCGCATGGCGCGTGACATGCTCGGCGGCAACGGCATTTCGGACGAATTCGGCGTGGCACGGCATCTGGTGAATCTGGAAGTGGTGAACACGTACGAAGGCACGCACGATATCCACGCGCTGATTCTCGGACGCGCACAGACGGGCATTCAGGCGTTCTTCTGACGCTGCCGGTTACCTGAGAAAGCACTGAAACAAAAAGCCCGGGTTCTTAAAGAACGCGGGCTTTTTTACGTCGGCGTAAGAAGCCGATGCTTACTTGTTCGGCTGCGGCGTCATCCGCAGATACGGACGCAGCGCCTTGTAGCCCTTCGGGAACTTGCGCTTGATCTCTTCCTCGTCCTTCAGCGACGGCACGATCACGACGTCGTCGCCATGCTTCCAGTTGCCGGGCGTCGCGACCTGATAGTTGTCCGTGAGCTGCAGCGAGTCGATCACGCGCAGCACTTCGTCGAAGTTGCGGCCCGTGCTGGCCGGGTACGTGATGATCAGGCGCACCTTCTTCTTCGGGTCGATGACGAACAGCGAGCGCACCGTCAGCGTTTCGTTCGCGTTCGGATGAATCATGTCGTACAGCTGCGAGACCTTGCGATCGCCGTCAGCGAGGATCGGGAAGCCAACGCTGGCGGCTTGCGTCTCGTTGATGTCCTTGATCCACTCCTTATGCGATTCCGCGTTGTCGACGGACAGCGCGATCGTCTTCACGTTACGCTTCTCGAATTCGCTGGCGAGCTTCGCGGTCAGGCCGAGTTCCGTCGTGCAGACAGGCGTGAAGTCGGCCGGATGCGAAAACAGAACGCCCCAGCTGTCACCCAGCCATTCATGGAAACTGATGCGGCCAATGCTCGACTCCTGCTCGAAATCGGGTGCGACGTCGCCAAGACGTAGACTCATAGTGCAGCTCCTTGATGAAATCAATGAAGTGTTCGAATGTTCCGCCGGGACTGGTCCGGACGAAGGGTACAAATTAGAGCATACGGGACGGGACCATGCACTTCTAACGAACATTCGCTAAAACGCTTATCAGTTTTTGTAATTTTCTCGCCGATGTACGAAACTTAACGGGACAGATCAACTCCATCAAGCGATGGTGTGCTCTGCACGGTCATGAGCGCAACGTTCGAAGCGCGCGGTAAGAAACGCGCGTGACGTTCGGGAACGCTTCATGCGACCGCGTTCGGGAAATTGCGCGCGATTTGCGCGTAACCCATGCGCACGGTCCGCTGGCTCGCCAGCGGCCGTTTCTTTGGTTACGATTCACGCGTAGCGTGCACGAAGGGAGCAGTCAATGTCGGAAGTCAACAAGGAGAGATTGATGTCGGATATCAAAACCGTACTCGCAGACGCGGAAGATCTGCTGAAGCAGGCCGCGAGCGCCACTGGCGAACGCGCTTCTGAACTGCGCGAGACGGCGCTCTCGCGTCTCAAGCAGGCGAAGGAAAAGGCAGCCGACGTGCAGGTCGTGGTCGTCGAGAAAGGCAAGAAAGCCGCTCGCGCCACGGACGACTATGTCCACGAGCATCCGTGGGCGTCGATCGGCATTGCAGCCGGTGTCGGCGTGGTGGTTGGCCTGCTGATCAATCGCAAGTAACGCGCGTGAAGCATCCCGGCCGCGCACTCCGCGGTCGGGATGCTTCGCTGACAGGCGGACGGGCGCGCGCGCCCTGTCCGCATACTCTTCGCGCATCCTCGCGCGCAATACGCTGACGCCATGATCGATACACAATCGCAGAGCGGGGACCGCGGGCCATTGCGGCGCATTCTCAGTTCGTTCTTTTCGATCCTGCAGACACGGCTCGAACTGATCGGCATCGAACTGGCCGAAGAAAAAGACCGGCTGCTGATGGTCCTGTTCATGGGCCTCGCGGCCATGATGCTCGCGACGATGGCATTGATCGCGCTGACCGCGCTGATCGCGATCGCGTTCTGGGACACCTACCGGTGGCAGGCGCTCGCGGGCATCACGATCGTCTATGCGGTGGCGGCGATCGCGTGCGCATTGCGGGCTCGCAGCGGCTTGCACAATGCCCCGATGATCTTCGAAGCCACGCTCCACGAGTTCGAAAAAGACCGCGACATTTTCCGCAAACGCTGAACTTCGCGTCATTCTCTTTTCTGTCCATCGCCATCGATCAAGCCCATGAGCCAGGTCCACTCCGATAACGCATTTCGCAGCCGCCGACCGACCGCCAAAGACCTGAGCGCACCGCATCTGCGCGCGCTGCGCAAGGAACTGCTGATCGTGCGTGCGGACGTCGAGCGCATGGAACTCGCGCAGGCAACCCTTGAACTGCGTCACGCCGTCACGCACTTCAGCTGGCTCAAGTTCATCGTGCCGGGCTTCAGCGCGATGGGCGGTATGCCGTGGAGCCGCCGGCGCGGTGGCGCAGCGGGCGGGATCGGTGCGCTGCTGAAGGAATATCCGCTGATCAGCTCGATCGTTTCGCTGGTGCTCGCGAAGCCCATTCGCAACAGCGTGCTGGGCGCGGCAAAGCCTGCCCTCAAGTGGGGCAGCGTCGGCCTTGCCGCGTGGGAAGCGTTCCGCATCTATCAGCAGGTGAAGCGCGAGTCGCGCAAAACGGCTACGTCCGCCGCTGCGACTGACGCCGATATGAACCCGCCCTGAACGGGCGCGTGTCGAATCCTTTGACATCTAACGCGCGCTCCAGCAGTCGTCGGGGGATGCGCCTGCTGTGCCCCGGTTGGTCTTCAGGCCCGTTGCGTCGAGTATGAACGCCGCACATGTCGTCGGCCATCGGGCCGTTGTCTAGCGGCTGCGCTTCGAGCGCATAGCCGCCGTTCGTATCGTCGGCGGGCAGGATGCGCAACCGGTAGATCGCCCTTCCACCTTGCGGCGCGTGGTCGAGACCGGACGGCAACGGCGCACCATCCACATGCACGGCCGATTCGGCGAACTGCGCCGCGCGAAAGAGCGCGGACGCCGCATCCGTCCGGTGCGCCTTCGCGATGTGGTCGCGATAGGACGGTATGGCAAACGCGGCGAGCGTTGCTGCAATTGCCAGCGCTATCACCAGTTCGAGTAGTGAGAATGCCTGCGTATTCGACTTCATGTCGACGTTCATAAGGTGTGCACTCAGAAGGGGCGCGCAGCGATACGGCGCCAATGTTTTTCGACTGCGCCGCCGTCGATCACCAATTGCAATTGCAGCCACGCCTGCGAATCCTGATTGCGTCCATAGCCTCTCGCGGTGAGGAGATAAGCCTGCGCGTTTGCGCGATTCGTCAATCGCCACGTTTCGGCCAGGCATTGCGGAGCGCGAAACGACAGCGATATAGGCCATGAGGCGAATGGCGCGATCGAATTGGATTCGAACATTGCCTGCGACTTCCAGCCGGCGGGCTCGCCGCTGGCGCCCGGTACGCCCGAAAGCGATCCGTTGAGGAGATTGCGCGCGCATGCGGTCAACGCCGAATCCGCGGCATGCATCGCGATCAGATGGTCGTAGATGGCTGACGCGTTTCGCGCAGCCGCCACTGTTTGCTCGAACCACGCGGCCGAAGTCGTCAGCATCATCGCGGCAATCAGCAGCACGACGGGTAGCGCAATGCCCCGGCTTCGCGCGCGCCGTCGCTGCGACCTGCTTCGTGGAGGGATCATGTAATAGCTCCCTCGTTGTTTCGAATCGCGACGCGCCGCCAGAATGCACGCCTCACACGCAGATCCGAACCGACGGCCGATATACCGTCGCAATCGACATAACTCGTCCGCGCGACCTGCGGCGTGCCTCGAACGAGCACGCAGAGATCGACGGCGACGACATTGGTCCATTGCGCGGGTGTCAACGCCGCCGCGTCCATCGCCGACGATGCGCCCGCGAGCCAATACCGCAAGCGCACGCGCTCGACGCCTTCGACAAGCGGCTGCGAAGAGTTGCCTCCCGTTCCTTCGCAATACAGCTCAGGCTCCCCCGTCGAACTACTCGTCTTTGCATAGAAGCGGTTGACGATGGGCACGCCCGGCGCGTCGGCATCCGTCTTCGCGACACCCTGGCCGAGGCAGTCGGTCGCGAGACCCGCCGTGGACGGCCACGTCGAAACAGCGTCAGCGACATAGCGCACCGCCACCCCGTCCGAATGCGTGGCGAGCGTCTCGCAGGTCGGATTGTCATCCGTGCCAACCGGCCGTCCGCCTGTACAGCCGAACAGCGCGGGCCGCGCGGCGAACGTGCGCGGCATGTCGGCGGAAACGAATCCTGCCATCTGCAACTGCTCGCCGATCAGCGTCAACGCGGTTATCGCCGCGTCGTGGATCTGCGCTGCATCGGCCGCCTGCGCAAATGCAATTCGCTGCGAGCGGTACAGCGAGACCGCGCCCGCTGTCACGATCAGTCCAAGCGCCAACGCTATCGTCATTTCGAGAAGCGTGTGACCGTATGTATGAACGTAACGCCGCGGCTTACCACATGCACGCGTAGAAGAGACGAGCGCTTTCATCGTGAAAACGCAATCGCGACACACTGCATGCCTTGCGGCACATCGCCATCGCCGCACGATACGGGCGCGTCGATGATGTCGTACGACAAACTTGCCTGCCACGCCCATGTCGCGCGTGCGTATGCAGGATCGCTCCCGCCGACAATGCCGGCATCGCCTTTCGGCAGCAGGCTCGCCGCGCGTGTCTTCCATTGATTGGCTGCCGCCACGTTAGCGTTCGGCGCACGCGCCGCCTCTGCGATTGCATCGGCGACAAGTGCGGCCTGCACGCGATAAGACATCCCACGCGCATCGCGGGCAATCGCGAGCTGCACGGCGATCAGGCCAAGTACGGTCACAGCCGTTACAGCCACGGCGACCAGCACTTCCATCAGCGTCTGACCGCGTTGCGACGAGACATGTGCGTGCATCATGCTGCCGCTCCGCAAGCACCGTCGGCGATGCGGGCGCGTCCGCCCGCCGCGATGCGAATGCAGCGCCGCCAGTCCTTGCCTTGTGTCGCCTTCGAATCGGCGCGCGGCCCGATATCGAAGCTTCGGAAGCTGCCATTGACCTGGCCCGCGGGCGGCGTGAACGTCAGATTGGTGAGCGCTCCCACGATGCTCACTGACGCAACGTCAGGCTGCACGCGCAACGGATAGAAGCCGCTCGCACGCTCGATCATCACGGCCCATCCACACGACCAGTCGACCACACCCGTCTTGTACGGCTGTGCCGCCGTGAGACAGTGGCGCGCGGCATCGACGCGGCACACGGTGACCCGGGCACCACGACGTAATGCCTCGCCGCGCGCATAACTGAGTGTGGACAACAGCGCGCGTGCGCGTGCGTCGACCTGATCTCGCGCATGCCATGCAACGAACGAAGGCACCGTCAACGTTGCGAGGATCGCCAGCAGCGCGATCACTACGAGTGTTTCGAACAGCGTGAACCCACGGCGCGCGCGCCGGATTTGAGCATCCTGTTTCATCAGCATTCCTTGATTTCGCCAAGAACGCGATGACTCTATCGGCACGTAGGAACGCCCACAATTAGCCGGATGGCCAGGTGGCGGACGCACGAATCCCTGCACGAGAATGTCCGTGCATCAGGTGAATTCGTGGAAGAACTTCAGGGAGAGAAAATGCGGATACGCGAGAAATCAGCGCTTGCGCGAAGGCTTCGCGGGCGCGGCCGGAGCGTTCATCCGGCGAAACTCTTCAATGACGTCTTCGAATTCGGAGACATCTTCGAAACGCCGGTACACGGAAGCGAAGCGCACGTACGCGATGGTGTCGAGCGCACGCAGTTCGTTCATCACGAGTTCGCCAAGACGCTCGCTGCGCACTTCGCGCTCGCCGCTGCCGAGCAGTTGATACTCGATGCGCGATGCGGCGGCATCGACGGCGTCGGCAGCAACTGGACGCTTGCGCAGCGCCAGTTGCATGCTCGCGACGATCTTGCGGCGATCGAATTCCGTGCGGCTGCCGTCCTTCTTCACGACCGAGGGCAACGCCAGCTCGACCCGCTCGTACGTCGTGAAACGCTTGTCGCAGGCCGGGCAACGGCGGCGGCGCCGGATCGCGGCGCCGTCTTCCGACACACGCGAGTCGACGACCTGTGTGTCCTCATGCCGGCAGAAGGGGCAGCGCATGGTGGCTTAGCGGTAAACCGGAAAACGCTTCGTCAGCTCGGCGACCTGCGCGCGAACGCGCTCGATCGTCGCCGTGTCTTCCGGGTTGTCCAGCACGTCAGCGATCAGGTTGCCGACCTGCTCGGCTTCCTTCGTGCCGAAACCGCGCGTCGTCATTGCAGGCGAGCCCAGACGGACACCGCTCGTCACGAACGGCTTTTCCGGATCGTTCGGAATCGCGTTCTTGTTGACGGTGATGTGCGCCGCGCCGAGCGCCGCTTCCGCAGCCTTGCCCGTGATCTTCTTCGCGCGCAGGTCGACCAACATCACGTGGCTTTCCGTGCGGCCCGACACGATGCGCAGACCGCGCTTGACGAGCGTCTCAGCCAGCACGCGTGCGTTCTCGACCACGCGCTGCTGATATTCCTTGAACTCGGGCGCCAGCGCTTCCTTGAACGCGACAGCCTTGCCGGCGATCACGTGCATCAGCGGACCGCCCTGGATGCCCGGGAAAATCGCCGAGTTGATCTGCTTCTCGAATTCGGCCTTCATCAGGATCACGCCGCCGCGCGGGCCGCGCAGGCTCTTGTGCGTGGTCGTCGTGACGAAGTCGGCGAACGGCACCGGGTTCGGATAGACGCCCGCGGCGATCAGGCCGGCGTAGTGCGCCATGTCGACCATCAGATACGCGCCGACCGACTTCGCGATCTTCGACAGACGTTCGAAGTCGATGCGCAGCGCGAACGCCGATGCGCCCGCGACGATGATCTTCGGCTTGTGTTCCTGCGCGAGCTTTTCAGCCGCGTCGTAGTCGATGTCTTCGGCTTCGTTCAGGCCGTAGCTGATCACGTTGAACCACTTGCCCGACATGTTGACGGGCGAGCCGTGCGTCAGGTGGCCGCCGTGCGCGAGGCTCATGCCCATGATCGTGTCGCCCGGCTTGAGCATCGCGAAGAACACGCCCTGGTTGGCCTGCGAACCCGAGTTCGGCTGGACGTTCGCAGCTTCGGCGCCGAACAGCTGCTTCACGCGGTCGATCGCGAGCTGCTCGACGACGTCAACGTATTCGCAGCCGCCGTAGTAGCGCTTGCCGGGATAGCCTTCGGCGTACTTGTTGGTGAGCTGCGAGCCCTGTGCGGCCATCACGGCCGGGCTCGTGTAGTTTTCCGACGCGATCAGTTCGATGTGCTCTTCCTGACGGCGGTTTTCGTCCTGGATGGCGTTCCAGATTTCCGGATCGACGTTGGCGATGGTGCTTTGGGCTCTGTCAAACATGCTGGTTCCGTTAAGTGTGTTCAGGTTGACCGGATCGTGCGCAGGTCGTGTGCCGAGAGCGTAGTAGGTACGCAGCACTGCTGGCCACTGCTGATGGTGGGAGCCTTGACGTGGCGTATGAAGGAGGTGCCGCACACGCGAGTCAGGACAACCACCGGCAGCGCAAACGACGGCGCGCGCGAAACATGGCTGCCCAGGCGAACGGCAAAACGGCACCCTGCGCTTCACGGTGGGACGCTCCACCTTGAACCCGTCACGCTTGACAGCGTTGGGTTCTATCGCCAGTCACGCAGGGATGAGCGCGTTAGTTTATTGGAACCGTGTCGAATAGGCAACCAAGCCGGCAAGCGCCCCGCGTAGGCCGTCCGAAGCCCCGTCGTGCCGTTGCAGAGGCCACCGGGAGGCCCGCTCGAACGTGCCTTCGCGCGGCGGGGTCATTCTTGCCGCATCGCCCCATTGGAAGTAGGCTTGTGGCCTTTCTTCACCGACCAGGGAACAGCAATGATCGTGTTCGTCACCGGCGCGTCCGCAGGGTTCGGCGCCGCTATCGCCCGGGCTTTCGTCAAAGGCGGCCATCGCGTCGTCGCCACCGCGCGCCGCAAGGATCGTCTGCAGGCGCTCGCCGACGAACTCGGCGACAACCTGCTGCCGTTCGAGCTCGACGTGCGCGACCGCGCCGCCGTCGAAGCCGTCCCCACCGCGCTGCCCGCCGACTTTGCCGCCGTCGACGTGCTCGTCAACAACGCCGGCCTCGCGCTCGGGCTCGAGCCCGCGCAGCGTGCCGTGCTCGATGACTGGACCACGATGATCGAGACCAACTGTACGGGTCTCGTGCAGGTCACGCGCGCGTTTCTGCCGGGCATGATCGAGCGCAATCGCGGGCATGTGTTCAATCTGGGCTCGGTAGCGGCCTCGTGGCCGTATCCGGGCGGCAACGTGTACGGCGCGACCAAGGCGTTCGTGCGCCAGTTCAGTCTGAATCTGCGCGCGGATCTGCACGGCACGCCCATCCGCGTGACGGACATCGAGCCGGGGCTGTGCGGCGGCACCGAGTTTTCGAACGTGCGTTTCCGCGGCGACGACGAGAAGGCTGCGAACGTCTATCAGAACGTCCAGCCGCTCACGGCCGAAGACATCGCCGATTCGATCTACTGGATCGCGACGCGCCCCGCGCACGTCAACATCAATACGATCGAACTGATGCCCGTCGCGCAGTCGTTCGCTGGTCTGAACATTCATCGCGGCTGAGGTCACGAAGGCGCTGCGTCGGGCCGCATGTATCAGTCACATGCAGCGGCGTCGATGCAGCGCCTGTCGCGCCGGTAAAACACATTCCGCTACAGAAGTGCCCAAAAATGCGGCGCCCTTTTGCGTTCCGGTAAAATGCGCGCCATGAATATGTCTGACAGTCAGTCCGGCGCGGAAGTCGGCGGCTTTATCTGGCCGATTCGCGTGTATTACGAAGACACCGACGCCGGCGGCATCGTGTTTTACGCGAACTACCTGAAATTTTTCGAGCGCGCGCGCACCGAATGGCTGCGCGCGTGCGGCGTCGATCAACGCAAGCTCGCGGATGAAACGGGAGCGCTCTTCGTCGTGCGCAGCACTGCCCTCGACTATCGCGCGCCCGCCCGGCTCGACGACATGCTGCGCATCGTCAGCCGGATCGAGAAGCTTGGCCGCGCGTCGGTGGATTTCGCCCAGGAAGCCTGGCGCGGCGACACGCTGCTGGCGACGGGCACGATCCGCGTCGGTTGCGTCGATTCGAAATCGATGAAACCGGCAGCCATTCCTCCGCCGGTTCACGCCGCTTTGCAGCGCGAACCGGACTCAAACGGCGCCAGCATGTCAACGGCTGCTTAATAAGCGCCGTTAATGGCTGGACAGTGAACTCGTAACGGTCACAACAAGACCAAGCATGGTTCGGCGAAGGACCCGCCGAAGCTTCCGGTTTGCCAACTGAATGCCAACCGAACGCTTCGACCCACCTTGCAGCCGGACGCCCCACCCGGGACGTTACATCGAACCTATATGAACACTACACAAGATCTGTCGATCATTTCCCTCGTTCTCAATGCGAGCCTGCTGGCGCAGGCAGTGATGGCGCTGCTGTTGTTGCTGTCGCTGATGTCGTGGACTTTCATCTTCCGCAAGTGGTTTGCGATTCGCCGTGCGCGGGCGCAGACTGAGCGTTTCGAACGCGATTTCTGGTCGGGCGGCGACCTGCAGGCGCTGTACCAGAGCGCCGCGAACAACCGTCACACGATCGGCGCGCTCGAACGTATTTTCGAGTCGGGCATGCGCGAGTTCCTGAAGGGCAAGGAAAAGCGGATCAACGATCCGGGCGCGATTCTCGACGGCGCACGCCGCGCCATGCGCGCTGCGTTCCAGCGTGAAATGGACGTGCTCGAAGCCAACCTCGCGTTCCTCGCTTCCGTTGGTTCGGTCAGCCCGTATATCGGTCTGTTCGGCACGGTGTGGGGCATCATGAATGCGTTCCGCGGCCTCGCCAACGTCCAGCAGGCCACGCTCGCGAACGTCGCGCCCGGCATCGCCGAGGCACTGACGGCAACGGCCATCGGCCTCTTCGCCGCGATCCCCGCCGTGGTCGCCTATAACCGTTACGCGCACGACATCGATCGCCTCGCGATCCGCTTCGAAACCTTCATCGAAGAGTTCTCGAACATCCTGCAGCGTCAGGCCCATTAAGGAGTCCACGATGGCCGGTTCAGTTCGTTCCAGCATGCGCGGCAGCCGCTCGCGCCGCGCGATGGCCGACATCAACGTCGTGCCGTACATCGACGTGATGCTCGTGCTGCTCGTGATTTTCATGGTGACGGCGCCGCTCGTGGCGCCGTCCATCGTGAATCTGCCGACGGTCGGCGGCGCCGCGCCGCAACAGCAGACGCCGCCCGTCGTCGTCAACATCAAGGCCGACGGCAACATGAATGTGAAGTACAAGGACGACGCGGGCGCGACCCAGCAGGAGACGATGACGCAGGCCGATCTGCGCAGCTTCGTCACTGACCGTCAGGCTTCGCACCCCGATCAGCCCGTCGTGATCGCCGCCGACAAGACGGTCAAGTATGAAGTCGTGATGAACGTGATGTCCGACCTGAAGGCTCGCGGCGTCAAGCGCGTTGGATTGCTCGTCAAATCGCAATGACCCGCCGAGAGAAAAACGTCTACCCGTTACAGCCGCCGCGCGAGCGCGGTACCGGCCGCGCCGTCGCGCTGGCCGTGGTGATGCACGTGTTGCTCGGGTTCTTCCTGTATCACGGCATCCACTGGCAGAACAGCACGCCGGCTGGCGCCGAAGCCGAACTGTGGACGGAAGTGCCCGACGTGCCGACGCCCCGCCCCGTTCCGCCGCCGCCCGCACCTGCGCCCGTCAAGCCGGCGCCGCAGGTCAACGACGAAGAAGCCGACATCGCGCTGCAGGAGAAGAAGCGCAAGCAGCAGCAGGAAGCGCAGCGTCAGGCCGAACTCGCCGAGCAGCAGCGTCAGCAGAAGCTGCAGGCCCAGCAGGAAGCCGAGGCGAAACGCCAGCAGCAACTCGCGGCCGACCAGGCCGCGGCTGCCGCCGCCGCGAAGCTCAAGCAGCAGCAACAGCAACAGCAGGCTGAAAAGCTCAAGCAGCAGCAACTCGCCCAGCAGAAGCAGGATCAGCTGAAGAAGCAGCAGGAAGAGCAGCAAAAGCAGAAGGAGCAGAAGGAACAGGAAGCGAAGCAGGCTCAAGCCGAAGCGCAGGCCAAGGCTGACGCGGCGAAGGCCGCGAAGGCCAAAGCCCAGGCGCAGGCACAGGCCGATGCCGCGAAGAAGCTCGACGCGGAGCGCCGTCAGCGTCTCGCCGCGCTGCAGGGTATGGCGGGCGGCGAAGGTTCGACGGGCAACGGTCTCGCGAAGAGCGGCACGGGCACGGGTTCCGGTGGCACGGCGACATCGCCCGGCTACGCGGATAAGGTCAAGCGCCGCGTGCAGCCGAACATCGTCTGGTCGGGTGATACGTCGGGTCTCGAGACCGTCGTTTCCGTGCGTTGCTCGCCGACGGGCACGCTGCTGAGCGCGACGGTTACGCGCAGCAGCGGGAACGACGCATGGGACGCCGCCGCGCTGCGTGCGGTCCAGCGCTCGGATCCGATGCCACAGGACGTCAACGGCAAGACGCCTGAAAGCTTCAAGATCACACTGCGTCCGGCCGCCTGACATGTCGTTTCCGATTCGCACGCTGTTGCGCGCGGAGCGGGAACGATTTCTGCTCAAGCCGGTCTGTTTGCAGTTGTGGAGTGTTAGAAATTCGTTTTATGGGGAATTTATAAACAATGAGTTTGATGACCAAGCTAGGCCTGCGAGCACTCGTAGCGTCGTGTCTGATCGCCGCGGGCGGTGCCGCCCATGCACAACTCAACGTGCTCGTGACGGGCGTCGGTTCTACGCAGTTCCCGATTGCCACGGCAAATTTTGCCAACGAGGCAAATTCTCCCCAGCAGATCAGCACGATCGTCCGCCAGGATCTTCAACGTAGCGGTAAATTCACCAACATCGACGCAGGCAGTGCGCCCGTTTCGGAAGGTGATTCCGTCGATCTCGGCGCATGGAAGGCAAAGGGCGCGAACGCGTTCGTCGCGGGTAGCGTCACGAAACTGCCGAACGGCCAGTATCAGGTGCGCTTCAAGCTGTACGACACTGTCAACCAGCAAAGCCTCGGCGGCCTCGAGCTGGTCAGCCCGGAAAGCGGGCTGCGCATGAGCGCGCACAAGGTGGCTGACTACATCTACGCAAAGCTGATGGGCGGCCGCGGCGTGTTCGCGACGCGTCTGTCGTACGTGATCAAGACGGGCAACCGCTATCAGCTGCAGATTTCGGATTCGGACGGCCAGGACGCGCACATCGCCCTGTCCAGCCCGGAGCCGATCATCTCGCCGGCATGGTCGCCGGACGGCACGAAGGTCGCGTACGTTTCGTTCGAAAAGAAGAAGCCGATCGTCTACATCCATGACCTGCCGACGGGCCGCCGCGTGGTCGTGTCCGACCAGAAGGGCAACAACAGCGCGCCCGCCTGGTCGCCTGACGGCCGCACGCTCGCCGTCGCGCTGTCGCGCACCGGCAACACGCAGATCTTCGCCGTCAACGCCGATGGCAGCGGTCTGCGCCGCCTGACGCAAGGCAGCTCGATCGATACCGAGCCGTCGTATTCGCCGGATGGCCAGTCGATCTACTTCACGAGCGATCGAGGCGGCCAGCCGCAGGTCTACAAGATGTCCGCCAGCGGCGAGTCATCGGGCGGCGCGCAGCGCGTGACGTTCACGGGTAACTACAATACGAGTCCGCGCGTGAGCCCGGACGGCAAGCAGCTCGCATATATCTCGCGTACGGGCGGGGGCTTCAAGCTGTATATCCAGGATCTGCAGTCGGGCGTCGCGACGGCGCTCACCGATACAACACATGACGAATCGCCGAGCTTCGCGGCGAATGGTCAGTACATTCTTTACGCCACTCAGGTGAACGGCCGTGGCGTGTTGGCCGCAGTATCGACCGACGGTCGGACGCGGCAGGTCCTGTCCGTTCAGGGGGGCAGCGTACGCGAGCCTTCCTGGGGCCCGTTTATGCAATAACACACAAGGAGAGTGAAGCATGATGTCCAAACTTCGTATCGCGCTTGCCGTGGCAATGGTCGGCACGCTCGCTGCATGTCATTCGGGCGTTAAGCTCGACGAAAACGCCGGCAAGGGCGGCGCGACTGGCGCGCAACCGAACCCGAACGATGTCGCCACGGTGAACGTCGATCCGTTGAACGATCCGAACAGCCCGCTGGCAAAGCGCAGCATCTATTTCGACTTCGACAGCTACTCGGTCAAGGACGACTACCAGCCGCTGCTGCAGCAACACGCTCAGTACCTGAAGAGCCACCCGCAACGTCACGTCCTGATCCAGGGCAACACCGACGAGCGTGGCACGAGCGAGTACAACCTGGCACTCGGCCAGAAGCGTGCTGAAGCCGTGCGCCGTTCGCTGTCGCTGCTGGGCGTGCCGGATTCGGAAATGGAAGCCGTGAGCCTCGGCAAGGAAAAGCCGCAGGCAACGGGTCACGATGAAGCGTCGTGGGCGCAAAACCGCCGCGCGGACCTCGTCTATCAACAGTAATAGGTGACAAGCCGTATGACGCACCGTTTTTCCTGGCTGCGCATGGCCGCAGCCGCCTGCGTCGCGGGGACGGCCGTAATGGCCCTTCCCGCCCACGCCGGCATGTTCGACGACGATCAGGCTCGCCAGGCGATCCTCGATCTGCGCACCAAGACTGATAGTCTGTCGAGCCAGCTGTCGGCGGCTCAACGCACGATCCTCGACCAGCAGAACCGTCTCGACCAGCTCAATCAGCAGGTCGCGACGCTGCGCGGTCAGAACGAGGACCTCACCAATCAGGTCGCGACGTTGCAGAAGCAGCAAAAGGACTACTACACCGACCTCGACGGTCGACTGAAGAAGTTCGAGCCGCAGCAACAGACGGTCGATGGCGTCGAGGGCACCGTGCAGCCAGGCGAAACGGAGGCGTTCAACGCGGCTTCGCAGCAGTTCCGCAGCGGTGACTTCAAGAACGCGGCGACCTCGTTCCGCAGCTTCATCGCGAAGTATCCGCAAAGCCCGTATCAGCCTACCGCGCAATACTGGCTCGGCAACGCGCTGTATGCGCTGCGCGACTACAAGGGCTCGACGTCGGTATGGCAAAACGTCGCGCAGAAGTATCCGCAGCATCCGCGCGCGCCGGAGGCGCTGCTGGCTATCGCGAACAACCAGCTCGAACAAGGCCAGAAGGCCGCCGCCAAGAAGACGCTCGAACAGATCGTCGCGCAGTACGGCGGTTCGGATGTCGCGCAGTCGGCACAAAGCAAACTTTCGCAGATCAAATGATTCGTGGCGTACGCTTCGTGCGCGCGCCCGTTTGTTGTGATGCAGTAAAACGCGCAGTGTCGACGCTTTAAGAACCGATACGCGCGCCTCTCGCCGGAAAGCCCGGAACGCCAACGTTCCGGGCTTTTCTTTTGGACGCGCGCAGACGCCGATTGCTGGCCGGTTTATTGACAGCCAGGCGTATCGCCGATATAATCTCGCTTCTCTTTTGGGTCGTTAGCTCAGCTGGTAGAGCAGCGGACTTTTAATCCGTTGGTCACAGGTTCGAATCCCGTACGGCCTACCAAAAGATTCGAAGGGCCCGGCGAAAGCCGGGCCCTTTTTATTTCGCGTCGCGCTTTCTGCACAACGCATATCGACCGCCCAATCCCCATCTCAGGCACTATCGCTGTCGGCGAAAAAATTACTCGCACCCATTCTTTTTCAATTACGCTACGCCAAAATTACTGGACTTATTCAATTGTAAAATCGCGATCGGCGCTTTTAAAAAGCCGCAATTAAATTGAAATGGCAGCACCAAAGAATGGGTTTTCCGGGGCAAACGTTGCACGCCGCCCAACACTGTCGATAATTGTCCAAACCCTTACCTGGCTTGCACCAGACGCATGCATCGTCTGAAACGGAAGCCGTTTCGAAGCCCAATTCCATTCCGCCTTCAGAAAAAATAGTGTTTTCCCGACAATAAGCCCTTCGCCGTAGTCAATTTCAGCCAATCAAACTACGTAAGGGAATTGTCTACTGCATAATTCAAGCGACCTTCAAACAACAGCGCAGCACTAACCTGTAAAGGCTCGATCCGGTGACCGACAAACTGCTTACCGATTGGAGTACTGCATCGTTGGGCAAAAGCACGACGGCCGACAACAAGCGGACCGTTTTCTACGTGCAGCCGTTGATCGCCCACTACCGGATGGAGGTCATCGAGTCGCTGAACCGGCTCTTTTCCGTCAAGCTCTTCGCCAGTTCCGCAGGCATGGAATCGAACGGGTTTTCGCGCGAGAAACCCGCGTGCGCCGAATTCGTCGAAACACAGATCAGCCACGTGTTTGCGCCAGGCATCAACATGCAGCGCGAAGTCGTCGGGCGAATCGTGCGCGAGCGCCCCGCCGCCGTCCTGATGTTCGCCGATATCCGCTATCTGTCGCTGTGGCTCGCGCTGATGGCCGGCCGCGCGATGCGAATTCCCGTCCTGATCCACGGACAGGGGCTGTACCGGCACGAAGAAGACGTCGGCCTGATCCGCGGGCTGTGCTACCGGATCGCCGTCGCGCTGTCGACGCAGTACATCTGCTATACCGACGCGTCCAAGCGTTCGCTGGAGAGCGTCGGTTGTCCTTCCGGGAAACTGATCGTGGCCGATAACTCGCTGACCGTCGAACATACCGTCGATCCCGCCGAGAAAACGGGCAAGGAGACGGGCATCCTGTTCCTTGGACGGCTACGCGACGACTCGAACGTCGACGCGCTGATCGAAGCCGTCGGCCGTCTGCGCAACGAGGATCATCAGATCACGCTGCATCTGGTCGGCGGCGGCAAGCACAGCGCGCAGCTCAAGCGGCTGTACGGCGAGCGCGACTATGTGGTCTGGTACGGTCCCGTGTTCGACGAAAGCCGCATCGCGGCGATCAGCCGGCAATGCCGTATCGGCTGCTATCCGGGCGCGGCGGGTCTGAGCGTCGTGCACATGTTCGGCCTGAGCCTGCCGCCCCTCGTCCACGACGAAATGCAGCGCCACATGGGCCCGGAGCCCGGCTATGTCGAAGAAGGCAGCACGGGCTTCTTCTATCCACGCGAAGGCGGCGTCGAGGCGCTCGCGGACACGTTGCGCCGCGTCTGGACGATGCCGCCCGACACGATGCGCGCCGCCGCCGCTGCGGCCCACTCGAAGTATCAGCAGCTGAATTCGCCGACGCTCGGCAGAAAGCTGGCGGAGATCGTCCGCGCATCGCTGAAGCCCTGACGGGCGCGTTTCATCCCACGCGTCACCTCACGCGTCACCATCGCCTCATCGCGCGCAAACGCTATAGAGTTCAAGCCCGCGCGCCGATCACCTGCTGCGCCACGGCCAGATATCGCTGCGCCGTATCCTGCAACGTCAAACCCGCCAGCGACCGCGGCACTTTGGGCTGTGCAAGCGCGTGAAGCAGCGCCGCGGCATATGCAGACGTTTCGTCGGTATCGACGAGTTGCACGCCCGGCAGCGTCTTCGCGAACTGAAACGGCACAATCGTGCTCGCGACGACAGGAATCCCCGACGCCAGCGCCTCCAGAAACGCGATGCTGTGCCCTTCCGAACGCGAAGGCATCGCGAACACATTCGACGCGCGCAGCACGCCGCTGACGTCCGAATGCGGACCATCGACCCTCACGCGATCTTCGAGGCCGAGCTTCTTGACGAGATCTTCGATGGCCGCGAGATAGGCCGGATCTTCGACCACGCCGTACAGTTGCAGCCGCACGTCCGGCACTTGCGTGGCAACTTCGCGAAACGCGTGCACCGTCTGCAACTGGTTCTTCACCGACGTATAACGGCCAATCTGCACGATCTGCGGCGGCGCATCGCCCGAGCACGGGCGATCGTCGAATGTGAAGCGCGACGTGTCGACGCCATTCGGAATCAACGTCACGAGCGGATGCGAGCCGACGCAGTCGTTGTAGTCCCGCACGTTCGCGGGAGACACGCCGATCACCGCGCGCGCCCGCGACGACAGCAGACGCTCGACATTGCGAAACAGCTTGCGCTCGAAATCGTTGACGGCGGAATGCATCACGTAGACCACGGGCACGCGCGTCGGCAATGCGCGCGCGTAGAACGCGGGGATCGTCGCGTGCGCGAACAGCACGTCGGGCCTGAAGCGCCGCAGCACGGCGGCCAGGTGAATCAGCTTGCCGGGCAGGTTCGAACGCTTCGCCGGAAACACACATTCGACGCCGTGGCTTTCCAGCTCGCGCGTCAACGGCGCGAAGTCGGGCTTCTCGGGCAGCAGCGCCGTCACGCCGACCACGCTGCCGTCGCGCTGCTGATGAATCGCGAGATCCTTCGCCAGCACTTCCGCGCCCGACAGACGCGGCTCCAGCACGAGATGAAGTATCCGCATCACATGACCCTCGCGGTCCGGTACGTCATCCATGCAGCCGCCGAACTCAGGCCGACCGTCATCGCCCACGCAATACCCGTCACGCCCCAGTAGTGCGTCGCGGGCGGCACGCACGCGAGCAGCACGAGCACCTGGATGACGGAAGCCTGCGTCGTCGCTTTCGCATCGCCGACAGCCCGCAGATACGACACCAGCACCGCGATCAGCGCGCCGATCGCCATGTTGATCACGAAGATCTTGAAGAGCGGCACGGCGGGCAGCCAGGCAGGTCCGAGAATCAGCGAGAACAGCGGCTGCGCCGCGAGCCGCAGCACGATCACGACGACCACCAGCCCCAGCGCGATCACGCCGATATAACGCTTGAAGAGCCGAGCGGCCGCGTGAGGATCGGTGCGATGACGCGCAGCGAACGTCGGGAACAGGTACTGAGACATCGCGATCGCGGCATCGGCGAGCAGCATCTGCGCGAGCCGCGAGGACATCTGGTACGCGCCCAGTTGCGCCGGCCCGAGCAGCTTGCCGACCACGACCTTGTCGAACTGGTTGAGCACGAGATTGACGACGCTGCCCGCCCAGATCCACCGGCTGAAACCGATGTAATGACCGATGCCCGACCAGCGCAGGCGGATGGGCGGACGCGGATTCATCGTGATCCACGTGAGCGCCGTCTTCAGCGATTCACCGACGATCATCCCGATCAGCACCGAGTACGCGCCCGCCCCTGCGAGCGCCAGCGCGAGCCCAAAGCAGCAGTCGACGAACGCCGCCGATACCTCGACGAGCGCGACATGCTGGAAGCGCCGCTCGCGTTGTACGACGTAATAGGCCGGCGACGCGACGCCGCGCAGCAGCGGCAACAGCGCCGCGAGCTGCAGCAGCAGCAGCGCGCCGCCCAGATGAAACTGGTTGTTCATCAACGGCGCAATCGCGACGAGCGCGGCGCCGATCACCACGCCGCGCGTCGCGAGCGTGGTCCAGACGGCGCCCAGTTCATCGCGCGTCGGCGCAGCCTGCCCCTGGATCACCGCCTGCGATAACCCCGTGTCCGACAGCGCTTCCGCAATCGCGACGGCGAGCAGTGCGACGCTCACGCTGCCGATCGCCTCCGGCCCGAGAATGCGGCCGATCGCGAGAAACTTGATGGCCACGAGCCCGCGCATCAACACCTGCTGCAACAGCACCCATGTCGCTGCGCTCGAACCCAGGCCTGCCCTGAACGAAAACGCCGGTAGCCTCATCGTCCGCAATCTTTTTCTCCTGTCCCATGCTGTCGATCGGAGCATGCGCCCGAGCGCCTGCTTCCGTGGCGGACACAGCCCCTCCGCCGGCTCACGCAAGCCGTCCCTCAAGGTACCCCGACGCACACGCGCACGGACGCCATCAGTCAGTCAGATTCGGCAACGGCACCCTGGTGGCTGTCTGTTCTCGCCAAAGAACTGGCGAAATTGTCGGTTCGCGCCGTAGGCCAGATGCTAAGGTGGACCCAAGGCTGCTCCCTACGATCCCTATGGAACGCGCAACCCATCTAGTGCCCGCTGAAGCACCCATCGCCGATGCCGCGAGACTCGGCTACGTCGTCATCATCGAGCCGAACTTCACCGGGCATCGGTGGCGCTATGTCGAATGGATCGCGCAGACCTGCCTCGAAGCAGGCTATCCCGTTCTCGTCGTGACCGAGAACTCGAACGAAGATCACCGGCTCGCGCGCGAAATCATGGCCGCGCGGCGCGAAGACCTGCAGATCGCCTTCGTCGATTCGGAAAGCCAGCGCCAGAGCCGCGGACTCAGGCGCATCAGCTACGCGCGCTTTCACGCGTATTTCAAGCTCGCTTACGACTCGATCAAACACGTCGAACGCGTGCGTCTCGTGGTCGTGCCGTACGTCGATTACTTCTTCCATGCGCTGCCGCTGCTCGGCACGCCGTTCGGCCGCGCGCCGTGGATCGCGATCACGATGCGCGCGACGTTTCATCATCGCAAGGTCGGCGTGCGCACGCCGGGACGGCCGCTCGTCAATCTGGTGAAGTCGCTGCTGTTCCGTCGCGCCGTGCATACGAAAGGACTGCGCACGCTGCTGTCGATCGACCCGACGCTGTCCGAATGGATCGGCCGCACGAAGCCGAAGCACGGCGCATCGGTCGAATATGTCGCTGATCCGTTTCCCGATGCGAAGGCCGAAGATCCCTTCGTCGCACGCGAGCGTCTCGATCTCGATCCCGCCGGCCGCTATCTGCTCGTCTACGGCTCGATCAGCGAGCGCAAGGGCATCTGCGAACTCGTCGAAGCGCTCGCCGGGATGAAGGACGCGCCGACGCTGCTGCTCGCGGGCGAACAGGACCAGGAGATTCGCGGCTTCATGCGCGCGTTCATTCCGATTCTCAAGCCCGCGCCCGTGATACTCGACCGCTTCATTTCGAACGAGATGGAGCGCGACCTGTTCTCCGCGTGCGACGTCGTCTGGCTCGGCTACAAGGGCCACTATGGAATGAGCGGCGTGCTGGTGCAGGCGTATCGCTTCGACAAGCCCGTCGTCGCGACGAGCGATGGGTTGATCGGCTGGTTCTGCCGCGGCGGCCAGCTCGGGCCGTGTCTCGACGATCTGTCGGCGGCGTCGATCACGCGCGCGCTCGATGAAATCGCCGACCAATGGCGACGCGGCGAAAAGCATCAACGTCCGCTCGATCATCTGCTCGCGCGCAACACGCTCGGTCAATTCAAGGAAACGCTGCGCCAGGCGATTACGGCTGCCATCGGCACGCGCGTCTGACGTGATTCACGGCGCACGGCGCCTGTTTGGCGCGTCGTCAGCGTACAGCCTGACCGCTCATTCCGGCGTTTCCCCACTCACTTCGATCCGCTTTGCAGGCGCCGCGCGCGGCAGCAGCACTTGCCGCGCCCATTGCGCACAAGGCCGCTCGATGCGCGTCGCGCTGATCCGCGCGGCCACGTAGCTCGCGCAGCACGCGAACAGCGCGGCAATCGCAAACCCGAGCACAGGCACACGATGATCGAGCGCATCGAGCGGCGTCTTCAGCGCGACGCGCACCATCAAGATCATCACGAAGCTCCAGATGTACAGCCCATAGCTGTTCTGCCCGAACGCGGCGACCATCCGCGCGCCCGGATAGCGACGCGGCAACTGTGCGAGCAGCAGCAACAGCGCAGCCGCCGCGCACGCGGCGAGCGTCGGCGCGAGCCAGTGCGCGAGGCCGAGTCCGGAACCCGTCGCGTACAGCAGCACGAGACATCCGGCGCACGCGGCCAGCGCACACGCAATGCCGAACCTCGACAGCTTCATGCCGTCGCGCAGCAGCAGCCGCTTGCCGTATCGCGCGAGGATGAAGCCCACGACGAAGCACGGCAGTTGCGTCGGCGGCCAGTAGTAGAGGAACGAATTGTTCTCGACGATGCAGACGTCGCCGGCGCACGCGCCTGCCACCAGCACGAACGCGCTGGACACCAGCAGCGCCAGCGACGTGCGCCACAACCCGCGGCGCGTGCGCGTCGCGATGAAGATGAGCGGTGCGAACAGATAGAAGCACACCTCCACACCGATCGACCAGCCGCCCGGCACCACCGTATTGACGGCGCTCGGCACCCACGCATGAATGAAGATGAGGTTCGCGAGCACATCGGCCGTGTCGTGCGGCGCCGTGATCTGCGTGTTGAAATGAGCGGCGAGCAGATTGCCGAGCGAATAGACGGCAATCGCAACGTAATACAGCGGCGCGATCCGAAAGAAGCGCTTGACGTAGAAGCGCCGCGAAATCAGCGAGCGGTCGTCGCCGAAGCGCTTCGTTTCTTCTTCGAGCGTGAGCATGATCGTCACGGCGCTGATCACGAAGAACAGCTGCACGCCGTATTGCCCCATGTCCGCGAACGCCTGCAACCACGCAGGCAACGCGGGCATGAAGAGCGCGAGGTGCACGAGAATCACGCCGACGATCGCGAGTGCGCGGCCGGCATCGAGTGCGGCGACGCGCGCGTCGTCGTGTGCCGCCAGTTTCGCGACCGGGGCGCCCGACGCGCTTGCGCTCGCGCGCAGCACGCAGCGGCTGCCGATACGGTCAAGCCACGTCAGCGTTCCTGTGGAGCTCACGCAAGTTCTCCCCTTGCGGGCCCATTATTCGCCCGCCTGCGCGCACGCGTTGCGTGCGGCACTGTGCAGCATTGGTTTTGTTCGAATCAGGACAGCTGCCCGCCGACGGGCATTTCCTCGCGCACCGATGCATTGCGTTTTGCCGGGAACAGCGCATTGCGCAACCGCAGGAACGGGTACTCGACAGCACGCGTCATCACGTAGCCAGCAATGATCGCGACGGCGAACTGCGCGGCCAGCGCGACGAACCAGATCGCCACGGGCGGCAGACCGAGCGCCGTCGTCTTGCGGATCACGATGTCGCCGGGTGCGAGCGCGAGCGAGTGCCACAGATAGATACCGTACGAGTACACGCCGAGCCACGCGACCGCGCGATACGCGAACGAATCGCGCACCTTGCCCGAGTGCTCCAGCATCAGCACGATGAACGCGCAAAAGCCGAGCGCCTGAATCGTGTAGCCGATGCTTTCGTCGAGCGGTTCGTGCTTGGTGGCGAGCACCAGCCACGCGACCAGCACGGCCACGACGACGAGCAGCAAGCCCGTGCGCTTCGCGATGCCCTGATACACGTCGGGCTTCATCCAGTAGATCGCCGCGAGAATCACGCCGTACAGCAGGCTGTCGATCCGGTACTGCGTGTAGAAGAACGCGGCCTGCAGGTCGCCGCCCGCCACTTCGAGGCAGCGCGCGATCAGCACAACCACGCAGATGCCGCCGAGCACACCGATGATCGAACCCGCGCGCATTTTCCAGCGCGCGAACAGCAGCAGCACGGCGGGCAGGAACAGATAGAAATGTTCTTCGACGGCGAGACTCCACGTCTGCGAAATCGACGAGCCGAAGTAGTTCTGCAAATGCGTCAGGTTCTGCCAGAGGAACGAATCGAGCGGATGGCGGCCGACGAGCGAATGAAAAAGAATCAGCACGTAATACGCGGGCCAGATCTTGAACATCCGCCGCACGATGAAGCGGCGCGCGTCGACGTGACCCGTTTCCGCGTATTGACGCAGCAGCAGCCCGCCGACGAGAAAGCCGCTCAGCGTGAAGAACAGGTTCACGCCCTCACGGCCGAAGTTCTTCAGCGGATATTCGATGATAGAAATCAGCGCGCTGCCCGTGTGATTCACATGAAAGTGGTAGCCCATCACCGCGAGAATCGCGATGCCGCGCACGAAGTCGAGCTCGACCGACCTGCCCCGCATCATCGATTGCGTGCTGCCGAATAGCTTCATGCCTGTTCCCCTTCGACGTCGTTTGCTGGTCTTTGTATGTGCGCCTTTGTGAGCCGCCATGCGGAGATCGACTGCAATTTCGTGCCTGCTTTTGACCTGCGCGCGTACCGGTCCGGTGCCTGATCGCGACCGGCTGCGCGCTGCGGGCGGCATCGTCGGCATGGCACTTTTTTGACACGCTATTTCAGCCATGTTGCTTGCTTGATTGCGTACTCGTGCGCCAAGTTGCTGTCCTTGTCGGACAGCGTGGCGGACCCCGGTAAACCGTCTGACTACGGGCTTTTGCCCGCATCGTGCGACCCCGCCAGAACCCAGGCGTATTACGCCTGCCCCGGACTTGACGCCAGGCCATCCATTTATATTCAGACTGAACAGTGGCGCGCGCCGCTGACACACGATGAACGCACCGCACCGGGAAGGGGAGAATCGTCGATGCGCAACAAGTACGCTACGTTGTGGATCTGGATGTGCTTGTGCCCACTCGCGCTCGACTACAAGGCACCGGACGCCGATTCGGGCCACGCCGCGCAGATACTGCTCGTCGCTCCGACGCTCGCCGCCGCGCTTGCGCTGATCTTCATCGCGCCGCGCTTTCGCCAGGCCTCGCCGCTGCGCCGCTTCGTGACGCTCTGCCTCGTGCTCAGCGTCCCTGGCAGCCTGATTTCGCAATTCGTGCAGGGCAACGATTTCGGCAACTATCTGCGTGTGGTGTTGCCGTTTCTGCTTTTTCTGCTCGGCTACGCACTGGCCTGCCATCCCTGGCACGAAAACCGCATCGGACAGATCGAAAAGGCGCTGTTCTGGGCGAACCTCATCTGCCTCGTCTTCACCTTCATTTTCGGCATCGCGACGGGCGGCGGCCTGGGCGGAATCGCCGATGTGCGCTTTCGCATCGTTTCCGTGACGATACTCGGACTGCAAGGCGTGCTGCTGCACGAGTTCGTGCTCGCGCGGCGCTTTTCACCGTTCATGCTCGCCGTGTTTCTCGGCACGGTGCTCGTCGAACTGCTGAGCGTGACACGCAGTCTGCTGGTCGGCACCGTGCTGCTGTTCCTGATGGCCGCGTGGATGAGCGCACCGTCGCTGCGTTATCTGCTGCGCTCGGCGTTCCGGGTTTTCATCGTGAGCATCGTGCTCGGCGCGATGGCGGCAGCTGCGATCTGGAGCATGCCGTCCGTCAGCGAGCACTGGATGCAGCGCTTCACGGTGGCGGAGAATACGCGCACCGGCAAGGATCCGACGACGATCACGCGCCTCGCCGAAATCAAGGACCAGTTCGATCAGGTCACGTCGTCGACGCAATCGCTGCTGCTCGGCGAAGGCTACGGTCACTACTATCGCTATTCGCCGCAGTATCTGCCCGATCTCGCCGGCACGATCAGCGAAAAGGACTTCTACGCGATCCACGAATGGGCGGCGGGTCATAACTTCTGGATCTATCAGCTGTTCGCGGGCGGCCTGCTGTTCGGCATCGGGTTGCCGCTCGCGGTGCTGGTGACGTTGTGGCATTGCGCGATCGCGTACCGTCGCTGGCGCGGCAAAAGTCCCGGCGCGCCGCTCCTGCCCGTATTCGGTCGTGCGATCCTGCTGCTGGCCGCGCTGCCCGCGACGTCGATCGGCGGCAATCCGCTCGGCCCGCGTTTCTCGGGACTCGTATTTGGCGTGGCGCTCGGCCTCACGGTCGCCACGTATTGCCGGCTGCATCGGCAACTGGATTCGAAGGCACGCTCGCGCGTCGAGCCTGTGGCGCCGCAGCCGGCGACGGCCGCGGTCGCGCGGCATCGTCCTCAGCCGCCCGCGCAGCCGCCGCGCCCTGCCCCGTTCGCCGCAGCTTCGACGCGCGGCACGCTGCAGGACGCGTCGGGCTCCGAACCCTACGATGCAGGCCGCGCGGGCGATCTGCATCAACGAGGCATGCCGGCGTCCGCGTGAAGGCACCAAGGTGCAAACGACGCGCATCACGCGGATGGTCTCGCTTCATCGCCCGGCTGCGCCGGTCCTTTTCGCATTACGCCGTGTTATCCGCCAATGAAAATTCTTCATCTGCTTTCGACAGTCGACCCGCAGGCAGGCGGGCCGACTGAAGGTGTACGACAGAGCGGCGTCGCGATGGCGTCGCTGGGCCACGAGATCGAGGTCGCGTCGCTCGATGCCGCCGATGCGCCGCATGTGCGCGATTTTCCGCTGCCCGTGCATGCGCTCGGTCCGGGCCGCAACGTCTATGGCTTCACACCGGACTACGTGCCGTGGCTCGCGCGCGAAGCGCAGCGTTTCGATGCCGTGATCGTGCACGGCCTGTGGCAGTACCACGGCTTCGGCGCGTGGCGCGCGCTGCGCGCGGCGAAGGTGCCGTATTACGTGTACACGCACGGCATGCTCGATCCGTATTTCAAGCGCACGTATCCGCTCAAGCATCTGAAGAAATGGGCGTACTGGCCGTGGGCCGAATATCGCGTGCTGCGCGACGCGGCTGCCGTGATCTTCACGACGGAAGAAGAGCGCCTGCTCGCGCGGCAGTCGTTCTGGCTGTATCGCGCGAACGAGCGCGTCGTGCCGTTCGGCACCAACGCGCCGCCGCCGCATGCGCAGGCACTGCGTGAAGCGTTCCTGAGCGCGCATCCGAAGCTGCGCGGCAAGCGGATCGTGCTGTTTCTCGGGCGCATTCACGAGAAGAAGGGCTGCGATCTGCTGATTCACGCATTCGCCGATCACGCGCAGCGCGATCTCGACGCGCATCTCGTGATCGCCGGACCCGATGCGACGGGCTGGCAGCGTCCGTTGCAGGCGCTCGCGCGCTCGTGCGGAATCGAAGAGCGGCTTACGTGGCCGGGCATGTTACAAGGCGATATGAAATGGGGCGCCTTCTATGCAAGCGATGTGTTCGCGCTGCCGTCGCATCAGGAGAATTTCGGCGTGGCCGTCGCTGAAGCGCTGGCGTGCGGACTGCCCGTGCTGCTGTCGGACAAGGTCGGCGTGTGGCGTGAAGTCGAAAACGATCATGCGGGCTTCGTTTCCAGCGATACCATCAACGGCACGCAGCGCAATCTGCTGAACTGGCATTCGCTCGACGCCGTCGCGAAGGCGAACATGCGCGAGCAGGCGCGCAGGACGTTCGATGCGCGCTTCGGGATTGCGAGCATGGTGGACTCGCTGACGGCACTTTTGCAGCCACAGGTTGCCGGGGCTGCTGCGCCCGTGACAGCGACTGCGGCCGCAGCGCGCGCTGGCGATCAGCAGACGCCGCAGAATACGCCGGGCGGCGGTGCCGCTATGGTGTCGAAGGTGGCGAAGGCGCCCGCGCAGAGGGAGCCGTCGGTGAATTGATCCTTTGCGAATGTCGTTCCAGCGGCCAGGATTCGCGACGCGGTCCTGGCCGTTATTTTTTCGCGCGCCTGCCTCTGCGATAAAAAAATCCCGCGACATCTATCGCGGGATTTTTTATCAGCAGCCGGTGCCCGGGCAAACGTGAATCACATCGCCTCATTCCCTCCGGCCCTGACCAGCGATTGCGCGGCGATCGGCAGCTTGCCGAGTTCCGCGCCCGAGCCGCCGTAGCGCATCCCCGCCGCCTCGCCGATCGGCACGATGGTCGCCGTATCGGGCTTGCCGAGCCGCTGCGCGATATGCTCCCCCAGCCGCAGCGCGAGCGCCGAAATCGTGATCGTCGGGAAGTTCGCGCCGACGGTCGGGAACACCGAACTGCCCGCGACATACAGATTGCTCATGCCATGCATCTTGCAGTCGCGATCGACGACACCTTCGCGCGGCGAATCGTGCATCCGGGTCGTGCCCATGTGATGCCACGTGCCTTCGAGTTTCGCCGGCCACGCGCGGCCCTCGAGCGGTGCGTCGAGTTCGACATCGGCGACGCCCATCATTTTCAGTTCTTCCGCGAGCAGCTGGAACGTGCGGTCGAACGTGCGCTGCACGAGTTCCGTGAGCCGCCAGTCCACTTTCACGCGCGGCAGGCCGAGACTGTCCTTGCGATCCGACAGCATCACGCGGCTGTCGCGATTCGGCTCCGCTTCGACGATCGCTTGCAGCTTCACGTCCGAAATCAGCGCACGCAGTTGCAACAGACGCGTGAGCCCGAAGCCGACGGTATCGACGGGATGCGCGGCCATCGTCAGATAGTCGTCGCGCGCGCGCCGGCCCGGCTGTTCCTTGCGATGCAGCGCCTCGCGGCAACGGATCAGCGCCTCCGATCCCGCGCTGCCCTCGCCGAAGAAACGCGAGAAGAACCAGACGCGCGAGTTGAGCAGCTTCTCGCGCTTGATCACATCGTGCGTCAGCGCGAACTGCGACGAAATATGCGTGCCGTGCGCGGCCACCACCGGGTTCTGGTAGTGATACTTGATGTCGTATAGCTTGTTGCGCGACCACGCCTTCGTGAACTTCACCGTACCCGTCATCAGACGCGGGTGATCCATGAAGAAGCGGCCCACCAGATCGTTGCCGTTGCCGAGGCCCGCTGCCTGCACCTTGTTCGACGCCAGCAGCAGCCGCGCGTTTTCGATGCCGCCTGTAGCGAGCACGAAGACCTTCGCGTTCACGCGAAAGCGCTTGCCCGTGAGCGTCGCGACCTCGACGCCCGTCACTTCCGTCGCTTGCGCATCGGTGTCGATATTGACGACGTTCGCGTACAGGAACACCCGCACGCGATCCGAGCGCCGCAACACCTCGCGATACACCTTGCCGAAACGCACGGGCGGACTGAACTGCGAAACGGTGTCGCGCACGTTGCCCGAACTCAGCGGATAGCGGCGCACATCGTGCCGGTTGATCTGCTGCTCCCACCACGCGGGATCGAAATTGTGCGGGCCGAGCTTGAGCAGCGCATGCGTGCGCAGATAGTACGGCGCGAGTTCTTCCAGGCCGAACGGCCAGCCGCTGTGCGCGACCCAGTCCTTCTTGTCGAAGTCCCACGGGTCGAGGGGCCGGCACCAGCCGCCCCAGCAATTGCTGCTGCCGCCGAGATAGCGGCTCCTGCAGCCGTCAGCGAAGGTATACGGGATGCCGACGTTCTCGCCACGATAGAGATCGCGCGTTTCGTCGTCGGCCTTGTAGCCGCCGCTTTCGAGCAGGCAGCAATCGATGCCCGCGCGATCCAGCTCCATCGCGAGCGTGATACCCGCGACGCCTGCCCCGATGATGCATACCGTCGTCGACACAGCGACGCCCTGTTCGACACTGCGGGTATCGATCAACATCCCCTGCTCCCAGCTTGTGTTCTGTTCGAACCTTGTACGGCCGCGTGAAGCATCGTCCGTTCTGGCCCCCCGCCGCGCATGCGAGCCGGGCTCGGCATGCGGCAACGCCCTGTGGGTCTGCACGAGCGGAACGGCGGCGCACGCATACTGTATTCCTGCGCCAGCCAGTGCTTACGTAGGATGATGGCTCTGCGTAAGGCAGCGTATCCGCCAACTTCGCGCTTCCGGCAGACAGAAGCGTGCATCGCGTGACCGTTATGAGGGACGGGGCACCTCCGCATCGAAACGCTTGCGGATGAAGCGACATGGATTGCCCCCGTAGACGCCTTCCGCCTCGAGCGAGCGGTGCACGACCGACAGCGGCGTCACGACAGCCGACCGCCCGATCGTCACGCCCATCTGCACGACGCACTTCGACGAGATCCACGCGCCGTCCTCGATGACGATGGGCGCCACGCGCAGATCCATGTTTGTTCGCATGTCATGCGAGCCCGCGCTCAGAAAACTGCCCTGCGAGATGCAGACATTCGAGCCGATTTGGATGGGCGCCTGGTTGTAGAGCCACACGTCGACGCCGAACCAGCAGTTGTCGCCGACCGTCAGGTTCCACGGCGCCTTCACGCGCACGGGATGCACGAAGCGGCAGTTCGCGCCGATCTTCGCGCCGAACAGCCTCAGCAACGCGACGCGCACCGACGACACAGGCAGCAGCTTGTTATTGATCACGCACGCTTCGACGAAGAACCAGGCCAGCTCGGTCAGAAACCCACGCGACGCGACATAGTTGCCCTTGCCCGCTTTGCTCAGATCGATCACGCGGCCAGGCGGCTGCGTCGCACCTGCAACGTAGGGTGGAGGGTCAGGGGGCGCTGCGGCCTCGGATGCGCGCGCGGCATGCTGGTCTTTCATCCGCGCGTCCTGGCCGTCCGCTGCCCGACCGAGGGTCGGACCGAACGTGTTATCCATAGTCTTCTCCATTCGATGGAAGCGCATCTGACTGTCGTCCGACTGGTTGGCCATCGCCGGAACCCGCGCGCCCTGTCGTTTGATTATCTGGCCCGCGCGAGACTATGGACGACGGCTGTCCGCCTCGTGCGGAACTTTGGCGGATCGATGCAGAGTGTCCGTATCAACATGACAGCACCGGCTTCATGACGTTTGCAGGAGGAAGAGGACAATGGCTGCTCATCTTCGCTCGCGGCAGCGCGCGTCGCCCGCTCTGCTCCGGCGTGGCGGGCTGCGTTCGCGCGTACTGCTGTTGAGCGCGGCACTCGTGTCGGCGCTCGCGCTGATGCCGCACGCGCATGCGCAGAACAACGCCGCGCAGGGTAACGGACAGAACGCCGCCAATAACAACGGCGGCAACGCCAATGGAAATGGCAACGCCGGCAACAACGCGCCGGCGCGCAAGACGGCCGCGCAGCGCACGCAGGACGACGCGCAGCGCTTGCTCGGCGGACCGTCGATGGCGCTCGGCGGCTACGACATGCAAGGCGCGACGCCCGACTCGCAGCGCGATTCGCTGCTCAACAACGAACGCATGCGCGCCGCGAAGCCGAATACGCAGGCGGGAGGCGGCCCGCTGGCAGCAGGCGGCGACGGCCCGGCGGCAGCGCCTGCCGGCGCGGCGATGCGGCGGCCCGCTCGCGGTGGCGCGGCAGCGAACGGCGGCGGCGCAGCGGGAGCGGGTGGCGCAGGTGGCGCTGCACAGCGCGGCGGCGCGGTGAATGCCGCCGATGTGGGCGGCGCAAACGGCGTGTACGGCAGTCCGTATAGCCAGCGCGCGGGACGCGAAATCTTCAAGTCGCCCTGGTAAGCAGCACCGTCGAACGCGAAAGCGAAGCACAAAAACCGAAGGCCGCATGCAAACCGCCCGATTGCGGTTCGTCTGCGGCCTTCTCTCTTTCCGCTGTCCGCGCGCCGCGCGGACGGCGCTCCATCACTCCACTTCCGATTCCTCGACGCGCGCCGGCATGATCGGCGCGTTCGCCAGCGGCGCCGCGGCCTGCTTCGCCCCCGACGCATCGCCGTCGATCAGCATGGCGAGCCGCGTATCGAGCGTGAGCAGCGTCGAGAGCGGCGACAGCATCGTCTCGGCATAGCGCCGCCCGGCCGCACCCATCGCGGCGCGCTGCTCGTGATCGGCAGCCAGTGCCACGATGGCGTCGACGAGCGCCTTTGTGTCCTCGGGCGGCACCGCCACGCCATTGTTCACGACGGCCTCGTGGAGGCCGGTGCCGGGCCGCGCCATCGCGATGACCGCGCCTCCGCTCGCCAGCATGCCCGTCAGCTTCGACGGCATCACGAGGTCGGCCGCGTCACTACGCTGCGGCAGCACGTGAATATCCGCAACATTCAGCAGTTCGTTCAGCGACGACGCCGGCTGCAACGGCAGGAAGCGACAGTTGGACAAGCCCTCGCAACGCTTGACGAGATCGTCCCGCGCCGCGCCGTTGCCGCAAAAAACGAAGCTGATGTCCTCGCGCGCGACCATGGCAGCCGCCGCCTCGGCGAGCGTTTCGATGCCCTGCTTCGCGCCGATGTTGCCCGAGTACAGCACGACTGTATTGCCCGCCGGAATGCCGAGCGTTTCGCGATACTCGCTCACGCGACCAAGCGGAAAGATGTCGCGAGTGTCGACCCAGTTCGGGAGGAACTCGGTTTTCCCGGCATCGACGCCCTTGCCGACGGCGCGCTGCACCATCTGGTTCGAGATCGACGAGACCACGTCGAAGCGCTTCAGCACGAGCCGCTCTATCCAGTAGGCGATGCGCGCGGCACGCGCGCTTTTTAGCAGGCCCAGATCGAAGGCGGCGTCGACTTCGTAGTCCTGGATATGCAGCCACGCCTTCGCGCCCGTCACGCGCGCGAGTGCCAGCGCGCCCGGCGCGCAGGCCATCGTCGGCGCGATCAGCATCACGGCGCCCGGCCGCCATGCGGCCTGTCTCGCGAGCAACGGTAACGACGCCAGCGCGAAAGACGCGAGGTGCATCATGCGCTTGAGGCCGCCCGGACGCGGTGGCACCCACAATGGTGCGCGCCAGATCTGCACCCCGTGCATGACGTCGCGCCGATAGCGCCACATCGAGTAGCCGTCCGCGACTTTCCAGTCCGGGTAGTACGGCGGCGCGCAAACGACCCGCACCTCATGACCGCACTCCGTCAGCATCTGTGCCATCTCAGCCGTATATTTACCCGCGCCCGACAACTCGGGCGCGTAGTTGAGGCCATAGATCAGGATCTTCATAGTCGATTTCCACGACGTGTGTCCGTCATGCGGCAGCGGACAGCGCTACGCCTTCCCCGTACCGACACGGCTCCCCGCCTGACGCGGAGCCGCGCGTGCCTGCCTTCGATCTCACGCGCCCAGCATCAGCGCGCAGCCGCGCGCGATGTTGGCCGCCGCTGACGGCGGATCGAAACGCCGTATCACGTCCATGCAACGATGCGCCGACGCTTCGGCATCGGCGAATGCTTCCGTGGCCTTCAGCAGCGTGCGCTGCAGGCCGGCCACGTCGCCCGCAGTGAATGCATAGCCGCTCTCGCCTTCGTGCACGAGTTCGGGCACGCAGCCGCAGCTCTCGCTGACGATGACAGGACAGCCATGCGCGAGCGATTCGTTGACGACGAGGCCCCACGGTTCGCTGCGGCTCGGCAGCACCATGCAGGTCGCACCGTAGTATTCGCGCGAGAGCGGCTCGTCCTGCAGACTGCCGACGAAGGTGATCGCCCCGTCGAGCCCCAGCTCCTTCACGCGCTTGCGCAACTCGCCTTCGAGCGGCCCCGTGCCGACGATACGCAGCTGCGGATCGGGCAGCCGCTTCGCAATGCCGGCGAACGCGTCGATCAGCGTCGTGATGCCCTTCTCTTCCGACAGCCGCCCGACGTACAGAAACACGGTCGGATTGCCCGCGCGATAGTGCATGCGCTCGGCGAGCGCGCGCTCGGGCGAGAACGTGACGGGCAGCGCGGCCGCCTGACAAGGAATGAAAATCTTCTCGCGCTTCGCGCCGAGCGACACCAGATAGTCGCGGCTGCGCTCGCCGAAACCGAAGTAGCCGTCGCACAGCGAGAAGAACACGCGCTTGGGAATCGACGTGATGAGACGCTTCGGCCGGTCGCGCGCCGTCGAATCGCAGAACACGGCGCGGCGCTTGCCCGTCACGATGCACGCGGCGAGCATCGCCCAGTACTCGGGTCGGTGATAGCCGGGCAGCACGATCAGATCCGACTTCGCCTTGAGGACTTCCCACACGAGGCGCATCGTCAGACGCCCGCGCGGCACGTCCTCGTAGCAGCCGTCGAACAGCTTGTGCATCGGATAGCGATGAAACGAATAGTCGACGTCCGAGAAACCGATACGATCATGTTCCGTGTCCGCGATCTGCACCATCGAGTAGCTGATCGCCCCCGATGCCGAGATGTTGTGCAGCGCAGAGAACACGGCGCCCTTGTGCCGTGACCACACTACGTTGTGGAAGATCGTGACTGACGCGCTCATGTTCTTACAGTCCTCATTCTGTCGAATCTGTCGATTGCCCCAGCAAAAAGAACGGACGTCGCCCTATCCCGGTCCCGGGCAACGTCCGTCACCAGGAGCGGTTCATTCAGGCCCGCGCAGCCATCGCGAACGACGGCGTGCGGTTCTCCCCATGCCGTCCCGTGTGCGCTTCGACGAGCTTGTCCCCGAACTTCGCGTCGTACGTCGCGGCGAACTCGCGATAGGTGTCCGCGACCCCCTGTTCCAGCCCGATGCTCGCGCGCCAGCCCATCTCCGCGAGGCGCGACACGTCGAGCAGCTTGCGCGGCGTGCCGTCCGGTTTGCTCGCATCGAACTGCAGCTCGCCTTCGTAGCCCACGACGTCGCAGATCGTTTCGGCGAGTTCGCGGATGCTCAGGTCTTCGCCGACGCCGACGTTGAAGACGCCCGTGTTGATGTCGTGCTCGAGCACGAAGAGCGTGGCCGCGGCGAGATCGTCGACATGCAGGAATTCGCGGCGCGGTGTGCCGCTGCCCCACACGGTCAAGGTCGGATCGCCGTGCAGACGCGCCTCGTGCGCCTTGCGGATCAGCGCGGGCAGCACGTGGCTGCTCTTCAGGTCATAGTTGTCGTTCGGGCCGTACAGGTTGGTCGGCATCAGCGCGACGTAACGCGTGCCGTACTCGCGGTTGTACGCGTCGCAGAGCTTCAGCCCGGCAATCTTCGCAATCGCGTAGGCGTCGTTGGTCGGCTCGAGTTCCGAAGTCAGCAGGTACGATTCGCGGATCGGCTGCGGACACAGCTTCGGATAGATGCACGACGAGCCGAAAAACACCAGCCGGTCGACGTTCGCGCGATACGCCGCGTGAATCACGTTGGTTTCGATCACGAGGTTCTCGTAGAGAAACTCGCCCGGCTGCGTCGCGTTCGCGAGAATGCCGCCGACGCGCGCCGCTGCCAGCAGCACGACGTCGATGCGTTCGCGTTCGAAGAAAGCGTTCACCGCGGCCTGATCGGTCAGATCGAGTTCGGCATGCGTGCGCGTGACGAGATTGCGATAGCCGTTCGTCTCGAGCTTGCGCACGAGCGCCGAGCCGACCATCCCCCGATGCCCCGCGACAAAAATGCGTGCGTTCTTGTCCATGGCGTCACTCGTGATGTTCCAGCGCCTTGAAGCCTGCCAGCGTGACGAGCGCATCGCGCCGCGCGATCTGGTAGTCCGACAGCACCATTTCCTTGACGAGCGATTCGAACGACGTCGTCGGCGTCCAGCCGAGCTTCTGCTGTGCTTTCGACGGGTCGCCGAGCAGCGTTTCCACTTCCGTCGGGCGGAAGTAGCGCGGATCGACGCGCACGATCACGTCGCCGGGTTGCACGCGCATTTCGGCGCGCTGGCGACGCTCGACATGTTCGACGATGCCCACTTCATGCACGCCGCTGCCTTCGAAGCGCACCGTGATGCCCAGTTCGGCGGCCGCGCGCTGCACGAATTCGCGCACGCTGTACTGCACACCCGTCGCGATCACGAAGTCTTCGGGCTGTTCCTGCTGCAGCATCATCCATTGCATGTCGACGTAGTCGCGCGCATGGCCCCAGTCGCGCAGCGCGGACATGTTGCCCAGATAGAGCTGGTCTTGCAGGCCGACCGCGATGCGCGCGATCGCGCGCGTGATCTTGCGCGTGACGAACGTCTCGCCGCGCACAGGCGATTCGTGATTGAACAGAATGCCGTTGCACGCGTAGATGCCGTACGCTTCGCGGTAATTGACGGTCGTCCAGTACGCGAACAGCTTCGCGACGGCGTACGGGCTGCGCGGATAGAACGGCGTGGTTTCGCGCTGAGGCACTTCCTGCACGAGACCGTAGAGTTCGGAAGTCGAGGCCTGATAAAAGCGCGTCTTCTTCTCGAAGCCGCAGATACGGATCGCTTCGAGCAGCCGCAGCGTGCCGAGTCCGTCGGCGTTGGCCGTATATTCCGGTTCCTCGAACGACACGGCGACATGGCTTTGCGCCGCGAGGTTATAGACTTCGTCCGGCTCGACGCGCTGCATGATTCGCAGCAGGCTCGTCGCGTCCGTCAGATCGCCGTGATGCAATTGCAGACGCTGGTCCGGGTCGTGTACATCGCGGTAAAGATGATCGATCCGGTCGGTGTTGAACAACGACGAACGACGCTTGATGCCGTGCACCTCGTACCCTTTTTCGATCAACAGCTCGGCCAGGTATGAGCCGTCCTGACCGGTGATCCCGGTAATCAAGGCAACCTTCTGAGTCATCGTATTCTCCTGTGGCGGCCGGGTTGTCGCCTGTGCGCTGCCCCGTCCCTTGCACCAGTTTGTTCAGATGTCCGCCGGCCCACCCTTGCCACCCGGACGGACATGCGCTGCTCCTTAGCCTGCGATACTCTCGTAGCCGTAGTAGCCGCCTCGATAACCCGAGCCGATGAACGCGCCCGCCTGCGGTACGTCGGTCAACAACACCCCTTGCAAATTCACGCCGCCATTGCGCAGACGCTTCGCGGTTTCCGCGAGCTCGCTCACAGGATGGCGACCGTGCCGGATCACAAGCAACGTCGTCCCCACGTGCTTGCCGATCACGGTCGAATCGGTGACGGCGAGCACGGGCGGCGTATCGATGATGATCAGGTCGTACTGGTTCTTGAGTTCTTCGAGCATCGTTTCGAAGCGCTTGCTCATCAGCAGCTCCGAAGGATGCGAGGGCAGCGAGCCCTTGGTGAGCACGTCGAGGCCCGGCAGTACTTCGCGCTGGATCGACGATTGCAGATCGCCGCCGCGCAGTACGTCGGACAGACCCGGCTGATGCTGCAGGCCGAAGTGCGAGTGGACGTCGCCGCGCCGCATGTCGCCGTCGATCACCAGCGTGCGCTTGGCCGTCGATGCGACGAGCGCGGACAGGTTCACCGACAGGAACGACTTGCCCGCATCCGGACGCGAGCCCGTCAGCATCACGACGTTGTTCTGCTTGTCGTCGACGCTCAGCTGCAGCGAGGTGCGCAGGTTGCGCACGCCTTCCACGGCGATGTCCTGCGGCGCCTGTTCGGCGAGCACGTGCAGGCCGCGCCGGCGCATCATCACGTCCTGCTGCAGACGGATCTGCTGTTCGCTACGCGGCACCACGGCGAAGACCGGCACGCCGAGTGCGGCTTCCAGTTCGTCCGGACGTTCGACGCCGCCATACAGCGTCTTGCGCACGAAGGCGAACACGATGCCGATGAACAGACCCGCGCCGAAGCTGATCAGGATCACGACGAGGCGTTTCGGACGCACGGGGTCGTCGGCGGCTTCTGCGAAGTCGACGATCCGCACGTCGCCCACCTGGCCCGCCTTCGCAATGCGCAACTGCTGCGCGCTGTTGAGCAGGTTCGTGTACAGCTCGGTGTCGACGTGCACGTCGCGCAGCAGGCGCAGCGCCGTCTGCTCGGTGTCGGGCAGCGTCTGCACGCTCTTGCCCATCTTCCCAAGATTGCCCTGCAGCGAAGCGATCTGCGCATCGAGCGCGGCCACGGCCGGGTGATTCGCGGTGAAGCGCTGCGACATCTCGGCGCGCTGCGTCTGCAGGTCGACGAGCTTGGTCTTGTTGTCGACGATCTGTTGCAGCAGCAGACGGCTTTCTTCGCTCAGATCGACGGTGCCGTGCTGGTTGCGGAACGTGTTGTAGCGCTGCTCGGCGGCGTCGAGTTCCTTGCGCAGCTGCGGCAACTGCTGGTCGAGGAACGCCAGCATGTGCTCGGCTTCCGACGAACGGCTTTCGACGTCCTGGCGGATGAACTCGCGCGCCATGCTGTTCATGATGTCGGCCGTGAGCTTCGGATTCTGGCCTTCGAGACTCGCGCGGATCACGCCCGACTGCAGCGTCGATTCGCCGATATCCATCGACTTCTGCAGACGCTCGACGGTCGTCAGCGTGGACGCGCGCGTCAGGTCGTAGCGCGTGCCGGGCGCGCCGACGATTTCATCGACGCGCAGCGAGATCGGACCCGCCGGCGTTTCGCGCACGACGTTTTCGCCGACCTTGCCTTCGAGAATCGCGACGCCGTCCGGGTTGTTCAGCACGAAGTCGCCGTTCTGGCCAGCGATCAGCGTGAAGTCCTTGTCATACATGTCCTTCGCCGTGTCGAAGCGCGACACCTTGATGGTTTCGTCGCCCCACGCATAGCTCGGCAGTTGCAGCGACGGCGGCAGCTTGATGCCCCACTTGCCGTTCATCAGCGGCGCGAGCAGCCCGCCGACGAAAGGCAGCGTGTGCGCCCGCGCGGCGATGTCGAGGTGCAGCTGCTTGACCGTCTCTTCCGTCACGAGGCGTGACTTCATCAACTCGATTTCGGCGGCCGTCGACGGCTTCGTGTCGAACATGCCCGTCAGCGGCTGAAGACCGTCCTGCTTGTTGTTGTTCTCGGACTTGTCGACCACGTGGAACAGCACATCCGCGCGGTAGACAGGCGTCGCCACGAAGGCGTACGCCGCGCCCAGTGCCGTGACGGCCAGCGTGATCAGCAGAATGGACCGCCAGTTCGCGATGATGGCCTGCAGATAATCCGTCAGGTGCATCTCGTCCGAACTGACGTCCGAATAACGATTGTCAAAGTTGATAGCCATTTGCGTGATCCATCAAAGACCGACACATTCGAAAGCGTTGCGCGTCCGGACCCCGTAGCCGCGGTGCGCGCAACGCATGCCTCCGGCTTACTTCGCGAGCAGGGCTGCCGTCACGCCAGCGTTGATCGCCGGCAACAGCAGGGACAGCACGCGGTTGAATTTCACGAGACCGTTGTTGTCGACGTAGACGACATCCTTCGGCTCCAGGTTGAACTGGTTCGCGAGGAGCATCGAAGTCGGCGACGTGGCATCGAGGTGATAAATCTCCGGCTTGTCGCCCATCGAGTTGCGGATGACGAAGAGCTGCTTCGCGTAAGCCGTGTTCGGATTCACGCTGCCCGCCTGCGACAGCGCTTCGGCCAGCGAGAGACGGCCGTCGCGCATCGGCAGGATCGTCGCCGGACGGTTGACTTCGCCCATCAGATAGACGCCGTATTCGTCCCGGCCGCCGACGCGCAGCAGGTCGCCCGGCTGCAGGTAGATCGACGTCGGCGCCTTGCCGCGACGGATCAGGTCAGGCACGTTGATGTTGTACGTGCGACCGTCGCGCGTGAGTTCGACGTGGCTCTGATCGGCGTTCGGCGTGAAGCCGCCCGTGCGGTTGATCGCCTCCGTCAGCGACATCGGAATGTCGTTGACCTGTGCGGGTCCGGGCGCACGCACTTCGCCGTCCACATACACCTGCGACGAACGGAACGACGAGACGCGCACCGTCACTTCGGGCTTCGAATAGACGTTGCTCAGCTTGCGATACAGCTCTTTCTGCACCGTCGTCGCATCCTTGCCGCCCACGTGGACCGTGCCCGCATACGGAAACTGGATATTGCCGTCCGCATCCACGAGGAAGCCGAGACCAGGGTCGCCCTTGTTCACGTTCTGCGCCGGCTGACCGAGCGCCGCGGCGAGTTCAGGGTGATCCCACACGGTAATCTGCAGCACGTCGCCCGGCCCGAGCTTGTAGGCCGGCGGCTTCGTGCTGAAGAGGCCCGCGATCTGCTGGTTCAGTTCCGTCGTCTGGCCCTTCATGTCGCGCACCAGCTTCAGATTGATGTCGGTAACAGGGATCTGAACATTCTGCTCAGGATCACTGCTGTACTCGCCGCCCGTTTCGGGCAGCGTGGGCGGTGACACCATCCGTTGTCCAGGTACGATGCTGCATGCGGAGAGCAGCACCGAGATCGACAACAGTAGCGGTGCACCTACACCCAATCCAAATCGCTGCTTCATGGCAGTTCCTCCTAACAGGGGAGCTTGGTCCTTGTTCACTGGCTTGCTTCCCGTCTTAATACGCGTTGGTATGGATGAAGCCCTTGACGATCGTGGCGCCGATGATTCGCATGTCGAGCCAGAACGTCCAGTGCCCCAGGTAATACAGATCGTGCGCGACGCGTCGTTCCATCTTTTCGATGCGATCGGTTTCGCCGCGAAAACCGTTGATTTGCGCCCAGCCTGTGATGCCCGGCTTAATCCTGTAGCGATGGATATAGCCGGCCACGACTTTCTGATACAGATCGTCGTGTTCGAGTGCGTGGGGGCGTGGCCCGACCACGGACATGTCGCCGCGCAGCACATTGAAGAACTGCGGCAACTCGTCGAGACTCGTGCGGCGCAGAAATGCGCCGACTCTCGTGATGCGCGGATCGCCCTTGGTCGCCTGGCTGACCTTGCCGGCTTCCTCGGTATGCACGCGCATCGAGCGGAACTTGTAGATCGTGAAGACGCGGCCGTCGGCGCCCTTGCGCTTCTGACGGAACAGCACCGGACCGGGCGACGACAGCTTCACGGCAATCGAGATCGCGATCAGCAGCGGCGCAAGGCCCATGATCGCGGCCGCGGCGAACACGCGGTCGAACAGATCCTTCTTGAACAGCGCACGCGACGACAGCGGCGACGCAACGAGATTGATCGCGGGCACGCCCAGCAGCTCGATCACGCTACTGGTATCGAACAACGCGAGACTGCGCACGTCCGGCATGAAGCGGATGTTCACGAGGTCGTTGCGGAATTCGGTGACGAGACGAAAGATCGTGCGCTCGTCGGTGAGCGACAGCGCGAGCCACAGTTCATGCACGTCGTTGGTCCGCACGTAGTCGGCAAACGCCTGCAGCGAATCGAAGCAGTTCACGCGCTGGTTGGTCAGCGGCGAATCTTCCGGATGCGTGTTCAACACAGCCGTTGCGCGAAAGCCCGTGGCCGGCTGCAGTTCGATGCGACGCAGGATCTGGTCGCAATGTCCGCCGCTTCCGACGATCGCCACCTGATGCAAATTCCAGCCGGCGCGGCGCGCACGCGCCAGCGCGGCATGCGCAATCAGCCGCCACGCGATCAGCAGGCCGCCCGCCATCGCCGTCCAGTACGCGAACCACAGGCGCGACACAATATCGATGCGGTGCAGCGAATACATCAGCGCGAGCGCGCAGCCCTGCACGACGAGCCAGGCAAGCGCGACCTGTCCGGCGAGCGCGAGCTTCGAGCGGCCGCGCCACGATACATAGACGCCGAACGCCGGGAACATCGCCAGCGCAAAAGCCGCGGAAAAGAGCACGAACGCGTCATAGAAACCGCGCTGCGAAAATTCGTCGAAGCGGATCTGCGAGGCGACGACGGCGCCAAGCAGTATCAGCGCCACGTCTGCGACCCGCGCGAAAAAGTCCTGTATGTCCCGCATGTCGTTCACCCTGCCATTCGTCGTTCGTTACCTGCCTCTACGGGTGGTGCGTATTTCGCCGCCGCGCTTGCTAGTTCGTCGGCCCGCAGCGTCCGTAGGTGTCGTCGAAGCGCACGATGTCGTCTTCGCCGAGATACGAGCCCGACTGCACCTCGATGATTTCGAGCGGCACCTTGCCCGGGTTCTCCAGCCGATGCCGCACGCCGAGCGGGATATACGTCGATTCGTTTTCGCTCAGCAGGAACTGCTCGTCGCCGCGTGTAACCATCGCCGTGCCGCGCACGACGATCCAGTGCTCCGCGCGATGGTGATGCAGTTGCAGCGACAGCTTCGCGCCCGGCGTCACGACGATGCGCTTCACCTGGAAGCGGTCGCCCTGATCGATCGAGTCGTAGAAGCCCCACGGGCGGCGCACCTTGCGATGCGCGTCGGCCTCGGGCGCCTTCTGCGCCTTGATGCGCGCGACCAGCCCCTTCACGTCCTGCACACGCGAGCGGTCGGCGACGAGCACGGCATCCGCCGTTTCGACGACGACGACGTTCGTCGTGCCGACACAGGCGACGAGGCGCCCTTCCGAATGCGCGTAGCTCGACACCGCGCCTTCGAACATCACGCGGCCACGCGCGACGTTGCCGTTTTCGTCCTTCGGCTGTGCGGCCCATACTGCATCCCACGAACCGAGATCGGACCAGCCTGCGTCGAGCGGCACGACCACGCCCGCCGACGTCCAGCCAGCCGATGCATTCAGCCGCTCCATCACTGCGTAGTCGATCGAATCGGCGGGCGAACGCGTGAACGCGTCGGCCGCGGGCCGCAGCGTGGTGCCGTCCGACTGTCCCTGCACGAACGACGCGAGACAGGCCGCGTGCATGTCGGGCTGCAGCGATTGCAGCGTCGCGAGCCACACGCTTGCACGCACGATGAAGATGCCGCTGTTCCACCAGTACGTGCCTTGCGCGAGGTACTGCTTCGCGAGTTCGGCGGCCGGCTTTTCGACGAAACCGTCGATCTCGCGCGCTTCGTCGTCGAGCTTCCTGCCGATGCGGATATAGCCGAAGCCCGTTTCCGGCGCGCTCGGCGGCACGCCGAGCGTGGCGATCGAGCCGCGCTGCGCGTGGCGCGCGGCGACTTCGATTGCGCGCTGCAAGGCAGGCACATCGGCGATGGCGTGATCGGACGGCATCACGACGAGAATCGCGTCGTCGCCGTTTGCGCAGGCGAGCGCGGCGGCCAGCGTCAGCGCAGGCGCCGTGTCGCGCCGCGCGGGTTCGACCACGAGACGCGGCGTGCAGCCATTGCCCGTCAGCTGCTCGGCGATCACGAAGCGATGTTCTTCACCGCATACGATGATGGGCGCCTTCGATACGTCCCATTCCGCCGGAAAGCCTTCCATCCGGTGCACGGTGTCCTGCAACAGCGATTCCGAACCGACTACGCCGATCAGCTGCTTCGGAAAGTTTTCGCGCGACATCGGCCACAGACGCGTGCCCGATCCGCCAGCCAGAATCACGGGCACGATATGCGTGCAGGCAGGCAACGCGCCGGCCGGCTCTCCCGCATTCGTCGGATTGTTCTGGTCGATCAGCATTTACGCACTCCTTAATGTCCGCCACTGAACCCCTGGCATGAAGGTCCGAAACCCACTGCAGATCGTGAAGGCCGGCTAGATGCCGGCTTCGCGCCGGGTTTTCATCCGGTATTCCGTCGGCGAGACTTTCATCCGCTTGCGGAAGATCTTGGCGAGACGATCGCCGTTGCCCATTCCCGTGCGCCGCGCGATCTTGTCGACGGGCAGCTCGGAATCGGTCAGCAGGCTGCAGGTAATCGCGAGCCGTGCGTGCAGCAGGTAGTCGGAAGGAGTGACGCCGACTTCCATCTTGAAGCGACGCAGAAAGTTGCGTTCGCTCATTGCGGCCACCTGGGCCGCATCCGCGATCGAGATCGACCGCTGGCAGTTTTCCTGTAACCAGCGCGCCGCGGCGCGCACCTTGTCTGCGGGACTCTTGCCTGTGCTGTCGCCGAGCAGCGACATCAGGCTGTCGCCGGCGTCGGGCATCAGGCGTTCGGCCACGTTGCGCGCGACGTCGATGCCGAGATCGCGCTTGATCAGCATCAGCGCGCTCTTCATCGATTCGAGGCGATCGTTCGCTTCGCCCGTGCTGCGTTCGTCGCGCTCTTCGCGCACCGTGTAGCTGCCGAAGTCGCGTTGCTGCTGGATGCCGTTGATGCAGGCCGCTTCGAGCAGCGAGCGTCCTTCGCCGATAGGACGCACGGTGCTCGTGTTCGCATGCACGCGACGCAGCCAGGCGATGAGCCGTTCGTCGCGGGCCGCCGAATGCGCGCCTTTACCGCCCGCGACGAACAGTGCATCGAAACCCATGTAATGACGGGCATCGAGTCCGTCGGTCCAGACGCGGATCGACGACGAGCACGTGATGTTGCCGCCCGCTGCCGACAGGAAGCTCACGTCGTATGTCCAGCTGTGACTGGCGGATGAGGACAGTTCGTTAGCAGCATGAAAAACTTCGGCGACGATGCCCGCGCCAAGGAGCGAGCAACCGTCGAACAACAGAATTGCAATGTGGCGAGTGGCGGCTGCGTAGTGCGCGCTGCGCTCAGGCGCTCGTACCCAGCCAACCATTGGAGATTCCAGACTTGCATACGCCATGACTCTTCCCCCTTGACCATTCCGGCGTGGAAAGAACTAGATAAATGCATGCGATGTGCAGTGCATCATACGCATTAAAAAAACAATCCCGGCGGCTACTGACTGAAACTGACGATGTATTGGCGTATTCGGTCCGGTGGATGATAACCGGCTTTCAGCCCGTATTTAACAGTCTCATAAAGACGATTAACACAGCCCGATTTCGTACTAATTCGCCATTTCATAAGACGAAGAAACCGACTCGCCAAACACCGCGCCAGGCTTGACACAAAGGCTTACAAATTGTTGCAATTCACTTTTCCTCACACCAAAGACACTGCAAATTTTTCGGATTGGAATTTGGGGTCCGCAATACTTACCCAATCGCATTCCTCTTATCCCAATTCCCGATCAAAATGCCGGTTTGATAATATGAAATGAAAGACTTATTGATATGAGGAAATCGTGCGCACAAAAGCACGAATTAGAATTATAAGAACGGAATAGCCATCCAGAATATTTTCTTCTCTCGCTTTTTTAATGTCGCCATAAATAAATCAATTAATGTTTCAAACGCGAAACATCGGGCCCTGTCGCGAGGCGTAGCGGCGCTATCGAGGTGCAGTCGAAGCGTCCCTGGCGGGTACCAATCGGTCCTCTTCATACATTCAAACGCCTTGTCGTACGGTCGCGAAGCGTTACACGAAGCGCTTCTCATGCATTAGCCTCTATTCGCCACGAACCAGCGTCGCGACGACGCAACATTCGTATCGATCCGCCAGCGAAGTTGCGGGCAAGCACTAGGAAACGTCGAATTCCTGCTAACTCGACGGTGTAATCTTGGACGCGCGAAATGCGCTAACCCGGTCATCCATACCGTACGGGAGAAAGAATGACTGATGGCGACAGTGGTCTCGGTAAGACATGCGCATATCGCGTACGGTTACATCTTTCGCGTAATGCTTCGCTCAACTTGCGAGCTGCGATGCTCGCGCCATGCGTCGCGCTTTGCATCCTGATAGCGAGCGGCTGTGACAACGCCTCGGCCGATAACGAACAGACCGCGAAGCAGATCGATAGCTGGACGAAATGTGCAGACGAACGCGGCACGTGCAGCTTCAGCGGTACGCGCGACGTGCGTTACGGCAGCGAGTCGCACAACACGGTCAAATCGCTGACGAACGGCACGCCCTGCGACAACGGCATCTTCGGCGATCCCGCGCCGGGTGAATTGAAGCAGTGCTGGATTGCCGGCGCGAGCGGCAGCACCCCTTCGGCTTCTGCCAAGGTCACGACTACGACGGCCGCCAAGGCCACGAGCACGTCTTCCGACGACGACTGGCCGACCAAAGCGCCGCCACGTGCGAACGATTCACAAGGACTCCGTTGTAACAAATCGGTAGAGACGGCAGCAGCGAACCAGCAAGGCGATCCCATCGAAGCCGACACGCCAGGCAGCGACGGCACGCGCCTCTTTCCGCGCGACCGTTCGTTCCAGATTGTCATCACGACGCACACGACGCGCGACGACAAGCTCGCCTGGAAGATCCGCGATGCGTGGGGCACCGTGCAGGCAAGCGGCACGTATGGCGTCACGCAAGGCGCGCGTCAGGTGAAGCTGACTTGCGAGTCCTCGTTAGCGGGCTACTTCGCGTTGTCGGCGTCGCTCGAAGAAGCGCATGCGCAGTTGCCCACGCGCGGCACGCGTCCGCAAGGCATCGCGACGTTCGGCGTGCTGCCCGATGTATCCGCGAGCGTGCCGCCCGTGCATTTCGCGCATGCGGACCTGCATCGCTTCGGCGGCCAGGGCGGCGCGTTCGTCGCACCGGGCGAGCATTGCTGCGACGGCGACGGCTATCGGCCGCTCTATACGCAACTCGGTCTGACGTGGGTCAACGACAACCGCAACTGGTACAAGGAAGAACCCGATCGCGCGGACACCTTCAATCCCGCCTCGCAGCAGCTCGCTTCGTGGTTCCGCAAAGGCGACCTGCTGCGGCTCATTCAACTCGACGGCATTCCTGGCTGGGCCAGTCCCACGGGCAAGCAGACGCACAGCTATCTGCCGAAATCGACGAGCGCGCTGCGCGAATACATGCAGCGTGTCGGCACTGAATCGAGTCGCGTACGCAGCGCGATCTTTCCGACGCAGCAGAGCAACTACTACCAGGTCACGTGGGAACCGGATGCCGCAGGCGGTCTGCCCTGGCGCGATACCGACGCGAATTTCGTCGAGCTGTACAAGGCCGTGCACGAGGGCATTCATGCGACCGATCCGAATGCTGTCGTGATGGGACCGACTTATGGCTCGGTGGTCGGCAATGTCGAATGGCTCAAGCGCCTCGCGCCGCTCGGACTGCCGAAGTACGTCGACGGGATTGCGATCCATGGCTACTACGATCCGGGCGGCAACAGTCCGTCGCATCCGCCCGAACGTCTGATGAACGCGAGCGATCCGCAACAGGCGCAATACGCGCTGCCGACCGCGATGCGCGCACTGCGCCGTGTGATGGCCGAACAGTACAAGCCCGGCGCCAAGCTGTTCGCGACGGAAACGGGCATCAGCTATGACGTCGGCGAGCAATACGGTCCGCACTATCCGCCCAACGATGTGCTGTACGCGCAAGGCGCCGTCGTCGCGCGCACGCATCTGATTCTGCTCGGCGAAGGCGCGGACATGACCTACATCTTCTATTCGAACGATTCGCCCGCCGCGACGCCGGGCTATGGCGTGTTCTTCGATCTCGATCATCCGAAGGGCGCGTACGGTCCGAATACGGTGAGCCCGAAGCCCGCTGCATCGGCGATCGTCGCGATGACGCGGCTGATCGACGGCACGGCGACGCTCGGCCCCGTCAAGCGCACGCCCGCAGGCGTCTACGCGTATGCGTTCCAGCGCCTGAACAACGGCAAGGTGATCACCGCCGCCTGGACGCACGACAACGCCAGATGGAACAAGTCGACCCGCTTCGATCCGACAGCCGGCGTGACATGGCGTCTGCAGGTGGATGCGCCGGGCACGTCGGGCAAGGTGACGGTGTTCGACATGATGGGCAATCCATCGAGCGTGCCCTACGAAGACGGCCACGTGACGCTCGCGCTGACGGAGACGCCCGTCTATGTGGTGTCGTCGAATGTGGCCGTGATGAAGGCCAACGTGACGACACCTGCGGGCTATGTCGCGCCATGACGAAGCCGTGTTGAAGCGGTGCACGCGGCTCTCACGAATTGGCCATACGAGACGGGATTTAGGCGTCAGACGACAGAACCGCCATTTATTGCTACGACTAGACTCTCTGCAATGCCGCAAGCCTCGCGACATGCGCAGATAGCGCGAGCACGCGAGGCCACGACGACGGAGCAGTCGGGATGACCGGTTTGGGCTGGATCATGGTGATTTTGGTCGCAATACTGGCCTCCGCGCTGTTCCTTTGCGTGGGGATCGCCGTCGTCATCGCTTTCCTGTTCGGCACCTCGTCGCGTCTGTTCACCCACGATCGCGATCAATAGACGGGGCATGCCGGTTGCGTATCCGATTCGCGTGCGCCCGGCTGCGTAGGGGCCTGTGAAGGGGCGCATGAAGCGGCACTGTGCTGCACCCATTAAACAAGACAACATGGCGAGACAGAAACATGGCCGCTACTTGCGCGGATTTTCTCGAAGCAGATGATTTTCTTCAGGTCGTGCGGATGACGCCGCTCGTGTCGATCGACCTGATCGTGTCCGACTACGCAGGCCGTGTGCTCGTCGGACACCGACGCAACCGGCCTGCGCTGGGAACGTGGTTCGTGCCGGGCGGACGTATTTGCAAGAACGAGCGGCTCGATGCCGCGTTCACGCGTATCGTCGATGCGGAACTCGGTATTGCGGGCATGGAGCGCTCGGCTGCGCGCTTTGGCGGTTTGTTCGAACACCTTTACGACGACAACTTCGCCGGCGCGGACGCAATTTCGACGCACTACGTCGTGCTTGCCTATTTCCTGACGCTGGAGAATACGGCGTCCGTGGGCCGCTTCGACCAGCATAGTCGCTATATCTGGCTGCCACCCGAAGCGCTCCTCGCGCGTGACGACGTGCACGAGAATACGAAGGCATATTTCCGCTGAGCCTCCCTCCGCACGCGGCAGCGTCAGACAAAAAAAGCGCGGCGGCCTTCGCCGCCGCGCTTTTTCTAATCTACCGCGCGCTCAGACCCGGCTCAGCAGTTCGGCCAGTTCTTCCTTCGCGACTTCGCCATCAACGGCGTGGCCGCTTTGCATGCGCTCGCGCAGAAACGTATCGAACGCGTCCTTGACTTCAGGATGACGCAGCGCGAACTCGACGGTCGCCTTCAGATAGCCGAGCTTGCTGCCGCAGTCGAAACGCCGGCCCTGATATTGATAAGCGAGCGCCTGTTCGCTGCCGAGCAGCGCCTGGATGGCATCCGTCAACTGGATCTCGCCGCCCGTGCCCGCCTGCTGACGGCGCAGACGGTCGAAGATCGCGGGCATCAGCACATAGCGGCCCACTACGCCGAGATTCGACGGCGCTTCTTCCGGCGCGGGCTTCTCGACGATGCCGGACATCTTGAAGAGCCGATCGTCCCAACGCTTGCCGTCGATCACGCCATACGAACGCGATTCGTGCTTCGCGATCTCCTCGACGCCGACGATCGAGCAGTGATAGTGATTGAAGAGGCTCACCATCTGGGACAGCACGGGCGGTTCGCCGTCGAGCAGATCGTCGGCGAGGATCACCGCGAACGGTTCGTCGCCGACCAGCTTTTCCGCGCACAGCACCGCGTGGCCGAGCCCGAGCGGCTCCGGCTGGCGAACGTAACAGCATTCGACGTGGCTCGGCTTGATGTTCTGCACCAGTTCGAGCAGCGCGAGCTTTCCGCGTGCGAGCAGTTCGCATTCGACTTCATACGACTTGTCGAAATGGTCTTCGATCGCGCGCTTGCTGCGCCCCGTGACGAAGATCATCTCGGTGATGCCCGCGGCGATCGCCTCTTCGACCGCATATTGAATGAGCGGCTTGTCCACCACCGGCAGCATTTCCTTGGGGCTGGCCTTCGTCGCGGGAAGGAATCGGGTGCCGAGACCGGCCACGGGGAAGACCGCCTTGCGTATGCTGAGCATGCTCGCGCCTCCTGGTTGAGTTGATTGATAAGCATCGATACGCCAGCGTATTCCGCGAATATCGAGCCGATCTGCCAACTTCTCGTTTTTTTCCGACTCAAACGATCAGCGCGCAAAAACGTAGGCCTATGATGGAGCCAAGGCACGCAGACCTTTATTCTTTCGCCGTCCTCGGCACTGGAGACAGACGATGCGATATGAGCACGCGGTGAGTCGTTGGATGGATTCACCCACGTCGAGCGCAGTCGTCAATGTCGGGCACATGGTCAAACGTATCGGCATTCTCGTTTTTGAACGATTTCCGCTAAGCGACGTTTGTCTGCTCGCTGACGCATTCCGACTCGCCAACGAAGCACAGGCCGATCAATCCGGCGACGAGGGTTCGGGTGTCGAACCCTCCTATTCGATCGTCATGCTGTCCGAGATGGGCGGCAGCGTCGTGAGCAGCTGCGCGCTGCGCGTGTGGACGGAGAGCCTCAATGGACCGCTGCTGAACGGCTTCGACACGCTGTTCATCGTCGGCGGTCCGGGCGCGTCCCGCGCGAAAGCGAACGAGCGGCTGATCCGGCGGCTACGCGCGATCGCGCCGAAGATCCGCGTCGTCAAGGCGCTCGACGAAGGGCTCGGCGTCCTCGCCGCCGCCGATATCGCCTTCGAGCGGCGCGGCTGGCGCAGCATGCCGGGCGCAACCGACGCCATGGGCAAACCCGTCGCGCCCGTCGCCAACGAAACTCAATGGCAGATCGAGGCAGGCGCTTCGATCGACGTCGACGCGCCCGTGCGTTCGATTGCCGCCGCGCTCACCGTCATCAAACGCGATCACGGCACGCCGATCGCGCGGATCGTGTCGGAGCGCGCGCTCTCGGGCGCCTCGCGACGCCTCGACGCGATTCTCGACGACGACGAAAAAAAGGGCATCAGCCGCAAGATCACGACGGCCGCGCACTGGATCCGCGAGAACTACACGCGGCATATCTCGGTGGCGGAAGCGGCCGAAGTCGCCAAGATGAGCGAACGCAACTTCCTGCGGCGCTTCAAGGCGCAAGTCGGGCTGACGCCGTCGGAATATCTGCTGCGCGCGCGGCTCGATGCGAGTTGCCTGCTGCTGGCGGAAACCGACATGTCGATCGACGGCATCGCGCGGCGTTGTGGTGTGCGCAGCGGCGACGGACTCGCGAAGATCTTCCGCAAGCGCCTGTCGATTTCGCCTACCGACTACCGCGCGGCGCATCGGCACAGCATCACGAAGAACTGATCGCGCGCAACTCGCCCTCGCCGCGCCGTCATGCGTCCTGCATGACGGCCGGCATGAGCTAATAACAAAAATAACGTTGGTGGCGGCAAATGAGCGCCAGTACGATTCGCTCTTTTGCGCGTCGTTGCGCGCACTCGCCGCATGTCCACTCTTCTCGCGCCCGAAGCAGGCGTCGCGCAGGCAACGTCCCGCGCCGATAACAAGCCTGTCATCCGCTCCGCCGCCGACGTGTCGGCACTCGTCAACCAGGGCGCCGCCGTCGGCGCCGACGCGCGGATCGTCGTCGCAATCGCACTTGGCGGCGTATTTCTCGATGCCTACGATCTCGGCGCGCTCGCGTTCGGTCTCAAGGACGTCGCGCGCGAATTTTCGCTGACGCCGGCAGGCACCGGCTTCGTCGCTTCCGCGATCACGTTCGGCGCGATCGTCGGCGCGTTTCTAGGCGGCTTTCTGACGGACCGCATCGGCCGATATCGCGTGTTCATGGCCGACATGTTCTTCTTCGTGATCGCCGCGCTCGCCTGTGCGTTCGCGCCGAACGCGTGGGTGCTCGGCGGCGCGCGCTTCGTGATGGGACTCGGCGTCGGCATCGACCTGCCCGTCGCGATGGCGTTTCTCGCCGAGTTCTCGCGTTTGCAAGGCAAGGGCAACAAGGCCGCGCGCGTCGCGATGTGGTGCCCCGTCTGGTACGCGGCCATCAGCGTGTCGTATCTGCTCGTGCTCGCGTTTTACTCCACGCTGCCGGAGAGCCACCAGCCTCTGCTATGGCGTCTGATTCTCGGCTTTGGCGCCGTGCCCGCCATCGTCATCATCGCGATCCGCAGCCGCTATATCAGCGAATCGCCTGTTTGGGCCGCGAATCAGGGTGATCTTAAAGGCGCTGCGCAGATTCTCAAGCGCTCGTATGGGATCGACGCCGACGTTGCGCCCGATGCCGCTGCCACCGCAAAGCGCAGCCATGTCCGCCAGGCATCGTGGAAGAACTACGGCACGCTGCTCAAAGGCGTCTATTTGAAGCGCACGGTGCTCACGACGGTCATCGCGATCGCGTCGTCGTTTGCGTATAACGCGGTCGCGTTCGGCTTGCCCGTCATCATCTCGAGCTTCCTCGCGCAGTCGATGCTCACGACGATCCTCGCGTCGCTCGTGCTCAATCTCGCGTTTGCATTCGTCGGCGGGATCATCGCGGTGCGCACGGTGCCGAAGGTCGGCGCGTGGAAGCTGACCGTGCTCGGCTACGCGTGCCAACTCGTGGCGCTAGTCGGCCTCGCCGTCGTCGGCAAACCGGCGGGCGGCGCACAAGTGGCGATTGCGATCGCGATGCTCGCGCTGTTCCTGTTCGGCCAAGGCTTCGGTCCGGGCTCGCACAGCATGACGTTCGCGTCGCTGAGCTACCCGACCTCGCTGCGCGGCGTCGGCGTCGGCTTCAACCAGACGCTGATGCGCGCGAGTTCGACGGTCTCGCTGTTCCTCTTCCCTGTGCTCGCCGCCGCGCTGCATACGCGCGTGTTCTGGATCATCGCGGTCGCGCCGCTGTGCGGCCTCGTCGCGCTGCTGGCGATCCGCTGGGAGCCGTCGGGCTACGACGTCGATGCGGAAGACTTCGCCCCCGACGCGACTGTCAAACCGTAACGCGGCTTCGTCGATGTCATGAAATCGAAAAGGGTCTCCGGGCAACCGGAGACCCTTTTTAACATTCGGCCGCCACGCCAACGACGCAAGCGTCACAAACCATCGCGTCGTGTCGCACCCTTCCAACGCGTTATTCCGGAGTCCCTATATTTGCATTTATCGAGATGAAAAGGCGTGCAATGATCCCGCGGCTACTCGCCGGGTCGGCTTTCACGCATCGATCTAACAGCGCGAGCGGCATCGTCAACGATCGCTTTCATCTCAACGTCATGATCAATTTCCTGCTCGATCTGATTTCGAACCTGGCCATTCTGGCCGTGCTGCTCGCCGGATGTTGCATCGTCAACCGCATGAGGCCCGATGCCTGTGCGAACGGCTACCTGATGTTCGTCGTCTTCGCCGGGGTCGCGCTGCTGTTCGATGCGGTGTTGACCTTTCTCGTCTTCGCCGATTCGCAGGCGCGCTACGGCAAGTTCAGCACGACGGACGCGTTCGTGGCGCGTCTCGCCGCCTATCTGACGGCATGCGGAATCGCCGTCGGCCTGTCGCGCATACGCAGCCGCAAAGCCGCCGAACGCACCGGAGCGCGTGCCGTCGTCGGCACGTCGGCCTGACGCATGGCGAACGCCGACCCTGATCGGGCGGGAATACGGCTTGCTCACGGCCGCGCCATCGCCTATAACTCTCGATGATTGCAGGCGGCGGCAACTGCGCCGCCGTTTCTCGCATCCCGGGCAACCCAGCCCGTTCAAGCCGTACGCCGTACCGGAAAACAACATCGTGCACCACACGCGATGGACGCGGCGTCCGCCCTGCTGCTCCGCTTCCCGTCCGCCGCGTCGTCGCATGCACGAGTCAGTCATACGCAACCGACTCAAGCGAGGGAATCGTGGATATCGAATCCGTACGCGTCTTTCTGATGACCCGGGGCATCGACTTCGGGACCAAGGTACTCGGTGCAATCGTTCTGTGGATCATCGGGCGATGGGTGATCGGGCTCATCATCGGCCTGTTGCGCAAGGTACTCGCGCGCAACAGCAAGGTCGACCCGACCCTCGCGCACTATCTCGGCTCGATTCTCGCCGGCATCCTGAACCTGCTGCTGGTCCTCGCGATCCTGCAGGTGTTCGGCGTGCAGACGACGTCGTTCGCGGCGTTGCTCGCGGGCGTCGGTCTCGCGATCGGTACAGCCTGGGGCGGCCTGCTCGCGCACTTCGCGGCGGGCATCTTCATGCAGGTGCTTCGGCCGTTCAAAGTGGGGGATTTCGTCACGGCGGGCGGCGTGACAGGCACGGTCCAGGAACTCGGTCTGTTCGGCACGACGATCATCACGCCCGACAACGTGCTGACCATCATCGGCAACAACACGATTTTTTCGGGTGTGATTTCGAACTACAGCGCGCAACCGGTGCGGCGCGTCGAACTGACGGCGAAGGTTGCGAACGGCGTGGATCCCCTCGATGCGGCGAATCGGCTACGTGCCGCCGTCACGAAGATTCCGAATGTTTCTGAGAATCCGCCGCCGGATATCGAGGTGTTGTCGTTCACGCCGGAAGGACCGCTGCTGTGCGTGCGGCCCTATACGCATAACGACAACTACTGGCAGGTGTACTTCGATACGAACCGCGCGATCATCGATACCTTCCGAGAAGCGGGATATCCGACGCCGGAAACGCCCGTCGTACGGCGCGCGGCTACCTAGAGTTTCTAACGCGAGCTGGGTTATGCAGGCGTCCGCATGAACGGATGCCTGCGGCTCGCGTCCGTCAATGTCCCGTGCGATTGCTGGCCGAGCCGGACGGCTGACGCTTGCTGCGAAACATTTTCCACAGCGCGCCGAGCACCACGGGCACGATGGCCGCGCCGATACCGACCAGCACGATCACATTCAGGTACTGGCGGATGAACGGGATATTGCCGAAGAAGAAACCGAGCAGCGTGAGCAGCAGCACCCAGAACAGCGCACCCGCGATATTGAACAGCTGAAAGCGCTTGACGGTCATCTCCGACGCGCCCGCCACGAACGGCGCAAAGGTCCGGACGACAGGAATGAAACGCGCGAGCACGATCGTCTTGCCGCCGTGACGCTCGTAGAAATCGTGCGTCTTGCGCAGCGCTTCGCGATCGAGAAACTTTTCGAGCAACGGGATGTGCGAATTGAAGACTCTCGGTCCGATCGCGCGACCGATCATGTAGTTGACCGTGTTGCCGAGCACAGCGGCCGCGAGCAGCAGCACGATCAGCAGTTCGATGTTCATTTCGCCCGTCGCGCAAAACGCGCCGCCGATGAACAGCAGCGAATCGCCAGGCAGGAACGGCAGCACCACCAAACCCGTCTCGCAGAAAACGATCAGAAACAGCACCGCGTAGACCCACGCGCCGTACTGGTGAATGAAGACTCCGAGAAACTTGTCGATATGAAGGACAAGATTGACGAATTGCAGCAGCGTGTCCAAAGGTCGTCCTTTATGAGCAGATAGCTGACGTGACGGGCATCGTGACCCGCCGCGCTGTTGGCGCTTGATATGACGCTACGAATCGCGTCCCGGCAGAAAATTGACCGCGCCATGATACCGAAAGTGCCATGACGTCTTGAAAAAAAGTCGTGCGCTATCTGCTCGTTCAGACGGCTTGCGACGAATCGCTATAATTTCGCCATGTCCGCGATCCCCGAATCTTCCGAACCGCGCGCTGATGCGCCTGCCGCCTCGCCGGATGCGAGCGCCGCAGCAGAAGGCGCCCTCTCGCCGCGTCCGTTGCGCGCCATTCAGCCACTGCCCGACCAGCTGATCAGCCAGATTGCGGCGGGCGAAGTAGTCGAACGGCCGGCGTCCGTCGTGAAAGAACTGCTGGAGAATGCGCTCGACGCGGGTGCCAAAACGCTCCGCATCCTGCTCGACGAAGGCGGCGTCAAGCGCATCTCGATCACCGACGACGGCTGCGGCATTCCCGAAAGCGAACTCGCGCTCGCGCTGATGCGTCACGCGACGAGCAAGATCCGCTCGCTCGCCGAACTCGAAGCCGTCGCGACGCTCGGGTTTCGCGGCGAAGCGCTGGCGTCGATCGCGTCGGTGTCGGAGATGCACATCACGAGCCGCACTGAGAACGTTTCGCACGCAACGCGAATCGATGCACAAACCGGTGCATTGTCGCCCGCGGCAGGTACACGCGGCACGACGATCGAAGTGCGCGAGCTGTACTTCAACACGCCCGCGCGCCGCAAATTCCTGAAGAGCGAGCAGACGGAACTCGGCCATTGCCTCGAGATGATCCGCCGCGCGGCGCTCGCGCGGCCCGATGTCGCGATTTCGGTGCTGCACAACGGGCGCGCCGTCGAGCACTGGAACGCGAGCGATCCCGCGACGCGCGTGGCGAAAATTCTCGGCGAGACGTTCGCCACCGCGCATCTGCCCCTCGACGAATCGGCGGGACCGCTCGCCGTGTACGGTTGCGCCGGCCTGCCGACCGCGAGCCGTGGACGTGCCGACCAGCAGTATTTCTTCGTCAACGGCCGCTTCGTGCGCGACAAGCTGCTCACGCATGCCGTGCGCGCCGCGTATGAAGACGTGCTGCATGGCGACCGCTATCCGTCGTATGTGCTGTTCCTCGATCTGCCGCCCGAGGCCGTCGACGTGAACGTGCATCCGTCGAAAATCGAAGTGCGTTTCCGAGATTCGCGCTCGATTCACCAGTTCGTGTTCCATGCCGTGCAGCGTGCGCTGGCGAGACACGCGGGCGCGTCGCCGGAAACGACGTCGGGCGGACACGCCGCGCGTATCGAACCGATGCCTTCCGCTTCTGCGGGCTCATTTGCTTCTCCCGGCACGCCGGCATCGTTCGGCTCGACGCCGCTCGGCGGCGGCTTCCGGGTCAGCGACGGCGGCAGTTCGCAGCCGGGCAACACGTGGATGCGCCAGGCGCGTATGACGCAAGGCACGCTGCCCGTCGCGCAGCCGCTCGCACTGTACGACGCGCTGTTCGGCCGCAAGGACACGGGCGCGGGCACGTCGCAGGGCACGACTTCGCTGGAACTGCGCGATGCCGCGGACACGGCCGACGGCGCCGTTGCGCCCTCGCCTTTCGCGAGCTACGCGCCTTCTTCGTTCGGCTCCATCGCGCCGCAAAGCTTGAATCCGAACGACGAACAGCCGCTCGGCTTCGCGCTCGGCCAGATTCACGGCATCTACGTGCTCGCGCAGAACGCGCGCGGCCTCGTGATCGTCGATATGCATGCGGCGCACGAGCGCATCCTGTACGAGCAGTTCAAGAACGCGCTCGCCGATCGCGCGATTGCCGTGCAGCCGCTGCTGATCCCTGTCTCGATGACCGCCGATGCCGTCGAGATTGGTGTCGTCGAGGAAGAGCGCGAGACGCTCGATGCGCTCGGTTTCGATCTCGCCGTGCTGTCGCCGACGAGCATCGCGATCCGCGCCGTGCCCGCGCTGCTGAAGGACGCCGACTTGCAGGCGCTGGCGCGCGCGGTGTTGTCCGATCTGCAGGCATACGGCGGCTCGCGCGTGCTGACCGAGCGCCAGCACGAACTGCTCGGCACGCTCGCGTGCCATCACGCGGTGCGCGCGAACCGGCGTCTGACGCTCGATGAAATGAACGCGCTGTTGCGCCAGATGGAAGCCACGGAGCGCGCCGATCAATGCAATCACGGGCGCCCGACGTGGTATCAGCTGACGCTCGCCGATCTCGACCGGCTGTTCATGCGCGGCCAGTGAGCTTTTCGGTCCTTCCTTTCCGCTCACGCTTCTCATGACGCAGCACGCACCACAAAATATCGCCTGTCTGTTGGGCCCGACCGCTTCTGGCAAGACAGCGGCCGCTCTTGCGTTCGCCGAGCGCGCGCCCGTCGAGATCGTCAGCGTCGATTCGGCGCTCGTTTATCGCGAGATGGACATCGGCACCGCGAAGCCGTCGGCGGAAGAACGCGCGATCGCGCCTCATCATCTGATCGACATCGTCGATCCCGTCGATGCCTACTCCGCTGCCGATTTCCGCGCCGACACGCTGCGGCTCGTCAGCGAGATCACGGCGCGTGGCAATGTGCCGTTGCTGGTGGGCGGCACGATGTTGTACTACAGGGCGTTGACGCAAGGTTTGAACGATCTTCCCGCCGCCGATGCCGACGTGCGCGCGACGCTCGATGCCGACGCTACGCGCGAAGGCTGGCCCGCGTTGCATGCGCGGCTTGCCGTTGTTGATCCTGTTACGGCTGCGCGCCTCGCGCCGAACGATTCGCAGCGGATTCAGCGGGCGCTCGAGGTGTTTATGCTGACGGGGCAGCCGATGTCTGCCTTACTGGCCGCGCCGGCGGTTCGCGATGATGCGGCGGCCTTGTATCGCTTCGTTCCTGTTGCGCTGGAGCCTTCCGACCGGAGTGTGCTGCATGCGCGTATCGAGCGGCGCTTCGATGCCATGCTTGCTAACGGGTTTATCGATGAAGTGCGGCGGCTGCGCGCTCGCGGCGATTTGCATCCTGGGCTGCCGTCCATGCGGTGCGTCGGGTATCGGCAGGCCTGGGAGTATCTCGACGGTTTTGTGGACTACGACACCATGCGGGATAAAGGCGTCTTTGCGACGCGGCAGCTTTGCAAACGTCAACTCACCTGGTTGCGGGCTATGCCCGAGCGTGTTGTGGTTGATTGCTGCGCAGGCGATGTTAGTGGGTTGGCCGTTCGGGCTATTGAAAAGGTCTTGGTTGGGTAGGTTTTTTTTCGCTGGCATCCGCGGTTTCGTAGCGGTGCTTGATGCGTTGCCCCTGTGCGGGGCGGCACCTACTTTTCTTTGCAGCGGTGGCAAAGAAAAGTAGGCAAAAGAAAGCCGCTTTTGAACCTACGGTGCCTGCCAGGATAGCACTGCGGCATGCCACAGTTGAGCTGTCGCGCAGCGACGTCCGCACTCTGTAGAAAGCCCGCAGTCAGGCGTGCACGGCGCGAAAACCCCACACACAGTCTCTAGCACCTACCGCCGCAATCAAACCGACGGCAAACGCGCAAAAACAAGCCGACCGAATGTGCCCCATGGATGTCATCTTTCGCGCTGCGCGCTCTTGATTGTGGGCTTTCTACGGAGTGTTTGCGTCGCTGCGCGACAGCTCAAGGAACCTGTGCCGTAGCGGTATCCTGGCCGGCACCGGAGGTTAGAAGCCGCTTTCTTTGGTTACTTTCTTTGCGGCGGCAAAGAAAGTAACTGCCGCCCCGCACAGGGGCAACGCTAGCAAACCGATACGAATTCGCGGATGCCAGCGAACGCAAATGCCAGCCAAAAAGCAAAAAACAAAAACAAAAACGGCGACCAAAAAGGCCGCCGCAGGCAATTCAAATCGGCGGACCAAAAAAGCCGCCGCAGGCAAAATCAGACCACAACAGTCTGCGCCTCACCTTCCTTGCTTTGACGAACAGTACCGATCTTCCAGACCTGCTCACCAGCAGCAGACAAAAGCCCAGTCGCGGCTTCCGCGTCAGCAGCAGAAACAATAACGGCCATCCCAATACCGCAATTGAACACCCGATGCATCTCAGCATCGGCAACACCGCCATGCTTCTGCAGCCATGCGAACAGCGGCGGCAGCGGCCACGCACGATGATCGAGTTCAGCCGTCAGACCCTCGCGCAGAACGCGCGGAATATTCTCGACGAGACCGCCGCCCGTGATATGCGCCATGCCCTTCACTTCAAGCTGCTGCATCAGCGCCAGGAGAGGCTTCACGTAAATATGCGTCGGCGCCATCAGCGCTTCGGCCAGCGAGCGGCCGTCGAAGTCGGCGTCGAGATCAGGCTGCGCACGCTCGATGATCTTGCGCACCAGCGAGAAACCATTCGAATGAATCCCGCTCGACGCAAGACCCAGCACGACGTCGCCCGGCATGATCTTGCTGCCATCGATGATCTTGCTCTTCTCGACCGCGCCGACCGCAAAACCCGCCAGATCGTATTCGCCGTCCGGATACATGCCCGGCATTTCGGCCGTTTCGCCGCCGATCAGCGCGCAGCCGGCCAGCTCGCAACCCTGCGCGATGCCCTTCACGACCGTCGCCGCCGTGCGGACGTCCAGCTTGCCGCACGCGAAATAGTCGAGGAAGAACAGCGGCTCGGCGCCCTGCACCAGAATGTCGTTGACGCTCATCGCGACGAGATCCTGGCCGACGGTGTCGTGTCGGTTAAGCTGGAACGCGAGCCTCAGCTTCGTGCCGACGCCGTCCGTGCCGGACACCAGAACCGGCTCCTTGTACTTCTTCGGCACCTCGAACAGCGCGCCAAAACCGCCGATGCCGCCCAGCACGCCGTCGCGCAACGTTTTCTTGGCAAAGGGCTTGATCGCGTCGACGAGGGCGTCGCCGGCGTCGATGTCCACGCCTGCGTCGCGATACGACAAACCTTGGGCCGAATCAGGGGAATTCGGGGCGGATTTCGGTTGATTCATGGGGCGAGCGCTCGAAGGTCGGTAAAATGCGATTTTACCCGATGCCGGCCGCGTAGCTGGAATTTGAGACGCCGACACGACACCTGGGAAACCCGCTTTGCAGCAAAACAGTCCGATCCTCACGCCGTACCAGCGCCGCGCCTTTATCTGGCTTGCCATTGCGCTTGCCGTGGGCATTCTGCTCTGGCTATTGAGCCCCGTGCTCACGCCTTTCCTGCTCGGCGCAATCCTCGCCTATATCCTGCAGCCGGGCGTCGCGTGGATGACGCGCCGCCGCGTGCCGCGCGGCCTCGCCGCCATGCTGATGATCCTGTTCTTCGTCGCGATCGTCACGCTGCTCGTGCTGCTGGTGCTGGGCGTCATCCAGAAGGAAGTGCCGCAGCTCAAGCAGCAGGTGCCCGTGTTCTTCTCGCATCTGCATGGCTGGCTCACGCCGAAGCTCGCCATACTGGGCGTGAACGACGCCCTCGACTTCGCCAGTATCCGCGACATGGTGATGGGCCAGCTCGAAGGCAGCGCGCAGACGGTCGCGCTGTACGCGTGGACGTCGATCCGCACCAGTTCGAACGTGATGATCACGCTGATCGGCAACGTGGTGATGGTGCCGCTCGTGCTGTTCTATCTGCTCTACGACTGGAACGCGATGCTCGCGCGCGTGCGCGGCTTCATCCCGCGCCGCTGGTTCGCGAAGACGATCCATCTGGCGCGCGACATGGATCACATGCTCTCGCAATACCTGCGCGGCCAGCTGCTCGTGATGGGCGTGCTAGCCGTCTTCTATGCGGTCGCGCTGTATATCGCCGGATTTGAAATCGCGCTGCCCGTGGGCATCTTTACGGGGCTTGCGGTGTTCATCCCGTATATCGGCTTCGCGACGGGCCTCGGGCTCGCGCTCGTCGCCGCGCTGCTCCAGTTCGGCAACTGGTACGGCTTCGGCGCCGTCGCGATCATCTACGGGGTCGGACAGATACTCGAAAGCTTCTTCCTGACGCCGCGGCTCGTCGGCGAACGGATCGGCCTGCATCCGCTGGCAGTGATCTTTGCCCTGCTTGCGTTCGGCCAGCTGTTCGGCTTTTTCGGCGTGCTGATCGCGCTGCCCGTCAGCGCGATACTCTCGGTCGCGTTTCGCGAGCTGCGGCAGAGCTATCTGTCGAGTTCGCTTTACAAGAACTGATCGCCAGGCGGATTACTTAACGGGTCATTAGGGCTTACTTACGGCTTATCTATCGTGTCGCGCCAACTGACGCTCGATCTCGGCACCCCGCCGCCATCGACATTCGACAACTTCTTCGCCGGCGCCAACGCCGAGCTGGTCACGCGTCTGCGCGAGCTGGACGCGGCGCTCGCGGCCGGCCCGGTCGCGGACCGAACGTTCTACGTCTGGGGCGAAACGGGCAGCGGCCGCACGCATCTGCTGGAAGCGCTCGTACACGACGCGCCGCCGGGCCACGCGCGCTACGCCGGCCCGCAGAGCAGTCTCGCGGCGTTCACGTTCGATCCCGCCGTCGCGCTGTATGCAATCGACGATTGCGAGCGCCTGAACGGCGCGCAGCAGATCGCGCTATTCAATCTCGTCAACGAAGTGCGCGCACATCCGACCAGCGCGCTCGTCGTCACGGGCAACGCCTCGCCGATGGGCCTGGAAGTGCGCGAAGACCTGCGCACGCGCATGGGCTGGGGTCTCGTGTTCCATGTCGCGCCGCTCGCCGACGAAGGCAAGGCGGCCGTGCTCAAGCGCGCCGCACGCGAACGCGGAATCAATCTCGCCGACGACGTGCCCGCCTATCTGCTCACGCATTTCCGCCGCGACATGCCGAGCCTGATGGCGCTGCTCGACGCGCTCGACCGCTTCTCGCTCGAACAGAAACGCGCCGTCACGCTCCCGTTGCTGCGCACGATGCTCGCTTCGCCCGATAATGCTGGCGGCAGCGCCGACAGTCCGCGGCGCGCGGCGCTGCAAGCCTCGTCATCCGCTTCAAGTAAAATAGTCCCCCATGGCTAACCTCGCTCTCTTCGACCTCGATCACACGCTCATCCCCACCGACAGCGACCACGAATGGGGCCGCTTCATGGTGAAACTCGGCATTGTCGAAGCCGAAAGTTTCGCGCGTGAAAACGATCGCTTCTTTGCCGACTACAAGGCCGGCAAGCTCGACATTCATGCGTATCTCGTCGCGATGCTGACGCCGCTCGCGAAATATCCGCGCACGCAGCTGAAGACGTGGCATGACCAGTACATGCACGAAGTCATCAAGCCGGCCATCGTGCCCGCCGCGATGGAACTCGTGCAAAAACACCTCGACGCAGGCGACCTGTGCTGCATGGTCACCGCGACCAACGAGTTCATCACCGCGCCCATCGCCGAAGTGTTCGGCATCGAGAAGCTGATCGCGTGTGAAGTCGAAACGGTCGACGGCCATCCGGCGTCGGACTACACCGGTTTCCCGAAGGGCACGCCGAGCTACCGTGAAGGCAAGATCGTGCGCACGGAAGAATGGCTCGCTTCGCTGGGCAAAACCTGGTCGGATTTCGAGCGCAGCTATTTCTACAGCGATTCGCATAACGACATTCCGCTGCTCGAAAAGGTCACCGACCCGATCGCGACCAACCCCGACGACACGCTGCGCGCTCACGCGGAAAAGCAAGGCTGGCGCATCCTCGAACTCTTTCAACCCACGTGATCAAGAAACTCATTCGCAAGCTGTTCGGACAGGACGAGGAGCCCGCTGACGAAGCCGTGCCGTCCGCAGAATCCGACGACTCGTCTTTCGACGAGCCCGCACGCAACGCCCGCACGCCGCGGTCGTCATCGAAAGGCGGCTCGCGCCGCAAGGCCGCTGCCGCAGTCGCTGCGTCGGAGCCCGACGCGCCCGTCATCATCTCGTCCGATATTCACGGCATCGACCCGTCGCTGATTTCGCGCAACGCCATTCGCGTGACGGAAGGTTTGCAGCAGGCGGGCTTCCGCGCGTTCATCGTCGGCGGCGCGGTGCGCGATCTGCTGCTCGGCATCGCGCCGAAAGACTTCGACGTTGCCACCGACGCCACGCCCGAACAGGTGCAGAAGCTGTTCCGCCGCGCGCGCATCATCGGACGGCGCTTCCAGATCGTGCACGTGCAGTTCGGCCAGGAAATCATCGAAACGTCGACGTTCCGCGCACTCGTGGACGCGCCGCCCGCCGATTCCCCGCCGCCGCGCCGCCTGAAGCGCGACGAACTGGACCGGCGCACGCATGCTGTCGATGCGAGCGGCCGAGTGCTGCGCGACAACGTCTGGGGCGAACAGCACGAGGACGCCACGCGCCGCGACTTCACCGTCAACGCGATGTACTACGATCCCGCGACGCAGACGGTGCTCGACTATCACAACGGGATGGCCGATGTGCGCGCGCGTCTGTTGCGCATGATCGGCGATCCCGCCACGCGCTATCGTGAAGACCCCGTGCGGATGCTGCGCGTCGTGCGCTTCGCGGCGAAGCTCGACTTCGAAATCGACGAAGCGACCCGCGCGCCCATCACCGAACTCGCCGATCTGATCAACAACGTGCCCGCCGCGCGTCTGTTCGACGAGATGCTCAAGCTGCTGCTGTCGGGCCACGCGCTCGCGTGCCTGCAGCGTCTGCGCAAGGAAGGGCTGCATCACGGGCTGCTGCCGCTGCTCGACGTCGTGCTCGAACAGCCGCACGGCGAGAAATTCATCACGCTCGCGCTGAACAACACCGACGCGCGCGTGCGCGCGGGCAAGCCGGTGTCGCCGGGCTTCCTGTTCGCCACGCTGCTGTGGCACGACATGCAGCAGCGCTGGCAGCAGTACGAGGCGAACGGCGAATATCCCGTGCCCGCACTGCATCGCGCGATGGACGACGTGCTCGACATGCAGACCGAGAAGCTCGCGATCCACAAGCGCTTCTCGTCGGACATGCGCGAGATCTGGGGCCTGCAACATCGCCTCGAAAAACGCTCGGGCCGCAGCGCGCTGAAGCTGCTGGAACACCAAAGATTTAGAGCGGGGTATGATTTCCTCCTGTTGCGCTGCGAATCGGGCGAACTGGATGAAGCGGTCGGTTCGTGGTGGACGGAGTTCATCGAAGGAGACGCCGCCGCGCGCGAAGCATTGCTTTCGCAAGGCGGGAAGGACCGGACGCCCAGAAAACGACGGCGGCGCAGCAGCGGCCGAAACCGCAGCAAACAGGGCGACGGAATGGAGGGCGGCACGGCTTCAGGAAACCAAGCAGCAGACGATGCGAGCCAAGACGGCCCGCATGAGGACTGACGCATTTCCGGCGCGCGCCGTCGAACGCAAGTTGCAGGAAGTTATGCCATGACGGTTGCCTATCTCGGCCTCGGCGCGAATCTCGGGGACGCGCGCCAGACCCTGAAAGACGCGGTGGTGTGTCTCGCACAACAGCACACCATCACCGTGCTCGCGAAATCGAGCCTTTATCGAACTGCCCCGATCGACGCGGGCGGCGACGACTATCTGAATCTCGTCGTCAAGCTCGACACCTCGATGCCCGTGCGGCATCTGCTCGCGCTGTGTCACACGATCGAGCATCACTTCGGCCGGGAGCGTCCCTTTCGCAACGCGCCGCGCACGCTCGATCTCGACATTCTGCTGTACGGCGAACACGCCATCGACGAACCCGATCTGATCGTGCCGCATCCGCGCATGACGGAGCGCGCGTTCGTGCTCGTGCCGCTCCTCGAAATCGAACCCACTCTGATCATTCCGCAACGCGGCCGCGCCGATGCGTTTCTCGCAGCCGTCGCCGATCAGCGTATCGAGAAGATGAAGTCTGCGTGTCAATGTCTCGCGCCCGGTGTGTCTGACGGCGTCAGCGCCGCAAACACCGAACCGAAAGGCGGCTGCCGATGAATTCCCTGCCGATGACCGCTCCGCCGCTCACCGTGACGGCGCCCGACCTGCGTCCGCCGCACGGCTATCTGACGATCGAAGGGCCGATCGGCGTCGGCAAGACGTCGCTCGCGCGCCGGCTCGCGCAGCGCTGGTCGATGCACGAGTTGCTCGAACGTCCGCAGGACAATCCGTTTCTCGAACGCTTCTATCGCGACACGTCGCGCTATGCGTTGCAGGCGCAACTGAGCTTCGCATTGCAACGCGCGCAGCAGACGCAGGACATCGCCGCGCTGCGCACGGCGGGCACGCCGCTCATCACCGATTTCATGACGCAGAAGAACGACATCTTTGCGCGTCTGACGCTGCAGGACGACGAGTACCAGCTGTATCGCGCGCTCGCTACGAAACTCGATACGCCCGGTCCCGCGCCCGATCTGATCATCTATCTGCAGGCGAGCCCCGAAGTGCTGTTCTCGCGCATCCAGAAGCGCGCGGTGCCGATGGAATTGCAGATTTCGGATGCGTACCTGCGCTCGCTGTGCGACGCGTACAACGACTTCTTCTATCACTACGACGGCGCGTCCGTGCTCACGGTCAGCGCCGAACACCTGAACCCGCTCGAATCCGACGCGGACCTTGCTTTGCTTGTCGAACGCATCGAAACGATGCGCGGGCGCAAGGAATTCTTTGTCAAAGGCGGCACGCTATAGCCTCCGGCTGCAGCGTGTAGCCGCTTCACCAACGGACTCCCCATGACCTATTTGCAGGAGACGAGCCGCAGCGCCGTCACCGTCCCGAAGCTGCTCGCGATGCGCGAAGCCGGCGAAAAGATCGCGATGCTCACGTGCTACGACGCGAGCTTCGCGGCGCTGCTCGATCGCGCGGGCGTCGATTCGCTGCTGATCGGCGATTCGCTCGGCAACGTGCTGCAAGGACAGAGCACCACGCTGCCCGTCACGCTCGACGAAATCGCCTATCACACGGCCTGTGTGGCGCGCGCGAAGCCGTCGGCGCTGATCGTGTCCGACATGCCGTTCGGCACCTACGGCACGCCCGCCGATGCGTACTCGAACGCCGTCAAGCTGATGCAGGCGGGCGCGCAGATGATCAAGCTCGAAGGCGGCGAATGGCTGGCGGATACGGTGCGCTTTCTGGTCGAGCGCTCGGTGCCCGTTTGTGCGCACGTCGGGCTGACGCCGCAATCGGTGCACGCGTTCGGCGGCTTCAAGGTGCAAGGAAAGACGGAATCGGGCGCGGCCCAACTGCTGCGCGATTCGCTCGCGATGCAGGACGCGGGCGCGCAACTGCTGGTGATGGAAGCGATGCCGACGCTGCTCGCCGCCGAAGTCACGAAGCAACTGCGCATTCCGACGATCGGCATCGGTGCGGGTGTCGACTGCTCGGGTCAGGTGCTGGTACTGCACGACATGCTGGGCATTTTCCCTGGCAAGCGTCCGCGCTTCGTGAAGGATTTCATGCAGGGACAGCCGAGCATTCTTGCTGCTGTCGAGGCGTATGTGCGCGCCGTCAAGGACGGTACTTTCCCCGGGCCGGAGCATACGTTCTGATCCAAGCCAGGCGGCGCTTTCGGGCGCCGCTTTTCATTGTGTCTATCGAGCCTCAGGCTTCGTTCGGTCGGTCACATATCTTTAAGACGGGTCCGATTCGGTCTGCAATCGGTCTCAACTATCTTCGTTCTCTTTTCAGCGCGCGAGCCGCGCATCGACGGAGAACCGACCATGAGCCCCTTTTGTCTGATCGACGTCACGAGCATTCGTGACCATGCCCACCACGCCCACGAATACGACGTTACCTGGCATGCGCGACTTAGCGCGTGGATCGGGCGCCTGCTGCATCGGCATCACGCTTGATGCCAGTCTCTTCCGCGCTGCCGGCCTAGGCATTCAAGCAATAATTCGCGCCGGCAACGCGCCACGCAGCGCATTGCACAGCATCAGCGCTTCTGCGTTCATTACCTCTTCCCGCGTCAACACCCGTTCGCCCGCCTGCATGTCGGGATCGTCGAGCAGCACACCACGCATCACGCCCGGCAACACGCCCGACTCCAACGGTGGCGTCCACCAGCGCCCCTCCAGCTTCACGAAAACGTTCGACCGACCGCCCTCGGTCAACTCGCCGCGCTCGTTGAAGAACAACGTATCGAACGCATCGTGCGACTCGGCTTCGCGCCACCCGCGATCGTAATTCGCGCGACGCGTCGTCTTGTGCAGCAGCAGCGGATCGGCGGCCTGCGTCGTCGCGAATCCGTGATCCGGGCCCAGCAACACACCGACCACTTCGTCCGTCAGCGGCACGAGCGGCGCGAACGTGATTTCCGTTGCACCGGCCTTGTCAAGCGTAAGCCGCATCCGGTGCGGCGTGTCGTTGCGTAGCGCCGCGCATTGCGCGACGAGTTGCGCGCGCACGCTGTTTTCATCGAAGCCGAAACCCAGCCAGCGCGCGCTGTTGCCAAGCCGCGCGAGATGGCGTTCTAGATGCCGCACGCCGCCTTCGCGCGTCGCGTAGATGGTTTCAAACAGCTGAAAACCCGGATCGGCTTCCGTCAGGAAACGTGCTTTCAATTTGCACTCCGCATATTCGTCCTGCGCGACGCTGTCGAGCACGATGCCCGCGCCGATGCCCATTTCGCCGCGCCGCGGACCGAACGACGTCGCGGCGCCGAGCGACAGCGTACGGATCGCCACCGACAGACAGAAATCGCCGCACTGTTTTCCGGCGGCTTCACCGAGATCGGTCTTCGCGTCGAACCAGCCGATCGCGCCCGTGTACAGACCGCGTGGCGTCGATTCGAGCTGCTCGATCAGCTGCATCGTCTTGTGCTTGGGCGCGCCCGTGATCGAACCGCAGGGAAAGAGCGCGCGCAAAATATCTGCGAACGAGGTGCGCGGACGCAACGTCGCCGTTACCGTCGACGTCATCTGCCACACCGACTGATACGGTTCGACGGAAAAAAGCGCCGGCGTTTTCACCGTGCCCGTTTCGGCGATCCGCGACAGGTCATTGCGCAGAAGATCGACGATCATCACGTTTTCCGCGCGATTCTTCGGATCGTGAGAGAGGAATTCGGCCGCCGCGCGGTCCTGTTCGGCGTTCGACGAACGTGGCGCCGTGCCCTTCATCGGCCGCGTGCGCAATGCGGCGCCCTTCTTCTCGACGAACAGTTCCGGTGAGCACGACACGACCCAGCGGTCGCCAGGCAACGCGATCAGCGCGCCGTAATGAACCGACTGCCGCGCGCGCAGCCGCCTGAAAAGCGCGGCCGGCGTGCCGAACACGTCGAAGTACAGCCGATAGGTGTAGTTGATCTGATACGAGTCACCCGCGCGCAAGGCTTCGTGGACGGCGTCGATGGCCTGTGTGAACGCCCTTTCGTCGACGCTAGCGTGAACGCCGCCGATGCCCGCCACGGAAGGCTCGACCGCCGCGCTGTCATAAAGCGCGAGCCACGTGTCGACCTCGTCGCGCGACATTTTCTGGCACCGTTCGAACAATAAAAAACGCAGCGTGCCCGTGGCGCGCTGCGTCTTCTGCTGCAAAGCCTGTCCAAACTCGTAATCGGCGAGCACGACCGCGAAGAGACCGCCGTCGACATCGGCCGAAGCCGCGTCGCAGACGGCATCGAGCTGCGCGCGATCAGTACAGACGTGCTCGTGCCGAAAGCCCGTATAGAGCCGGCTCGACCGGCGACTCGCGGTCGAGTCGCAGTCGTCCAGCAACGCGAACACGGTGCCTGTTGCTTGAGCCGCCATGCATACCGCCAACTTCAGAACGCGTTAGTCGAAAAAGCTCTTGACGCGGTCGAACCAGCTCTTGCTCTGCGGGCTATGACGCGCGCCGCCTTCGACCAGCGACTTTTCGAATTGCTGCAGCAGATCACGTTGCGCATCCGTGAGCTTGACGGGCGTTTCCACCTGCACATGCACGTACAGATCGCCGGCGATGCTCGAACGCAGCCCCTTGATGCCCTTGCCGCGCAGACGGAACGTCTTGCCCGACTGCGTGCCTTCCGGCACGGTGAAGCTCGCGCGACCCGCCAGCGTCGGCACTTCGATCTCGCCGCCGAGCGCCGCCTTCGTGAACGGAATGGGCATCTGGCAATGCAGATCGTCGCCGTCCCGCTCGAACACGGCGTGCGCCTTGATGTGAATCTCGACGTACAGGTCGCCCGACGGACCGCCGTTGATGCCCGGTTCGCCGTTGCCAGCCGAACGGATGCGCATGCCGTCGTCGATACCTGCCGGAATCTTCACTTCCAGCGTCTTGGTTTCCTTGGTCTTGCCTGCGCCGTGGCAGTGCGTGCAAGGCTCGGGAATGTAGGTGCCCGTGCCGTGGCACTTCGGACACGTCTGCTGGATGCTGAAGAAGCCTTGCGACATGCGCACGGCACCCGAACCGTTACAGGTCGGGCAGGTTTCCGGCTTCGTGCCCGGCTTCGCACCCGAGCCGTGACAGATTTCGCACGAGACCCAGCTCGGCACGCGGATCTGCGTGTCGTAGCCATGTGCGGCCTGCTCGAGCGTGATTTCCATGCTGTAGCGCAGATCGGCGCCGCGATAGACCTGCGGACCACCGCGGCCGCCGCGTCCACCTGCAGCCGCCTGGCCGAAGATGTCGCCGAAGATATCGCCGAATGCGTCGGCAAAACCGCCGAAACCCTGCGCGCCCGCGCCCGCCATGTTCGGATCAACGCCCGCGTGACCGTACTGGTCGTACGCCGCGCGCTTTTGCGAGTCCGAGAGCATTTCGTAGGCTTCTTTCCCCTCTTTGAAATGCTCTTCCGCATCCTTGTTGCCCGGATTGCGGTCGGGGTGATGCTTCATCGCGAGCTTGCGATAAGCCTTCTTGATTTCGTCGTCGCTCGCGTTCTTCGCGACGCCCAGAACCTCGTAGTAATCCCGTTTCGCCATATCGGTTCAACGCCATCCGCGCGATGCGGCGCGGCGGCTCCTCTTGAATGCTGGAGTCTCGCGACTCGTAAGGCCCGGACCTCGCCCGCAATTACGGGTCAAAAGCCCTGCCCTCCATAAAACAAATGTGCCCGGAGAGCCAAAAAGGCTCGCCAGGCGCGTGATCGGTTCAATCGCCCGAGGATTTCAGGCGCCAACCTTTTCAGCCGGGCTGCGCACATACATGCGCAGCCTTGCGGTCGAACAGAACCCGGCTTAGTCCTTCTTCACTTCCTTGAACTCGGCGTCGACGACGTCGTCGGCCTGCTGGCTCGCGCCAGCTGCTTCGGCGCCTGCTGCACCCGCTGCGCCAGCCGCGCCCGCTGCACCTTGCGCCTGCATGTCGGCGTACATCTTTTCGCCGAGCTTCTGCGACGCCGTTGCAACCGTCTCGATCTTCGCTTCGATGGCAGCCTTGTCGCTCGAGCCGCTCTTCAGCGTTTCTTCGAGATCCTTCAACGCAGCTTCGATCTTTTCCTTCTCGCCCGCGTCCAGCTTGTCGCCGTATTCGGTGAGCGCCTTCTTCGTGCTGTGGACCAGCGCGTCGCCCTGATTGCGGGCATCGGCCAGTTCACGCAGCTTGTGATCTTCTTCCGCGTTCGCTTCGGCGTCCTTCACCATCTTCTCGATTTCGGCTTCCGACAGACCTGAGTTCGCCTTGATCGTGATGCGGTTTTCCTTGCCCGTCGCCTTGTCCTTCGCGCCGACGTGCAGAATGCCGTTCGCGTCGATGTCGAAGCTCACTTCGATCTGCGGCACGCCGCGCGGTGCGGGCGGAATGCCTTCCAGGTTGAACTCGCCCAGCAGCTTGTTGCCCGCTGCCATTTCGCGCTCACCCTGGAACACCTTGATCGTCACGGCGCCCTGGTTGTCGTCCGCCGTCGAATACACCTGAGCGTGCTTCGTCGGGATCGTGGTGTTCTTGTTGATCATCTTCGTCATCACGCCGCCGAGCGTTTCGATGCCCAGCGACAGCGGCGTCACGTCCAGCAGCAGCACGTCCTTGCGGTCACCCGACAGCACCTGGCCCTGAATGGCCGCGCCGACAGCAACGGCTTCGTCCGGGTTCACGTCACGGCGCGGATCCTTGCCGAAGAACTCCTTCACCTTTTCCTGCACCTTCGGCATACGCGTCTGGCCGCCGACGAGAATCACGTCGTCGATTTCACCGACCTTCACGCCTGCATCCTTGATCGCGACGCGGCACGGCTCGATAGTGCGCTCGATCAGGTCTTCGACCAGCGCTTCCAGCTTGGCGCGCGTGATCTTCAGGTTCAAGTGTTTCGGGCCCGATGCGTCAGCCGTGATGTACGGCAGGTTGATTTCCGTCTGCTGGCCCGACGACAGTTCGATCTTCGCCTTCTCAGCCGCTTCCTTCAGGCGTTGCAGCGCAAGCACGTCCTTCGACAGATCGACGCCCTGCTCTTTCTTGAACTCGCCGATGATGTAGTCGATGATGCGCTGGTCGAAGTCTTCACCGCCGAGGAACGTGTCGCCGTTGGTCGACAGCACTTCGAACTGCATTTCGCCGTCCACGTCCGCGATTTCGATGATCGAAATGTCGAACGTGCCGCCGCCCAGGTCGAACACCGCGATCTTGCGGTCGCCCTTCTCAGCCTTGTCCAGACCGAACGCGAGGGCTGCCGCCGTCGGTTCGTTGATGATGCGCTTGACTTCCAGACCGGCGATGCGGCCTGCGTCCTTCGTAGCCTGACGCTGGCTGTCGTTGAAGTACGCCGGCACCGTGATCACAGCTTCCGTGACCGGTTCGCCGAGATAGTCTTCAGCCGTCTTCTTCATCTTGCGCAGCACTTCCGCCGACACCTGCGACGGCGCGAGCTTGTTGCCATGCGCTTCGACCCATGCGTCGCCGTTATCGTGCTTGACGATCTTGTACGGCATCAGGCCGATGTCCTTCTGCACTTCCTTTTCTTCGAAGCGGCGGCCGATCAGGCGCTTGACCGCGTACAGCGTGTTCTTCGGGTTCGTGACCGACTGACGCTTCGCGGGCGCGCCGACGAGGACTTCGTTGTCGTCCATGTAGGCGATGATCGACGGCGTGGTGCGAGCACCTTCCGAGTTCTCGATCACCTTGACCTGGTTGCCTTCCATCAGCGCCACGCACGAGTTGGTGGTGCCGAGGTCGATGCCGATGATTTTGCCCATTTTTACTAATCTCCTGACTTTGATCGCTGCGGGCATCGCTGGCTGGCCCTTCCGGCCGCCGGGCGCCCCGCCCCTGAATTTCATCCTGCACCCAACATGAGTGCAGCCGCATCGTTTTCAAGACCCCTTATGCGATGCGGTCATTAAATTTTTTCAATCGGTTTTGCCGTCGCCCGAACTTTCGCCGCCCGATCCAGCCGTTCCTGAGCCGGGCGCCCCTGAACCGGCCGCCCCTAAGCCGGGCGCACGGATTTTCTCACGAGCCGCAGACACGGCCGCCTCGAATTGCGCCAGTCCGTGCCAGCCCGTCGCCCGCCCGAGGCGCTTGCCCCGGTAGAAGAAGAACCACGTCGGTACGCCGTGCAGCATGAACCGCCGGCCGAGATCGCGATGTTCGTAGACGTTGCTGTGAAACCAGCGCAGGCCGAGCGCACGGATCGCGTCCGGCTGCGCGAGCATCGCCTTCTTCGCGATCTCACAGTTGAAGCAGTCGAGTCCCCAGAAAAACACCACGGCCAGATCGTCGGCCGCCGACTGGATGCCGGCGTCGAAGGTATCGGCGGTGAGTTCCTGCATGTCGAAGGCCGCGAACGCGGTACTGTCGACGGGGATGCCGGCCATGACCGTGAGGCGCTGCTTACTTCGGCGCCGCGACCGTGACGAGCGCCGGACGCAAAACGCGGTCGGCGATCACATAGCCCTTTTGCAGCACGGAGACGACGGTGTTCGGCTCCTGATCCGCCGGGACCATCGAAATGGCCTGATGGCGGTGCGGATCGAACTTTTCGCCGACCGGATTCAGTGCGACCACCTTGCCCTTCTCCAGCGCGCCCGTCAGCTGGCGCAGCGTGAGCTCGACGCCTTCGCGAACCTTGGCGAGGTCGTCGGAGGAGTGCGTGACAGCCGCTTCGAGGCTGTCGACAACGGGCAGCAGATGTTCGGCAAAACTTTCGATCGCGAACTTGTGCGCCTTCGCGACGTCTTCCTGACCGCGGCGGCGGACGTTTTCCGTCTCAGCCTTGGCGCGCAGGAAGCTCTCCTGCAGCTCGGCCACCTTGGCCTGAGCTTCTGCCAGTGCGGCTTCCGCGCCTGACGGTTGACCCTGCGGTTGAGCTTGCGCCGGCTGTTCGCCAGCAGCCGCTGCCGGCTGCTGAGCCTGCGCCTCGCCCGATGCGGCCTCCGCGGCCTGGCGCGCGGCGTCGTCGGCGGGCGTGGGGTTCTGGCTCGTCGGATTCTCTTGCGTGTTTTCCATGTCGCTGAATTTCAAAAAATGAAGGCCAAGAAACGGCGGCAGTTTACTGGGACTCGCCCGATGGGCGTGGTGCCGATACAACATGCCGGCCGCGCACTAACGGTGCAAGTAAGGATGCACACGCCGTATTTCAAGGCTTCCGCCGATGCTTTTTGCACCTCGCAGGGGCCCGGAAATCTGGCGTAACAAGCATTTCGCGCGCGACATCATATTGAGATTGAGCGCGCCGCGCGAGTGTCCTAAACTCAACTTGAGCGTCCGAAAAGGCACGTTAACCCTAACCTGACGCCTGCCTTACCACCAGCTTGCTCGCCCGTTTCCGCTTGCATTCTCCAGAGGGAGTACCGTGAAACTGACCTTCGCAATATCGGTGGTCGCATTGGTACTCATTGCAGGCACCACGACCATCTGCATGTCCGGCGTAGTCAACGAACACACGACCGAATACGGCGGCGTTCACGCGACCATCGAGCAGCTGTTCAACCCCCACTGGAAATTTTGTCGATGACGCGCCTGTCGCGCTTGGTCGGCCGTCCATGCATGTTGGCGGCCGGTTCGCGATAGGTCCTGCGCCGCTCATTCTCCTGCAGGCGCTTCTGTCTGCCTTCTTCCGTTTCCGCGTAAAGCGTCTGCGCGACGCTCGCCGGCCCGCGCACGTCGCACACGCCGAGCACCTCGACCTGCCACACGATCCGCTCGATGTCGATCTCGACGAGATCGCCGATCCGCACTTCCTTGGCCGGCTTCACAGTCGCGCCGCCGATCCGCACCCGACCCTTCTCGACGGCATCCGCCGCCAGCGAGCGCGTCTTGAAGAAGCGCGCCGCCCAGAGCCATTTGTCGATGCGCAAACGAGCGCCCGGTTCGGTAGAAATCTTGTAGTTCATCAGTCCTTCTTCATGCCATTTGAGACGGCAAGAGCCTTCAGACGGTTGCAGATTGCATGCCGGATGCACAAATTCAAGCCACCGACGCGCTTTGCGGCGTAGTCGCCTGAACCGGCCAGCCCTGCAGATGCTGCGCGACGATCTCGCCGAGCGCCGCAATCCATGCGGGCGACGCGTTCAGGCACGGAATGGCGTGAAAAACTTTCCCGCCGGCGTGAACGAACTCGTCGCGCACTTCCATGCCGATTTCCTCGATCGTCTCCAGGCAATCTGCCGTGAAGCCCGGACAGAACACGTCCGCGCGATGCACGCCCGCCGCGCCCAGCTCCTTCAACGTCGGCGCCGTATAGGGCTGAAGCCATTCGGCCTTGCCGAAGCGCGACTGGAACGTGACGCGGCATTCGACGGACGTGAGCCCGAGCGCATGCATCAACAGCGACGCCGTCTGTTGACATTGATCGTGATACGGATCGCCGAGATCGAGCGTGCGCTTCGGCACACCGTGGAAACTCAGCACGAGCTTGTCGCCCGCCGCGAAGTCAGGACGGCCGTGCGCGTGCCAATAGTGGTTCACCTGCGCCGCGAGCGCCGCGATATACGCGGGATGATCCGCGTACTGCCGCACCGTGCGGATTTCCGGTTGATTGCGCATCCGCTTGAGCGCCGCGAACGCGTCGTCGAACGCGGTTGCCGTGGTCGACGACGAATACTGCGGGTACATCGGCATCAGCAAGATGCGATCGGCGCCCGCGAGCTTCAGCTGGTTCAGCATGGCGGGGATGTCGGGCGTGCCGTAGCGCATCGCGTAGTCGACGATCACCGTGTAGTCGTTCAGATGCAGCAGATGCCGCAGCCCTTCGACCTGCTTTTGCGTATGCACGCGCAACGGTGAACCTTCCGGCATCCACACCGACGCGTACTTCTTCGCCGACGCCACGCCGCGCGACGGAAGGATGAAAAGGCGCAGGATGATTTGCCACAGCAGCGCCGGAATCTCGACCACGCGCGGATCCGACAGGAACTGCGCGAGATAGCGGCGCACGGCGCGAGGCGTCGGCGCATCGGGCGTGCCGAGGTTGATCAGCAACACGGCGACGCGATGTGCCGTGGCAGACTGCAAGGGCCGCTCGAGGTCGAAGCGCATAGGCAAGAGACAAGAGCCGCGCGGGCGCGCGGCACGTAATGGACTGAAAGCTCATTATAGCGGCGCGGTCCGACGGCGATACCTGGCCGTTCGGCCAATTGGCACGGCGAAAAACGCCGCGCATGATGAACGTCATTGCGGCGCTGGCGCGGCCTTACTGACTACTGCTGGCTGAGGGTCATGGAAAGCAGGCGCGCGGTGATGTCGACGATAGGAATCACGCGGTTGTATGCCATGCGCGTCGGTCCGATCACGCCGAGCGTGCCGACGATCTTGCCGTTGACTTCGTACGGCGCCGTCACCACGCTCATTTCCTCGATGGGAACGAGGTTCGACTCGCCGCCAATGAATATCTGCACGCCTTGCGCGTGACTCGACACGTCGAGCAACTGTAGGAGGCTGGTCTTTTGATCGAATACATCGAAAAGCTTGCGCAGGCGCGCCATGTCCGACGAAAGGTCGGCCACTTCGAGCAGATTGCGCTCGCCGGAAATCAGCACGGTTTCGCCCGTGTCCGTGACGTCCGTGCTCGCCGTGACTGCCGCGTGCATCAGCGTCGTCATATCGCCGCGCAATTCGTCGATTTCCTCGCGCAGACGCCGGCGCACCTCGTCGAACGACAGGCCCGCGAAGTGCGCGTTGATGTAGTTGGATGCCTCGACCAGTTGCGACGGCGTGAAGTCGCGCTGCGTCGCCATGATCCGGTTTTGCACGTCGCCTTCCGGCGTCACGATGATCAGCAGGATGCGCTTGTCGGACAGGCGCAGGAACTCGATCTGCTTGAACACGTGGCTGCGGCGGGGCGTCAGGATCACGCCGGCGAACTGCGACAGATTGGACAGCACGCTCGCGGCGGCCGCCACCACCTTCTGCGGCTCGCCCGGCTGCAGCGTGGTCTTGACCGCGCGCATCACGGCGTCCTCGTCGGCGGAAGGCTCGACGGTCAGCATCGTGTCGACGAACAGCCGGTAGCCGCGCGGCGTGGGAATCCGCCCTGCCGACGTATGCGGACTGATAACGAGCCCCAGCTCCTCCAGATCGGACATCACGTTGCGGATCGTCGCCGGGCTGAGTTCGAGCCCGGAGTACCGCGACAACGTGCGCGAGCCGACCGGCTGACCTTCGGCGATATACCGCTCGATCAGCGTTTTAAGGAGGGTTTGTGCGCGAGGATCTAGCATGGCGAAAAATTTTAGCGTAACCACCGCATCGCGGCGAGCGCCCGGCGGCATGCGGCGCAGCGGCTTTGCCGCCCGACCCGCCCGCCGTGACACCCGCTGCGCGCATGAACCGCATCGCTTGGGTCTATGCAGTCGTCACGTCTGTCATGAGGACTTCACCATTCTAACGATAATCGGACGATGGCTGTCCGGCGTCACGCGGCGCGCGGGCTTCCGCCCCGGCCGGCGCGCCGCCGCCGTCGACGGTTCTTTTCAGGTCGCACCTATGGTGTAATGCCGGCATGCAAGCTAACAGCCAGTTCAAGACCGTTGCGCTCGTCGGGCGCAGCAATACGCCGGGCATCGGGGAGCCGCTGACGGCGCTCGCCACGTGCCTCGAAAAGCACGGCTACGAGATCGCGTTCGAGGCGGAAACGGCGCAGGAAATCGGCGTGACGCAATGGCCCGCGCTGCGGCCGGCGGAAATCGGCGCGCGCGCGGACGTGGCGATCGTGCTCGGCGGCGACGGCACGATGCTCGGCATCGGCCGCCAGCTGGCGCCGTACAAGACGCCGCTGATCGGCATCAACCACGGGCGGCTTGGCTTCATCACCGACATCCCGTTCTCCGACATGCGCGAGATCATTCCGCAGATGTTGTCGGGCAGCTTCGAACTGGAAGAACGCACGCTGCTCGAATCGCGGATCATGCGTGACGGCCAGCCCATTTACCACGCGCTCGCGTTCAACGACGTCGTCGTGAACCGTTCGGGCTTTTCGGGCATGGCGGAACTGCGCGTGTCCGTGGACGGGCGCTTCATGTACAACCAGCGTTCGGACGGGCTGATCGTCGCGACGCCGACGGGCTCGACGGCCTATGCGCTGTCGTCGCAAGGGCCCATCCTGCATCCGCAGCTACAGGGTCTTGTGCTCGTGCCGATCGCGCCGCACGCGCTGTCGAACCGGCCTATCGTGATTCCCGACGACTCGAAGGTCAGCATCCAGATCATCTCGGGCCGCGACGTCAACGTGAATTTCGACATGCAGTCGTTCACCGCGCTCGAACTGAACGACACCATCGACGTGCGCCGCTCGCGCCATACCGTGCCTTTCCTGCATCCCGTCGGCTACAGCTACTACGCGACGCTGCGCAAGAAGCTGCACTGGAACGAGTACCCGTCGCACGAAGACGACCCGGACAACTGAGCGCGCGCAGCGCCGCCGCCGGACACCCCAACCGTAACGCCAACTCACGTAAGCCACGCCAGACAGACGCGCCATGCTCCGCCACTTATCGATACGCGACTTCGTCATCGTCGCCGCGCTCGACCTCGAATTCGACAGCGGCTTTACGGTCTTCTCCGGCGAAACGGGCGCCGGCAAATCCATTCTCATCGACGCCCTGGCACTGGCGCTCGGCTCGCGCGCCGATGCGAGCGTCGTGCGCACGGGCGAAGCGCGCGCGGACATCACGGCCGAGTTCGACACGCACCCGCTCGTCGATGACTGGCTCGAAGAACAGGCGCTCGCCGCCGACGAAACAGAGCACGGCAACATCGTGATGCTGCGCCGCGTGGTCGACGCGAACGGCCGCTCGCGCGCCTTCATCAACGGCACGGCAGCAACGCTCACGCAGTTGCGCGAAGTCGGCGAAATGCTCGTCGACATTCACGGCCAGCACGCGCACCAGCTGTTGATGCGGCCGGACGCGCAGCGCGAACTGTTCGACACGCACGCCGGCCTGCTCGACACGGCGGCCGCCGTCACCCGCGCCTGGCGCGGCTGGCGCGACGCCGCGCAGGCTGTCGAAACCGCGCAGAGCAAGGACCGCGAACTGCAACTGGAACGTGAGCGCCTCGCGTGGCAGCTCACCGAACTCGACAAGCTCTCGCCGCAGCCCGGCGAGTGGGAAGAGGTCAACACGGAACACCGGCGCCTGTCGCATTCGGCGAATCTGATCGACGGCGTGCAGGGCGCGCTGTCGGCGCTCTCCGAATCGGACGAGGCGATGCTCGGCCATCTGTCGTCGATCATCTCGAAGCTGCGCGATCTCGCCGAAATCGATCCCGAACTCAACGACGCGCTCGCCGCGCTCGAACCGGCCGAGATCCAGTTACAGGAAGCCGCGTACTCGCTGAGCCACTATGCTCAGCGCCTCGAACTCGATCCCGACCGGCTCGCGCAGGTCGAAAAGCGTCTCGACTCGCTGCATTCCACCGCCCGCAAATTCCGGCTGAAGCCGGAAACGTTGCCACAGGAACATCAGGAGCGCCGCGAGCAACTGGCGAAGCTCGATGCCGCCGCCGATCTCGACGCACTCCGCGCTGCCGAAGCCAAAGCGAAAGAAGCCTTTACGGCCGAAGCGAAGGTGCTGTCCAAGGCCCGCGCCAAAGCGGCAAAGGCGCTGGGCGCCGCCGTCACGACGGGCATGCAGGAACTGTCGATGGTGGGCGGCAGCTTCGAAGTCGCGCTCGTGCCGCTGCCGGAAGGCGGTGCGCATGGGATGGAGCAGATCGAATTCCGCGTAGCGGGTCATGCCGGCGTGCCGCTGCGGCCGCTCGCGAAAGTGGCCTCGGGCGGCGAACTCGCGCGTATCAGCCTCGCGCTCGCCGTGATCGCGAGCGCCGCCAGCCCCACGCCGACGCTGATCTTCGACGAAGTGGACACGGGCATCGGCGGCGGCGTCGCGGAAGTGGTCGGCCGGCTGTTGCGTCAGCTCGGCGAACAACGCCAGGTGCTGTGTGTGACGCACTTACCGCAGGTCGCCGCGCGCGGCGATCAGCATTTCCAGGTCGCCAAGAGCGGCAACGGCAAGGGTGGCACGATCAGTACGGTGACGTCGCTGGACAAGTCGAGCCGTGTCGAGGAAGTCGCGCGCATGCTGGGCGGCCTGGAGATCACGGCCACCACGCGCAAGCACGCGAAGGAAATGCTGAGAGCGGCGTAACACTTATACAGCAGCTTACACAGCAGGCGGGACGGACCTCAATGCCGTCCCGCGCTTTGCGTCGCGTCGGCAGAAGTTATCCGAACACGCGCCGCCACAACCGCAGCACGGCTTCACGCTCCTTCTCGACCGTCTGCGGCTCGACCCGCGCCTTCTCCATGCCGTCCAGCCGCAGCTTGTGCTGGAGCTTCCGATACGTGCGGTAAGCCGCGCCAACCGTATCCGCCTCCTCGCCGCTCATCAGCCCGAAGCGCGACACCTCGCGCAGCAGCGCGATATTCCCCGTATTGCGGATCAGCTCGGGATCGCGCGCCGCGTGCAGCAGGACCCAGTACTGCACCGCGAACTCGATATCGACCATGCCGCCTCGATCGTGCTTGAGGTCGAACAGCTCGGTCCGGTTCGGATGACCTTCCTCGACGCGCCGCCGCATATCGACGATCTCGGCAGAGAGCGTGGCCGCATCGCGCGGCGTCGTCAGCACCTGCTCGCGGATCGCCTCGAACTGCGCGCCGATGCCCGGATCGCCCGCGCAATAGCGTGCGCGCGTCAGTGCCTGGTGCTCCCAAACCCACGCCGTATTGGCCGCATCACCTTCGCGCAACTGGTAGCGGCGGAATGCGTCGAGATCGGTGACGAGCAGGCCCGACTCGCCGTTCGGCCGCAGCCGAAGATCCACGTCGAACAGCGTGCCCGCGCCCGTCGCCGTCGTGAGCCACGTGATCAGGCGACGCGTGAAGGTTGCGTAGATATCGGACGCGTTGTCGTCGGCGTCGTCGTACAGGAAGATCAGATCGAGGTCCGACGCATAGCCGAGCTCCTTTCCGCCCAGCTTGCCGTACGCGATGATCGCGAAGCGCGGCACCTGGCGATGGCGCTTGGCAAGCTGGTTCCAGACGGCTTCGATCGTCACGTCGAGCACGGCGTCGGCGAGTTCGGACAGCCGGTCGCTGACATGCTCGACGCTCAGCTTGCCCGCGAGGTCGATCAGCAGAATGCGGAACACCTCAGCCTGGTGCGCGTGCCGCAGCAGATCCATCTGATGCTCGACGCCGTCGGCCGCCGCGAGCCGCGCGCGCAATGTGCGCTTGAACTCCGGCCAGTCGAACGGGCTCGCCATCGCTTCGTCATCGAGCAGTTCGTCGAGCAGTTGCGGATGGCGAATCAGATAACCGGCCGCCCAGCGCGACGCGCCGAGCACCGACAGCACGCGATGCAGCGCCTGCGGATACTCGGTCAGCAGCGCGAGATAGGCGCCGCGCCGCCCGACCGCTTCGAGCAGATCGAACAGGCGCACGAGAATATCGCCGCGCCGCTCGGCGGGCTCAAGCGTGTGCGCGGCTTCGAGTGCCCGTTGCGCGACGATGTCGAAGCGCTGGCGGCTGCTTTCCGCCAGCCCCGCATAACGCGACGACTGCCACACGGCCTTCAGGCGCGCGAGCAGATCGGCAGGACGCTCGATCCCCAGCTCGACGAGCCGCGCGGCGAGCGCCTCGTCGGCGCTGTCGTCAGTGAGCGCGCTGCTCCACACCCACACGGCCGCGCCGTCTTCGCGCGCGCCGCAGCCGCCCTGCCCGCTCACCTTGTCGGCGAAAATCTGGTCGAACTGCTGCTCGACCAGTTCGCGGTGCGCTTCGAGCTTCGCCATCAGCGACGCGTAGTCGTCGAATCCCATCGCCTGAGCGAGATGCGCGCGCTCGGCGGGATCGACAGGCATCGCGTGGGTCTGCGCGTCGTTTCTGTATTGCAGACGGTGTTCGACATCGCGCAGAAACAGATAGGCGCTCGTCAGATCCGCGCACACGCCCGGCGAAACGAGCCCGCGCGCGGCCGCGTGGCGCAGCACGGCGAGCGTCGGACGCACGCGGAAGCCCGCGTCCTGGCCGCCGCGGATCAGTTGAAACACCTGCGCGCTGAATTCGATTTCACGGATGCCGCCGCGGCCGAGCTTGATGTCGTCGGCCTTGTCGGGGCGCATCGACGCGCGCCGCTGCGCTTCCTGACGAATCTGCAGATGCAGCGAGCGGATCGCGCTGATCACGCCAAAGTCCAGATAGCGCCGGTAGACGAACGGCTTGACGATCGCGTCGAGCTGCTTCGACAGGCGCCGCGCCGAATCGCTGGCGTGCTCCGACACGAGGCGGCCCTTGATCCACGCATAGCGCTCCCACTCACGGCCCTGCACGTAAAAATATTCTTCGAGCATGCCCAGGCTGCACACGAGCGGCCCCGAATCGCCGTTCGGCCGCAGCCGCATGTCGACGCGAAACACGTAGCCGTCCGCCGTCACTTCGGCGAGCGCCGCGATCAGCCGCTTGCCGAGTCGCGTAAAAAAATCCTGAGTCGCGATGGGCGAGCGCTGGCCGCCCGTCGTTTCGCCGTCGTCCTCGTAGACGAAAATCAGATCGATGTCCGACGACACGTTCAGCTCGCGTCCGCCCAGCTTGCCCATGCCGACCACGCCCAGCGACAGCCGTTCGCCCTGCGCGCCGCGCGGCTCGCCGAAAAGCGCTTCGAGATCGGCGGACACAACCGCCATCGCGCGCTGGACCGTCGCTTCCGCCAGATCGGTCATCGTCCCCGTCACTTCGGCGACATCGGCGGCACGGGACAGGTCGCGCTCCATCACCGCACAGAACACTTCGGCGCGCAGCTGGCGCAGCGCCTTTTTCAGCGCGTCTTCTGAGAGCGGCGCGTCGGGCGTCGCGCGCAATGCGTTCAGCAAGGCATCGAGGCGCTCATCGATACGCTCGCGGGTGATGGGCGCCGCCGTCAGCGCCGCCACGCGGGCCGCGAGATCGGGCTGTGCCGCGTAGGCACGGGACGCGTAGTGCGAATAGCTGGAACTCAACAGGGATGGTTCGGTCATCAAAGATCTGGCTCGCTCGTTGCTTGATTCCTGCTTCGGGCCATCGCAGCCGCTGCTCGTCGCACGCCGCCGACACCCCGTGTGGCCTTGTCCACAAAGGCCGACCCATATGTTCGTGGCGGCTGGCCCGTGTGATACATTTCGTCGTTAGACCGCAAAACTACCATACGCCTACCCCGTCGCAGCATGTCCGAGCGAAACTCATCCGCCGACCCGCACGAAGCTGGACGCGTCAAGCCCGTAGGCGGGAGCGATCATGCAGTGCTGCGCCACACGCTGCGCGTCGTGCTCGGCATCGCGCTGTTCCTGTACTTCGTCGTCGTGCTCGCCGTACTCGGCCTGCGCTATGTCGTGCTGCCGCGCGTCGATTCGTTCCGTCCGCAAATCGAGACGGCCATCTCCGACAAGATCCACGCGCAGTTCAGGATCGGCAAGATTGCGCCGCACTGGACCGGCTTCCAGCCGGGCCTCGAAGTCACCGACGTCACCATCACCAAAAGCGACGGCAGGGCCGCGCTGACCATTCCGCATGCGAGCGCGACGGTGTCGTGGTCGTCCATCTGGAAGCTCGCGCCCATCCTGTCGAGCGTGATCGTCGACAAGCCGGATCTGCTGATCGAGCGCGAATCGGACGGCTCGCTGACCGTCGCGGGCGTGATGGTGCCGACCACGCATTCGGGCAACGACACGTTCAGCACGTGGCTGCTGCGCCAGCAGGCGATGATCCTGCGCGGCGGCACGCTGCGCTGGCACGACACGCGCCGCGATGCGCCCGAAATCGCGCTGCAGAACATCCGCCTCGCCATTCTCAGCGACGGCTACGATCACAAGCTCGCTTTGCAGGCGCCGCCCGACGGCAAGGTGCTGTTCGGACCGCTCGACTTCCGCGCGGACTTCCGTCATACGCGGCTCGCGGCGATCGGCAAGCCGGTCAACTGGACGGGCGAAGCCTACATTTCGACGGGCTCCGTCGATCTCCCCATGCTCGCGCGCTACATGGACTTCCCGATCGAAACGTACGCGGGCCGTGTCGCCAGCAAGATCTGGCTGCAGTTCGCGCAAGGGCGCGTGCGCTCGGCGTCGGGCGAGGCGTCGGGCAACAACATCGCGCTGCGCGTGAAGCCGACGCAGCCGAAGCTCGACGTGCCCGTCGCGCGCTTTTCGTGGGCCGTCGCGCATGACGGCGACGAGTGGACGCTCGATCTCAACGATCTGCGCGCCGAACTCGGCCAGCCGCCGCTCGACGACGGCACGCCCGTCGCGCGCATTCTTGCGCTGCACACACTGTCGAGCCGTTTGCGGAGTCCGAGCGTCCAGCACGGCCAGCTGATCAGCATCACGGGCGACCGCGTCGATCTCGGCATCCTCGCCGAGTTCAGCCGCGCGCTGCCGCTGCCGAAGCGGCTGCTGAACGGCCTCGTGCGCTTCAACCCGCGCGGTCTGGTGGCGAACTACACGATCGAAGTCGAACGCGGCAAACCGGATTCGGGCGAAGCGGCCACCGAGCATCGCGAGCCGGGCGCGGAGCCGATCGTCCGCTATCGGTTCAAGGGCGATCTGCAGGGCATCAGCGTCGCCGCGCAGGAACCGCCGCCGGGCCTGACCGCGCGCAATCACCCGCGCGCCGGCATTCCGGGCGTCGAGAATCTGTGGGGCAGCGTCGATGCCGACGAAAAGCACGGCGCGATCACAATCGATACGGCCAACGCAGCGCTCACGCTGCCCGGCGTGTTCGACGATCCGCGCCTGACGTTCGACCACCTGAGCGGCAAGGGCGCGTGGACGATCGCGTCGACCATCGATCCCGGCCAACGGCACAAGGCGTTCAAGGTGGATGTGTCGGAACTGAAGGTATCGAACGCGGACGTGGATGCCAAAGCGACGGCCAGCTATTCGAACGTCGGCAGCGGACGCGGCGCGCTCGATCTGAAAGCCGACTTCGAGCGCGCGCAGGTCACGCGCATCACCCGCTACCTGCCGACAAGCATCAGCGAAAGGCTGCGCATCTATCTGACGCACGGGCTGCAAGCGGGCATCTCGCGCGGCGCCACGATCGAAATTCACGGCAATCTCGAGAAATTCCCCTACTCGCGCGACCCCAGCGCGGGCGTCTTCAAGATCGTCGCGCCGTTCAAGGGCGGCCGCTTCGATCCGTCGCCGTATCCGCCGCGCACGATGAAAAACGGCACGCCGAACGTGTGGCCCGCGCTCGACGGCATCGACGGCACGTTCCTGCTGAAAGAGCAGCTGCTGCGTTTCGACATCGACCGCGCGCACTACAAGCGCGTCGCGCTCGGCCCGGTGGCGGGCAAGATCGACGACATGGGCAACCGGGCGTCGAGCCTGATCATCACGGGCGACGGACGCGGGCCGCTCGCCGACATGCTCGACTACGTGAACAACAGCGCGCTCGGCGGCCTCGCGAAACATCAGACGGAAAAGCTGCACGCCGAAGGCCCCGCGGCGCTCGCGCTCAAGCTGACCGTGCCGCGCAACCCGCCCGTGCCGCCAGGCGTCACGCCGCCGAAGACGCATGTGGCCGTCGAAGGTTCGCTCGCATTCGAGAACGACCGGCTCGCGATGGACAACGTTCCGCCGCTGTCGGAACTGCGCGGCAAGGTTCGCTTCACCGACCATACGGCGCAGGTCGACGGGCTGTCGGGGCAATTCATGGGCGGCGACGTACACGCGAAAGGCGGGCTGAACCAGCAAGGCGCATACGCGCTCGACGTGTCCGGTCACGTCGCTGTCGACGCCGCGCGCGACCTCAATCTGCGTGGCCTGCCCGCGCAGGTGCTCACGCGCATGAACGGCAGCGCGCCCTACAACATCAGCGTGCACGGAGCGAAAGGCGGTTTGCCCGAGGTCGCCGTCCATTCCGACCTGACGGGGCTCGCGCTCAATTTCCCGGCGCCCTTCGACAAGCCGATCGGCACGCCGATGCCGCTCGACTTCACGTTCAAACCGACTGTCGGCTCTGTCACGAACGCCAGCGACAACGCGAATAGCGAGAACCTGCAACGCGCCGACCTGACCTTCGGCCCGATCGCGGCCACGTATCTGGTGAAGCGCACGCCCGGCCAGCCGCCCGAGGTCGTGCGCGGCGCGATCGGCGTGAACCGGACCACGGACCTGCCCTCGGAAGGCGTGATCGCCGCCGTCGACATTGACGCACTCGACGCCGACGCGTGGCGCGCCCTCTTCCTGCAAATGCGCAAGGCCAACGAAGGCGTCGCGCCAGTGCCGCCCAGCGCGACGGCCGCGCAGTTCATGCCGAACCGCTTCGCGGTCCACATCGGCACGCTGACGCTGCTCAAGCGTCACTGGGAAAGCGTGGTGGTCGGCGCGTCTCACTTCGACAAGCAATGGCAGGCGAACATCGCGTCGAACCAGGTGTCGGGTCACGTGTCGTGGCTGCCGGGCGCGCAGCCGGGTTCGCCGGGCACGCTGCAGGCACGGCTCGCGCGGCTCGTGATTCCTTCGGCGACCGAGAACGACCTGCTCGGCCCCGCGATCAACCAGCCGGCGCAAAACATTCCGTCGATCGACCTCGTCGTCAACGAACTGATCGTGCGCGAGCGCAATCTCGGCAAGCTCGAGGTCAACGCGCATAACTTCGAGGACAACGGCACGCCCGTCTGGCAACTCGATTCGCTCGAAATCAGCAACCCGGCCGCAGACCTGAAGGCGACGGCGAACTGGCGCACGGGCCGTAACTACGGCGCGAATCAGGACGACGAAGCCGAGCGCAGCACCGAACTGGGTTTCAAGCTGGACATCAAGGACGCGGGCCTGCTGCTCGAACGCGCCGGCCTGCCGCGCACGATCAAGGCAGGCGAAGGCTCGCTGTCGGGCAAGCTCGCCTGGCGCGGCGGCCCGACCAAGCCCGACTACCCGACGCTCAACGGCAATCTCGCCGTCGATCTGCGGCACGGACAGATTCTCAAGGTTGATCCCGGTGTCGCGAAGCTGCTCGGCGTGCTGAGCCTGCAAAGCCTCGCGCGCTATGCGCAGATGGACTTCCGTGACGTGATCGGCGAAGGCCTGCCGTTCGAACACGTAACGGGCACGGCGCAGGTCGTGAACGGCATCGGCTCGACGAACAACTTCGAGCTGGTGACGGCGCCCGCGCGCGCCAACATGAAAGGCACCGTCGATCTGACCCACGAAACGCAGAACCTGAACGTGCATATCGTGCCGACCATCAGCGCGGGCACGGGCGTCGTCGTGGCAGCCGTGATCAATCCGCTGCTCGGGCTCGCCGCGCTGGTGGGCGATCTCGCGCTGTCGCATTCGATCGAACATGCGTTCGCGCGCGATTACTCGATCACGGGTTCGTGGGCCAAGCCGCACGTCGAGCGGGTCCACGGAGATAGCGGTAATATGAACGCGCCGGCCGCCATCGCGACACCGAACTGAGGCCGATGGCGGCGCTTCCAGCGAGTGTTGGCCCGCTTCGTGCGTTGCTGAATGTCCAAGATTGCTGTCCGTTTCCGCTTGTCCGCACTGCCCTTGCAGGAGTTTTTCGAACGCTTATGAGCGACCTGAACACGCAGTCCGCGCAGTCTCCTTCCTACGCTGGTCCGTTCCGCGTCGCCGCGCTGCAGATGGTGAGCACGCCCGAGCGCGACCGCAATCTCGCCGATGCTGAACGCCTGATCGCGCAAGCCGCCGCCGACGGCGCGCAGCTCGTCCTGCTGCCCGAGTATTTCTGCTTCATGGGCTTCAAGGACACCGACAAGCTCACCGTGCGCGAATCCTATGGCGACGGGCCAATCCAGCAGTTTCTCGCCGATGCCGCGCGCCGGCATAAGGTGTGGATCATCGGCGGCACGCTGCCTTTGAAGGCGCCCGAAGAAACCCGCGTGCTGAACACGACGCTCGTGTTCGATCCGCAGGGCAACGAGGCCGCGCGCTACGACAAGATCCATCTGTTCAACTTCGAGAAAGGCGAAGAATCGTTCGACGAAGCGCGCACGATCCGCCCCGGCGACACGGTCCGCACGTTCGATGCGCCGTTTGGGCGCGTGGGCCTGTCCGTCTGCTACGATCTACGCTTTCCCGAGCTGTACCGGCGCATGGGCGACTGCGCGCTGATCGTCGTGCCGTCCGCATTCACGTACACGACGGGTCGGGCGCACTGGGAAACGCTGCTGCGCGCGCGGGCCGTCGAAAACCAGTGCTACGTGCTGGCCGCGGCGCAAGGCGGCAAGCATGAAAACGGCCGGCGCACGTGGGGCCACAGCATGCTGATCGACCCGTGGGGCGAGATTCTCGACGTGCGCGACGAAGGTGCGGGCGTCGTCGCGGGCAACATCGAGCGCGCACGCATCGACGAAGTGCGGCAAAGCCTGCCGGCCTGGCGTCACCGCGTATTGAGCTGATTGCCCGACTAACCTGCTGATCTGCTGGACCGATACATTGAAAGTGCCGCTGTCGTGACCCATCTGATAGCGTGTACGCAACCGAATACCCTGAATCGAGCGAACTTCGCATGAACATCATCGAACCCAGCATCCGTAATCTCGCGACGGCCAAAGACGTGCTGCTCACGCCCTATGGCCTCGACGAAGCCGTGCTGACCCGCACGCTCGCCGAAATCTTCACGCATCGCGTCGATTACGCCGACCTCTACTTCCAGACCACGCGCAGCGAGGCATGGAGCCTCGAGGAAGGCATCGTCAAGTCGGGCAGCTTCAGCATCGACCAGGGCGTCGGCGTGCGCGCCGTGTCGGGTGACCGCACGGCATTCGCCTATTCGGACGACCTGTCGCCCGAAGCGATCCGCCAGGCCGCGATCGCCACGCGTGCTATCGCGAAGGCTGGCGGCGGCAAGCAGAAGATCAAGGCGGCGTCGACGCTGACGGGTGTGTCCGGGCGCGATCTGTACCTGCCGTCCGATCCGCTGCATTCGCTCGACGCGACCGCAAAGGTCAAGCTGCTCGAGCGCATCGAACAGATGGCGCGCAGCCGCGATCCGCGCATCACGCAGGTGATGGCGGGCCTCGCGGGCGAATACGACGTCGTGCTCGTCGCGCGCAGCGACGGCGCGCTGGCCGCGGACATCCGCCCGCTCGTGCGCGTGTCGGTGACGGTGATCGCCGAACAGAACGGCCGCCGCGAAATCGGCAGCGGCGGCGGCGGCGGACGCTACGACTACGGCTATTTCACCGACGAACTCCTGTCGAAGTACGTCGACGACGCGGTCCACGCGGCGCTCGTCAATCTCGACGCGCGTCCTGCGCCCGCGGGCGCAATGACGGTCGTGCTCGGACCGGGCTGGCCCGGCGTGCTGCTGCACGAAGCGATCGGCCACGGTCTGGAAGGCGACTTCAACCGTAAGGGTTCGTCGGCATTCGCGGGACGTATCGGCGAACAGGTCGCGGCCAAGGGCGTGACGGTGGTCGACGACGGCACGCTGCCGAACCGCCGCGGTTCGCTGAACATCGACGACGAAGGCAATCCGACGCAGTGCACGACGCTGATCGAAGACGGCATTCTCAAGGGCTACATCCAGGACACGCTGAACGCGCGTCTGATGAAGATGCCCGTGACGGGCAACGCGCGCCGCGAATCGTACGCCGCGCTGCCGATGCCGCGCATGACCAACACGTACATGCTCAACGGCGACAAGGATCCGCAGGAAATCATCGCCTCCGTGAAGAACGGCCTGTACGCGGTGAACTTCGGCGGCGGCCAGGTCGACATCACGAACGGCAAGTTCGTGTTCTCGGCGTCCGAGGCGTACATGATCGAAAACGGCAAGATCACGTATCCCGTCAAGGGCGCGACGCTGATCGGCAGCGGCCCGGAATCGCTCAAGTACGTGAGCATGATCGGCAACGACATGTCACTGGATACGGGCGTCGGCGTGTGCGGCAAGGAAGGCCAGAGCGTGCCCGTGGGCGTCGGCCAGCCGACGCTGCGCATCGAGAAGATGACGGTCGGCGGCACGGTCTGAATTTGCGTCATCCGCACGAATCATGCATTGACTCATCGATTCGTGCGGATTTTCCGCATTTTTACTGCCTTCGGGTTGCCAACCGAGCAAACCTCGGGTTATAAAGCCAATCAACCTTTTTGACGAGCCATCCCTTTTTCGCCATGTCCGCCAAGTTTTATTTTTACTTTTTTTGGGCATCTCAGACCGCTGGCGGATCGAGAGGGGTGTGAACGTACATAAGCACCTGAAATTCCCGAAAAAACCGCCAGCGAGTCTGGCGGTTTTTTTTTCGTCCCTAACAACTTTGACTTTGACCTTTTTAGCCTGTTGACCTGTTCGCCGCGGCGCCGTCGTTGAATCGCAGCAGACCGCCCGAACGTGCCACGCACTACGATTCGAATCGAGGAGAAAACCATGCCCCCGCACAATACCGACGATGTCCGCATCCGCGAACTGAAAGAACTGACGCCGCCCGCGCACCTGATCCGCGAATTCCCTTGCGACGAGAAGGTGTCGGACCTGATCTTCAACGCGCGTCAATCGATGCATCGGATCCTGCACGGTATGGACGACCGGCTGATCGTGATCGTCGGGCCCTGCTCGATTCACGACACGAAGGCCGCGCTGGAATACGCGGGCCGTCTGATCGAGCAGCGCAAGCGTTTCGCTGGTGAGCTGGAAGTCGTGATGCGCGTGTACTTCGAAAAGCCGCGCACGACGGTGGGCTGGAAAGGCCTCATCAACGACCCGTACATGGACAACAGCTTCAAGATCAACGACGGCCTGCGCACCGCGCGCGAGCTGCTGATGAAGATCAACGAGCTGGGCCTGCCCGCTGGCACCGAATACCTCGACATGATCAGCCCGCAGTACATCGCCGACCTGATCTCGTGGGGCGCGATCGGCGCGCGCACGACGGAATCGCAGGTGCACCGCGAGCTTGCGTCGGGTCTGTCGTGCCCGGTCGGCTTCAAGAACGGCACGGACGGCAACGTGAAGATCGCCGTCGACGCGATCAAGGCCGCGTCGCAGCCGCACCACTTCCTGTCGGTGACGAAGGGCGGCCATTCGGCTATCGTCTCGACAGCGGGCAATGAGGACTGCCACATCATCCTGCGCGGCGGTAAAGCGCCGAACTACGATGCGGACAGCGTGAATGCCGCGTGCAGCGACATCGGCAAGGCGGGCCTCGCCGCGCGCCTGATGATCGACGCGAGCCACGCGAACAGCTCGAAGAAGCACGAGAACCAGATTCCCGTGTGCGCCGACATCGGCCGTCAGATCGCGGCGGGCGACGAGCGCATCGTCGGGGTGATGGTCGAGTCACATCTTGTCGCGGGGCGGCAGGATTTGCAGGACGGGTGCGCGCTGACTTATGGCCAGAGCATCACTGATGCGTGTATCGGCTGGGACGACAGCGTTGGCGTGCTCGAGGGCCTCGCTGATGCTGTTAAGCAGCGGCGCGTCGCGCGTGGTAGTGGCAACTGATTGTTGCCGGTTTTTTTTGTTGGCATCCGCTTGATGTTGCCGGTTTATTAGCGTTGCCCCTGTGCGGGGCGGCACCTACTTTTCTTTGCCGCGGTGTACAGACTGGAGACATGGTTGACACCTGTACGGGGACATCGTTGACACCTGATGGTCAGGGTTTGGGAGTCTTCAGGTCAAGTTTTGCGACCCGCTGATGGGCGAACCAGATCTCGATCACCCCGTCTTCCTTCTCGCTCATGCGGGCGGCTACCTGCAGCCCCTTGAGCGCGATCGACAGCTTCAGTTTCTGGCCGCGCAGGCGCACCACGCCGCTGGCATTGACCCGCAACACTTCATCGCCGGGGCCGTATTCGGGCTCGGGCACCCGCTCGGGCATCGCGCGCAGGCTACACGCGTAGCGCGTGATGGGCGTGGCCATCCCGAGTGCCTCGTGCGGACGTTCGACGTTGTACACGTGCCGCCAGCGATCCAGTGCCTGCTGCATGTGCGCATGTGTGCTGAAGGCCTGCCGGTCCAGCACTTCGGCCTTCAGCGTGCGGTGAAACCGTTCGTCCTTACCATTGGTCTGCGGGTGATACGGCCGGCTGTAGCTCACCAGGATGCCCAGCCGGATCAGCCAGACCGCGAGTTCGGTGAGCTGCCCCGGCGCGCTGGGCGAGCCCCACGGCGCGCCGTTGTCGGTGTTGATGCGCGCGGGCAGCCCGTAGCAGCGGAACGCGCGCTCAAGCTCGGCCTGCACGACCTGTGTGGTCGTACGCGAGCAGGCGCTCAGCACGAGGTTGTAGCGCGAGTGATCGTCGATGACCGTCAGCGGCATGCAGCGCCCATCCTTCAGCGTCTGGACGTCGCCCTTGAAGTCCATCTGCCACAGCAGGTTCGGATGCGCGTGCTCGAAGCGCTGCCAGTGCTGGCGCTGCTGCGACGCCTGTTCATCGATGAGCCCATGGCGGCGCAGGATTTCGGTGATCGTGGCGGGCGCGGGCACCTCTGTCTCGCCCAGATCCTTCAGGCGCCGTTCGATCTTGCGTCCGCCCCAGCCATGTTCGCGACGCAGTTCCAGCACCCGCGCTTCGATGTGTTCAGGTGAGCGCAGGGGGCTGTGGTGCGGGCGTCGGGAGCGGTCGGCCAGCCCGCCGGGGCCTTCGGCCTTGTGACGGTCCAGCCACTTGTAGCCGGTCTGGCGGCTGATCCGGTAGCGCCGGCATAGCTCGCTGAATGACAGGGCCTGTGTGGCGGCCAGGCTGACGAATTCTTCGCGGAGATTCATGGTGTTTTTTGCTTCCCAGGGCATGGTTGAATCCGGGCGTTTGATTACCCGAAAGTGTCAACCATGTCCCTGTACACCTGTCAGCTATGTCTCCAGTCTGTACACCGCGGCAAAGAAAAGTAGGCAAAAGAAAGCCGCTTTTGAACCTACGGTGCCTGCCTGGATGGCGCTGCGGCACAGGTTCTTTGAACTGTCGCGCAGCGGCGTCCGCACTCTGTAGAAAGCCCGCAGTCAACCGCGCACGGCGCGAAAACCCACACGCAGGATGGAGCACATACCGCCGCAAACGGGACGGCAAACGCACAAAAAACAAGCCGACCGGATGTGCCCCAAGTGGATGTCATCTCTCGCGCTGCGCACGCCTCATCACGGGCTTTCTACGGAGTGTTGGCGTCGCTGTGCGATAGCTCAACTGCGGCATGCCGAAGCGGTATCCTGGCAGACACCGGAGGTTAGAAGCCGCTTTCTTTGCTTACTTTCTTTGCGGCGGCAAAGAAAGTAAGTGCCGCCCCGCACAGGGGCAACGCATGAAGTACGGATACGAATTCGCGGATGCCAGCGAAAACGTAAGCAAATCTCACCCTCCAACACCGTTACACATCCGTCGCACGCCCACCGCGATCATGACGCCACAGCACATCGCCACCGCCATCCACGCGATTCAGCACGCGTGCCAGCACAAAAAGCAAATCAGATAACCGGTTCACATACCGACGCGGCGCATCATTAACCGCATCGACAACCCCAAGCGCAACGATCGACCGCTCCGCCCGCCGGCAAACCGTCCGGCACACATGAGCAAGCGAAGCCGCACGCGTGCCAGCGGGCAAGATGAACTCCTTGAGCGGAGGCAGCGTCTCGTTGTATTCAGCAAGCCAGGTATCGAGTTGCGCGAGATGCGAATCGGCGATCATCGAATGGCCCGGGATGCATAGCTCGCCGCCCAGATCGAACAGGTCGTGCTGGATCATCGTCAGCGCGGCGCGCACCCCGTCGGGCAAGGTTTCGCACAGCAACACGCCGATGTTCGAGTTCAACTCGTCGACGTCGCCGATCGCCGCGATACGCGCGTCGTCCTTGCGCACGCGGCTGCCGTCGCCGAGACCAGTGGTGCCGTCGTCGCCCGTACGCGTCGCGATTTTGCTCAAGCGGTTGCCCATGATGTCCGTGTCCTCGTAGTGGTCCGCGATGCATCCGTCCGGATACAGCGTGCATGCCAGTCAATGCTTCGATCCATTATAAGGATTAAGGATGCCGTGCCTCGCGCTCGCAGCGGGTGGTCTGCAAGCATGGCGCCGCGCAGGCCGTCTATGGGCGTAAAATGGGCAGCAACCATCAGAACATTCGCCACCAGGAGACGCAGGTGAACCATCCCGTGCCGCCGCCCCCCGTGCGCCGCCCTTTTCCTGCTGAACTTCTCACTGCACTCAAGTCGGCATTCGGCGAACGCGTATCCACGTCCGAAGCCGTCCGCGCCCATCATGGCCGCGACGAATCGCCATTCGATCCGCAACTGCCCGACGCCGTCGTCTACGCGCGCAGTACGGAAGACGTGCAGACCATCGTCAAGCTGTGCGGTCAATACGACGTGCCCATCATTCCGTACGGCAACGGCTCCTCGCTCGAAGGCCACCTGCTTGCCGTGCAAGGCGGCGTGTCGATCGATCTTTCCGAAATGAACCGCGTGCTTGCGATCAACGCAGAAGATCTGACCGTCACCGTCGAGCCCGGCATCTCGCGCAAGCAACTGAACGAAGCGCTGCGCGACACAGGCCTTTTCTTCCCGATCGATCCGGGCGCGGACGCCAGCATCGGCGGCATGTCGGCCACGCGCGCGTCCGGCACAAATGCCGTGCGCTACGGCACGATGCGCGAAAACGTGCTCGGCCTGACCGTCGTGCTGGCCGATGGCCGCGTAATCCATACGGGAACGCGCGCACGCAAGTCGTCGGCGGGCTATGACCTCACGCGTCTGTTCGTCGGTTCGGAAGGCACGCTCGGCGTGATCACCGAAATCACCGTGCGTCTGTATCCGCAGCCGGAAGCGGTGTCGGCGGCCGTGTGCACGTTCCCGTCGATGGGCGACGCCGTGCGTGCCGTCATCGAAACCATCCAGATCGGCGTGCCGATCGCGCGCGTCGAGTTCGTCGATTCGCTCGCCGTCCGTTCGATCAACCGTCATTCGAATCTGACGCTTCGCGAAGCGCCCACGCTGTTCTTCGAATTCCATGGCACGGAAGCCGGCGTGAAGGAACAGGCAGAACTCGTGCAGGAACTCGCCGCGCAGAACAAGGGCGAAGGCTTCGAATGGGCGACGCGTCCGGAAGACCGTAGCCGTCTGTGGAACGCGCGTCACAACGCCTACTTCGCGATGCTGCAGCTGAAGCCCGGCAGTCGCGCCGTCACCACCGACGTCTGCGTGCCTATCTCGCGCCTCGCCGAATGCGTGGTCGAAACGGAAGAAGACCTGAAGACTTCGCCGCTGCCCTGCCCGATCGTCGGGCACGTCGGCGACGGCAACTTCCACGTCGCGATGCTGATCGACCCGAATAAGCCCGAAGAGCTGGAGGAAGCGGAGCGCCTGAATCATCGCATCGTGCAACGCGCGCTGCGCATGGACGGCACCTGCACGGGCGAGCATGGCGTCGGCCTGCACAAGATGGGCTTCCTGCTCGAAGAGCACGGCCCCGTCGCGGTCGATGTCATGCGCTCGATCAAGCGTTCGCTCGATCCGCGCAACCTGATGAATCCAGGCAAGATTTTTTCGTGGGCGGCTTAGCGTAACCGTATGTCGGGCCGCGCTGCGCAACGACGCGCGCGGCCGTCGAAGGAGGAGACATTCCATGAACGCACCCGGCGAGCTGTCCCCAGAGCTGTCGCCCGAGATGCTCGCGCAGCGTCAGCGCGAAGTTGTGCAGGCGTTGATGGCCGTGCTGCCAACGCATTGCCTGTTGTACCGCGAGGAAGACACGGTCGCGTACGAATGCGACGGCCTTGCCGCGTATCGTCGTTTGCCGCTGGCCGTTGCGTTGCCTGAAACGGAATCGCAGGTGCAGCGCATCGTGCAGATCTGCCATCGGCTGAACGTGCCCATCGTGCCGCGCGGTGCAGGCACGAGCCTGTCGGGCGGCGCGATGCCGATCCGTCATGGCGTCGTCGTGTCGCTCGCGCGCTTTCGCAAGATCATCGAAGTCGATCCGTACGCGCGCACGGCGACCGTCCAGCCCGGCGTGCGCAATCTGTCGATCTCCGAAGCGGCCGCGCCTTATGGCCTTTACTACGCACCCGATCCTTCGTCGCAGATCGCCTGCACGATCGGCGGCAATGTCGCGGAAAATTCGGGCGGTGTGCACTGCCTGAAGTACGGCCTGACCGTGCACAACGTCATGCGCGTGCGCGCGATCACGATGGAAGGCGAGATCGTCGAGTTCGGCTCGCTGAGCCCGGACGCGCCGGGTCTCGATCTGCTTGCTGTGGTGATCGGCAGCGAAGGCATGTTCGCGATCGTCACGGAAGTCACGGTCAAACTGATTCCGAAGCCGCAAGCGTCGCAGGTCATCATGGCAAGTTTCGACGACGTCGTGAAAGGCGGCGATGCCGTCGCGGGCATCATTGCCGCGGGCATCATCCCGGCCGGTCTGGAAATGATGGACAAGCCGGCGACGCGCGCCGTCGAAGAATTTGTGAACGCCGGCTACGACCTCGACGCGGCCGCCATCCTGCTATGCGAATCGGACGGGACGCCCGAGGAAGTCAGCGAAGAAATCGTCCGCATGACGGCCGTGCTGCGCGAACACGGCGCGACACGCATCCAGATTTCGCGCACGGAAGCCGAGCGCCTGCGGTTCTGGTCGGGTCGCAAGAACGCGTTCCCCGCCGCCGGCCGCATCTCGCCCGACTACTACTGCATGGACGGCACGGTGCCGCGCCGCAGCATCGGACCGCTGCTCGCACGTATCGAAGAGATGGAAAAGAAGTACAACCTGCGCTGCATCAACGTGTTCCACGCGGGCGACGGCAACATGCATCCGCTGATCCTCTTCAACGGCAACGACCTGGACGAGTGGCATCGCGCCGAGGCCTTCGGCTGCGACATTCTCGAAACATGCGTCGAACTGGGCGGGACGGTGACGGGCGAACATGGCGTGGGCATCGAGAAGATCAATTCGATGTGCGTGCAGTTTTCGCCGGAAGAGCGCGATGCGTTCCACGCGGTCAAGCGCGCGTTCGATCCCGCCTGCCTGCTCAACCCCGACAAAGGCATCCCGACACGAGCCCGCTGCGCCGAGTACGGAAAGATGCATGTGCGGGGCGGGCTGCTGCCTCATCCGGAACTGCCGCGATTCTGAGCACTGGTTTCTGAGCCTTAGTTTGTGAGCCTTAGTTTGTGAACCTTAGTTTGTGAGCTAAGCAGCGAGCGCCATGCAGCTACGGCTTCATGGCGCCTGCATCGTCGTTGCATCGTCATAACGCATAAAAGCAGCAAACCCTTCGATACGGGTCTGAACCGGGTTGCGGGCGCGGCTTGCCTCGGTACAATCGAAAGCACTACAACGAAGCAACGCACCATGAAAGAGGACGACATCGTCGCCGCGTGGTCGGAACGGGTTCGCGCGGCCACGGCCGCGGAGCAGCCGATCCGCATCCGTGGCGGCGGCACGAAGGACTGGTACGGCCAGTCATTGCAGGGTGAGGTCCTCGACACGCGCGCACATCGCGGCATCATCGCGTACGATCCCGCCGAGCTGGTGGTCACGGCGCGCGCCGGCACACCGCTCCTCGAAATCGAAGCGGCGCTCGCCGAACACGATCAGATGCTCGCTTTCGAGCCGCCTCATTTCGGACCGCAAGCGACGCTCGGCGGCTGCATCGCAGCGGGCATCGCGGGACCGCGCCGTCATTCGGCGGGCGCGGCGCGCGACTTCGTGCTCGGTGCCGTCGTCATGAACGGTCACGGGCAAGTGCTGACGTTCGGTGGCCAGGTCGTGAAGAACGTCGCTGGCTACGACGTGTCCCGGCTGATGGCCGGCTCGCTCGGCACGCTCGGCCTGATCCTCGAGTTATCCGTCAAGGTTCTGCCGCGTCCGAAGGCGGAAGCCACGCTCAAGTTCGACATGAACGGCACGGATGCCGTGCGCAAGCTCAACGAATGGGGCGGCCGTCCGTTGCCGATCACGGGCAGCGCGTGGCGCCACGGCACGCTCGCCGTGCGTCTGGGCGGCGCCGAAGCGGCCGTCAAATCGGCGCGCACGTCGCTGGGCGGCGAAGTGGTCGATGCAGTGGAAGCCGAACGCTTCTGGGCCGGGTTGCGCGAACAGACCGATCCGTTCTTCGCGGCCATCGCGCCGAAGTCCGCGCTCTGGCGTCTCGCGCTGCCGACCATCACCGAGCCGCTGCAATTGCCCGGCGCGCAGTTGATGGAATGGGGCGGCGCACAACGCTGGTGGATCACCGACGCCGACGCGCAAACCGTACGCATCAGCGCGAAACAGGCGGGCGGCCACGCGACGATCTTCCGCACCGGCCACGGTTATGACCGTGGCGCTGGCGTATTCACCCCGCTGCCCGCTCCGCTGATGAAGATCCATCGCGGCCTGAAAGCCACCTTCGACCCAGCCCGCATCTTCAATCGCGGCCGGCTGTACCCCGACTTCTGAGCGCGCGCGATGCAAACCAACCTCGCCGACTTCATCCGCAACACACCCGACGGTGAAGAAGCCGACGCCATCCTGCGCAAATGCGTGCATTGCGGGTTCTGCACGGCCACCTGCCCGACCTATCAACTGCTCGGCGACGAACTCGACGGTCCACGCGGACGCATCTATCTGATCAAGCAGATGGTGGAAGGCACGCCCGTCACGCGCAGCACGCAGCTGCATCTGGATCGTTGCCTGACGTGCCGCAATTGCGAATCCACCTGCCCTTCCGGCGTTCAGTACGGCAAGCTCGTTGAAATTGGCCGCAAGCTCACCGAAGAGAAAGTGCCGCGTCCGTTCGGCCAGCGCCTGATGCGCCGCGTCCTCGCGAGCTTCGTACCCAACAGCACGCTGTTCACGCCCGCGATGCGCCTCGGCCAGCACTTTCGCCCGCTGCTGCCGAAGAAGCTGCGCGACAAGGTTCCACAGCGCCAGCGTCAGCTCGAATGGCCGACGGCCACGCATCCGCGCAAAATGCTGATGCTCGCGGGTTGCGTGCAGCCTGCGATGATGCCGAACGTCAACATCGCGACAGCGCGTGTGCTCGACGCGCTCGGCATTCAGACCGTGATTGCGCCAGAAGCGGGTTGCTGCGGTGCGATCCGTCTGCATCTCGGCTACAACGACGAAGCGCTCGACGACGTGCGTCAGAACATCGACGCCTGGTGGCCGCACGTCGAACAGGGCGCGGAAGCGATCGTGATGAACGCGTCCGGCTGCGGTGCGACCGTCAAGGAATACGCGCACCTGATGCGCAACGACCCTGTGTACGCGGAAAAAGCAAAACGCATTGTTGAACTGACGCGCGATATCAGCGAAATCCTGCCGGACTTCGAAGAAGCGTTGACACCGCTCACGCGACGCCGCGCGATTCATACGGTTGCGTATCACCCGCCCTGCACGCTGCAGCATGGCCAGCAGATTCGCGGCAAGGTCGAGCATCTGCTGACGGCGCTGGGCATCGAAGTCAGGCTTCCCGCCGACAGCCATCTGTGCTGCGGCTCGGCCGGCACCTATTCGCTCACGCAGCCCGCGCTGTCGTACGCATTGCGCAACCAGAAGCTGGAAAAACTGAAGGCACAGGAGCCGCAGATCGTCGTGTCCGCGAATGTGGGTTGTATCGCGCATCTGCAAAGCGGCACCTCCACGCCTGTCGTGCATTGGGTCGAACTCGTCGAGCACATGCTCGCGTCCTGAACGACAGCATCGCCTGGCGGGTAGTTCGTCCACAACCTGGCCGTTCGGCCAGGTCGTGGCATGCGGTCGGCGTCCGTATAATTCAAATCGTCGCCCCTCGCCCCGGTACCCCGCTTCATGCCCGACCTCGCTCACAATCTCGACGCAGTGCATCAGCGCATCGCCCTCGCCGCGCAGGTCGCGGGCCGCGATCCTCGCTCCATTGCGCTTCTCGCCGTCTCGAAGACGTTCCCCGCCGAAGACGTTCGCGCCGCGCATGCCGCCGGCCAGCGCGCGTTCGGCGAAAACTACGTGCAGGAAGCGTTGACGAAAATCGGCGCGCTGTCCGATCTGCGCGCCTCGCTCGACTGGCATTTCATCGGGCCGCTGCAATCGAACAAGACGCGTCCCGTCGCTGAAAACTTCGACTGGGTGCATTCCGTCGACCGGCTGAAAATCGCGCAGCGTTTGTCGGAGCAGCGTCCGGATACGCTGCCCGCGCTCAATGTGTGCCTGCAGGTCAACATCAGCGGCGAAGCGTCGAAAAGCGGCATCACGCCAGACGAAGCCGTCGACGTCGCGCGCCAGATCGCCGCGCTGCCCAGGCTGCGTCTGCGCGGCCTGATGGCGATTCCCGAACCCGAAGGCGGCGTCGAACAGCAGCGCGTGCCGCATCGCGCGCTGCGCGAACTGTTCGACAAACTGCGCGCTGAAGGACTCGAACTCGACACGCTGTCGATGGGCATGTCGGGCGATCTCGAAGCGGCCGTGCTCGAAGGCGCGACGATCGTGCGCGTCGGCACCGCAATCTTCGGCGCCCGCGATTACTCTCACTGAACTTCCCGAACATCATGAAAATTGCCTTCATCGGCGGCGGCAACATGGCCGCCGCGCTCATCGGCGGAATGATCAAGCGCGGCGTTGCGCCGTCGGACATCCTCGCCATCGATCCCAACGAAGACGTGCGCAAGCGCAACGAGCAGCAGTTCGGCGTCGGTACGGGCGCTGCGGCGGACGCGTCGCTGAAATCGTTCGATGCCGTCGTGCTCGCCGTCAAGCCGCAGATCGTGAAGGACGTCGCGGCTACCCTCGCGCCGCATCTGTCGGCTTCGCAGCTCGTCATCAGTATCGTCGCGGGCATTCGCAGCGCGGACCTCACGCGCTGGCTCGGCGGCCATGCGCGCCTCGTGCGCACGATGCCGAACACGCCGGCGCTGATCGGCATGGGCGTGACGGGTCTGGTTGCAACGGAAGGTGTCGACGAAGCGGGACGCGAACTGGCCTCGCAGGTGCTCGGCGCGGTCGGACAAACGGTGTGGTTCGACGACGAAGCGAAGATCGATGCCGTCACCGCAATCTCGGGCAGCGGCCCGGCCTACGTGTTCTACTTCATTGAGGCGATGCAGGAAGCAGCGCGGCAACTCGGCATGGACGAAGAGCAAGGTCGCGCGCTGGCTGTCGCAACGTTCACGGGCGCAGCGCAACTCGCCGCGCAATCGGGCGAGCCGGCAAGTGTGTTGCGTGAACGCGTGACGTCGAAGGGCGGCACGACGGCGGCGGCGCTCGCATCGTTCGACGCGCAAGGCGTGAAGGACGCGATCGTCCGAGGCGCGCTGGCCGCGGATGCGCGTGCGCGTGAAATGGGAGAGGAATTCGGCAAGCAGTGATATCGCTTGCTGGAACTGAAGTGCATCGGCGAATGAAGCGTGGGATCTCCGCGCTTCATCTCGCCGAAAGATGAAGAATCAGAACGCCTGCGCCGCGTAATGCGCGGCAATGCCCGCGAACAGCGCGCCGCCGAGCCAGTTGTTGTGCCGGAACGCCGCGAAGCAAGGCATGCGCTCGCGTCCCTTGATCAGCGTGTAGTGGTAGATCGCGCAACCCACGGCGGCGGCCAGCCCGATCCAGTACAGCACGCCGAAGCCCAACGCGACGCCGATGCCGACATAGATGCCGAGCGTCGCCGCGTAGCACAGCATGATCGCGAGCACGTCGAAGCGGCCGAACGTCAACGCGGACGTACGAATACCGATCTTGATGTCGTCGTCGCGATCGACCATCGCGTATTCGGTGTCGTAGGCGACCGACCAGAACACGTTCGCAATCAGCATCACCCACGCGAGCAGCGGCACCTGATTCTGCACAGCGGCAAACGCCATCGGAATGCCGAAACCGAACGCGATGCCCAGATACGCCTGCGGAATCGCAAAGAAGCGCTTCGTGAACGGATAAGTGCCCGCGACGAACAGCGCCGCCACCGACAACTCCTTCGTCAGCGCATTGAGCGGCAGAATCAGCAGGAACGCGATCAGCGAGAGCCCCGCTGCCAGCGCGACGGCTTCCCATGCCTTGATCTTGCCCGACGTGATCGGACGGTTTTCGGTGCGCTTCACGAAGCGGTCGAAATCGCGGTCTGCGTAGTCGTTGATCGCGCAGCCGGCCGAGCGCATCAGGATCGTGCCGATCGTGAAGATCACCAGCAGCGACAGCGACGGATGGCCATCGGAGGCAATCCACAACGCGTTGAGCGTCGGCCATAGCAGCAGCAGGCTGCCGATTGGCTTGTCCATGCGGACAAGGCGCAGATAGAGCGGAAGTCGGGCGAACATGGCGGTGCGCAGAGATTCGATCCCGCTATTTTAGAGCAGCGCGCGTGACAGCCCTCTTCTGACGCGCAGACAAGTGCAGACAAAAAGCATTAAAGCCCGGCAGGTTGTCACCCGCCGGGCTTTCAGTTCAGCAACGCCAACGTAAATGCGAGCGCTTACGCCAGCATCCACGCGTTCTTTTCGTGCGTCTGCATACGTTGCGTCAGCAGGTCGGCCGTCGGCTCGTCATGGGCCGCGTCCGTCACCGGGAAGATCGCGCGCGCGGTGCGCACCACGGATTCCTGGCCTTCCACCAGCTGGCGGATCATGTCTTCAGCGGCGGGCACGCCTTCCGCTTCGGCGATCGACGACAGCTTTGCGAATTCCTTGTAGCTGCCAGGCGCAGCGACGCCCAGTGCACGAATGCGTTCGGCGATCAGATCGACGGCCGTCGCCAGTTCCGTGTACTGCGTCTCGAACATCAGATGCAGCGTGTTGAACATCGGACCCGTGACGTTCCAGTGGAAGTTATGGGTCTTCAGATAAAGCGTGTACGTGTCGGCGAGAAGACGCGAAAGACCTTCTGCGATCTTCTTGCGATCCTTGTCGCTGATACCAATATTGACGTGCGGTACGGCTTCTTTCTTGGCCATGACGACTCCTTTTAAGAGTGATTCGAACCGGTCTGCTTGCCCGGAACTGCGCGTGTGCAATCGTTCAACGCTCGAACGCCCGCCAGTTTAGCCTGGAACGCGCGCACGTTCGCGCGACCCTACGCCTCGCTTCCGCAGCCCGCAAACCACGCATGGCCATGTGTGCGCTTCGTCATCCGCCGATGGCGTGCACCAGCGTTGCGACGATCGCCACATAGCCACTGCCGAGAATCGCGAACCCCACGAGCTTCTGGAAAAGCATCGGAGTGCGCACCTGTTGCGCCACGCTGCGCGCGTTGCCTGCATTGCTTGCGTTGCTTGCGTGGTAACCCACTGCGTTCATCACCATCTGAACCATGATCTTTCTCCTTCGATGTCGGCGGCGCGCATGATGTCGCGCCGCCTCCCGTCATTCGATCCGTTACTTCGCCTTCGCAAGCGCCTCGATGGCTGCGAGCACCCCGTCTGCGTAGGCCGGATCGATCTTGCGGAAGTGCTCGACCTGACGCGCGACGATATCGGCGGGCACGCCGTCGATCGCCCGCGCGATGTTCCCGAACAGACGCTCGCGCTGCGCGCTGTCGAAGAGACGGAACAACGCGGCCGGCTGGCTGTAGTAGTCGTCGTCTTCGCGATGGTTGTAGTGATCGACGTTGCCTGCCGCGAGCGGCGGCTCGATCGCGTTACGATCCTGCGCGAAGTCGCCGAAACGGTTCGGTTCGTAGTTCACGTTGCCGCCCAGATTGCCATCGACGCGCATCCCACCATCGCGATGGAACGAGTGAGCGTTCGGCGCACGCGACGCGTTCACGGGAATCAGATGGTGATTCACGCCGAGCCGATAGCGTTGCGTATCGCCGTACGAGAACAGACGCCCTTGCAACAGACGATCTGGCGAAAAGCCGATGCCCGGCACCACATTCGCCGGCGTGAACGCAGCCTGCTCGACGTCCGCGAAATAGTTCTGCGCATTGCGATTCAACTCGATCACGCCGACGTCGATCAGCGGATAGTCCTTGTGCGGCCACACTTTCGTGATGTCGAACGGGTTGTAGCGATACGCCGCTGCGTCCGCCTCCGGCATCACCTGGATCTGGAAGCGCCACTTCGGAAAGTTGCCGCCGTCGATTGACTGGACCAGATCGCGCTGCCCGCTTTCGCGATCGCGCGCCACGACTTGCGCCGCTTCTGCGTCGGTAAAGTTCTCGACGCCCTGCATCGACTTGAAGTGGAATTTCACCCAGAAGCGCTCGCCATTCGCGTTGATGAACGAGTACGTGTGCGAGCCGAAACCATGCATCTGCCGGTAGTTCTTCGGAATGCCGCGATCGCTCATCACGATCGTCACCTGATGCAGCGACTCGGGATGACGCGAGAAGAAGTCCCACGCGTTCGTCGCGCTGCGCATGTTCGTGTACGGATCGCGCTTTTGCGTGTGGATGAAATCGGGAAACTTCAACGGATCGCGGATGAAGAACACGGGCGTGTTATTGCCCACCACGTCCCAGTTACCCTCTTCCGTGTAGAACTTGATCGAAAAGCCACGCACGTCGCGCTCGGCATCGGCCGCGCCACGCTCACCTGCCACCGTCGAAAAGCGCATGAAGAGCGGCGTTTCCTTGCCGACTTCCGAGAACACCTTTGCCTTCGTGTAGCGCGAGATGTCGTGCGTCACCTTGAGCGTGCCGAACGCGCCCGAACCTTTCGCGTGAACGCGGCGCTCGGGGATCACTTCGCGATCGAAGTGCGCGAGCTTTTCGATCAGCCACACGTCCTGCAGCGCAACGGGGCCGCGCGGGCCGGCCGTGAGCGAATTCTGGTTGTCGGCGACGGGCGCGCCCGAGGCGGTGGTGAGATTGCGTTCGGTCATAGTTGTTCTCCGGCGTGATATTTCAACAGCGGCTTCAAGAGCCTTCGTAGCGTGGGATGTATTCGGTGAGAAACGTGTGGCGCGTCAGGCAGACAGCGCGCGATCGACGAGTAGCGCGAACGCGACGGTCCTGAAGCTGGACGCGCTGCTGGCGGCAGGCGTCGGCTGAGACGATGAGGAAACTGACGGGAACAGCGAAGACGTGGATGGCTGCATGATTCCTCCGGTTTGTCGTGGTGGATCTCAGGGATCCATGGAGGAAATCTTATTAAAAGCTATCGAATATAGCGATTTGATTAATTTTATATATTCGATAGGCGCCGCCTCATGCAGAAGGCGGCGAGCGGCGCATCAGACGATGCGCCGCCGAAACAGCGTTCAGTTGACGGCTGCAGGCAGATCGAGCTTCTTCACACCTGGCAGATCGCAGGCGGCGATCGCATCGCAGATTGCATCGATGGCAGGCATCCGCGTGAAGCTCTTGCGCCAGGCCAGCACGACGCGGCGATCCGGCACGGGATCGTCGAACGGCACGTAGCTGAGCAGGCCGGAATCGACGCCGCCCGCGTGCGGCTTCACTTCATGCACCGACATGCGCGGCAGCACGGTAATGCCGACGCCGCTCGCGACCATATGGCGGATCGTCTCCAGCGACGATCCTTCGAAGGTCTTCTGGATACCGTCCGCGTTCTGCGAGAAGCGCATCAACTCCGGACACACGCCGAGCACGTGATCGCGGAAGCAATGGCCGCTGCCGAGCAGCAGCATGGTTTCCTGCTTGAGATCGCCGGGATCGATCTTGTTGCGCGACTCCCACGCATGGCCGGACGGCAGCGCGACGACGAACGGCTCGTCGTACAGCGGACGAAGCATCAAACCCGTTTCCGGAAACGGCAGCGCCATGATCGCGACGTCGATTTCGCCCTGCTTCAGCAGTTCGATCAGCTTGAGCGTGTAGTTTTCCTGCAGCATCAGCGGCATCTGCGGAACGCGCTTGATCATCTGCTTGACGAGCGTGGGCAGCAGATACGGCCCGATCGTGTAGATCACGCCCAGGCGCAGCGGCCCGACGAGGGGATCCTTGCCTTGCTTGGCGATTTCCTTGATGGCGAGCGTCTGTTCGAGCACACGTTGCGCCTGGGTGACGATCTGCTCGCCAATCGGCGTGACGCTGACTTCGCTCGTGCCGCGCTCGAAAATCTGTACGTTCAGCTCGTCTTCGAGCTTTTTGATCGCGACCGACAACGTCGGCTGGCTCACGAAACACGCTTCTGCCGCGCGGCCAAAATGGCGCTCACGCGCTACCGCGACGATGTACTTCAGTTCTGTGAGGGTCATTGGGGACCAATCAGGGCGATAGATTCGATAGGTTTCTGTTATACACCTATGGGGCCAATTCGCCAACCTTCCAGCCCGAATCAGGCATGCTGCGGTGCGAAAGCGTTTCCATCGGCAGGTTTCATCAGGCTTTCAGATACTGCTCGCGGGTATTCAGCCAGCGCAAAAGATGCTGCGTCACGACGTTCGGATACTGCGCCAGCAGCGTCGTCGCCGCCTCGCGCGCCGGTTCGATCAGCCAGCCGTCGTTTTCGAGATCGGCGAAACGCAGCATCGCGGCCCCCGATTGCCGCGCGCCAAGAAACTCACCGGGCCCGCGGATTTCGAGGTCGCGCCGCGCGATTTCGAAGCCGTCGGTGGTTTCGCGCATCGTTTGCAGGCGCGCGCGGGCCGTCATCGACAGCGGTCCGGTGTACAGCAGCACGCACACGGACGCCGCGCTGCCGCGCCCGACCCGCCCGCGCAACTGGTGCAACTGCGCGAGCCCGAAGCGCTCCGCATGCTCGATCACCATCAGCGACGCGTTCGGCACGTCGACGCCCACTTCGATCACCGTCGTCGCGACCAGCAGCTGCACTTCGTTGCGGCTGAACGCGTCCATGACGGTCGCTTTCTCGACGGGCGTGAGGCGCCCGTGCACCAGCCCGACCTTCAGTTCCGGCAGCGCGGCGACGAGCGTTTCGTAGGTTTCGACGGCCGTCTGCAATTGCAGCGTCTCGCTTTCCTCGATCAGCGGACACACCCAGTACACCTGGCGGCCCGTCAGCGCCGCCTCGCGCACGCGCCCGATCACTTCTTCGCGGCGCGCGTCGGAGACGAGCTTGGTCAGAATCGGCGTGCGGCCGGGCGGCAATTCGTCGATCGTCGAGACGTCGAGGTCCGCGTAGTACGTCATCGCGAGCGTTCGCGGAATCGGCGTCGCGGACATCATCAACTGATGCGGCTGGAAGTCGCGCGCGCCGTCGGCGGCGTTCTGCGCCTTGGCGCGCAGCGCGAGCCGCTGCTCGACGCCGAAGCGATGCTGTTCGTCGACGATCACGAGGCCGAGCCGCGCGAATTCGACGGCATCCTGAATGATCGCGTGCGTACCGATCACGAGTTGCGCGGTGCCGAGCGCGGCGGCTTCGAGCGCGCTGCGCTTTTCCTTCGTCTTCAGACTGCCCGCGAGCCACGCGACCGTCACGCCGAGCGGCTCCAGCCAGCCGCGCAGCTTGCGTGCGTGCTGTTCGGCGAGGATTTCCGTCGGCGCCATCATCGCGGCCTGATAACCGGCGTCGATGGCCTGCGCGGCCGCGAGCGCCGCGACGACCGTCTTGCCGCTGCCGACATCGCCCTGCAACAGACGCTGCATCGGATGCGCCTGCGTCAGATCCTGCGAGATTTCCGCGCACACGCGCTGCTGCGCGCCTGTCAGCGAGAACGGCAGCGTCTGCATCAGACGCGTCAACAGCGATTGCTCGTCGGTGGCGGCGCGGCGCGGCATCGCGGGCGCGGCGCGCGTGCGACGCTCTTCGTGCGCGCGCTTGAGCGACAGTTGCTGCGCGAGCAGTTCCTCGAACTTGATGCGCGTCCACGCGGGATGCGTGCCGTCGATCATCGCGGCCTCGTCCGAATGCGAATTCGGATGATGCAGCGTGCGCACGGCGTCCATCAGTTCAGGAACCTCGAGCGGCTGCAGATATTGCTTCGCGACGGCCTCGGGCAGCAGTTCGGGCAGCGACGTGCGCGCGAGCGCGTTGTCGATCGCCTTGCGCAGATAGACCTGCGACACGCCCGCCGTGCTCGGATAAACGGGCGTGAGCGCTTGCGGCAGCGGCGTGTCGTCATCGACGACGCGCACGGCCGGGTGCACCATCTCCATCCCGAAGAAACCGCCGCGCACGTCGCCGCGCACGCGCAGCCGCACGCCCACCGACATCTGCTTGACCTGCGAACCGTAGAAATTCAGAAAGCGCAGGATCAGCTCGTCGCCCGCGTCGTCACGCATTTTCACGAGCAGCTGACGACGCGGCCGGTACGCGATCTCGTTGTCGAACACGACGCCTTCCGTCTGCTCGACGCCGCCCGGCAGCAGTTCGCCGATCGGCGTCAGCGACGTTTCGTCCTCGTAGCGCATGGGCAGATGCAGCACGAGGTCGATATCGCGCGTGAGGCCGAGTTTGGCGAGCTTGTCGGCCGTTTTGGCGAGCACGGGTTTCTTCGCGGCGGGCTTTTTCGCCTTCTTGGGCGCGTCCTTCACGTCGGGCGCATCCGCGTCCGCGCCCGCCTTGCTCCGCGCGGCGCGGCGCTTCTTCGGAGCGCTGTCGTCGTCGGTGTCGAGAGGTGAACGGGTATCGGACAAAGGCATGAGTCGCTTCGCAAGTACAATATCGGCTTCAGAAGTTTTGCGGCCAGTGCGCGCGGGAGTCGTGCGCACGCCGGGCCGCCGCGGCAATGTCCCGCAATCATAGCCGCTCGAAGGGCGCTGTCGTAGACGCTGATGCTTCAGCCGTCGTTTCGGCGGCGCGCCGTCCGGGCGGCGTTCCCGCTTCGCACAGTCTCATTTCGCTTCAAGTCAGTCCGCATGTTCACGCTTTCCGATTTCGATTTCGACCTGCCGCCCGAGCTGATCGCGCAAATCGCCCTGCCCGAGCGCAGCGCGAGCCGTCTGCTCGAAGTGACCGGGCAGACCACGCCCGCCACCTTTACCGACCGCCGTTTCGCCGAACTGCCCGAGTGCATCGAGTCCGGCGATCTGCTCGTCTTCAACGATACCAAAGTGCTGAAGGCGCGTTTCCTCGGCCAGAAGGCCAGCGGCGGCAAGATCGAGGTGCTGGTCGAGCGGCTGACGGGCGAGCGCACCGCCCTCGCGCAGATTCGCGCGAGCAAGAGTCCGGGTCCGGGCACCGTGCTGCATCTCGCCGATGCGTTCGACGTGACCGTCGGCGAACGCGTCGAGCCGTTCTACACGCTGCATTTCCCCGACGACTGCCTGACGCTGATCGAGCAGTTCGGCCGTCTGCCGCTGCCGCCGTATATCGAGCACGATCCCGACGCGTTCGATGAAACGCGCTATCAGACGGTGTATGCGCAGAATCCGGGCGCGGTCGCAGCACCCACGGCCGGCCTGCATTTCGACGATTCGATCTTCGCGCGGCTGGATGCGAAAGGCGTCGAGCGCGCGACGCTCACGCTGCACGTCGGCGCGGGCACGTTCCAGCCGGTGCGCGTCGAGAATATTGCTGAGCACAAGATGCATAGCGAGTGGTATCAGTTGCCGCAATCGCTCGTCGACAAGATCGCGGCGACCAAGGCGCGTGGCAATCGCGTGATCGCGGTCGGCACGACGTCGATGCGCGCGCTCGAAGCCGCGGCGCGCGACGCCGAAGCCGCCGGAAAACCGCTCGCTGCAACCAGCGCCGAAACCGATATTTTCATCACGCCCGGCTACCAGTTCCGCGTGGTCGACCGGCTGGTGACGAATTTCCACCTGCCGAAGTCGACGCTGCTGATGCTCGTGTCCGCGTTCGCGGGCATCGAGACAATTCGCGCGGCCTATCGACACGCGATCGACGAGCGTTACCGCTTTTTCAGCTATGGCGACGCGATGCTGCTTACGCGCAGCGACGACGCATTGAACGCATAATCGCTTCCCACGGCCAGAAACCCTCTGGTCGCGTTTAACACCATGCGCCGGACTGTTCTCCGGTTGCACAGGAGCATCAAAAGATGACCAATGGTCACAACAACGCCGCACGCGCCGACGGCGCCTACCTCGGCGACCACGTTCGCCCCGACAACGGCCTCAAATTCGAGCTGCTGAAAACCGACGGCCTCGCGCGCCGCGGCCGCCTGACGCTCAATCACGGCGTCGTCGAAACGCCGATCTTCCAACCCGTCGGCACGTACGGCACGGTCAAGGCGATCCAGCCGCGCGAACTCGAAGAAATCCGCGCGCAGATCATTCTCGGCAACACGTTTCACCTCTGGCTGCGTCCCGGTCTGGAAACGATCGCGGCGCACGGCGGCCTGCACGGCTTTATGGGCTGGAAGCGGCCGATCCTCACGGATTCGGGCGGCTTTCAGGTCTTCTCGCTCGGCGATCTGCGCAAGATCACCGAAGACGGCGTGACGTTCGCATCGCCGATCAACGGCGACAAGCTGTTTCTGTCGCCGGAAGTGTCGATGCAGATCCAGAAGGTGCTGAACTCGGACATCGTGATGCAGTTCGACGAATGCACGCCCTACGCGACCAACGGCGTACCGACCTCGCACAAGGAAGCTGCCGATTCGATGCGCATGTCGATGCGCTGGGCCAAGCGCTCGATCGACGAATTCAACAAGCTCGGCAATCCGAACGCGCTGTTCGGCATCGTCCAGGGTGGCATGTTCGAGGATCTGCGCGACGAGTCGCTCGCGGGGCTGTCGGAGATCGGCTTCCACGGGCTCGCGATCGGCGGGCTGTCCGTCGGCGAGCCGAAGGAAGACATGATGCGCGTGCTGAACCATATCGGTCCGAAGCTGCCCGCCGACATGCCGCACTACCTGATGGGCGTCGGCACGCCGGAAGACCTCGTGGCGGGCGTCGCGGCGGGCGTCGACATGTTCGACTGCGTGATGCCGACCCGCAACGCGCGCAACGGCTGGCTCTTCACGCGTTTCGGCGACATCAAGATCCGCAACGCGACGCACAAGAACTCGATGCGCCCGCTCGACGAGCAATGCGGCTGCTACACCTGCCGCAACTTCACGCGCGGCTATCTGCACCATCTGCATCGCGTCGGCGAAATTCTAGGCGCGCAGCTAAACACGATCCACAACCTGCACTACTACCTCGAACTGATGCAGGAAATGCGCGACGCCATCGACGCGCAGATGTTCGGCGCGTTCCGCAAGCAGTTTCACGAGAATCGCGCACGCGGGACGGATCAGGCTTGAACGCGGCCTCGGCAGGCTCGTGAAAAAGCGAACCTCCCACATAGCGCGTCAGACATTACAATTAACTTTCGGAAAGCACCTTGAACGGCCTGACACGCAGTCAGGAAAACCCGTTCCCGGTGCCGTCCCGCAAATGGCCGGTGGTAGAATAACCGGCTGATTTTTTTCGATTGTTATAACGGAGAGACCAACGTGTCGTTCATTACCGATGCCTTCGCGCAAGGCAGTGCAGCAGGTGGCGCCGAATCGAGCCTGATGAGCTTCCTGCCGCTGATTCTGATGTTCGCGGTGCTGTATTTCATCATGATTCGCCCGCAAATGAAGCGCCAGAAGGAACACCGCAACATGCTCTCGGCCATGGCGAAGGGCGATGAAGTGGTGACGAACGGCGGCATCGTCGGCAAGGTGACGAAGGTCGGCGAAGCCTACGTTGGCGTCGAAATCGCTGAAGGCACCGAAATCACCGTGCAGAAGGCCTCCGTCACGACCATTCTGCCGAAGGGCACCCTGAAGTCGCTGTAAGGCCTGCTCTCTTGCGTCCGGCGCGGCCTCGCGCCGAGCGGAACCTCCAACCGGCTCTTCCGCTCGCCGCGCTCATCGCCGGACGCATCGCTTTCAAGCCAACCTCCCGTTGGACCACCCCATGAATCGTTACCCCCTCTGGAAGTATGCCGTGATGCTGGTGGCGCTCGTCATCGGCCTCGTGTACACGCTGCCCAATTTCTTCGGCGAAGCGCCGGCGGTGCAGGTGTCGAGCGGCAAGGCAACGGTGAAGCTCGATTCGACCACGTTGTCGCAGGTCGAAGCGGCGCTCGCCTCCAGCCAGATCAAGCCCGACGACGTCACGTTCGACAACTCGACGCAAAACGCGAACATCCGCGTGCGTCTGAAGGACACCGACACGCAGCTGCGCGTCAAGGATCTGCTGCAAAAGGCGCTCAACAGCGACCCGAGCGATCCGCAGTTCATCGTTGCGCTGAACCTGCAAAGCGCGTCGCCGCACTGGCTGACCGCGCTGCACGCGCTGCCCATGTACCTCGGTCTCGATCTGCGCGGCGGCGTGCACTTCCTGCTGCAGGTCGACATGGCGGGCGCGCTCAACAAGAAGCTGGACTCCGACGCATCCGATGCGCGCACGCTGCTGCGTGACAAGGGCATCCGTGACGGCGGTGTGAACCGCACGGGCCAGACGGTCGTCGTCAATTTCGCCGATCAGGACGTCGCGGAAACGGCGCGCAAGCAACTGGCAACCGGCGTGGCCGAACTCCAGTGGGCGACGCAGCCGAATCCGGCGGGCGGCTTCCAGGTGGTGGGCACGTTCACGCCCGCCGTGCAGAAGACGGTGGAAGACGCGGCGCTCAAGCAGAACATCACGACGCTGCATAACCGCGTCAACGAACTCGGCGTGGCCGAGCCGGTGATCCAGCAGCAAGGCTCCGACCGCATCGTCGTCGAACTGCCGGGCGTGCAGGATACGGCGAAGGCGAAGGACATCATCGGCCGCACGGCGACGCTCGAAGCGCGCCTCGCCGATCCGAACGGCCTGCATCCGAATCCGTCCGACCCCGTTCCCGCCGGCGACGAACTCTTCACGCAAGGCAACGCCGTGCCCGTGCTGCTGCGCAAGGCCGTGATCTTCACGGGCGACCGCATCATCGACGCGTCGGCGGGCTTCGACGAGCATCAGCGTCCGTCCGTCAACATCCGTCTCGACTCGGCCGGCGGCCGCGCGGTGCGCAGCGTGTCGCGCGACAACATCGGCAAGCCGATGGCGATGGTGCTGTTCGAAAAAGGCAAGGGCGAAGTGCTAACGGTCGCGACGATCCAGTCGGAACTGGGCGACCGCTTCCAGATCACCGGCCAGCCGACGCCGCAAGCCGCAACCGATCTCGCGCTGCTGCTGCGCGCCGGCTCGCTCGCCGCGCCGATGGACATCATCGAAGAACGCACGATCGGCCCGAGCCTCGGCGCCGACAACATCAAGAAGGGCTTCCACTCGGTCGTGTGGGGCTTCGCGGCAATTGCCGTCTTCATGATCGCGTACTACATGCTGTTCGGCCTGATCTCGATGATCGCGCTGTCGGTGAACCTGCTGCTGCTGATCGCCGTGCTGTCGATGCTGCAGGCCACGCTGACCTTGCCGGGCATCGCCGCTATCGCGCTGGCGCTCGGTATGGCCATCGACGCGAACGTGCTGATCAACGAGCGCGTGCGTGAAGAACTGCGCAACGGCGCGCCGCCGCAACTGGCCATCCAGAACGGCTACGCGCATGCATGGGCGACGATTCTCGACTCGAACGTGACGACGCTGATCGCCGGTCTCGCGCTGCTCGCGTTCGGCTCCGGCCCGGTGCGCGGCTTTGCCGTCGTGCACTGTATCGGCATCATGACGTCGATGTTCTCGGCCGTGTTCTTCTCGCGCGGTCTTGTGAACGTGTGGTACGGCGGCAAGAAGAAGCTGCAATCGCTCGCGATCGGCCAGGTGTGGAAGCCCGCTGCCGCCGATGGCGCCACGGCTTACCTCGACAACGCCGACCAGCAGACCGACACGGCTGCACAGATCGCCGCGACCAAGGCGCCGAAGCCCAAGGCCAAGGCTCAGGCGGGCGCGCAAGCCCGCGCTGGCAAACCGACGCTGCGCAATCGCAACGCGCCGGGTGGCACGAACAAGCCGGGTTCGACCCGCTGAGTCCCGGAGAAAGAGAACATGGAATTTTTCCGCATCCGTAAAGACATTCCGTTCATGCAGCGCGCGTTGGTGTTCAACGCGATCTCGCTGCTGACGTTCATCGCCGCCGTGTTTTTCCTGCTGCATCGCGGGCTGCATCTGTCCGTCGAGTTCACGGGCGGTACCGTGATCGAAGTGCAGTATCCCGGCGCCGTGCCGCTCGAACCCGTGCGCGAAACGCTGACGAAGATCGGCTACGGCGACGCTCAGGTGCAGAACTTCGGCACCTCACGCGACGTGCTGATCCGTCTGCCGCTCAAGCAGGGTTTGACGTCTGCGCAACAGAGCGATCAGGTGATGGCCTCGCTGAAAGGCCAGGACGCGGACGCGAAGCTGCAACGCGTCGAGTTCGTCGGTCCGCAGGTCGGCAAGGAACTCGCCACCGACGGCCTGCTCGCGCTCGCGTGCGTGGTCGCGGGCATCGTGATCTATCTGTCGTTCCGCTTCGAATGGAAGTACGCCGTTGCGGGCGTGATCGCGAACTTGCACGACGTCGTGATCATTCTCGGCTTCTTCGCGTTCTTCCAGTGGGAGTTCTCGCTCTCCGTGCTGGCTGCCGTGCTGGCCGTGCTCGGTTACTCGGTGAACGAATCCGTGGTTATCTTCGACCGGATTCGCGAGACCTTCCGCCGCGAACGCAAGATGAGCGTGATCGAAGTGATCAACCACGCAATCACGAGCACGATGTCGCGTACGATCATCACGCACGGCTGTACGCAGATGATGGTGCTGTCGATGTTCCTGTTCGGCGGCCCGACGCTGCACTACTTCGCACTCGCGCTGACGGTCGGTATTCTGTTCGGTATCTACTCGTCGGTGTTCGTCGCGGCGGCGCTGGCGATGTGGTTCGGCGTGAAGCGCGAAGATCTGCTGAAGGACAAGAAGGAACGTCACGATCCGAACGATCCGAACGCAGGCGCGCAGGTTTGATCGCTAGCGTCTGATTCTGCTCGGAAGCACGCAGGCAAAAAAAGGCCGGTTCAATCGAACCGGCCTTTGTCGTTTACCGACCCGTTTTAGCGACCTTTTACCGCCCCGCTCGTTTAGCGGAAACCGAGCTTCCGGCGCGCCGCAATCAGCGCGGTCACGCTCACCACGGCCGCGAGCATCAGATAGAAGCCCGGCGCGATTTTCGAACCCGTCGCGTCGATCAGCCACGCGATGATGAACGGCCCGAAGCCGCCGAAGATCGTCACCGCGATGTTATAGGCGAGCGACATGCCCGTTGTGCGCGTCTGCACCGGGAAGATTTCCGACAGCAAACCCGGCAACGCGCCGAAGTAGCCCGTCATCAGGATACCGAGCAGGATCTGCATCGCCAGCAGCGTGCCGAACGTCGGATGCGCGACGAGATATGAAAACGCCGGGCAGATCAGCAGAAACAGCAGCACGGCCGGCACGAGCATGATGCGCACGCGACCGTGACGATCGGACAGATGCCCGATGATCGGCGAAAACACCAGCTGGATGATGCCGACCAGCGAAATCGCCGTGAACGCGACAGACGGCGCGAGCTTCAGCTGCTTGATCGCGTAAGTCGGCATAAAGAGCACAAGATAGGTCGCCACCGTGCCGAGCACGACGATGCCCATGCCGATAAAAAGCCGCGTCTTCTGGCTCGCGAACGTATCGCGGATCGGCGTCTGCGTGGTTTCGGCGGCGAGGAATTCAGGCGTTTCGTCAAGCTTCGTGCGGATGTACCACGCAACAGGCCCGATCAGCAGCCCGAAGAAGAACGGCACGCGCCAGCCCCATGTGTTCAGTTGCTCGGGCGACAGCTGGCTCGTCAGCACCGCGCCGAAGATCGCGGCGAGCAGCGTCGTGATGCCCTGGCTCGCGATCTGCCAGCTGGCGAAATAGCCGCGCCGTCCCGGCACGTGCTCCGCGAGAAAAGCCGTCGCGCTGCCGAATTCACCGCCCGCCGAGAAGCCCTGCATCAGACGCGCGACGACGAGAATCAGCGGCGCCGCGAGGCCGATCGACTGATACGTCGGCAGCACGGCGATGATCAGCGTGCCTGCCATCATCAACAAAATGGACAGCGTCAGCGCGGCCTTGCGCCCTGCCCGGTCCGCATACGCGCCGAGCACGATCGCGCCCAGCGGCCGCATGAAGAACGATACACCGAACGTGCCGAGCGTCAGCAGCAGCGACACGGTATCGTTGCCTGCCGGAAAAAACAGCTTCGAAATAACGACGGCAAAAAAGCCGTAGACGACGAGGTCGAACCATTCCAGCGCATTGCCGATCGACGCGGCCACCACCGTGCGCCACGTATCGGAACGTCTTTGCGCCGTGCTCGCGGCTATCGTTGAACTCATTGCGGATCTCCAGGGGCGCGCGGGTAGTCGCGCGGTTAGTCGTTATAGTGACGATCGGCGTGAAGCTCACGCGAGGGCGTCCGGTCCTTGTCCTGTCGCCGGATTCGATGCGCGCACAACCGATCCGGCGTTTGTCGTCCACTATGGACCAAAAATTAATTCTGTACGAGCGGTGAAAGCGCCAGGTTCTGGCGCCAATAAAAAACCGCTTCGTCGCATGGCGAACGAAGCGGTTTTGGCAAGTGCAGCGACTCGCGCCGGCAAGGCTTACTGTTTGATGCCCTCGGCCTGAATGTGCAGCACCGTCTTCATGCTGAAACCGTATTTCGTGCCGAAGTCCATGCCGAAGTCCGAGCGATTGAATTCGCCCGTCGCCTCGACGCCGCACACCTCGCGCTTGAGCACGGGATGCTGAATGCATTTGAACGACTCGATCTTCAGATTCACCGGCTTCGTGACGCCTTTCATCGTCAGCTGGCCGTCGACGGCAACGGGTGTGTCGCCGTCGAACTTAATCGCCGTGCCCTTGTAGTTCGCCGTCGGATATTTCGCGACGTCGAAGAAATCGGGCGAACGCAGATGCTCGTCGAGCTTGGTATTGCCGATCTGCACCGACGACATGTCGACGTTCACTTCGACCGTGCCCGTCTTCGCCGCGCGGTCGAGCGTCACCGTGCCCGAACTCTTCGTGAACTTGCCGCGCCACGTCGACACGCCGCCCATGTGATCCGCCTCGAAACTCGGATAGGTGTGAGCGGGATCGAGCTGATAGGTATCGGCGGCAAATGCGCCCGCCGCCATCGACGACGCCAGCGCGCCGGCCACAATCAAAAGCATCGGTTTCAATTCATTCTCCTTTTCTGTCTGCCTGACTGCTACAAACCGCGGATCACTTGCTCGCGGCGACGATATGGAACTTGATCGTCACGTCGTCCGCGACCACCGACGTGTCCTTCCATTCGCCCGTGCCGATATCGAACTGCGAACGCTTGACAGTCACCGCGCCGTCATAGACCTGCGCAGCGCCCTGCTTCGTCACCGTGACGGGCACGACGACCGTCTGCGACTTGCCCTTCATGGTCAGCTTGCCCGTCACCTTGAACTGGTTGTTGCCCGCGGGCGCAATCGCGCTGGAAACGAAGGTTGCAGTCGGGAATGTCTTCGAATCGAACCATTCCTTGCCGCGCACCTGCTCGTTATAGCTTTCGTCGCCGAGATCGTAGCTCGACGTATCGACGGTAACCTGCGCGGTGCCCGCCGCCGGTTTTGCAGGATCGAACGCGATCTGCGCGGTGAACTTGTTGAACTTGCCTTCGACGGGCACGTTCATCTGTTTCGAGATCGCCGTGACCGTGCTCTTGCCCATGTCGACCTGCGCGAACGCGCCGCCCGACGCAACCAGCGACGCAGCCGCAAACGCGGCGAGCATGTAGCGATAAAACGATGCCTTCATGTTTGTCCTTATTTGAGGAACGGGATCATGCGCGACAGCAGGCCGTCGCGATCGAGAATCTGATGCTTGAGCGCCGCGACGACATGCAGCGCGACGAGCACGAGCAGCGTGTAGTTGAGCGTGATGTGAACGGCCTTCAGCACTTCCTTGAGATGCGGATCGGGCGCGATCAGACGCGGCAGCGGCACGAGGCCAAGATAGACGACGGGCACGTTGGCCGCCGAGCTGTACAGATAGCCCGACACGGGAATCGCGACCATCAGCACGTACAGCAGGAAGTGCGTCAGATGCGCGACGCCGCGCTGCCACGCGGGCATGTGCGAAGGCATCGGCGGCACGGTGTGCGTCGCGCGCCAGAGAATGCGGATGATGACCAGCGCGAACACCGTCACGCCGATCCACTTATGCCACGAGAAGTACTTGAGCTTGGTCGGCGTGAAGCCGGGGATGTCCGTCATCACCCAGCCGAGCGAGAAACCGCAGACGATCAGAAGCGCGATGAGCCAGTGCAGCGCGATGGCTGTCGATGTATACGACGAGCCGCGATCGGAGAACGAACGAAACGAAGAGGTGTGTGCCATGACAGAACCGACGTCGATATAAACGTTAAACGACCCGGACGATGCCCTTATTCCGCTCGCATCCGGCATCGGCGCCAACGGCTTGCGCGGCGCTCATCGTACCGCAAGCGGCGGCAATCGGCTGACGCCTTTGCGCGCGGCCCGGAAATTGCTGTTGCCGATCGAACGCTCGTGCGCCGGATCCGTCAGACAAGGCCTACGCCCCGTACGACAAGCGCCTCATCCGCCGACAGGGCTTACGGGCGCCTACCTGTAAGACGTTACCGTAGCGAGCTTTGATACTATTGCGCCAGGCCGCGCCGCGCATGCGCTCTCAACATGCATGAAGCGCTGCGCAGATCGCAGTAATAGTCCGTAATACGCCGACGACCAACACGACGACAACATCGCTTCCCGATTCCCGATCGCCTGCATGGAACATGACCATCTGATTGCCTGTCACGAGTGCGACGCGCTGTTCCAGAAACCGCGCCTTGGACGCGGACGCATCGCGCGCTGCCAGCGATGCGGCGCGATGCTGTACTGGAGCGCATCGGGCCGGCTGGACGGCATCACGGCCATGACGGTCGCCGCGCTGATCACGTTTCTGATCGCGCAGGGTTTCCCGATCGTTGAACTGGAAACCAACGGCATTACCTCGCAGACCAGTCTGCTCGGCGCCATCGTCGCGCTGTGGGACGAGGAGATGCAGATCGTCGCGATCATGGTGTTCTGCTCGACCGTGCTCTTCCCGCTCACCGAGCTGCTCGCGCTGCTCTATCTGCTGATCCCGATTCGCGCGGGCGTCGTGCCGCCGTTCTTCAACGCCGTGCTGCGCGCGATCCAGTTCGTGCGGCCGTGGGGCATGATCGAAGTGTTCATGCTCGGCGTGCTCGTGACGATGGTGAAAATGGTGAGTCTCGCGCGCGTGATTCCCGAAGCCGCGATGTTCGCGTTCGGCGCGCTCACCTTGATGTTCGTCGTGGTCGTCACGTTCGATCCGCGCACGTTGTGGGACGTCGCCGAAGGGCTCGGCGTGCTGCAGGCGCGACGCGAGCGGCATGCACGCGAAGAAGAAGAGCGGGAAGCGCGCGCTCACGACCGGCATGACGGCCGTGGTGACGATAACGGCGCGAACGCGCCCGATGTCGATGGTCCCACCGCGCCGCATCGGGGATAACAGGCCGATGAAATACATCACGGCCTCGCGCGCCGGTCTGATCGCCTGTCACGCGTGTTCGCGCGTGCAGCCGCGCGTGCGCGCGAAAGATCCGCAAATCTGCACGCGCTGCGGCGCGATCATGCACCGGCGCAATCCCGACAGCCTGATGCGCACCTGGGCGCTGCTGATCGCCGCTGCCGTGCTCTACATTCCCGCGAACCTGCTGCCCGTGATGCACACGTCGTCGCTGCTCGGCGCGGAGGACGACACGATCATGAGTGGCGTCGTCTACTTCTGGACCTCGGGCGACTGGCCGCTCGCGATGATCGTGTTCATCGCCAGTATTCTTGTGCCGATGCTCAAGCTGTCCGTGCTCGCGCTGCTGACCATCACGGCGCAGCGCCGCTCGACGTGGCGGCCGCTCGAACGCACGAAGCTGTACCGGATCGTCGAGCGCATCGGACGCTGGTCGATGCTCGACATCTTCGTCATCACGCTGACGGTCGCGCTGGTGCGCTTCAAGTCGCTCGCTGTTATTACTGCCGGACCGGGCGCGCTCGCGTTCGGCTCCGTCGTGATTCTCACGATGATCGCCTCGATGCAATTCGATCCGCGCCTGATCTGGGACGACGCGGACAACGACCATGGCGGCGCCGCTGGACAGGCCGCCAAACCTCAGGACCCGAAACATGAATAGCCCCAAAGAGCCGACGCCGCCTTCCGGTGCGCCGAACAATGAGCCGCCCGAGCCCGAGATCGTCACGAAACGGGGCTGGCTGCCTTCGCTCGTCTGGGTGATTCCGCTGATCGCGGCGCTGATCGGCGTCGGTCTCGTCGTGAAGTCGGTGCTCGAGAAAGGGCCGACCATCAACATCACCTTCGTCAGCGCGGAGGGCCTGGAGCCGGGCAAGACCAAGGTCAAGTACAAGGACGTCGACATCGGCTTCGTGAAGTCGATCAAGCTCGCGAAGAATCACTCGCGCGTGAACGTCGAAGTGCAGCTGACGAAGGAAGCCGAAGACTTCGCGGTGAAGGACAGCCGCTTCTGGGTCGTGCGTCCGCGTATCGGCGCGAGCGGCGTGTCGGGACTCGGCACGTTGCTGTCGGGTGCGTACATCGGCGTCGACGGCGGACGCTCGACGGAAACGCAGACGCAGTTCGTCGGCCTCGAATCGCCGCCCGCTGTCACCGTCGACCAGAAAGGCCGCCAGTTCACTCTGCGCGGCGAATCGCTCGGTTCGATCGATATCGGCTCGCCCGTGTTCTACCGGCGCGTGCAGGTCGGCCAGGTGACGGGCTTCTCGCTCGACAAGGACGGCACGGGCGTCACGCTGCAGGTGTTCGTCAGCGCGCCGTTCGACCAGTACGTCGGCACGAACTCGCGCTGGTGGCATGCAAGCGGCGTCGACGTGCGGCTCGATTCGAGCGGCTTCAAGCTGAACACGCAGTCGCTCGCGACGGTGATCGTCGGCGGGCTGGCGTTCCAGTCGCCGCCCGGACAGGCCGTCGGCGTGCAGGCGCCGAACAATATGACGTTCCGCCTCGGTTCCGACGAAGCCGACGCGATGCGCGAGCCTGACGGCGAGCCCGTGCGCGTCGTGATGAACTTCAACCAGTCGCTGCGCGGACTGTCGGTCGGCGCGCCCGTCGATTTCCGCGGCATCGTGCTCGGTCAGGTGACCAACATCGGCGTCGAGTTCGATCCGCAGACGAAGAACTTCAACATGCCCGTCACGATGGATCTCTACCCCGACCGCCTGCGCCGCCGCTCGCGCGGTCAGCCGGTGCCGGAGTCGGGTACGGACGAAAGCCACCGGATGCTGCTCGCGCTCGTCAATCACGGCCTGCGCGGCCAGTTGCGCACGGGCAATCTTCTGACGGGCCAGCTGTACGTTGCGATCGATCTGTTCCCGAAAGCGCCGAAAGCGACCGTCGACATCTCGCGCGATCCGATCGAGCTGCCGACCATTCCGAACTCGCTCGACGAACTGCAGCTGCAGATCGCCGATATCGCGAAGAAGCTCGATCAGGTGCCGTTCGATCAGATCGGCAACAACCTGAACACTGCGCTGAAGAACGCCGACCATCTGTTCTCGCAGCTCGACAAGGAAGTGCTGCCTCAGGCGCGCGACACGCTGGCGGCGGCGAAGCAGACCTTCGGCTCGGCGGAAGCGACGCTGCAGCAGGACTCGCCGCTGCAATCCGACGTGCACCAGGCGCTGCAAGAATTGACGCGCACGCTGCAATCGCTGAACGCGCTGTCGGACTATCTCGAACGCCACCCCGAATCGCTGCTGCGCGGTAAATCAGGAGACAAGCCATGACGTTTGCACGCGTCCCTCGAACGATGCGCGGCGCGCTTTCTGTTGTATTGCTGGCCGCGCTGGCCGCATGTGCGTCGCCGCCGAGCCACTTCTACACGCTCTCGGCCGGCGACCAGTCGGCCGATGCCGCGCGCACCGCGAGCAACCCGGCGTTCCTGATCGAAGTGCCGCCCGTCGACGTGCCGCCGCAAGTCGCGAAGAACCAGTTCGTCGTGCAGACGGGGCCGACCCAGGTCCAGGTGCTCGAACAGGAACGCTGGGCGTCGCTGCCGGGCGATGAAATCCGCCGTGCGCTGTCGAGTTCGCTCACGCAGCAGCTTGGCACGATCGACGTGTACGGCTCGCCGTATCCGGATCGCGTGCCCGTCTATCGTGTCAGCGTGAACGTGCAGCGCTTCGAGTCGTGGCCCGGCTCGCGCGCGCAGATCGACGCCGTGTGGAGCGTGCGCGCGGTGCGCACGCAGGCCGTGCTGACTTGCCGCAGTTCAGTCAGCGAACCCGTTTCGGGCGGTTACGACGCAATCGCCGATGGGCATCGGCGCGCGGTGCAGCAGATTTCGACGGAGATTGCGGCGGCCGTGCGCAATCTGGCAGCGGCGCCGGCGCGCGGCGTGGCCGTGACCTGTCCTGCTTCGACGACGGGCCCGGCAGCGGCGCCCAGCGCGGCGTCGGCATCGAGCGCAGGAACGAAGGGCTGATTCCGCCGCAAGGCTCAACGAGGCGACCGCGTACAATGTCGCCTTAATCAACGCCTTTGCGGCAATCTCCATGTCCTTCGAATTTTTCATCCCCTGCCCGCGCGGCCTCGAAGCCGCGCTCGCCGCCGAACTCGCCGAGATCGCCGCGCGTCATCTGAACGGCGCGCCGTTCACCGCCGGCGCGCAGGTGCCCGGCGGCGTGCACTTCAAGGGCGGCTGGGCAGCCGGCATGGCCGCCAACCTGCATTCGCGGATCGCGAGCCGCGTGCTGCTGAAGATCGCGCATCGCCCGTACCGCAACGAGCAGGACATTTTTGCGCTCGCGCTCGAACAGAGCTGGGAGCAATGGTTCTCGGCGAACGAGACGCTGCGCGTCGACGTCACCGCAATCAAGTCACCGCTGCGCAGCCTCGAATTCGCGACGTTGCGCGTGAAGGACGGGATCTGCGACCGTCTGCGCGACAAGACGGGCGCACGTCCGAGCATCGACACGGGCGCGCCCGACGTGCGCGTGTTCGCGTTCCTGACGGCCACCGACTGCACGCTGTATCTCGACACGTCCGGCGAACCGCTTTTCAAGCGAGGCTGGCGTCTCGACAAGGGCGCGGCGCCGCTGCGCGAGAATCTCGCGGCGGGCATTCTGCGGCTGACGGGCTGGACGCCGGGCACGCCGCTGTACGACCCGATGTGCGGCAGCGGCACGTTCCTCGCGGAAGCCGCGCAGGTCGCGCTGAACATTGCGCCGGGCGTCGACCGGCGCTTCGGTTTCGAGCGCTTCAAGCAGTACGACGTGTCGGCTTGGCAGTCGCTGAAGGTCGCGGCGCAGGACGCGAAACGCGCGGCGCGCGCGGGCCGCAAAGATCTGCTGATCTTCGGCAGCGACATCTCCGACAACATGCTCGACAAGGCGCGCATGAACTTCGAGCGCGCCGGTTTCCCGGCGCTGCCGCTGAAGCAGATCGACGCGCGCAATATGACGCCGCCTGTCGCCGAAGCGGGCATCCTTGTCGCGAATCCGCCGTATGGCGAGCGGATCGAAGTGCGCGGGCGAGGTCCGCGCGGCGAGATCCGCAACACGGGACGCGAGGAAGGCGGGTTCCGCCGCGCAGAGACGGCCGATACGCCGGACATGACCGAGTTCTTCCAGTCGTTCGGCGATGCGCTCAAGAAGCGCTTTACCGGCTGGCACGCGTTCGTGCTGACCTCGGATCGCAAGCTGCCGGGACAATTGCGTTTGCGCGAGTCGGCCAAGACGCCTTTGTATAACGGCGCGCTCGAATGCCGGTTGTTCCGCTTCGATCTGATTGCGGGCAGCGTGCGGCAAAGGCCGGCGGCGGATGAGTCGAAGGAGTAAGCGGTTTTCGTATTGTTAAACGAGGCGGGCGCGATGCCCGCTTTTTTATTGCCCGCGCTTCTGGTCGTCTCAACGCTACTGACAGAACGTTGTCAGTAGCACCCCAGCACACTTCTCCTACGCCATCCGGCGAAACACAAGGCACACGCCACTTACAGGAGAAGGTCATGTCAGCAGAACTCAATCGCGCGATCGCCTGGTTCGAAATCCCGTCCGTCGATTTCGACCGCGCCGTCCGTTTCTACGAAGCCGCGCTCGATACGCAACTGCGCCGCGAAGACTTCGGCGTGCCGATGGCGATCTTCAGCTACGACGAGCCGTCGACGGGCGGTTCCATCGTCAAGAGTTCGACGCTGGAGCCGTCGTCGACGGGATCGCTCGTTTATCTGAACGCACGGCCGACCGTCAATGCGACGCTTGAACGCGTGAAGCGCGCGGGCGGCAAGGTCGAAGGGCCTGCCGTGCAGTTGCCGAACGACATCGGCTGGATCGGATTTTTCACCGACACGGAAGGCAACCGCATCGGTCTGCATTCGAAGACCAACGGATGAGGTGACGCGGGACGCGCCGGGAGAGTGTCGTGCGGCGCTATCATCGCGGGAGATTGCCCGTCTATTTCCGGGAGACTCCTACGATGACGCGTCGCGCCGACCGCCTGTTCCAGATCGCCGAGCTGCTGCGCGGCCGAAGGCTGACGACGGCACAGCAACTCGCCGACTGGCTGCATGTGTCGTTGCGGACGGTGTATCGCGATGTGCAGGATTTGCAGTTGTCGGGCGTGCCGATTGAAGGCGAGCCGGGAATCGGCTACCGGCTGAGTCGCAGCGCGAGCCTACCGCCGCTTACCTTCACCGCTGACGAGCTGATGGCGCTGGCCGCCGGCGCGCGGATGCTCGAATCATGGGGCGGCGAAAGCATGGCGGCGGGGGCGCGCGGCGCGCTGGCCAAGATCGCGTCCGCGATGCCCGCCGACAAGCGTGCGGCCATCGATCGTCTTGCGTTTTTTGCGCCTTCGTTTCATGTCGATGGCGAGGTGTCTGTGATCGTCGATACGTTGCATCGGGCGATCGATGCGCGGCGTGTCGTTAGGTTTGCTTATCTCGACAGGCATGGTGCTGAGACTGAGCGGCGGGTTTGGCCGCTCGCTCTCGCTTATTGGGGAGCTCGGTTTACGCTTGGGGCCTGGTGTGAATTGCGGTGCGACTTCCGGCATTTCGCGCTTTCTAATATCGGCGCACTTGAAGTGCTTGAGGTGTTTCCTGATGTTGAAGGGAGAAGGCTCGCTGATTTCATGCGAAGTATCGGGGTTAAGGCGCGGTGAGTCCACGCGGGTTTTTGTTTTTCTGGCATCCGCGTTGTCGTGTCGGTGCTTCATGCGTTGCCCCTCTGCGGGGCGGCACCTACTTTTCTTTGCAGCGGCAAAGAAAAGTAGGCAAAAGAAAGCCGCTTCAAACCTCCGGTGTTTGTCAGGATGCCGCTACGGCACACGTTCCTTGAGCTGTCGCGCAGCGACGCAAACACTCCGTAGAAAGCTCGCAGTCAACCGCGCGCGGCGCGCAAGATGACATCCACTCGGGGCACATTCGGTCGGCTTGTTTTCGTGTGTTTGCCGTCGCTCTGATTGCGGCGATATGTGCTCCAGACTGTGCGTGGGTTTTCGCGCCGTGAGCGGTTGACTGCGGGGTTTCTACAGCGTGCGGACTTCGCTGCGCGACAGCTCAAAGTACCTGTGCCGAAGCGGTATCCTGGCAGGCACCGGAGGTTCAAAAGCGGCTTTCTTTTGCCTACTTTTCTTTGCCGCTGTGTACAGACTGGAGACATGGTTGACACATGTACGGGGACATCGTTGACACCTGATGGTCAGGGTTTGGGTGCCTTCAGGTCAAGTTTTGCGACGCGCTGATGGGCGAACCAGATCTCGATCACTCCGTCTTCCTTCTCACACGGGCGGGCTGCCACCTGCAGCCCCTTGAGCGCGATCGACAGCTTCAGTTTCTGGCCGCGCAGGCGCACCACGCCGCTGGCATTGACCCGTAAGACTTCATCGCCACAGCCGTATTCGGGCTCGGGCACCCGCTCGGGCATCGCGCGCAGGCTGCACGCGTAGCGCGTGATGGGCGTGGCCATCCCGAGTGCCTCGTGCGGACGTTCGACGTTGTACACGTGCCGCCAGCGATCCAGTGCCCGCTGCATGTCCTCGTGCGTGCTGAAGGCCTGCCGCTGCAGCACCTCGGCCTTCAGCGTGCGGTGAAACCGTTCGTCCTTGCCGTTGGTCTGCGGGTGATACGGCCGGCTGTAGCTCACCTCGATGCCCAGCCGGATCAGCCAGACCGCCAGTTCGGTGAGTTGCCCCGGCGCGCCGGGCGAGCCCCACGGCGCCCCATTGTCGGTGTTGATGCGCGCGGGCAGCCCGTAGCAGCGGAACGCGCGCTCGAGCGCGGCCTGCACGACCTGCGTGGTGGTGCGCGAGCAGGCGCTCAGCACGATGTTGTAGCGCGAGTGATCATCGATGACCGTCAGCGGCATGCAGCGCCCATCCTTCAGCGTCTGGACGTCACCCTTGAAGTCCATCTGCCACAGCAGGTTCGGATGCGCGTGCTCGAAGCGCTGCCAGTGCTGGCGCTGCTGCGACGCCTGTTCATCGATGAGCCCGTGGCGGCGCAGGATTTCGGTGATCGTGGCGGGCGCGGGCACCTCTGTCTCACCCAGATCCCTCAGGCGCCGTTCGATCTTGCGTCCGCCCCAGCCATGTTCGCGACGCAGTTCCAGCACCCGCGCTTCGATGTGTTCAGGTGAGCGCAGGGGGCTGTGGTGCGGGCGTCGGGAGCGGTCGGCCAGCCCGCCGGGGCCTTCGGCCTTGTGACGGTCCAGCCACTTGTAGCCGGTCTGGCGGCTGATCCGGTAGCGCCGGCATAGCTCGCTGAATGACAGGGCCTGTGTGGCGGCCAGGCTGACGAATTCTTCGCGAAGATTCATGGTGTTTTTTGCTTCCCAGGGCATGGTTGAATCCGGGCGTTTGATTACCCGAAAGTGTCAACCATGTCCCTGTACACCTGTCAGCTACGTCTCCAGTCTTTACACCGCTGCAAAGAAAAGTAGGTGCCGCCCCGCACAGGGGCAACGCGTGAAGCACCAATACGAATTCGCGGATGCCAGAAAAACAAAAACCCGCGGAGGGGCAAAAAAACCACCACCCCGCGGGTACGCAAAAACCAAAACCCCAACCTCAATCTACAGCCTTAACCATATCCTCGATGACCTTCTTGGCATCACCAAACACCATCATGGTCTTGTCCATATAGAAGAGATCGTTATCGAGCCCGGCATACCCAGCCGCCATAGACCGCTTGTTGACGATCACAGTACGAGCCTTATAGGCCTCAATAATCGGCATACCAGCAATCGGCGACTTCGGATCAGTCTTGGCCGCAGGATTCACAACGTCATTCGCGCCAAGCACAAGCACCACATCGACCTGGCCAAATTCACCGTTGATATCTTCCATCTCATGCACGATCTCATACGGCACTTCGGCTTCGGCGAGCAGCACGTTCATATGCCCAGGCATCCGCCCCGCGACAGGGTGAATCGCATACTTCACGTCCACGCCCTTCTCGATCAGCAGATCGGTCAGTTCCTTCAACGCGTGCTGAGCGCGCGCCACGGCCAGACCATAACCCGGCACGATCACAACGGTCTCGGCATTGCCGAGCATGAACGAGGCATCCTCAGCCGAACCCGACTTCACCGGCTTCTGTTCGCCCGAACCGGCCGCCGCAGCCGCGCCTGCTTCGCCGCCGAAGCCGCCCAGAATCACGTTGAAGAACGAGCGGTTCATCGCCTTGCACATGATGTACGACAGAATCGCACCCGACGAACCGACCAGCGAACCGGCAATGATCAGCATCGCGTTGTTCAGCGAGAAGCCGATGCCCGCCGCCGCCCAGCCCGAGTACGAGTTCAGCATCGACACGACCACGGGCATGTCCGCGCCGCCGATCGGGATGATGATCAGCACGCCCAGCGCAAACGCGATCAGCGTCATGATGATGAACGGCAGCCACGATTGCGTGAGGAAGAAGATCACGCCGAAGCCGATCATCGCGAGCGCAAGCAGCAGGTTGATCAGATGCTGGCCCGGATACACGACAGGCGCGCCCTGAAACAGCCGGAACTTGTACTTGCCCGACAGCTTGCCGAACGCGATCACCGAACCGCTGAACGTAATCGCGCCGACGAACGTGCCGATGAACAGCTCAATCCGGTTGCCGTAGGGCAAGAAGCCAGGGATTCCTTCTTCGGCGCCCAGCCCGAACGCAGCCGGTTCCGATACGACGGCATACGCGATACACACTGCCGCCATACCGATCAGCGAGTGCATCGCCGCGACCAGTTCCGGCATCTTCGTCATCTCGACGCGCGCCGCGACGAACGCGCCGATCCCGCCGCCGACAATCAGCGCGACGAACACCAGCGACAAACCGAGCGACAGATTCGAACCGAGCACTGCGGCCTGCTTCGCGATCAGCGCGACGGTCGTCAGAATCGCGATCGCCATGCCGACCATGCCGAACAGATTACCCGTTCGTGCCGTCTTCGGATTCGACAGCCCCTTGAGCGCCTGAATGAAACAGACGGAGGCGATCAGGTAGAGAAGCGTAACGACGTTCAGGCTCATTTACGCACCCTCCTTCGGGCCAGCAATCTTCTTCGGCTCTTTCTTCTTGAACATCTCCAGCATTCGCCTCGTTACGAGGAATCCGCCGAACACGTTCACCGCCGCGAGCGCGACCGCAACCGTGCCGAAGAACTTGCCCGTGCCGCCGACGGTGAGGCCAGCAGCGAGCATCGCGCCGACGATCACGATCGCCGAAATCGCATTCGTCACGGCCATCAGCGGCGTGTGCAATGCGGGCGTCACATTCCAGACAACGTGGTAGCCGACGTAGATCGCCAGCACGAAAATGATCAGATTGATCACGGTATGGTTGATGACTTCCATCACCCGTCTCCTTTGTCTCTTATGCCTTGCGCGTGACTTCGCCATCGCGTGCCAGCAGCGTGGCCGCGACGATGTCGTCCGCGAGATCGATATTGAGCGTGCCTTCCTTCGTGACGATCAGCTTCATGAAGTCGAGCAGATTGCGCGCGTACAGCGCCGAAGCATCCGAAGCGACCATCGACGCGAGATTCGTATAGCCCGCGATAGTCACGCCATGCTTGACGACGACCTTGTCCGCTTCCGTCAGCGGACAGTTACCGCCGCGCTGGCCTTCGTACTCGGCGCCGCGTCCGGCCGCGAGGTCGATCAGCACGGAACCCGGCTTCATCGCCTGCACGGCTTCGACGGACAGCAGCGTCGGTGCCGCACGGCCCGGAATCAGCGCCGTCGAAATGACGATGTCGGCCTGCTTCGCACGCTCGTGGACGAGCACCGACTGGCGCGCGAGCCAAGAAGGCGGCATCGGCCGCGCATAGCCGCCGACGCCTTGCGCTGCTTCGCGCTCCTCATCGGTTTCGTAAGGCACATCGAGAAACTTCGCACCGAGCGATTCGATCTGCTCTTTCACGGCAGGCCGCACGTCGGACGCTTCGATCACGGCGCCGAGGCGCTTCGCGGTCGCAATCGCCTGCAAGCCCGCGACGCCTGCGCCGAGAATCAGCACGCGCGCGGCTTTCACCGTGCCCGCCGCCGTCATCAGCATCGGCATGAAGCGCGGATACAGATCGGCGGCAAGCAGCACCGCTTTGTAGCCCGCAATGTTGGCTTGAGACGACAGTACGTCGAGGCTTTGCGCGCGTGTCGTACGCGGCGCGGCTTCGAGCGCGAACGCAGTAATGCCCGCAGTTGCTAGCTTCGATGCGTTTTCAGTATTAAACGGCTCAAGCATGCCGACCAGCACTGCGCTGCGTTTAAGAAGCGGCAGTTCTGAATCGGTCGGGCTTTGAACCTTGAGAACGAGTTCTGCGCCGAATGCGCCAGGCGCATCGACGAGTTCGGCGCCCGCTGCTGCGTACGCGTCGTCCAGATAACTTGCGGCCGTTCCTGCGCCGCGCTGTACGCTAACCCTGTGGCCCTGCGACACGTACTTCTTGACCGTCTCGGGCGTCGCGGCGACGCGTGTTTCGTACGGCCGCGTCTCGGCTGGCACTCCGATGTGCATCGTGAATCCTCCTCGACCATCCTGTTATGAAAATCTGGAATCGCCGACGAGGGGCAACGCCGGCAATGCAAAAAAGGCAAGTGCAACGGCTACGCACGGCTGGGGCTCAGCCACGAGATCCACTTTAACCGAAGTCCAGGGGCGGATCGAAATTGGTAACGATCCCGGTATTCAGGAACACGATCCTTATGTCTTTCCGTGCCTTTTTCACCGTTCTGTGCTAGGCCGCGGCCCTTCCTCACTTGTCGGGCGTCGGCAAGCGCGGGCCATAAACGGTAAAATGCCGTCCCATGAAACCGGAAACCTGGGCTCCGCATGTCACGGTGGCGGCTGTCGTCGAACGCGACGGGCGCTTCCTGCTGGTCGAAGAACACACGGCCGCCGGGCTGCGGCTGAACCAGCCCGCCGGGCATCTCGAAGCGGGCGAAACACTGGCGCAAGCCGTCGTCCGCGAGACGCTCGAAGAGACGGCGCAGAAGTTCGCGCCCGAGGCGCTGGTCGGCGTGTACATGACGCATTTCAGCCGGCCGACGACCGTTGACGGTCCACAGGATGGCGTCACGTATCTGCGCTTCACGTATTGCGGCACGACGGACGGCGAACCCGCCGAAGGCCGCGCGCTCGATCCCGACATCGTCCGTACCGTCTGGATGAGCGCCGACGATTTGCGCGCCTGCCCCGAGCGGCATCGCACGCCGCTCGTGATGCAATGTGTCGACGACTACCTCGCAGGCCGGCGTTTCCCGCTCGACTTCGTGCACACGCATTCGGTCGGGCCCTCCCGATAGAACGCGTGCTTCCGCACGAAGCACAGAGCAAGCAGTCAGGCAGATTCAGATGAGCAAAAAACGAGTGGTGGTAGGCATGTCGGGCGGCGTCGATTCGTCCGTCACGGCGTGGCTGCTGAAGGAACAGGGTTACGACGTCGTCGGCCTGTTCATGAAGAACTGGGAAGACGACGACGACAGCGAATACTGTTCGACGCGTCAGGACTGGATCGACGTCGTGTCCGTCGCGGACCTGATCGGCATCGACGTCGAAGCCGTCAACTTCGCGGCGGAATACAAGGACCGCGTGTTCGCCGAATTCCTGCGCGAATATTCGGCCGGCCGCACGCCGAACCCGGACGTGCTGTGCAACGCCGAAATCAAGTTCAAGGCCTTCCTCGATCACGCGATGTCGCTCGGCGCGGAAACCATCGCGACGGGCCACTACGCGCGCGTGCGCGAAGTCGAAGGCCGCTTCGAACTGCTCAAGGCGCTCGATCACACGAAAGATCAGTCGTACTTCCTGCATCGGCTGAATCAGGCGCAGTTGTCGAAGACGCTGTTCCCGCTCGGCGAAATCCCGAAGACGAAGGTGCGCGAGATCGCCGAACAGATCGGCCTGCCGAACGCGAAGAAGAAGGATTCGACGGGCATCTGCTTCATCGGCGAGCGGCCGTTCCGCGACTTCCTGAACCGCTATCTCCCCACCAAGCCCGGCCCGATGAAAACCACCGACGGCAAGCGCGTCGGCGAACACATCGGCCTCGCGTTCTATACGTTCGGACAGCGCAAGGGCATCGGACTCGGCGGCAGCAAGGACGGCAGCGGCGAGCCGTGGTTCGTCGCGGGCAAGGACATCGAGTCGAACACGCTGTATGTCGCGCAGGGCCATGACCATCCGTGGCTGCTGAGCCATACGCTGACGGCGGGCAACACGAGCTGGGTCGCCGGACACGCGCCCGAAGTGGGTCATGCGTGCGCGGCCAAGACGCGGTATCGGCAGGCCGATGCGGCGTGCACGTTCGGCGCGGCAAACGCCGACGCAGATCCGAACACCCTCTTCTCACTTCATTTCGCCGACGCCCAATGGGCTGTCACACCGGGGCAATCGGCCGTGCTCTACGATGGCGACGTTTGCCTCGGCGGCGGGATCATCGAGCACGCGGCGACGGCCCAGCCGGTGACGCGTCAGCCGCAGAAGGCGGCGCTGCTGACGGCGCGGTGACCTCGTACTGAGCGCATCTTCCGCGTTGCTCCACGGCCCGCCGTGCGAGGAACGCTGCAATTCTTTCCGGTTCGATGTATCGTTCGCGGCGACGGTTGTCCCCGCCGCCGTTCCACACGACCCTGCGCCATAGAGCGCAACCGTAATGTCGATGTAAAGCGCCGCCGTGCGGACAACCCGTGAATTCACTGGAATGGAGTTGTCATGTTTTCTCGACGTTATCTGGCGATGTGGTGTGCCATCCTGCTGCTCGCGGCCTGCGCCGCGCTCGCGGCAACCGGTCACATCGCATGGCTGTGGATCATCGTGCCCGTGTTGCTGGTCGCGCTCGGCGCCTACGATCTGACGCAGGAGCGCCACGCGATCCTGCGCAACTATCCGCTCTGGGGCCATCTGCGCTTCCTGTTCGAGTTCATCCGGCCTGAGATCCGCCAATATTTCGTTGAAGACGACACGGAAGAAAAGCCGTTCTCGCGCGCACAGCGCAGCATCGTCTATCAGCGCGCGAAGAACGAAGTCGACAGCCGTCCGTACGGCACCGAAATGGACGTGAAGGCGACGGGCCACGAGTTCATCAGCCATTCGCTCGTGCCGACGAAACTCGATGGCCACGACTTCCGCATCGTCGTCGGCGCGAACCGCGCCAAACCGTATTCGATGTCGATCTTCAACATCTCGGCGATGAGCTTCGGCTCGCTGTCGGCGAACGCGATCCGCGCGCTGAACCTCGGCGCGAAGAAAGGCAACTTCGCGCACGACACGGGCGAAGGCTCGATGTCGAAATATCACCGCGAGCACGGTGGCGACATCATCTGGGAAATAGCGTCGGGCTACTTCGGTTGCCGCAACGACGACGGCACGTTCAACGCCGACAAGTTCGCGAAGCAGGCCGGCGAGCCGCAAGTGAAGATGATCGAAGTGAAGCTGTCGCAAGGCGCGAAGCCCGGACACGGCGGCGTGCTGCCCGCCGCGAAGATCACGCCGGAAATCGCCGAAACGCGCGGCGTGCCGATGGGCCGCGACTGCATTTCGCCCGCGACGCACTCCGAATTCTCGACGCCGCGCGAACTGCTCGAATTCGTCGAGCGGCTGCGCAATCTGTCGGGCGGCAAGCCGACGGGCTTCAAGCTGTGCATCGGTCATCCGTGGGAATTCTTCGGCATCGCCAAGGCCATGCTGGAAACGGGCATCCTGCCCGACTTCATCGTCGTCGACGGCGCGGAAGGCGGCACGGGCGCGGCGCCGCTCGAATTCACCGATCACATCGGCGTGCCGCTGCAGGAAGGACTGCTGCTCGTGCACAACACGCTGGTCGGCATCGGACTGCGCGACAAGATTCGCATCGGCGCAAGCGGCAAGATGATCACCGCGTTCGATATCGCCAAGACGCTCGCCATCGGCGCGGACTGGGTGAACGCGGCGCGCGGCTTCATGTTCGCCGTCGGCTGCATTCAGGCGCAGACGTGCCACACGGGCCGCTGCCCGACAGGCGTCGCGACGCAGGACCCGGTGCGTCAACGCGCGCTGATCGTCACCGACAAGTCGGACCGCGTGTTCAACTTCCACCACAACACGCTGCACGCGCTGCAGGAAATCGTCCAGGCCGCGGGCCTGCGCCATCCCGCCGATCTGCGCGCGCATCACATCGTGCGGCGCGTGTCGTCGTATGAAGTGCGGCTGATGTCCGATCTGCTGAAGTATCTCGAACCCGGCGATCTGCTGACGGGCCGCTACCGCTACACGCTCTATGAAAAATGGTGGCCGGTGGCGCGCAGCGATTCGTTCGCGCCGAACCTCGAAGAACCGGCCGTTGCATGACGCAGCGTTCGTTCTGAAGTGAAATAAAAAACGCGCGTTGGACTGACATCCAACGCGCGTTTTGTTTTGGCCGCGGTTTTGTCCGAAGCCGCGTTACTTGTTCGACGCGATGCGCTGCTGGATATGCTGCGCTCGCGCCGCCGACGCCGGATGCGAACTCAGCATGCTCGACTTGCCGCCGTCGAGCTTCGCGAGTTTCTGGAACGCGGTCACGAGTCCGGACGGGTCCTGGCCTTTCTTCTTCTGGATATCGAACGAATAATCGTCGGCGGCCGATTCCTGTGTTTGCGAGAACTGCGCGTTGATCAGCTTCTCGGAAAAGTCGCCGATCTGCGACGCCGAGAGCGCGCCCGTGACGCCGCCCGCCGACGATGCCACCGAGCGAACCGCCGATGTCGCATACGCGACCTGCATCGCCTTCTTCGTGTGACCGAGCGCGACGTGGCCCATTTCGTGGCCGACGACGCCGCGCACTTCGTCGTCCGTCATCATGTCCATCAGTCCGCTATAGACGCGCACGCAGCCGTTCGCCATCGCCCACGCGTTGACGTCCTTCGTGATGTAGACCTTGTAGTTGACGGGCACGCCATTGATGTTGTCGCCGAGCTGCGACGCGATCTTGTTCAGGCGCTTCGTGTAGGCGCTGCCGGCGGGCGCGATCTGGTTTTCCGAATCGAGCTGCGCGCAGGACTTGTCGGACAGCGTGCGCACGTCGGAGTCGGTGAGCGACGCGGCCTGCACGGCCTGCGAGCCGGACTGCACGAGCGAATTGGGATCGAGGCTCATCCCTGAACAGGCGACAAGCGTGCCGCACGCAGCGGCAACGAGAGCAACGCGGATCGTTTTCATGACGAACGTCCCTTTGACTGATGTTATCGATGGTCGCTTCCGGACAGACGCCCAAAAGCAAAGCGCCTGACGGACAGGCGCTTTTGTAACATGCAGAAAGGAAATGTCGAGGAAAACGTAAGCTTTCTTAACACTCCGTCGGTCTCAGGCGACACTCGCGCGGGCGTTCGATGCGCGATGAATCGCCGGATACCGTTCAGGTCAATACGGTGTCGATGAACGACTGGCGCTGCGACAGCTTCTGGTAGTACTTGTCGAGATTCGGATGAAGCTCGCGCCAGTTCAGCTGCGGCATGCGGAAGTCCAGATAGCTCAGCGCGCAGCCGACGGCCACGTCGGCGAGCGTGTAGTGGTTGCCCGCGCACCAGGCCTTCGTACCGAGGCCTTGCGCCATTGCTTTCAGGCCGTCGTCGATCTTGTGCTGCTGACGCGCGACCCACGATGCGCTGCGATGTTCTTCCTCGCGCAGCACGCCTTCCAGACGGATCAGCACGGCGGCGTCCATGATGCCGTCGGCGAGCGCTTCCCAGCAGCGCACTTCGACGCGCTCGCGGCCCGACTGCGGCACGAGCTTGCACACGGGCGACAGCGTGTCGACGTATTCGCAGATCACGCGTGAATCGAACACGGCCGCGCCGTCTTCCATCACGAGACACGGCACCTTGCCGACCGGATTGAAGTTGTGGATGGCCGTATCGTCGGCCCAGACGTTTTCGAGTTCGAACTTATAGTCGATTTTCTTCTCGGCGAGCACGATCCGCGCCTTGCGGACAAACGGGCTCGACAGCGAACCGATGAGTTTCATTCCATCCTGCCTCTATTGAAATTGGCCGAAAGCATACGTGCGTTGGCGGGCGTTGGAGGCTTTTCCATGCAACGCCCGCCGCGCTTCGCCGCCGGAACGGGTATGGCTGTCGACAGATTGCAACAATGCCGGCTGCCGGCGCGACGGTCTACCTGGCCAGATGGCCAGCATTCTCACAGCGCGGACGGCAAACGGACGCGAACGGGCGAGCCGGAACCAATTTCCGTTGGGCGATACAATCGCATCATTGAATCGCACCCTGCATCGCGGCAAACGACGTAGCCAGCCGCGCCGCCGTCCACTTCGCACGATGAACCGCCGACCGAACTCATGACCGATCTGACTCCGGCTATCGACATCTACCGCCAGCGCCGCGCGCGCGTGCTCGAGGCGCTGCGCGCGGCGGGCGGCGGCGTTGCAATCGTTCCGACTGCGCCCGAGGCACTGCGCAACCGCGACGCCGACTATCCGTACCGGCACGACAGCTACTTCTACTATCTGACCGGCTTCACCGAACCGGAAGCGACGCTCGTGCTCGATGCAAGCGCGAAGTCGAACGAGGCTTCGTCGATCCTCTTCTGCCGCGCGAAGAACGCGGAGCGCGAAACGTGGGAAGGCTTCCGCTTCGGCCCGGAAGGCGCACGCGAAGCATTCGGTTTCGACGCCGCTTTTGCGTTCGACGAAATCGACGCTCAACTGCCGCGCATCATCGCCGACAAGCCGGCGCTGCACTATGCGCTCGGCGCGTCGGAACAGTTCGACGGCAAGGTGCGTCAATGGCTCGACGCAGTACGCGTGCAGGGCAGAAGCGGCGTGCTGGCGCCGTCGGCCGTGCATGATCTGATGCCCTTGCTCGATGAGATGCGGCTCGTGAAAGACGACCACGAACTGTCGATCATGCGCCGCGCCGCCGCGATCTCCGCGCAGGCGCACCGTCGCGCGATGGCCGCGTGCCATCCGGGCGTGCGCGAATACGAACTCGAAGCCGAACTGCTGTACACGTTCCGCAAGCACGGCGCGCAGGCGCCCGCTTATGGTTCGATCGTGGCTGCGGGCGCGAATGCATGCGTGCTGCACTATCCGGCGGGCAATGCCGTCGCACAGGACGGCGACCTGATCCTGATCGATGCGGCGTGCGAACTGGATGGCTACGCGTCCGACATTACGCGCACGTTTCCAGCGAGCGGCCGCTTCACGCCCGCGCAGCGCGAGATCTACGATATCGTTCTGGCCGCGCAGCAAGCCGCCGTCGACGCGACGAAGGCGGGCGTCAGTTTCGACGCGCCGCATCAGGCCGCCGTACGCGTGCTTGCACAAGGGCTGCTCGACACGGGCATCCTGAATCGCGATCTGTTCGCAAGCGTCGATGAAGTGATCCAAGAGCGCGCCTACGCGCGTTTCTACATGCATCGGACGGGACACTGGATCGGCATGGACGTGCACGATGCAGGCGACTATCGCGAGCGCGGCGTGCCCGCCGATGAAAACGGCGCGCTGCCGTGGCGCACGCTCAAACCGGGCATGACGCTGACGATCGAGCCGGGCCTCTACATCCGCGCGGCGGACGACGTGCCCGAGAAGTACTGGAACATCGGCATTCGCATCGAGGACGACGCGATCGTGACGGCCACGGGCTGCGAGCTGATCACGCGCGACGTGCCCGTCGACGCCGACGAAATCGAAGCGCTGATGCACGAAGCGCAGACGACGGGCGCAGCCTGAGCGCCCAGGGAACAGAGAAGAAGATGAGCGAAGTCCAGCAAGCGGCGAGTGTGCCTTCGAACAACCTGCCCTACGACTACGACGTGACGATCGTCGGCGCAGGACCTGTCGGTCTCGCGCTCGCGGGCTGGCTGGCGCGCCGCAGCGCGACGCAGAAGCTGAGCGTCGCGCTGATCGACGCGCGCGAGCCCGAAGATTCGATTGCCGATCCGCGCGCAATCGCCGTGTCGCATGGCAGCCGGATGATTCTCGAACCATTGAGCTGGCCGTCGGACGCGACCGCGATCCAGCGCATTCACGTTTCGCAGCGTGGCCATTTCGGACGCACGCTGATCGATCACGCGGAACACGGCTTGCCCGCGCTCGGCTACGTGCTGCGTTACGGCTCGATCGTTCACGCACTCGCCGAGTCGGTGCGCGCGACGCCCGTGCACTGGTTCAAATCGACGAAAGCACAGGCGCCGCAGCAACTCGAAGACGACGGCGTGCTGCTGCCGATCGAAAGCGCGCACGTCACGCGCACGTTGCGCACGCGCATTCTGGTGAACGCGGAAGGCGGTCTGTTCGGCGAGCAGCAGGCAGGTTCCGGCGAAACGCGCGATTACGGGCAAACGGCGCTCGTCGGCACGGTGACGCTTTCGTCGCCGCAACCGCATGTGGCGTGGGAGCGCTTCACGCGGCAAGGTCCGATCGCCCTGCTGCCGACGGGCGGCGTGCGCGGCGCGGACTACGCGCTCGTCTGGTGCTGCGCGCCGGAGGAAGCGGCACGCCGTGCGCAATTGTCGGACGAAGACTTTCTGCGCGAACTGGGCGCGGAATTCGGCGACCGGATGGGCCGCTTCGTGCAGATCAAGGGCCGCGCCGCGTTCCCGCTCGGCCTGAATACCGTCGATACGCTCGTCAAAGGCAACGTCGTCGCGATCGGCAATGCGGCGCAGACGCTGCATCCCGTCGCGGGCCAAGGTCTGAACCTCGGCCTGCGCGATGCCCACGCGCTCGCCGACGCGCTCTCGCAATACGGCGCGACGCGCACCGCGCTGCTCGCCTTCGCGCAACGCCGCGCGCTGGATCGCCGCATGACGATCGGCGCCACCGATACGCTCGCCCGCCTCTTCACGATCGACTTTCCGCCGATTGCGACGCTGCGCGGCCTCGCGCTCACCGCGCTCGAATTCGTGCCGCCGCTGAAGACAGCATTGGCCCGCCAGATGATGTTCGGACAACGTCGCTGACGCCTGGCGAGATCGCACAAAAGTGGTCGCCGTTCTATGAACGCGGCCACTTTCATAGAAGATTTAATGAGTTACCTCAGATGCGGTTCTGTCTGGGGCTAGTCCGTTAACGCTAAAATAGCGGTTTTCCCTCGTATTTTGCGGTACGAGCGGTGCGCGAAGTCCACATTTTCGGCGCACCCGTCGCTCGCCGCCGATGTCCGCCATGCCCACTCTCGGCTCCCACACTCTGCGCAACAACCTGTTCGTCGCCCCGATGGCAGGTGTGACCGACCGGCCGTTCCGCCAGCTCTGCAAGCGCATGGGCGCTGGCTACGCGGTGTCGGAGATGGTCGCGTCGAACGCGCAGCTGTGGAAAAGCGAAAAAACGATGCGCCGCGCCAATCACACGGGCGAAGTCGAGCCGATCGCGGTGCAGATTGCGGGTGCCGATCCGCAGATGATGGCCGAGGCCGCTCGCTACAACGTCGCGAACGGCGCGCAGATCATCGACATCAACATGGGCTGCCCGGCCAAGAAGGTCTGCAACGTCGCGGCCGGTTCCGCGCTGCTGCAGAACGAGCCGCTCGTGCAGCGCATCGTCGAGGCCGTGGTGAACGCGGTTGGCGTCGGACCGGACGCCGTGCCCGTCACGCTGAAAATCCGCACCGGTTGGGATCGCGAGAACAAGAATGCGCTGAGTGTCGCGCGTCTCGCCGAAAACGCCGGCATTTCGATGCTCACCGTGCATGGCCGCACGCGCGCCGATCTTTACCACGGCGACGCGGAGTACGAAACGATTGCCGCCGTGAAGGCCGCGGTGAAGATTCCCGTGGTTGCGAACGGCGATATCACGTCGCCGCAGAAGGCGCGTCACGTGCTGGCCGCGACGGGCGCGGACGCGATCATGATCGGCCGCGCGGCGCAGGGCCGCCCGTGGCTGTTCCGCGAGATCGAATTTTTCCTCCAGACGGGCGAGCTGATGGAAGCGCCGCGGATCGACGAGATCCAGCAGGTGATGAACGAGCATCTGGAAGATCACTACGCCTTCTACGGCGAATTTACGGGCGTTCGCACTGCGCGCAAGCACATCGGCTGGTACACTCGCGGCCTTTCCGGCGCCAACGTGTTCCGCCATCGCATGAATACGCTGGACACGACGCGCGAACAACTGCTCGCCGTCAACGAATTCTTCGACGCGCAAAAGGCGATTTCGGACCGCCTCGTGTACGTCGACAACGAAGTCAACAACAACGGTGAGCAGGATCAAACCGACCGACTAGCAGCATGAGCAAGCACAATATCGAACAATGTGTCCGCGATAGCCTGGGGATGTACTTCCAGGATCTCGACGGCTCCAATCCGCACGACGTCTACGACATGGTGATTTCGTGCGTCGAAAAACCGCTGCTCGAGGTGGTGCTCGAGCAGGCCGGCGGCAACCAGTCGCTGGCAGCCGAGTATCTCGGCATCAACCGCAATACGCTGCGCAAGAAACTGCAACAGCACGGCCTGCTGTAGTTTCGGCGCCCTGCCACGCCTTTCATCGGCTATTTGTTCCCATCATGATCAAGCAAGCGCTCATCTCCGTTTCCGACAAGTCCGGCATCGTCGATTTCGCGAAATCGCTGTCGGACCTCGGCGTCAAGATCCTGTCGACGGGCGGCACCGCGAAACTGCTCGCGGACGCCGGTCTTTCCGTTACCGAAGTGGCCGACTACACGGGCTTTCCGGAAATGCTGGATGGGCGCGTGAAGACACTGCACCCGAAGGTGCACGGCGGCATCCTCGCCCGCCGCGATCTGCCCGAACACATGGCCGCGCTCGAAAAGCACGACATTCCGACCATCGACCTGCTCGTCGTAAACCTGTATCCGTTCGTGCAGACGATCTCGAAGGAAGAGTGCTCGCTCGAAGACGCGATCGAGAACATCGATATCGGCGGCCCGACGATGCTGCGTTCGGCGGCGAAGAATCATCGCGACGTGACCGTCGTCGTCGATCCGGCTGACTACGCGACCGTGCTCGAAGAAATGCGCGCGAACGGCAACACGGTCGGCTACAAGACCAACTTCCGCCTCGCGACCAAGGTGTTCGCACACACCGCGCAATACGACGGCGCGATCACGAACTACCTGACGAGCCTCACGGAAGAACTGCAGCACCGCGACCGCAACACGTATCCGGCCACGCTGAACATGGCGTTCGACAAGGTGCAGGACCTGCGCTACGGCGAGAATCCGCATCAGAGCGCCGCTTTCTACCGTGACATCGCGGTGCCCGCAGGCGCACTGGCGAACTATCGCCAGCTGCAGGGCAAGGAACTGTCGTACAACAACATCGCCGATTCGGACGCGGCGTGGGAATGCGTGAAGACGTTCGACGCGCCCGCCTGCGTGATCATCAAGCACGCGAATCCGTGCGGCGTGGCTATCGGCGCGAACCCGCACGAAGCGTATTCGAAGGCGTTCCAGACGGATCCGACTTCGGCGTTCGGCGGCATCATCGCGTTCAACCGCGAAGTCGACGATACGGCTGCTCAGGCTGTCGCGAAGCAGTTCGTCGAGGTGCTGATCGCACCGTCGTTCAGTGAAGCGGCGAAGCAGGTCTTCGCAGCCAAGCAGAACGTGCGTCTGCTCGAGATCGCTTTGGGCGACGGCCATAACGCGTTCGATCTGAAGCGCGTGGGCGGCGGCCTGCTGGTGCAATCGCTCGACGCCAAGAACGTGCAGCCGCACGAACTGCGCGTCGTCACGAAGCGTCACCCCACGCCGAAGGAAATGGACGATCTGCTGTTCGCGTGGCGCGTCGCGAAGTTCGTGAAGTCAAACGCAATCGTGTTCTGCGCAAACGGCATGACGATGGGCGTGGGCGCGGGCCAGATGAGCCGCGTGGACTCGGCGCGTATCGCGAGCATCAAGGCGCAGAACGCTGGCCTGACGCTGTCGGGCACGGCCGTGGCGTCGGATGCGTTCTTCCCGTTCCGCGACGGCCTCGACGTGGTCGTCAACGCGGGCGCAACGTGCGTGATCCAGCCGGGCGGCTCGATGCGCGACGACGAAGTGATCGCCGCCGCCGACGAGCACAATATCGCAATGGTCGTGACGGGCGTCCGCCACTTCCGCCACTGATCTGACCTGCTTCTCCCGAAGCGTTTTGAAACGGCCCGGCAGTGTGCAACTGCCGGGCCGTTTTGCATTTCGCGTTTGACGTTGTGCCGTTGTAGTATCGCAGGCACTGAATACGCACGGCACTTATGAGAATTCTCGGCATCGACCCAGGCTTGCGCGTGACCGGTTTCGGCGTGATCGATCAGTCCGGCCATCAGCTGACTTACGTCACGAGCGGCGTCATCAAGACAGCCGACGCCGATCTTCCGACGCGCCTCGGCACCATTTTCGAAGGCATCTCGACACTGATCCGCCAGCATGCGCCCGACCAGGCGGCAATCGAAAAGGTGTTCGTCAACGTCAACCCGCAGTCGACGCTGCTGCTCGGTCAGGCGCGTGGCGCAGCGATTTGCGGGATGGTGGCGGGCGGCGTGCCCGTTGCCGAATACACCGCGCTTCAACTGAAGCAGGCCGTGGTCGGCTACGGACGCGCGACCAAGGAACAGATGCAGCAGATGGTCGTGCGGCTCTTGTGCCTGTCGGGCATTCCGTCGACGGACGCCGCCGACGCGCTCGGCATGGCGATCTGCCACGCGCATGGCGGCGGCACGTTGAGCACGCTGGGCGGCATTGCGCCGGCGCTCGCGAAGAAGGGCTTGCGGGTACGGCGCGGGCGGTTGGTGGGCTAAACGCCCCCGGCGTCAGCGTTGTCCTGCCAGTGCGAGTCGGCACGCCAGGCCGGCGAACACCGAACTGAGCAGATACTGCGGCCAACGCGAAGGACGCTTGCCGCCAGTCAGTTTTCGGTTCAGCTTGCTGGCCAGCAGAATCACGCTGCCATTCACAAAGAAGCCGATCACATTGAGCACGGTCGCAAGCAACATGATCTGCACAGCGACCGATCCTGCCTCCGGCTTCACGAACTGTGGAAACAGCGCGAGCACGAACAGCGCAACCTTTGGATTGAGCAGGTTCGTGAACAGCCCTTGACTGAAAATTCGACCAACGGGATAGCGTCGCATCGACGCGTCGGGTGCGAGCATCGTGCCCTCCGAGCGGAGCGTCTTCCACGCGAGATAGAGCAGGTAGGCCGCGCCCGCGAAGCGCACGATGTCGTAGGCCATCGGCGCGGCAAGAAAGAGCTGTGACAGACCGAACGCCGCGGCAAGCGCGTGGCAGTATGTGCCGACCATAATCCCGGCGAACGACGCAAAGCCCGCCGCCCTTCCCTGACTCACGCTGCGGGACGCAATCAGCAACATATCAGGACCGGGTGTGGCAGTAAGCGCGAGACACGCGCCTGAAAACAGCGCGAGCGTGGTAAGACTGAGCATCGAAGACCCCTTTTGGCCAGTGGTGGAACGTCCAAAAGGGATCTCAGTTTAAGGAGCGCGTACCGCGAGGTCAATCGGCCGCCGCTTCCGACTTCGTCAGACGCAGCGTACGAAAGCCGATCGTGCTGCGCTACACTCGCGCTTTCCCTCTCGATTGAACCCGCCATGATCGGTCGCATCGCCGGCGTCCTGCTGGAAAAGAATCCGCCTCACCTTCTGATCGACTGCAACGGTGTCGGCTACGAAGTCGATGTACCGATGAGCACGTTCTACAACCTTCCGGGAACGGGCGAAAAGGTCGTGCTGCTCACGCAGATGATCGTGCGCGAAGACGCGCATCTGCTGTATGGCTTTCTCACGCCGCAAGAGCGTTCGACGTTTCGCGAATTGTTAAAGATCACGGGTATCGGCGCGCGCATGGCGCTGGCCGTCCTGTCGGGCATGAGCGTGCAGGAACTGTCGCAGACTGTGACGATGCAGGACGCCGCGCGTCTCACGCGGGTGCCGGGCATCGGCAAGAAGACGGCGGAGCGGCTCCTGCTCGAACTGAAGGGCAAGCTCGGCGCCGACCTCGGCGCGATGGCGGGCGCCGCGTCGCAGTCCGATCATGCGTCCGACATCCTGAATGCATTGCTGGCATTGGGTTACTCCGAAAAAGAAGCGCTGGCTGCCATCAAGAACGTGCCCGCCGGCACGGGTGTTTCCGAAGGCATCAAGCTCGCTTTGAAGGCGCTGTCGAAGGCCTGATTTCGCGCTCGACAAACGGCATGCGTGAAGCTTCGCACGCCGTTTTTTGAAACACACCCTGGCCGTTCGGCCAGGTCTTCGAACGGGCCGCGCGCGGTACAATGCCCGCATGATCGAACACGACAAACTCGCCGCCGAACGCATCATCGCCGCCACGCCTGTGTCGCCGAATGAGGAAGCGTTCGAGCGCGCGTTGCGCCCACGTCAGCTCGACGAATACGTCGGCCAGGAAAAGGTGCGCGGCCAGCTCGAAATTTTCATCGAGGCGGCCAAGCGCCGTTCGGAATCGCTGGATCACGTTCTGCTGTTCGGTCCGCCGGGTCTCGGCAAGACCACACTTGCACACATCATCGCGCGCGAAATGGGCGTGAATCTGCGGCAGACGTCAGGCCCCGTGCTGGAGCGCGCAGGCGATCTCGCGGCGCTGCTGACCAATCTCGAAGCCAACGACGTGCTCTTCATCGACGAGATTCACCGGCTGTCGCCCGTCGTCGAGGAAATCCTGTATCCGGCACTCGAGGATTATCAGATCGACATCATGATCGGCGAAGGCCCCGCCGCGCGCAGCGTGAAGCTCGATCTGCAGCCGTTCACGCTGGTCGGCGCAACGACGCGTGCGGGCATGCTGACCAATCCGTTGCGCGACCGATTCGGTATCGTCGCGCGGCTGGAGTTTTATAACGCGGAAGAACTGGCGCGCATCGTGAGCCGTTCGGCGTCGCTGCTGGGCGCGCAGATTCATCCCGATGGCGCACTGGAAATCGCGAAGCGCTCGCGCGGTACACCGCGTATCGCGAACCGGCTGCTGCGCCGCGTGCGCGATTACGCCGAAGTGAAGGCAGACGGCAATATCACCGCGAAGGTCGCGGATGCGGCGCTGAAAATGCTGGATGTCGATCCCGTCGGTTTCGATCTGATGGACCGCAAGCTGCTTGAAGCGATCCTGCACAAGTTCGATGGCGGTCCGGTCGGCGTCGACAATCTGGCGGCGGCAATCGGTGAAGAGCGCGACACGATCGAAGACGTGCTTGAGCCGTATCTGATTCAGCAAGGCTTTCTGCAACGCACGCCGCGCGGACGAGTCGCAACGATGCTGACGTATCGGCACTTCGGCCTGGCCGCACCCGATTCGGCGAGCCCGGTCCGCAATCTGTGGGATTCGGAGAAGAGCTAAGCGGCTCCTCGGAAACAGGACACGCGGTGCGCCATGTCGCCGCGTCTTATCGAATTCAACGCGCTGATTCAGGCGTCTTCTTGAAGCTGTCGTCTTCGGCGTGGCCGCCAAGATGTGTGACATCCGCCCACGACACGACCGACGCGCGGCCGTCTTCGAAATCGACCACGTTCACGCTCGTGTTCAGCAACTGATAGTTGCGCGGCGCATCCAGCGACAAACCGTTCGCGAAGCGATACACACAATCCAGCACGCCGCCATGCGCGACACACGCAATCCGTCCATTCGGATGCGCAGCGACGATCGGTTCGAGCGCATGCAGCACGCGGTGATAGAACACGCGCTGCGATTCGCCTTCCGGCGGGTGGAAGCCAGGATCGCGCGTTTGCCATTGCGCGTACTCATCGGGAAAGCGCAGCGCGATCTCGTCGCTGTCGTGCCCCTGGAACGCGCCGTAATTGCGCTCGCGCAGGCCTTCGCTGAGTTGCAGCGGCAGTCCGAGCACATCAGCAAAAGGCTGCGCCGTTTGCTGTGCGCGCATCAGATCGCTCGAATAGATCGCGTCGAGTCGCGCGCCCTCTTTCAACTCGCGCGCAAACCGTTCAGCGAGCCGCTGGGCCTGCTCGACGCCGCTCGTCGCGAGCGGAATGTCGATGTGCCCTTGAATGCGCTTGATGCGGTTCCAGTCGGTTTCGCCGTGTCGGATGAAGAGAACTTGTGTCGCCATGAATTCGGAACCGGAAAACGAAGATTACGCGCGCGTTTGCAACCAGAACGTCACTGGACCGTCGTTGACGAGCGACACCTGCATGTCCGCGCCGAACTCGCCCGTTTCGACGATGGGATGCTTCGCCCGCGCCGCCGAGACGAAGTAGTCGAACAGCCGCTTGCCCTCGTCAGGCGGCGCGGCAGGCGTAAAACTCGGACGCAGACCGCTGTTCGTGTCGGCGGCCAGCGTGAACTGAGACACCAGCAATAAGCCGCCCGCGCTCCCCGCGCCGTCGATATTCTGCACCGGCAGATTCATCTTGCCCGCAACGTCACTGAACACGCGATAGCCGAGCAACTTGGCTAGCAGCTTGTCGGCGATGGCGTCGGTGTCGCCGCGCTCCGCGCAGACCAGCGCGAGCAGGCCTGCATCGATCGCACCCGTCACGCGATCGTCGACGCGTACTTCGGCTCGCCGCACGCGTTGTATCAGCGCGATCATGCGGCGCGAGCCCGTTGAGTCGCGTTCGAACGCAGGCAGCGCATCATGCCGTCAACGTGACACGCGCAAAGCGGCGCTTGCCGACTTGCACGACGAACTCGCCCGCTTCGACCTTCAGCCCCTTGTCCGAAACGGTGGCGCCGTCGATCTTCACGCCGCCCTGCTCGATGTTGCGCAGCGCTTCGCTCGTCGACGGCACGAGGCCCGCCTGCTTCAGCAACTGGCCAATAGCCAGCGGCGCGCCCGCCAGCGTCACCGACGGGATATCGTCCGGCACGCCGCCCTTCGCACGGTGATTGAAGTCTTCGAGCGCGCGTTCGGCGTCGGCCTGCGAGTGAAAGCGCGCGACAATTTCCTGCGCGAGCAACACCTTGAAGTCGCGCGGATTGCGCCCGCCTTCGATCTCGCGCTTGTAGCCCTCGATTTCCGTCATCGGACGGAACGACAGCAGTTCGAAGTAGCGCCACATCAGCACGTCGGAGATGCTCATCAGCTTGCCGAACATGTCGGTCGGCTTCTCGCTGATACCGACGTAGTTGCCCTTCGACTTCGACATCTTTTCGACGCCGTCGAGACCTTCGAGCAGCGGCATCGTCAGAATGCACTGCTGTTCCTGGCCATACTGCTTCTGCAGTTCACGGCCGACCAGCAGGTTGAACTTCTGGTCCGTGCCACCGAGTTCGAGGTCGGCATTCAGCGCGACCGAGTCGTAGCCCTGCATCAGCGGATACAGGAATTCGTGGATCGAAATGGGCACGCCGCTCTGGAACCGCTTCGTGAAGTCTTCGCGTTCCAGAATGCGCGCGACGGTGTAACGCGATGCGAGCTTGATCATGCCGTCGGCGCCGAGCGGCATCGACCATTCGCTGTTGTAGCGGATTTCCGTCTTCGCGCGGTCGAGCACGAGCGCGGCCTGTTCGAAGTACGTCTTCGCGTTCGATTCGATCTGCTCGCGCGTGAGCGGCGGACGCGTCGCATTGCGGCCGGACGGATCGCCAATCAGCGACGTGAAATCGCCGATCAGGAAGATCACCGTGTGGCCGAGGTCCTGCAACTGGCGCATCTTGTTCAGCACGACGGTGTGGCCGATGTGGATGTCGGGCGCCGTCGGGTCGAGACCGAGCTTGATACGCAGCGGCGTACCTGTGGCCGCGCTCTTCGCGAGCTTTTGCGCGAACTCCTCTTCGATCAGCAGTTCGTCGACGCCGCGCTTCGTGACTTCGAGCGCGTGGCGGACTTCGTCGGTGATCGGGTAGGCGGAATTGGGCTTGGCGGTGGACTCGGTGCTCATGCTGGAACGGGAGATCGCAAAAAGAGAGATTGTCCCATAGTTGCGGCGCATTGCGCCCTCTACTCGCTGCAAACGTCGGGAACTACGTCGAAGCACATTGTCCGGATTTTTCGCCGACGCGCACCCTGGCCGATCGGCCAGGTTGTTATGCAACTCGCCGTTGAGCGACAATTCTCGACAACAGCACGCGAGAAGCGTGCGTCAGCGCTACAGGAGCACAACGTGGACAACACAGGCAACAGGGCAGACGGCGTGTATTTCGGATTGATGTCGGGCACGAGCATGGACGGCGTGGACGGGGTCGCGGTCGAGTTTGCGGCGGGTAAGGCGCCCGTCGTGCGGTCGCAGGCATTCGTGGGTTTTTCCGAAGGCCTGCGCGAAGCACTGTTCCGTCTCCAGCAGCCCGGCGACAACGAAATCGAGCGCGAGGCACTGGCCGCCAACGCGCTGGCTGCACGCTACACGGTGTGCTGCCATGAGTTGCTGCGTTCGGGAAATCTGTCCGCCGCCGATGTGCGCGCGATCGGCGTGCACGGTCAGACGGTGCGGCATCGGCCCGAAAAGGGTTACACGCGCCAGATCAACAACCCGGCCTTGCTCGCAGAAATGACGCACATCGACGTGATCGCCGATTTCCGTAGCCGCGATGTCGCAGCGGGCGGCCAGGGCGCGCCCCTTGTGCCTGCGTTCCACGCGACGGTTTTCGGGGCGAAGAACGAGACGCGCGTGGTTTGCAACCTCGGCGGGATCAGCAATATCACGATTCTGTCGGCGAACGGGGCCGTGCGCGGCTTCGATTGCGGCCCCGCGAATGCGCTGCTCGACGAATGGGCGCACCGGCATCTGCGCAAACCCTTCGATGAGAACGGTCAGTTTGCCGCGACGGGCCAGGTGCATCGGCCGCTGTTGAACGCGTTCCTCGACGAGCCGTTTTTCGAGGCGCAACCGCCCAAGAGCACGGGGCGCGACCTGTTCAACCCGGAGTGGCTCGACGCCAAGCTGCAAGGTTTCGCCGATGTCAGTCCCGCCGACGTCCAGGCCACGCTGGTCGCGCTGACCGCCGTGACGGTCGCGCGCGAAATCGAGCGCCATGCGCCCGACTGCAAGGCCGTATATGTATGCGGTGGCGGAGCGCGCAATCCCGAGATCATGAAAGCGCTGCAGAGCGCGCTTGCGGAAAGCGGCTGTAGCGGCGTCCCGGTCATGACGACTGAGGCGCTCGGCGTGCCGCCGCACCAGGTCGAGCCGCTGGCGTTCGCGTGGCTCGCCATGCGCTGCGTCGCGCGGGAGCCCGGGAATTTGCCGTCAGTAACCGGCGCGGCCGACGAACGGGTGCTTGGCGCGATCTATCCGCGTTGAGCGACTGCCCGGAAGTCGACTTGCGAAAACAAAAACGGGGCCGAAGCCCCGTTTTACCATCATTTGCGCGACGTAAAGCGCGAAATAGATTCGATTACACCGAGAACGACGAACCGCAACCACAGGTGGTCGTGGCGTTCGGGTTCTTGATCACGAACTGAGCGCCGTTGATATCGTCCTTGTAGTCGATCTCAGCGCCCACCAAGTACTGGTAGCTCATCGAGTCGATCAGCAACTGGACGCCGCTCTTGTTCATCACGGTGTCGTCTTCGTTGATTGCTTCGTCGAAGGTGAAACCATACTGAAAGCCCGAGCAACCGCCACCCTGCACGAAAACGCGCAGTTTCAGTTCCGGGTTGCCTTCTTCTTCGATCAGTTCCTTGACCTTGTCAGCCGCTGCGTCGGTAAAGACGAACGGTGCCGGCATCTCGGTCACGGGGGTGTCGGTCACTGCGTCCATGCGAACTCTCCAAAAAAGCTTCTAGCCGCTATTGTATTGCTCTTCCCGATATCGTGCTGATGCCCATGAAATCAATAGGTTCTTATGCAGAACAGCTTAGGACAAGCTCGGACTGGATGTGTTACCCCTGTCCCGACGCGCCCCAAAGGCAGACGGCACGCACGATGGAAAATAAAAAGCCGAAAATAAAAAAGCCGCCTTCGCATCTGCGTTGGCGGCTTTCTGCAGCAGGCCCTGTCTGAAACAGAGCCAGCCCGAAACGATTAACGCTTCGAGAACTGCTTGCGGCGACGTGCCTTGTGGAAACCGACCTTCTTACGCTCGACTTCACGTGCGTCACGCGTCACGAAGCCTGCGTTCGACAGTGCCGACTTCAGCGTTGCGTCGTAGTCCATCAGCGCGCGGGTGATGCCGTGGCGAACTGCGCCCGCCTGGCCCGTTTCACCGCCGCCCGACACGTTGACCTTGATGTCGAACGTGGCGCCGTGGTTCGTCAGTTCCAGCGGCTGGCGCACGATCATCAGCGACGTTTCGCGCGAGAAGTAGTCAGCGATGGGCTTGCCATTGACGACGATGTCGCCCTTGCCTGCCTTGATGAAGACACGAGCAACTGCGCTCTTGCGGCGGCCCGTACCGTAATTCCAGTTACCGATCATGTGGGCTCCCCTTAGATCTCGAGCGCCTTCGGCTGTTGAGCCGAGTGCGGATGCGTTGCGTCTGCGTAGACCTTCAGCTTCTTGATCATCGCGTAGCCCAGCGGGCCCTTCGGCAGCATGCCCTTGACCGCCTTCTCGAGCGCACGGCCCGGGAAGCGTTCTTGCATCTTGCCGAACGTCGTTTCATAGATACCGCCCGGGTAGCCCGAGTGGCGATAGTACTTCTTGTCCGTGGTCTTGTTGCCCGTGACCTTCAGCTTGCCGGCGTTGATAACGATGATGAAATCACCGGTGTCGACGTGCGGAGTGAACTCAGGCTTGTGCTTGCCGCGAAGACGGTGTGCCACTTCGCTGGCGACACGGCCGAGAACCTTATCCGTCGCGTCAATCACAAACCATTCACGCGTCACCTCATGGGCTTTTGCGGAAAACGTCTTCATGATCGATCCAAAAAATTAGTGCTGCGCCCAGTGTTTTTCCTGCTTGTATGTGCGCTTCGAGGCGCGTGCAGGCTCTCCCTGTTCTTCCTCCGCGGGCACGATTGCGGAAAAGCTGATGATTATAAAGGATTTTGCCTCAAAGAGTCAAAACATGAGAGGCAACCGGGGAAGGATGGACGAAAAAAAGCCCGAACTAGCGGTTCGGGCTTAATCCACCTTAGGAGGAGGGTGGAGGAGACATGCGGAGATTGTCGAACTGCGACAACCAATGAACAGATTATATGGGCGCAGCTTGTGCAACGCAAGAACATTTGCAATGCGAAATTCGATTTCATAATTTGAAATCCACCAACCGTCTTCACATCGGGCGCCATCCGGTTTGAAAACAATGGGTTGCTTGATTTTCAGCGATCCGGCACCCAAGTTGATGTCAGGCAGCAATCTCAAAATGGTCCGTGCTATCCCCTATGCGCGGAACATGCGGCGGCGCAACATACAACCCCGACCGCGCATAAGCTGCGACCGATGTCGCTCCGGGCGAGCCACCATCGGTCGGGCTACAATGCGCTTCTCGAATTCAAGCTTGTCAGACGGAGTACACGCATGGAATGCAAAGTCAGCTGGATGGGTCAGGACGGCATGGCATTCGCCGCCGAAACGGGCAGCGGCCACCTCGTCGCGATGGACGGCGCGCCGGAAGGCGGCGGCCGCAATCTGGCGCCGCGTCCCATGGAAATGGTGTTGCTCGGCACGGGCGGCTGCACCGCGTACGACGTTGTGATGATCCTGAAGAAAAGCCGTCAGGAAATCAGCGGCTGTTCGGTGACGCTGAAAGCCGAGCGCGCAAGCGAAGACCCGAAGGTGTTTACCAAGGTCCACTTCCACTTCACGGTGACGGGCAAGAACCTGAATCCGTCGACGGTGGAACGCGCGATCAATCTGTCGCACGACAAATATTGCTCGGCGTCAATCATGATCGCGAAGACAGCCGAACTCACGCATTCGTTCGATATCGTCGCGGACTGAGTCCAGACCGGAATCGGCGTGTCAATAAAAATGCCGGCGTCCCAACGGACGCCGGCATTTGTCATTTAAGCGGCAAAGCAGGCCGATAAGCCGGATTCTGTGCACGCGACGCGCCCGAAAGCGCGTCACGCGTGGCAGTCATTCCTCTAGGCGCGCCATTACTGACGCGCTCAAGCTTCCTACCCGCTGACGTGACGGGGGCCCCGTCCTGCATCTCGAAGATGCTAGCCAGCCTACTTGGAATTGCTCCGGGTGGAGGTTACCGTGCCGGTCTACGTCGCCGCAGCCGCGGTGCGCTCTTACCGCACCGTTTCACCCTTACCTGATCCCGTCTTGCGACGGGCCATCGGCGGTTTGCTTTCTGTTGCCCTGTTCCGCGTGTCACCACGGATGGCCGTTAGCCATCACCCTGCCCTGTGGAGTCCGGACTTTCCTCGCCCTCGCCGGCCGAAACCGCCGAGGCCGCGACTGCCTGGCCTGCTTTGCTGGCGGCGATTTTACCATCGGGCGCGACGCGGGACCGTCGGCCGCTGCGAAACACGGAACCGTCGTCGTAAAAGGATGCCGTCTCGTTGTCCGCCCACCAGCCTGGAATGCCGAGCACCGGGAGCGGCGCGAACATCTGGCTGCTGAAGGCGTCGCCGTCCAGCAATGCGCAGGCGACGGCATCATCCAGAAACGCGTCGCGTGCAGCGCGTGTCCACGTGAAATACGCCGACGGCACCGCGACGATCCACGCATGCCCAGTGCATGCCTTGTAAGGCATGACGAGCTTTTCGAGCAGCGCGTGCCCGAAACAGCGCACTTCGCAGCGCGAGTCCCATGCAGGGCGTTGATCGATGAAAAGCGTCTTCCAGTCGAACGAGCGCAGCGCGGTGCTCAACGTCGGATCTGACGATGCAAACAGCACGGCGTTTTCATCGAACACCGTGAGTGCATCGCGGATGCCGCCACGCGTCGGACCGATGCCCAGCGCATCGACGGCCGCCGATCCGCGCGCGCTCAGCGCTGCCTTGATGCGCGGAAACTGGAACCACGTCAGCGCATTGAAGAAGTCATGGAGATTGTGGCGCGTCGGCACGCAGCCCGTTGCCGCGATATGCGCCTCGTAGGCGGTGCCGGGCGGCAACGCATCCTGAGGGATGAACGCGAGCTTCTGTCCGCGTCCCGTCGTGATGAGAGCGGAAGCCGCGTCCGCATTCATCTCACGCAACTGTTCGAACGCGCCGACCAGCGCGGCCTGTTGCCACCGCACGCCGAGAGCCGCGACCTGCGCAAACCACGGCCGCGACCAGTCGATATCCGCAAAGCCCGGCGCGGCGCGCTTCGGCGCACCGTCCAGTGAAACTGCACCACGCGACATACCGTCAGCCGGTTCTCAAACGAGCTTCCAGTCGATTGCCTCGCCACCGCGCAGCGGCACGACGGGCGTATCGCCCGCTTCAACTTCCGCGGGAAGCGTCCACTGTTCGCGACGCAGCGTCACTTTCTCTTCGCTACGCGGCAGACCGTAGAAGTCCGCACCGTAGAAGCTCGCGAAACCTTCGAGCTTGTCCAGCGCGCCCGCCGTATCGAACGCTTCTGCGTACAGTTCGAGCGCATGCAGCGCCGTGTAGCAGCCCGCGCAGCCGCATGCATGCTCCTTCAGACCCTTCGGATGCGGCGCGCTGTCCGTGCCGAGGAAGAAGCGCGGATTGCCCGACGTCGCCGCTTCGACGAGCGCCACGCGATGCGTCTCGCGCTTCAGCACCGGCAGACAGTAGTAATGCGGACGAATGCCGCCCTGGAAAATCGCGTTGCGGTTGTACAGCAGATGATGCGCGGTGATCGTCGCGCCGAGCAGTTCGGGCGGCGCGCCCGCGTCGCGGACGTAATCGGCGGCATCTTTGGTCGTGATGTGCTCGAACACGACTTTCAGCGCCGGGAAATCGCGGCGCAGCGGCGTCATTACGCGATCGATGAACACTTTCTCGCGATCGAACAGATCGATCGACGACTCCGTCACTTCGCCGTGGATCAGCAGCGGCATCCCCACTTCCTGCATCGCTTCCAGCGTCTTCGCGCACTTGTGGATGTCGGTGACACCTGCGTCCGAGTTCGTCGTCGCACCTGCCGGGTAGAGCTTCACGCCATGCACGAAGCCGCTTTCGCGCGCGCGGCGGATTTCGTCGGGCGGTGTGTTGTCGGTGAGATACAACGTCATCAGCGGCTCGAACTTCACGCCCGCCGGAATCGCCGCGACGATCCGCTCGCGATAGGCGCGCGCCATTTCTGTCGTCGTGACGGGCGGCTTCAGGTTCGGCATGATGATCGCGCGGCCGAACTGGCGCGCGGTATGCGGCAGGACGGCCGCGAGCATCGCGCCGTCGCGGACGTGCAGGTGCCAGTCATCGGGACGGGCGAGCGTGAGGGTATCGACGGAAGCAGCGGTAGAAGCAGTCATGGCGGGAACTCACGAGGGGCGCAGACACGGCAAACCGCACGACGCACGACATAACTGACGAGGCTAATCCACAAATGCAGCCAAAACACCCGTCAATTTTGCTTTTTGCCGTTTCTGGCTCGGTGATATGCTTGGAAAATCATCATTGTAACGGGTCGGCTCCGGCGTGCTGATGCCCCGCTGCATACCCCGTTCGAAAGGCTTGTCTTCCGCATCATGTGCCAACTACTCGGAATGAATTGCGCCGCGCCGACGGACGTCACGTTCTCGTTCACCGGCTTCGCAGCACGCGGCGGCGTCACCGACCACCACTCCGACGGCTGGGGCATCGCCTTCTTCGAAGACAAGGCCTGTCGCCTGTTCATCGACCATCAGTCGTCGGCCACCTCGCCGATCGCCGACATGGTCAAGAGCTACCCGATCAAGTCGAAGAACACGATTGCGCATATCCGTAAGGCGACGCAAGGGCATATCGTGCTCGAGAACTGTCACCCGTTCATGCGCGAACTGTGGGGACGTCACTGGATCTTCGCGCACAACGGCGATCTGCAGAACTACAGCCCGGTGTTGTCGGGCGTGTATCAGCCCGTCGGCAGCACGGATAGCGAACTGGCGTTCTGCGCGCTGCTTCAAGGTCTGCGCAAGGCGTTTCCAGGCTCGCAGCCGCCGCTCGACGAACTGTTCGCCGCACTCGAAACGCTCACGAAGGAAATCACACAGTTCGGCGTGTTCAATTTTCTGATGTCGAACGGCCAGGCGCTGTTCGCACATTGCTCGACGCATCTGCATTACCTCGTGCGCAGTTGGCCTTTTTCGACCGCGCATCTCGTCGACGCGGACGTGTCGATCGACTTCGCGAAGTACACGACGCCCGAAGACCGCGTCGCCGTCATCGCCACGCAGCCGCTGACGGACAACGAAATCTGGACGGCCTTCGAGCCCGGCGACCTGCTGATGTTCCAGCATGGCGAAGTGATCGCGCGTGCCAATGTGCCTGTGCCGCCTGCCGTGCTGGAGAAGGCGCGCAATCCGGCTTGCGATCCCGGCGCATCGGCGAGCATGCTGCCCGCCGCTTCCGTGGCCGATCTCGAATCGGACGACGCGGCGGCGTACGAATCCTGATCGTTTTATCTGGCGGTGGCGTGTGTTCCGCACAGAAGCAACTGCAACGCTGGATGACAACGCCATCCGTCCTCGCACGCGCCTTTCGCCTCGCTGCGTTCAGCGCAATGTGAACAGCTATCGCACAACTTCGAGCGACAGATTTCCAGACTCGCCGCCAGGATGCGCGCGCTCAACGGATCTGCGTAGTCGACGGCATGAATATCGAGCAACAGACGCTCTAGCTGCGACTCTTGTCCCTTGAATTCGACATCTCGCATCAGACGCTCTGCGATCCGGATCGCCTCAGTCTCCAGTACCCCTAACAATTCTTTGGATAACTGATTATTAAACGCATAACGTGAAACCCACAACCGCGCCGATTCCAGGAATTGCCCGGGCGTCAGCCACTGTCCTTCCAAGTGCATTGACATCAGCTCGTGAACGACGAGGTCGCTCAACAAAAACACTTTCATGACACTCTCTTGTCGATCGAAACGGATGACGGCAACGCAGTTCGCCCGCACTCATCGCATTTCGCCCGGCAAGCTTATGCTCGCGCGAGTATGGATCACATGAGACGAGTCCGATTAATCAACGCATTAATAGATAACATTCCTAACATTTCCTCGCTTAGTCTTATGTTGCGCAAGCGACGGCAAGACAACTCTGCGACAAATAAAAAAGCCGCTTCCGAAGAAGCGGCTTTTTCAACAACTGAAGCCTAATCTCAGTGCAGGATCTTTGCGAGGAAGTCCTTCGCGCGATCCGACTTCGGATTCGCAAAGAAGTCTTCCTTGCGGTCGTCCTCGACGATCAAGCCCTTGTCCATGAAGATCACGCGATGCGCGACCTTCTTCGCGAAGCCCATTTCGTGCGTCACGCACATCATGGTCATGCCTTCCTGCGCGAGTTCGACCATCACGTCGAGCACTTCGTTGATCATCTCGGGGTCGAGCGCCGACGTCGGCTCGTCGAATAGCATCGCGACGGGATCCATCGACAGCGCGCGCGCAATCGCCACGCGCTGCTGCTGACCGCCCGACAGCTGGCCCGGATACTTGTCGGCATGCGCGCGCAGGCCGACGCGATCGAGCAGCTTCAGGCCCTTCGCGGTCGCTTCGTCCTTCGAACGGCCGAGCACCTTGATCTGCGCGAGCGTCAGGTTTTCGGTGATCGACAGATGCGGGAACAGTTCGAAGTGCTGGAACACCATGCCGACCTTCGCACGCAGCTTCGACAGGTTCGTCTTCTTGTCGGTCAGCGACTGGCCGTTGATGACGATGTCACCCTTCTGGAACGGCTCGAGGCCGTTCACGGTCTTGATGAGCGTCGATTTGCCCGAACCCGACGGGCCGCACACGACGACCACTTCGCCCTTTTTGATTTCCGTCGTGCAGTCGGTCAGCACTTGAAACTGGCCGTACCACTTCGACACATTCTTGATAGAGATCATCTTGCGACCTTTTTCTGAAGACTTTTGACGAGGCCCGACGCGACCACGCAGATCACGAAGTAACACGCACCGGCGAACAGTACCATTTCGACGTTCGTACCGTCACGGTCGCCAATATTCGTGGCCGTGCGGAAGAAGTCGGCGAGACTGATCACGTAGACGAGCGACGTATCCTGAAACAGCACGATGGCCTGCGTGAGCAGCAGCGGCACCATCGCGCGGAACGCCTGCGGCAGCACCACGAGGCGCATCGCCTGCGAATAGTTCATGCCGAGCGCGAACGACGCATTGACCTGCCCGCGCGGTACCGCCTGAATGCCGGCACGGATGATTTCCGAGTAATACGCGGCTTCGAACAGCGAGAACGCGACCATCGCCGAAGCGAGGCGGATGTCGATGTCCGCGGAAAGGCCCAACACGTTCTGAAGCACCTGCGGCACGATCAGGAAGAACCACAGCAGAACCATCACCAGCGGGATCGAGCGGAAGAGCGTCACGTACAGCTTCGCGAACCACTCCAGCGGCTTGACGCCCGACAGGCGCAAGAGCGCGAGCACCGTGCCCCACACGATACCGATCACGATCGCGAGCAGCGTGATCTTGAACGTGACGATGGCGCCCGTCCACAGCGTCGGCAGTGCGCCCGGAATACCGCTCCAGTCGAAATGATGCATCACTTGCCTCCGATATAGCCAGGCAGCCGGCTCTTGGCTTCGACGATGCGCATCAGCGTCATCACGATCAGGTTGATGAGCAGATACGCGACCGTGACAGCGATGAACGACTCATACGTCTGCGCCGTGTAGTCGACGAGCTGACGCGCCTGCGCCGACAGATCGAGCAGACCGATGGTCGACGCGACGGCGGAGTTCTTGAAGATGTTCAGGAACTCGGACGTGAGCGGCGGCACGATGATCCGGTACGCAACGGGCAGCAGCACGTAGCGATACGTCTGCCATTGCGTCAAGCCGAGCGCGAGACCCGCGCCGCGCTGGCCGCGCGGCAGTGCGTTGATGCCCGAGCGCACCTGCTCGCACACCCGTGCGGCCGTGAACAGCCCGAGACAGATGATCGACGACGAGAAGAACTGCGCGCCGGGCGGCAGTTGCTTGAACCACGTACCGATCGAAACGGGCAGCAGTTCCGGTATCACCAGATACCAGACGAAGAACTGAACGATCAGCGGAATGTTACGGAAGATGGCGACGTAGACGGTGCCGATCGCCGCGAGCTTCTTGTTCGGGACCGTGCGCAGCACGCCGAACAGCGAACCCACGATCAGCGCGATCACCCACGCGGACAGCGAAACGGTGACCGTCACCCAGAGGCCGGACAGGAGCCAGCCGAGATAGGTGGTCGGCTCGCCGGTGGAAACCGGACTTAGCAGAATGCCCCAGTTCCAGTGGTATGACATGACGAAGACTCCAACAAAAAGAAACGGAAGAAGCGCCTGCCCCTTCCGTTCCGTTCAACACGTTGACTGACTAACGGGTTGCTCGAGGTTTAGTCGATTGCCTTGTCGTTCGGTGCCTTGTACAGCGCCTTCATGTCGTCGCTTTCCGGGAAGGCCAGGTTCAGGCCCTTCGGCGGGATCGGCGATTCGAACCACTTCTTGTAGATCGTCGCTGCTTCGCCCGACGTTTCGACCTTCGCGATCGCGTCGTCGACGACCTTCTTGAATTCCGGATCGTTCTTGCGCAGCATGCAGCCGTACGCTTCATGCGATTGCGGCGCGCCGACGATCACGAAATCGCCCGGATTGTTCGACTTCGCGCGCTCGCCTGCGAGCAGTGCGTCGTCCATCATGAACGCAGCGGCACGACCCGTCGACAGCGTCAGGAACGATTCCCCGTGATCCTTCGCGCTGATGATGTTCATGCCCATGTTCTTGTCCTGATTCATCTTGCGAAGCAGGCGCTCCGACGTCGTGCCCGCCGTCGTGACGACCGTCTTGCCCTTCAGGTCAGCCCAGTCCTTCACGCCCGAATCCTTCTTCGTCATCAGACGCGTGCCAATCACGAAAATCGTGTTCGAGAATGCGACCTGCTGCTGACGCTCGGCGTTGTTGGTGGTCGAGCCGCATTCGAGGTCGACGGTGCCGTTCTGCACCAGCGGAATACGGTTTTGCGACGTGACAGGCGTCAGCTTGACCTTCAGGTTCGGCATGTTCAGCTTCTGCTTGACGGCATCCACGACCTTGAGCGCGAATTCCTGCGAGTAGCCGATGACGTTCTGCTTGTCGTCGTAGTACGAGAAGGGAATCGACGATTCGCGGTGGCCCAGCGAAATGACACCCGTATCCTTGATCTTCTTGAGCGTGCCGGCGTCCTGCGCTTGCGCGCCTACGGTGAACAAACCCAGAGTCGCGAGAAGCAGCGCAGCTTTTTTAACCTTCATTTGTGATCTCCTTGGCAAGAACCGGCGCCAGTGTATCTCAGTAATTATTCTGAAAGTATGGTTGTTAACCATGTTCCGCGCGCAGTGTTGCATAAAGCCACCAATTTGCGCGACGGCGGCGCCGGTATTGGCTTACAGCCCCTTTACCGGTCGATGCAAACCTCATGGTTCGCGTCGTTTTTGCCGGTTTTGGCAACCGGTCCGGGTGACTTCAACTACACAAAAGCGGACGGCACCCGAAAGTGCCGTCCGCCGGTATTCTGCGCGACTTCGTGAAATCGCGCTGGAAAAGCAGTATTGCGTGGCGCCGCGTCGATGACGGGCGCCGTGATTGCCGTGTAGCTGATATACACGGCCGCGCCCGATATCAGGGATACAGGCCGCGCAGTTCGCGCGCCTGAAGGATGCGTTTGCAAGCGACGATGAACGCTGCCGTACGCACCGACACCTTCTGCTCGCTCGCCACCTGCCACACGGCTGCAAACGCTTCGCGCATCACGCGTTCGAGGCGCTCGTTGATCTCCTCTTCCGTCCAGAAGAAGCTCGAGAAGTCCTGCACCCACTCGAAGTACGACACCGTCACGCCACCCGCGTTGGCAACGACGTCCGGGATCACGAGGATGCCCTTGTCGTGCAGGATGTCGTCGGCGGCCGTCGTGGTCGGGCCGTTTGCGCCTTCGACGATGATCTTCGTGCGGATCTTGCCCGCGTTCTTCTCGGTGATCTGGTTTTCGAGCGCGGCAGGAATCAGGATGTCCGATTCGACCGTCCAGAAGTCTTCGTTCGCGATCGTGTCTGCTTCCGCGTAGCCGCCGACGCCGCCATGCTTCGCGACGTGCTCGAGCAGCGCAACTGCGTCGATGCCCGATGCCTTGTACAGCGTGCCCGTGTGATCCTGCACGGCGACGACCTTCGCGCCCGCTTCCTGATACAGACGCGCCGCGATGCCGCCGACGTTGCCGAAGCCCTGCACGGCGATACGCGCGCCTTCGATGTCCATGCCTATACGACGCGCCGCTTCGCAGCCGACGACGAACACGCCGCGGCCCGTTGCTTCACGACGGCCGAGCGAGCCGCCCAGCGTGATCGGCTTGCCCGTCACGACGCCCGTAGCCGTTTGGCCCTGGTTCATCGAGTACGTGTCCATCATCCACGCCATGATCTGCTCGTTCGTGTTCACGTCCGGCGCGGGGATGTCTGTGTTCGGTCCGATGATGATGCCGATTTCGCTCGTGTAGCGGCGCGTCACGCGCTCGAGTTCGCCACGCGACAGCGTGCGCGGATCGACGCGGATACCGCCCTTCGCACCGCCGTACGGCACGTTCACAGCCGCATTCTTGACCGACATCCACGCCGACAGCGCCATCACTTCAGACAGCGTCACGTCCTGGTGATAACGCACGCCGCCCTTGCCCGGACCGCGCGACACGTTGTGCTGCACGCGATAGCCTTCGAAGTGAGCCACCGTGCCGTTATCGAGTTCGATGGGCACATCGACGATGAGAATGCGCTTCGGGCGCTTCAGGGTTTCGAGCCAGCGCGACAGCGAGCCGAGGTACGGCGCGACGCGATCGACCTGACGGAGATAGTTGCCCCACGGACCGAGATCGTCGGCATGAAGGTAGGACGGGATGGACTGCAGATTTGCCGCGGTAGACATGAACGCTCCAGCGTTTTATCGGGTGACGTCATTGTCGAAAAAAAGCGCCGAAAGGGTCCAATGCCGTTTGGTCATCCGATTATGTTTTTCTTGCATAACGCTGCAGAAAGCGCAAATGGCTGTCGCCTGGCCGTTATTTGCGGGCGAGGCAATGCACTGTTGCCTACTTCGACGCTTGCGCCAGCTCCGCGCTCACGACATCCCACAGCGCGCGCACGAGTTGCTGGCGCGCGTCGTCGGCTTGCACGGCGAGCTTGTCGCGATAGAGGCGAATCTCCATCGTCAGCGTGAGCTGGCCTTGCGCAACACCGCGCGTCGCGCGGTCGAGGCGAATCAGCTTGCCCTCGGCGACGGCGTCTTCGACGGCACTGTGCGGCAGGAACGCGACGCCGTGTCCGGCGAGCGCCATCGCCTTCAGCCCTTCGGCCATGTCCGTTTCATACACGCGATCGAGATACAGCCGCCCCGGCGCCGTCGCAAAGATCACCTCCGTCATGCGGCCCAGATAGGCGTTCGGTGTGTAGGACAGATACGGCGTCGGCGCATCCGGTGTGCCGGGCAGCGTGTAGCGCGCGCGGCCGCCCTTGCCCGGCGCGGAGAACGGGCTGATCGCTTCGATGCCGAGGGTCAGCATGTCGTACCGCGCGGGATCGAGCGCGACGGGATGGCTCGGATGGTGATAGCCCATCACCAGATCGCAGCCGCCTTCGACCAGCGACAGCACGGCGTCGTGCACGTTCAACGCGCGCAGCCGCGTATGGATCGAGCCGAGTTGCGCTTCGATGCTTTGCAGCCAGCGCGGAAAATACGTGAGCGATAGCGTGTGCGGCACCGCGAATTCGATCGTCGCGGCGGGCGTTGCCGTATGGCCGCGCAGCAGCGTGCGCGCTTCGTGGAACTGCGAGAGCATCGCAAGCGCCTGCTCGTAGAAGACCTGGCCCGCTGCCGTGAGGCGCGTCGGGTAAACCGAACGGTCGATCAGTTCGGTGCCGAGCCACGCTTCGAGCGCCTGGATGCGGCGCGAGAAAGCGGGCTGCGTCACGTGCCGCAATTCTGCCGAACGGCTGAAACTGCGCGTTTCCGCCAGCGACACGAAATCTTCGAGCCATTTCAGTTCCATACGGACCTAGCGCTCCACCAGTATCGGAAAGCCTGCATTCTAGCGGCGCCGCGGATGGGCGAGCGCATCGATGCGGGGGCACGCGCCGGAGCCTATCTCCTAAAGTGGTAAAATTCGCGGTTCTCCCGTCACCGTTCCTGCCTGCGTCCCATCATGTCCGACACCCGCCCCGACACCCTCTTCGCGCTGACCGCTCTCTCCCCGCTCGACGGCCGTTACGCATCGAAAACCGAAGCCTTGCGAGACTGGCTCTCGGAAGCTGCGTTCATGCGCCATCGCGTGACGGTCGAAATCCACTGGCTGATTGCGTTGTCGCACGCCGGTTTCGCCGAAGTGCCGCGCTTCTCGGAGGCGTCGGAGCAGTTCCTGCTGCAACTGGCTGAGCGCTTCACCGCGCATGACGCCGCGCGCATCAAGGACATCGAGCGCGTGACGAACCACGACGTGAAAGCCGTCGAATACTGGCTGAAGGAATCGGTAAAGGGCCAGCCGGAACTGGAGCGTGCTAGCGAGTTCATCCACTTCGCGTGCACGTCGGAAGACATCAACAACACGTCGCACGGCCTGATGCTCGCCGGTGCGCGCGAACACGTGATCCTGCCCGCGCTGCGCGCCGTGCATCAGCGCCTCGTCGCGATCGCGCATGCACAGGCCGATCAGCCAATGCTCTCGCGCACGCACGGCCAGCCCGCCAGCCCGACGACGCTCGGCAAGGAAATCGCGAACGTCGCGGCGCGTCTGTCGCGCGCGATCGACCGCATCGCGAAGGTCGAACTGCTCGGCAAGATGAACGGTGCCGTCGGCAACTTCAATGCGCATTTGTCCGCGTATCCGGAGTTCGACTGGGAAGCGTTTTCGAAGGAAGTCGTGGAAAAGCGTCTGAAGCTGACGTTCAATCCGTACACGATCCAGATCGAGCCGCACGACTACATGGCCGAACTGTTCGATGCCATTTCGCGCGCGAACACGATTCTTTTGGACCTCGACCGTGACGTGTGGGGTTATATCTCGCTCGGTTATTTCAAGCAGAGGACGAAGGCGGGCGAAATCGG